>JBHYED010000032.1:0-48766 GCA_051860365.1 Phormidesmis sp.
TATTTTCTCTCTGCCTTATCTGAACGACAGCAGCGCATTTTGCAGTTGTTGAGGGCTGCGGACGACATCTATCTATCTCTTTCCGGGTAATTTATTCAACCTTGTCTAATTTTGAGCGAACCGTGAGAAGAATTTTGATCCTCCGTTCAATTTTGAGGGCTGGCAAGGGCTGCGGCTGCGAATAAAAGGAGACGGGCAGCGGTATAAGTTTATTTCGCGTAACAGTGATGGCTGGGATTCTCCGGCGTATATCTATAGTTTTGATACGGTTGCCGACACTTGGATAGAGATTGACATTCCTTTTGAAAAGATGGTGGCTACGTTTAGAGCAAAGTCTGTTCCAAACGCGCCTCCGTTTGATCCTCAGAAGGTATTTTCTTTTCAGCTCATGCTGAGCAAGTTTGAGTATGACCGTCAGCTCAATCCAAGCTTCACACCGGGCACTTTTGAGCTGGCGTTGCAGTATATGAACGTTTATAGATCGAGAAAGGGGGTGCCGCTACTGGTGGTGGGCTCGCAAGATGAGGCAGCGCGATCGCGTCAGCAGGCGATGCTTAATGACGCTCACATCGGCTATCGGCTCATTGAGCCGGGAGCAGTGGATTTAGTAGATGCCATTGTTCAAGCACTCATTTGATATGAGGTAAGCCATTTAAAAAGCCTCGGGACAACAAAACTGTCCTGAGGCTCTTATGATTAACGATTGCAATGATTGAGGTTGCGTTAATTCGGATTTCGTTTTAATAGGAAGGACGTGATTCGTTGCTGGATCTAACCTGCTGCTTCGCACGATTGGCGCTTTTTTTCAGAGCTTCTAGTCTGCGAATGTAGCGATCGCGCTGTTTTTTCTTAGGCGTCTGCTCAATCAACGTTTTCAAAGCACTGCCCAAACTTTTGTAAGCGTTAGGTAGCGTATAGCCAAATCGAGTCGCAATCGAAATTGCTTTTTCATCAGCCGTAATCGCTTCTTGCAGCGTTTTTTGACCGTTATTGCGCTTATACAGCCGCCAGCCAGAGACGCCACATAAACCCATGGCCAAAAGCAATAGCAGTCCGTCTTGTACCCACAGCTCGCCGACTGCGCCACCTAGACCAATCGCGAGCGCCGCCATTTCCCAGCCATCGCGCGGAATGGTGTCACTTTGGACGCGAGCCACCTCGTGCCAAAACAGCAGATTGCGCTGGTCAATGGCAAGCTGCTCCCACTTTGTCAAATCGATTTGAACCTCTACTTGGTCGCGGCCTAGCTCTTCACAGGTGATTAAAGGTGGTGCCACATCGGTTGCAGGTTCTACCGTTACCCAGCTTTGCAGCTCGGGCGGGAGTAGGCTTCTTAGCCGACGCAATTCACCAATGTCGGCTCGGGGCGAGGTGTAGCTAGCGTAAGAAGTCATAGCGGTTGAGGAATTTCTAACGACGGGTGAAAACAGTTGCCAAATGGCGACCCAAGCGATGCTTGAGGCCTGCGAGCAGGTGGTATTTCCGACAAGTGCACGCTTAGGTAATGGTTATAACACGCTTGTGGAACGGTCGGCTTTGGTGTAAAACCGTCCTTCTTGTATTTTTGCAGATTTTAGAAGACTAGAGTGATAGGTGTAGACGATTTATCGGTTTGGAAGCAGCCTATTTCTTTGAGCTGGTTTCTTTTAAAAGGGCGATCGCTTCGTCAAGTAGCTGGCATCCTTGTTCAACCGATTCTGTTTGATAAAGGCGATCGCGCAGTTCAGCCGCGCCCGCAAAGTCCTTGGCGTACCAGGCCATGTGCTTTCTGGCCTGACGAATCCCTCGAATGCCTTTGTAGTCCCACAGCATAATCAAGTGCTCACGAGCGCATTCTAGTTTTTCGATAGGGCCGGGTTTGGAGAGGCGATCGCCCGTCTTTAGAAAGTGATCAATTTCTCCCACCAAGTACGGATAGCCCAGCGTCCCCCGCGAGCACATAATGCCGTCAGCGCCTGTTTGCGCCAAGCACCGCACCGCCGAATCTACCGAAAAAATATCCCCGTTGGCAATCACCGGAATGGTCAGCGCAGCTTTCACCTTGGCAATCCAGTCCCAGCGAGCGGTGCCGTTATACCCTTGTGCTCGGGTGCGTCCGTGCAGCGTTAGCATTTGCGCTCCAGCGGCCTCCATTGCTTGGCCAAACTCAACGGCATTAATGGCCTCGTCATCCCAGCCAATTCGCGTCTTTACCGTCACAGGGACTGCTACCGCCGCGCAGACGGCTTCAACAATTTGAACAGCGGTACCAGGATCGCGGAGTAAAGAGGAACCGCCGCCGTTTTTCGTAATCTTATTGACAGGACAGCCCATATTGATATCAATGGTGTCCGCGCCCTGATCGACGGCTTTACGGGCAGCTTCAGCGAGAAAGTCGGGCCGACGATCAAATAGCTGAATACTAATAGGACGCTCGTTTGGATCGATGTCCATTACTTCGGGGAGCTGGCGTAAATGCTTGAGTTCAGCAGCGCTCACCATTTCGGTGTACATCATCGACTCAGGGGCATAGCGACGTACGAGCCGGCGAAATACTTTGTCGGTCACGCCCGATAAAGGCGATTGCAGCACGCGGCTGTTGACCACGACATCGCCGATGTGAAGCGGGGTGCTCAGGCGCGCTAGCGTAGTCGCTAACCGTTCAGGTCGCAGTTCATCAGATAGGCATAATGGCGTGGATAGCTCAGTGGTAGTAGGTGCAAGTGTGTTAGCGGACATATTTATCCGGCTTTATCCGGCAAGGGGCTCTTTTAGTTAAGTGATAGTTAAGCGATGATGATCAGGCTTTTTGTCATTTTAGGGCGATTATGGGCTGGGCGGTAGCGAATGGCAGTGGGTTTGTAGGAGAAGCAGCCGCGCTGACGGCGGCGTTTTTGTGGGCGGCATCCACGCTGATGTTTGGCAAACTAGGCAGGCAGCTCGCGCCGCTGGTGCTTAATATTGTGAAGGGATTGTTTGCGATCGCCTTCCTGTCCATCACCCTCGCCATTCAACAAACCGTTTCAGATGCTAGCTTCACACTATCTTTACCAACTGATGCAGCCATTCTCCTAATCTTCAGCGGTGCGGTTGGCATCGGGTTAGGCGACACTGCCTATTTTTCAGCCATCAATACGCTAGGGGCTCGCAAGGCCTTACTTTTAGAAACGCTAGCCCCGCCTGTTACGGCCATACTCGCCTGGATATTCCTGTCAGAGCAGCTCTCTACAACGTCGATCATCGGCATTCTACTGACGCTAATTGGCATCGCCTGGGTCGTCAGCGAACGCACTCCGGGTACAGACCATACGCAGCAGGGCGCGGGCATAAAATTTGCATTGCTAGCGGTGTTTTGTCAGGCGGCTGGCGCGGTGCTCTCTCGTTCGGCGTTAGATGGCACGGTCGTGGCCCCCTTGTGGAGCAGCCTAATCAGACTGTTTGCAGGCCTGGTTTTTATGGGTGTGTTGGCAATCATTCAGCCGCATCGGCTAGGCGATTATCAGTCAACAGCAAAACCTTATATGAAGCCGCTCGAAAGCTTTGATCGCAGTGACTGGCGATCGCGCTGGCAGCAAAGCCTAGCTGATTTAAAAACGCCTTCTTTACTGTTGGGGATTGCAACGGCATCATTTTTTGCTACGTACCTGGGCATTTGGCTACAGCAGATCGCGCTGAAGTATACCGCTGCGGGGATTGCGCAGGCGCTGCTGGCAACGAGCCCATTATTTGTGCTGCCGATGGTGGCTTTGCTGGGCGATCGCATTAGCTGGAGAGCGACGTTTGGCGCAGCGATCGCCTTACTAGGGGTGTGGATCTTGCTGTTTTTTAATTAGGGCGATCGCCCGCTCTGGGAAAAAATCTCAAGCTACTTTCGTTCGCGAAGGGTTTCCCCAACGTCTGCGAGCAGGTGTCGCCTCGACCAGCGGAAATCGCTTCAGTGCATCATCGGTCTTCACAATGGCAGAAGACTTAGCTTTGATCAGATCCGTCTCAGATGACAACTGGCTATCTGGATATTTCACCGACCAACGACCCGTAACCGGATCTCGGTACGTTTCAAAAGGATTTGGCGTCAGCGGTCTGCTACAGGGTTTGGGCACGGTTATTCAGTGTCCTTAAAAATCAAGACAGATAAAGAATCAATGAAGGCAGGTCTATAGCTACAAATCACATAGACTCCATTCTTGATAGATACCAACGGCTAATTCAAAGGAGATAGGTAATTTATCTCACCTGCATTGCTATAAATATTACATGAAGTTCATCGATTGTTTATGTGAAGTTACGGACTTTCTGATATAGAAAGTGACAAATATCGCCCTGTAATATAGAGAAAATACTGATGTACCTACTTTTGATGGTCTGAGGCCAACCATCCATTTATCTATCTACTTAAAAAACTTTGCAGATCATCAAATTTTTATAATTATTCGCTCTACTCTTTGAGCAGGAGATAATACAGCGTGCCAGCGTCATTAATGAGTCCAGCGACTTCTCCAGCCTCGGAGCCCGTACCGACAAACAGATCAACGCGCCCTGCCCCTTTAATTGCGCCGCCAGTATCTTGATCTAAAACCAGCCGACTTGTATTTGTCACGACAAGTTCACCGCTTTGGTTTCTTTGCGGTAGCGGTAAGTTAATCAGCGCTAAGGCGCCGGGCGGCATAATCGATTTGTCAGTGGCAATAGAGCGCCCCGCCGTAACGGGAAATCCTAGACTGCCCGTGGCCGGTGCGCCATTGGTTTCTCTAAAGAATACAAAGCGATTGTTGCGCGGCAAATAGCTGTCTAAAGCATCAGGGTTTTGCTCAAAATATTCCATTAGAACAGGGAGTGTTAGCTCATCTTCGAGGATGATGCCGTCGTCAATAAGGGCTCGACCCATGCTGATGTACGGGTAGTCGGTGCGACCGTCGTATCCGACTGATAGCGTGCTGCCGTCGGTCATTTCTAGTCGGGCTGAGCCCTGTACCTGAATTAAAAATGCTTCTAGCCTGTCGGGCAACCAGGCGAGTTCTAAGCCTGCTAGCGGCCCTTGACTCGCCTGCAATCCATCTGCGCCTTCTAGTGCTAGTCGAGTCGGGTAGGGTTCTGTCCACTGGTCTAAATCGGATGGGCTTTTGTATATGGGGTAGCGGTAGATTTCGTTAGGCGTGCGGCTCGCGGTATAGGTGGGCTCAAAGTAGCCGGTAAAAGCCACGGTGCCTTCGCCGTCCTGGCCGACTGATTTGTAGATGTTGAATTCTTGCGCGATCGCACTCTGTAACGCTTCAGCCGACTGACTGATCAGTACCAAGGTACGAAAGCGATACAGGCTACGCCGCACGCGGTGGTAGGTAACGCCTTCTACGGGATAGTCTTTGTAATCGGCAATAGCCTTTGGAGTACGAAGGTAGGCAAGGCTATTGTCAATAGCGGCGAGTAGGGCTTGGCGATCGCCTTCCGTAAATGCCGTCTCAAATGCTGTCTCAAAAAACGGTAGCGCTTGCGCATCGTCATTGTTCAACAGGGTCAGCGGTGGCGGCGTCACTTCTGGCAAAAGGGTGTCTGCGCGGCTAAACCCTTTGGATAGGGAGAGGGCGATCGCAGCACCCACCAAAGAGAACTTAGCCAAAGCCAGAACAGAACTACGCGGAGAGATTTGCAAAGGAGTGACCCAAAATCTACCCCATGAATTTTAGGGCTTGATGATTCGACTGAGTATCTTCGGGGTTCAGGATAATTTGCTGTCACAATCGCACAAACATAACCACTCACAACAAAAAGCCGTAAGTGATCCAATGAACCACTTACGGCTAAAAAGTATTCGCAATACAGATGCTGGCTAATACCTTTCTACGCTGGAATTAAAGACAGGCTCTACGCGAATGCAGGCCACGCGAGAGGGGCGAATGACCATGTACTCGCCAGGATTGATTTTGGGAATCGGCACGTTGATAAATTCTTCAGCAGTTGCCTTTGGCATGAGCTTGTCGCTGTACCACTTCTGAAAGTCCTGGATAGTGGTGAAGCGGACTTCTTCTTTGTGTCCACCATCGAAGGCAATGTGAACGATATATTCGCTGGGGGTTCTGGGCATCTGAACAACCTAAATTTTCACATGAATGGAATTAGTATTGGTTGATGGCTGCGAAAACTCTCAGGTCTGAAGAAAATCAGACCAGACTAAAGCGCTGTAACCGTTCTTGTAATAGCTGCGGAAGTTCTTTGTGTAGCTCACTTTTTTTTGCAAAACTGATGCGGTTATGCGCGGGCGTATCAAAGGGAAATTGGCCTGGTAAGTCTGAGCGCTCCATCTGGGATAAGAGGATTTGCTCTGAGCGCTTGCACTGTAGGGCATAGCCCATTTCTACGCATACCTTGGGACTGGGCACAAGCTGAGGAGGAGTGCCGTCAATGCCTAATATGGGCGTGCAGTCTGCGATGTAGAGTAGCGATCGCCTAATCTGTCGCGTCAAACTGCTGTTAATTTTTACCGCGCCTTGGCTCAACCGATGCGACTCTACTAGTGAAATAGAGAGCCGAGACTTGCTGTTGAACTTTTTAATAAAGGCTTCTATCTCTTCGCGAAGCAGATCGCTGGAGTCGGGGTACTCGGTTTGATAGCTGAGAAAAATAGTGGGATCTAGGTTGGAGAGTGAGTCTTGCTTGGCGAAGTAGATTTCGTGACTGATCAAATCGATATTGGCGATCGCATACGTTCCGCTGCCTTCGATATAAAACTCAACGCGATCGCCCTCCAAATACCGCTGAAACCACTCAGCTACCTTCACCTCTTCAGCAGGCTCCAAAAAATCAGCTCGCAGCGCCGATTTAAGCAAGCTATTTTTAGCCAGCCGCAAATCATGGGGCCGATTCTCTACGTCGCGGATAGGCTCATAAGTACTGAGATACCAAGCCTTGAGTGCAATAATAGCCATTTGGCGTAAGATTCCTTTTTGAGAACAGCCCTTCACTCTAAATTGTTACCCACTTTGCAGGAAACTATTCAAAAGCAAAGTAGATCTTATGTACTATTTTAGCGTATAAGGATGTCAGTGATTGTGCCTGATTTGGTAGAGTTCATAGGGGCTAAATTCAGTCGCTGCTTCTAAAAAAGAAGGCAAAAAAAAAGGAAGAGTGCTTATGGCGGGTGTGGTTTCGGCAGGGCACGAAAAAACGGCTGAGGCCGGCAGGATTATTTTGCAAGAAGGCGGCAATGCCTTTGATGCAGCAGTGGCGGCGACCTTTATGGCCTGTGTGGCAGAGCCAACACTAACGTCGTTGGGGGGAGGCGGCTTTTTGCTGGCGCATAGCGCGCGCGATCGCCAAGATACGCTATTTGATTTTTTCACACAGACCCCAAGCAATCGTCAGTTGGAATGGCCAAAGTGCCAGCAGCCAGACTTTTACCCGATTGAGGCTAACTTTGGCGATGCGGTGCAGGAGTTTCATATCGGACTCGCTTCGATGGCGGTGCCCGGCGTGTTTGCGGGCTTGCTGAAGGTGCACAAAAGGCTGGGCCGGTTGCCGCTGAGTGTGGTCGCCGAGCCTGCGGTGACTTGCGGGCGCAATGGCCTCGCCGTGAGTGATTTTCAGGCGTACTGCTATGAACTGTTAGAGCCTATTTTGGTGGCGACAGCAAGGGCAAAAGAGATTTATGCGCCGCAGGAGACGAGATTGAAAGCGGGCGATCGCCTCCACCTACCTTTATTTGCCGATACCCTGGAGCATTTAGCGAGCTTGGGCGATACCGAAGCGCTCAAAGCGTTTTATGAAGGCGAGATTGCCCAGAAAACGGTGCGTGAATGTCGAGAAAGCGGCGGTTTTTTGCAAATGGAAGATTTTCAGACGTATGAAGTGATTGAGCGATCGCCACTTTCTATCCACTATCGCGGCGTTCAAATGCTTACCAATCCACCACCGAGCGCAGGCGGCTCGCTGATCGCTTTTGGTCTAGAGCTGTTGGACAAGTTTGATTTAGCGCGAATGAAACCCGGTTCACCAGAGCACGTAATGTTGTTGTCGCAGGCAATGCGATGGACAAATGAGGCTAGGCGATCGCATCTAGACAAAGCCCTATTCTCTCCTGCCATTGCCGAAAAGTTCATCGCCCCTGATCTCATAGAGAAATACGCTCAGCCCCTTAAAGCCCTCGCTAGTCAAGGCCTGAACCGATGGGGCAGCACGACGCATATCAGCGTGATGGATAGCGAAGGCAATGCTGCTAGCGTCACCACCTCCAACGGAGAAGGCTCCGCCTACGTAGTTCCGGGCACCCAAATTATGATGAACAACATGCTAGGAGAAGAAGACCTCAACCCCAACGGCTTCAACCAGTGGCCCACGAATCAGCGGATGTCGTCTATGATGTCGCCCACCATTATTCTCAAAGACGGTAAACCGCAGCTAGCGCTGGGCTCTGGCGGATCTAATCGGATTCGCACGGCAATTTTACAGGTTATTTCTAACATTGTGGACTTTCAGATGCCACTGGCAAAGGCTGTAGAAGCTTCGCGGCTGCACTGGGAAAATGGCGTACTTCATTTAGAACCCGGATTAGAAGGTGCGGCGGCGACGTTTGAACAAGCGCAGCTAGGAACCGATCGCGTGCTTCAGTGGCAGCAGTCCAATATGTTTTTTGGTGGCGTCCATTCAGTCGGCGTAGATGAAACAGGAAATCTTCAAGGCGCGGGCGATTCTAGGCGCAGCGGTGCCGTTGCCAAGGTAAGTGAGTGAATCAGATAAAATCGTTTCGGGCCAAAGCCAATCAGAGCGGCATCACATCAGAAGCCAAGGCATTCCTAAATTTAGCCATTCCACTCGCTACAGCGCAGCTAGCTCAGTTTTCAGTCGGCTTTATCGACACTATTATGATGGGCCATTTAAATACTCAGACCCTAGCGGCGGGTGGCCTTGCCTCTACCACGTTTCATATGCTGCTAACTGTGATCAGCGGCTTCGTGATGTCGGTAGGGGTTTTAGCGGCTGAGGCTTATGGTGCCAACCAACAGACCCGGATTGCTCAGATGGCTAGACAGGGCCTATGGCTATCGCTGCTACTAACGCTGCCACTGGGAGTATTTTGCTGGCAGACAACGCCCATTTTAACCTGGTTACAGCAACCAGATGTTGTAGTTGATCTTGCTCAACAGTATTTTAGATGGATCGCAGCAGGCATCTTTCCAGCGTTGGGGTTTGCTATGCTCAGAGGCTATCTATCCGCCTTTTCAATTGCAAACGTCATCACCGCGATTGTTGTTATTGGCACGGTTTGCAACGTGTCGCTGAACTATGTATTGGGCTTTGGCAAGCTCGGCTTTCCTCGGATGGCGCTCGCGGGCTTGGGGCTAGGCAGCAGCATTAGCCTGTGGCTGATGTTTGGTTTGTTATTTGCCTACATTCTGCGCCATCCTCAGCTCAGCCAGTATCCATTTTGGAGGAGGTCGCATCAGCTAGATCTGGTGATTTTGCGAAGGCTGCTGTCTATTGGCTTGCCCATTACAATCACGCTAGCGTTGGAGATTGGCATGTTCTCAGCGGTTGGCTACATGGCCGGTAGCTTAGGCACTGAAGTGCTGGCGGCACATCAAATTGCGTTTCAGACGATGGCAATGATTTTTATGGTGCCGCTGGGGATGTCTTTTGCGGTGACGACTCGGGTGGGGTTGTGGCTAGGCAAAGGTGACTTAGTTGGGGCTCGGCGAGCCGGGTATGTGGCGATCGCCACTGCAATCATCTTTTTGTTTTTTGGCGCGATCGCTCTATTCCTCTCTCGCTATGCCGTCATCGGCCTCTTTATAAATCTGCAAAATCCCCAAAACGAACCCGTCATCGCCCTTGCTATGAACCTACTGCTCGTATCCGTATTCGCTCAAATGGTAGACGGCATTCAGCGCGTTGCCATGAGCGCCCTATATGGCTTACAAGACACGCGGGTGCCTATGATTATGAGCGCACTAGCCTACTGGGGCATTGGTCTTACCAGTGGCTACGCGCTGTGCTTTATTGCAGGCTGGGGCGCAGTTGGCTTGTGGATTGGTCAGTACACGGGCATTGCGGTCGGCGGTATTATTTTCGTCTGGCGCTTTCACCGGCTGACGAGAGTTAAGAGTTTACCTTAGGATTCTGCTAAATACGTGTAGCAGTCCATGCTCGCTTTATAGTTGGCCATCAGCTTACGCGCTTCTTCAATAGTGATTTGCCCCGCCTGAAGCGCTTGCTCTGAGCGACGACGAATTTGTTCAATCATGGCTTCTGGGCTGTACTGTACCTGCGTGAGTACCTCGTCTGTTGTATTGCCGCGCACAACGTGCTCAATGGTATAGCCCTGCTGAGATTTGGCTTTAGAGGCCAAATGAATATGCACGGTGTTTGTATTGCCAAAGAGGTTGTGCAAATTACCAAGCGTTTCCTGATACGCACCCATCAAAAACATGCCCAGATAGTAGGGCTCACCAGACTTAAGTGAATGCAGCTCAAGCACTTCCTTTTGACCTTTGGCACCAATAAATCGAGCGATTTTACCGTCGCTGTCACAGGTAAGATCCGCGAGCGTTGCTCTTTGCGTAGGCTCTTCATTGAGCCGATGGATTGGCATAACCGGGAAAAGTTGTTCAATCGCCCAGCTATCTAGCGCCGACTGGAAGAGGGACATGTTGGCGTAGTAAATAGACGCCATGCTTTTTTCCAGGTGCTCTAGTTCCTCGGGTACGTAGTCTTGATTGCGTAGCAAGGTGACGATTTTTTTGCAGCAGGCCCAATATAGCCGCTCTACGCGAGCGCGTTCGGCCAGGCGCAAGTAGCTGAAGTTGAACAGACCAGCCGCTTCTTGCTTGAACTGTACGGCGTCGTTAAAGGCCTCCTGGTAGTTTTCGGCGTTTACAGAGCTGTATACGTCCCATAGCTCTTTGACGAGCCGATGCTCGCCATCTTTGTAAGCTTCAGGTTCGCTGTAGCTTGCTTCACTGGTGCCCAGGATATCGAAGACGAGGACGGATTGATGGGAGGCGATCGCGCGTCCACTTTCACTCACCAAAATTGGCATCGCAATCTCTCTAGCGCTACAGGCATCTTTCACCTCAGCGACTACATCGTTCGCGTAGTTCTGAATGCTGTAGTTTTTAGAACCCTGAGAGCTGGTTTTTGAGCCGTCATAATCGACACCTAAGCCGCCGCCTACATCCAAGTAGCCCATGGGCGCACCAAGTTTAACTAGCTCTACATAAATTTGGCAGGCCTCTCGCAGCGCCTCTTTAATTGTGCTAATTGCTGAAATTTGAGAGCCAATATGGAAGTGCATGAGCTGCAAGCAGGGCAGCATATCGGCGGCTTCTAATTTTTCAACTACGGTGATAATTTCAGGAATGCTCAGGCCAAATTTAGCCCTGTCGCCGGCACTGTCGCCCCAGCGTCCGGAGCCTTTGGCCGCGAGTTTTGCCCGCACGCCGAGGACAGGTTGTATGCCGAGCCGCTGGCTGGCTGCGATCGCCACATCCACTTCTTCAACCTGCTCTAAAACAATAATCGTCTTTTGTCCCAGGCGCTGGCCTAGCATCGCCGTTTCAATATACGAGTCATCCTTATAGCCATTACAAATAATCAGCGCACCAGGCGTATTTAAGTTCGCCATCGCAATCATCAGTTCCGGCTTTGTTCCCGCCTCTAGTCCAAACTGATACGACTTACCAAAGCGCACCAAATCTTCAATAATATGGCGCTGCTGATTACATTTGACCGGGAATACACCCTGGTAGACTCCCTCATAGCTGTATCGGGCGATCGCCTTGGCAAAGCAAGCATTAATCCGCTCCAGCCGATCTTCCAATATCTCTGAAAAACGAATCAGCATAGGTAGCTGAAAGTCCCGCTGCTTTAAGCCTTCTACCAGCTTGTGCAAGTCTAAAGAGCCGCCGCGATCGCCCTGAGGTGACACCGTAACATTGCCATCTGCATTAATCGAAAAATAAGGCTCACCCCATCCCTTAATCCGGTACAGCTCCTCACTCTCTTCAATATTCCAACCGGTGTGCTGGTTTGACTCAGCACGGTTCGGCGCACGCTCAGACAAAAGCGTCATGTCATTGAAATTGGCTGATGGGCTTGTATGTGTATCGGTCGGGCTCACAGGTGCTCTCCAAAAGAGGGTGTGTAGAGGAAGCGATGGATCAGTAGAAGACTGTAGCGCAGATTCCCATCACTATAAGTCTCTGTCAAACGTGTCTTGGCGAAACTTCCGTAAATACACTGCGAATAAACCGCCGATAGAAAGTATCGAGAAGCACGCAGTTAAGTTAGTTATCAGCGAGTGGCAAAGATTTACGGACGTAGGCTACTCAAAACATATAGTCTTTGTGAACTTCGCGTTGAACCCTGACAAACCTACGTAGAGGTTGCTATTTGTAGTGTAATCAGGGCAATTCGTCGGGTTTTGGATCTTCTGCTGTATCAGCTCTTTAAAAGCCGAACTGCGATCAAAGATTAAGTCATCTACTTACTACTCAGTTACTAGCTGTGGCTCGTCTGTACAGCTTTTGGAAACAGATTTATTTTCTGTACCGATCCTGTTTTTCCAGATGCACGGCCAACAACAGTGGTCGCCCATTCGCAATAACATTCGCAATAGGTGCTTTAGCCATGAGACGATCCTCTCCCCAAACCGTTGATATATCGGCTGAACCCATGTCAGGCTTTGCACCTGCTGCGGCTCAGCCCAAAGATCTTCAGCCCAGAGATCTAAAAAGAGACTTTAAAGTCGCGGTTCGCAGGTCTTTAGGCATTGATGCTTTCTTAGTATCTATATCGCTTTTAGTCGGTGTGCTTTGCAGTATTGCAGTGGGTGCAATTGTTCTCCCGGCTGATACTGCCGGCGACTTAGGCCGCGCTTTCTTTTTGCCATCTCAGTGGCTAGTCGTTGCAATTTGCTTATTGCCATCACTGCTGTTTGTCCTACTAGATGGCCTCAGCGCGACGAGTAATCCAGCCGCTTTGCCGTTTGCTCGCTCCAAATCCAGTATGCAGGCCATCTACGCTAGCCGGGTTCATCTGCTGCTGCTAGCGGTTTACTTTACGGCCATTCTGATGGCGTTGTGCTGGTCGGCGCTCTTAATGCCGCTAGTTTCTAAAATGTTTGTAGCTGCGATATTCTCTTTCGCGCTCTATGCGTTGGGTCAAAGCATTCCTTCGACTCGGATGAGCTTTATTGTGTCGGGTATTTTGTTTTTAGTGGTGCTGATGCTGACTCAGGCGTTCATGGTGCTCAGACTAGAGGCGGATGCGGGTAAAGCAAGTCAAAAAGTACTGGATGAGCTGAACGAACCTCAATTAGAAAAAGAAGAACCTAGTACTCTCGAAGACAATGCACCTTAAGCGTTCTCTAACGTCTTTTATGCATTCTCTAAAAATTATTGAAGCTGGATAACAACCTGCTCGCTCATGAGGGTGTTAGTCGTCAGCAAGTCTTCTACGGTAATTCTTAAAAAGCGTTTGTCGTCAATGCTGAGCAGAATGCGGATGCGATCGCTCCCTGGAAATCCAGGTGGCATCAGATTTGCAACCGTCCGGGCACCCTCTTTATCATTCAGCGCTTTCACTGCCGCGCTAGGGGTGCCATTTTTTCTTACAGTTGCCTGCCTAGTCACTAGCTGATCGCCTTCAAAGTACACTTCGGTTGCTACTTTTTCCTCACCTATTTCACCTAAAATCAGCTCAATGCTAGGCTGCGCTTCACTGGACGCGCCCAAAAACAGCTCAATCGGCGCTGTCGTAGGGTACGCCTGCCCCTGTGGAATAATTGGGTGCCAGTCGTGGGCGTTGGTTTGCCGGTTCCAGTAACGAACGCCGTAGCTGTGATACAAAAAGTCCTGTAGCTGCGTGTTACCCAGGCTAAGCGCGCCTTGAGCAACGGCTTCAAAGGGGCGATCGCCCTTAATTTTCTCAGGCTCAAAATGACGTGCTACCCAGTCTTGCACGGCCGGAATTTGAGCGCTTCCGCCCACTAACAATACAGCATCGATATTTGGCTTACTAATATTTTGACGCTGGGCCTGCTGAAGCACCTGCTCTAAGCGACTGTCTAGCCGATTGAAAAAGCCTTGTTCTGTGAGGATTTTTTCAAAGCGATCGCGATCCAGCTCAAGCTCATAGCTATCCAGCGTTTCCTCATCAAAATAAGCCTCTGAAGCCGTATGACTACCTGAAAGTGCTATTTTCAGCTTTTCAACTAGCCGCAGCGTAACCGGCGTAATCGGCAGGTCTTGAACCTGCGCAAAGTACTCAACTAGCCAGCGGTCAATATCTGCCCCGCCTAAGTTCTCGCCTGCTTTTGCCAGCACCCTGACGGTTTTTGCCTTTTGTCCAGCACCCGGCTCGATACCTGGTGTCGTAGGCAGCGACTTCTTGCCCCACTTCAGCAAAAATCCGACCGGCTTCGCCGCCATCGAGGCCGGCTGCACCAGAGAAAAATCCAGCGTGCCACCGCCAAAATCGACCACCAGAAGCGTTCGTTGGTCAGGTCTGAGCTGATAGCCCAAAGCCGCCGCTGTGGGTTCATCTAATAACCGCACCTGCTCAATATCTAACGACTGACACATCTCAGTAAGCCACAGACGATAGGCCTCAAAGCTATCTACCGGTACCGTAAATACCAGAGAATTGAGATCAGGATCTTGGGCTTTTAGCTGCCCGATAACCTGACGTAAAAAGCAGCTACCAATCTGCTCAAATGAAAGCGTCTGCCCGTCTAGCTCGGGAATAAACCCTTGCATGGGCGTGCCGATGCCGCGTTTGAAGTTACGGAAAAAACGAGGGTCTGTAGAGAAATCGAAACCGCGATCGCGTACGGACTGTCCTGCGATCGCTACCATCTCTGCGGCCAAGAGCGCCGCTTTCTCTACATAAACCAGGCTTGGCACCAGCGGCGGATTGCCTTTCATTTGTGTTGATAGTGCCGGTAACGATAGCGTTTCAGGCTGCTCAGTCGCGGCGTTCCAGCGGGTCACCACCGTATTGCTAGTTCCAAAATCAATGGCGTACATAGTCCTTCCTCAGCTCACCGAACCTAACTACGAACCGCTAGCGCTAGCGTTAAAAAGCCAGCGAGCCCGCCAATACAAGTGCCTGCCAAACAGGTTCCGATCACGGTCGTTAAGCTGCGGTTGTAGTCCATTGTTCGCCGTAGGTGCTCTCCTGTTTGTGCATTTACAATTGCTGCTGCTGCCGTCAAAACAACTGCTAGCAGCGTCAGTAGCGCTAGGGCCACTAAGCCTACGAAAAAACGAATGTTGTTGAAGTTTTGCCCGCCGCCAATATAATTGGTTGAGATCGCTAACACCACCACTAAAAACAGCGCCCCCAAATAAGTAAATAAGCCCATCATCCAGTCAGACTTTTGCCCCGGTGCGATCGCCGGACGATTCAGTCCCAAACTCATCAGCACCGTCCCAACCACCGCAGGCACCCAAACCCAAATCGGCGGTGCCGGTATCGACAGCAGCAAGCCAATCAGCACATAAATTACAAACAGCGTCCCGACCAAAGCCATCGGCAATTCAGGCTTATTACTTCGGCGTCGCTTAACGCTGCGGGGCGGTCTAGGGCTAGATCCTGTCATCAATTCGGCTTAAGTGGGGAACGGTGCCAATGGCTTAAAGCAGTATAGCCGGGAAGCAGAGGCGCAAGTGAGTGCGATTGTACGATTGAAGGGCTGCTAGCTAGGCAAGAGTCCAAACTCTCGAACAGCCGGTAAAAAGTTGTTATTTTCATGGCTAGGACGGCTGAGTTTAATCAGCGCAAATCGCTGAAGTTCGCTTAGCTCAGCCCACTGCTGCACGCTCAAGGGTACACTTTGCGCTTGAAACTTTTCATCCACCTGCGCCGGAATCTTTGAGGTATTCTGCCAATCAGGCAACGTGGAAACTTCTAAAGTCTTCGCAGGCGAGCCACTTTTTTCTAAAATAAGGCTTTGAAGACGCTCTCGATAGTCTTCAGCCGCCTCAGCGGTATCGCAATCCCAATCGACCAAAGCCTGCCGTTCGGCCTGATCAAACTGGTTCCAGTGCTCTAGCTTCAGCTTAACGCCACAAGTATCCAAGCTATGGCGCACGCTCATTGGAATGCAGCGCAGCGAACCTACAAAGTCTTGCTCAAACTCGAAATAGGGCGATGCCATAAAAATTGCCAATGTAAAGTTCTTATTATGCTTTGCGCCTGCACCACCAAATCTCTACATCCAAACCGCAGCAGTTCCTCCCTATGGATGATCCAACTTGCTTGACTCACCTGGAATGTTAAGGGAGACTTAATATACAAAGGAGTAGTCACTCTCATTCGCTACGAATAATTGTAAAGTTTTGCTGCGATATAACTAGTTTATTTTAATGACATTGACTACTATTAAAAACAGCACTGTCAGGCTTCTTTCAACGGTCTCTTATGGAAACGCTTGAATTTATAATTTATCCCGATGGTCGCGTTAAAGAAACGGTCACGGGCATTGTGGGGACTTCTTGCGCTGCGGTGACTGCTGCTATTGAAGCGCAGCTAGGCGAGGTAATGGCTCAGGAAAACACCTCTGAGTATTACGCTCAGCCTGTAACGGTTACCAGCCAAGTCTCAAACGTGGCTCAGGCCAATGTTTCATCAGGTGTTAGTCACTGGTAACGCGGCAACTAACAACTTTCGTCAGTCGCTATCTTTTTTGTAGCTCCCTTCTCAATTCTGCTCTCTCTGCCAACAGTCTTTTTGCTCCTCTAGTCGGGTTTGATAAAATGTCTCACTTTAGCCAAATAAAAACTAAGCTCCGCAACCTTTCTTCCTTGCAGCTAGCGCTAAATGATGCAGGCGTTCGCTGGGAAAGTGGCCCTAAAACCGTTCGTGGCTACCAGGGCAAAACTGAAACGGCTGAGGTCGTTATCGAGCAAGAAAACGGCTATGACTTAGGCTTTAAGCGCAGCAGTGAGTCGGGTGACTACGAGCTAGTAGCAGACTTACAGTATTGGCAGCAGCCGTTGTCTGTAGACGGTTTCTTGAATCAGGTAACACAGCGCTATGCTTACCACACAGTTATCAATGAGTCTGCAATTCAGGGCTTTCAAGTTTCTGAGCAGGTTGAAAACAAAGATGGTTCTGTTCGCTTAGTGCTTCAGCGCTGGAGTGCGTAAGGCGTCTGGTTTGCTGTTGGGGCCGTTTGAATTTTATTAGTTTGAATGAAGACCTTGGTTGATTGATTTAACTAAGGTCTTTTGTATATTTAGGTTGAATTAGCATAAGGCGGTGAGCAGTATGGTTGATAGTTCGCAAAATCAGGATGGACGTACGGGGATGGAGCCTGAGCTGGGTGGTTTGCTCAGAGATACGCCTTCTAGAAGCGGATTAGAGCCTGAGCTAGGGGGGCAGTTTCGTCAAAAGGGTGTGTATGTTGACGAGATTACCTGTATTGGCTGCACCCATTGCGCGCATGTGGCCCGAAATACGTTTTATATTGAGCCAGACTATGGACGAGCTAGGGTCGTGCGTCAGGGTGGTGATTCGGAAGCATTAATTCAGGAGGCGATGGACACTTGCCCGGTGAACTGTATCCATCAGGTGGACTATACCGAGCTACGCCAGCTAGAGCGCGATCGCCTCACCCAAGTGATGCCAGTCGTTGGCTTTCCCGCAGATAAAGCCGTTGCCTTCATTCAGCAGCGACGCCGGAGGGCTAGTCGCAAGGCGAATGATCGGTTCAAAGGCTAGACTGAAGCCCTATAGCACTTCCGCAATTTGAACCTGCCCATCGGGCGTAATTTTTAGTCGGAAAATAACGCCAGCGATCGCCTCCAAACGCTCTGGAGTCATATTAACCACAAGTCCTTTCGGCTGTAGGCGATCGCGATATCCCTCAGCGGCCGCTCCTTCTGCCTCAAATCTAACGATCTTGCCCATGTCAGACACGCTCATCGTATAGCTCAACGCATTTTCCAGCACCACGTCAGTACCATCCCACTGGTTTTGAAAATAAGCCTGAGCCTGCGTGATCATCTCACTAGCCGGAGTTGAGCTAGCGCCAGTACCTTCGTCCATAACAGCACCCATATCGCTGTCAATATCACTTGGTATTGGGCTAGCCCGCCGAGCGGCGCTACTTGGTATAGCTGCTTCTAATGGCTCAGAAAGTGATCTAGCCTCTGCTTCAGGTACTTGCGCCACAGGTGATCTAGGCACTGTTTCAGCCGTCTCTAAAGACGGCTGTGGTATGTTTTGCTCTATCGTATCTGCGGGTGGCTGGACTGTCTCAACGCCAGGATCTACTGCTATAACCTGCGGGGAGACTCCTGCGCTAGGGCGAGGTACCGTGGAATCTGGTTCTGCACTATTGAGTGTTTTTGGTTTAGTTCCCTGTGATTCGATGCGAGGATTATTTTGCTCTAACTTAGCTATCTGAGGTGGCACGTTGCGTTGAGGCACTTCGACGCTTTCAGGTATCTTAACGGCATCTTTCGGCAAGGCAGCTTTTGGCAGTGCGAGATCCGCATTCGAGGGTGTCTGTTCAAAGTCAGAGGGTGCTGTAGCTGTTGTGAGCTGCGGGTTGTTTTGACTGTTTTGCCATACTGCAGTGGTGAGGCCAACCGCTAATAGTGCGGCAGCGGCTGAACTGGCCCATAATTTTGGGCGGCGACGAAAGGCTGCTAAGGAAATAACGTTATTGGCGCTTTGGCGATGGTCACTGCGGTCATTGATGTCGCTGGCTGCTTGAACAGCAGATGGAGATAGTTCTTGTGTCGTTGATGCGATCGCAACAGGCAACATTAAATGAGCCTGCTCACATTGATTCATCACTATCGTTAGATCACAGAGCTGTAGATAGCTAAGCGGCTGCGTGAGCTGTAAAAAAGGCGGCTGGGCAGGCGGCGGTGGTGCACTTTTGCTGAGATGAGCGATCGCTAACTCTGACTGAACCTTCTGCGATAGGTACTGTGAAATGACTTGCAGGGCTGCGCGATCGCCCTTAGCGACCAAACGCGGCAAAGCCACAGTGTTTTGAACAGTGCCTTGAATCGTTTCAACCGGCTGCATCCATAACTTAAACTGCAAATCCTGCACAATGGGTTGTGGATACCACTGTGACAAAGCCGATAGCTGTAGGGCGACATCAAGCGTGCAGCTACCGGTGGTATAGCGTTTCTGAACAGAGGATGTAGCTGGCGTAGCCATTGTGAAAATTAGATATAGAGCACGCGCACTCTACCAGAGTAGCGATGAATCCAGATCTGACTCGACCGGTTACCGATATGGAAACGTTAGTATTGACCATCTAAAAGTACCTGGAGACTATCCAAAAGTATCTAAGAAGAATGGTAGTCTCCGTCATCTTCCGAATGACCTTTCGCGGTGTTATCCAATGGTTTGGAAGGCGGTTCAATAACGCGATAGTCCGCTTCATAAACGCCATCTGAACCAATTTCTTCATCGCTATCGGCATCTAGATACGGCCCCTCATCACCGTACAGGCCGTCGTTGTACACACGTTTTTGAGGGCGCTCCTGCGATCCCATGGCAGGCGGTGAACTCCCATAGCTATCAGAATTTTCCCAGCCGCTGTCGAGGTCGTCTTCATAGCCTTCTTCATAGCCCTCTAGATCGTAGCCATCAGCACGATAACTATCTGAACTGTAGTAACTATGTGCGCCATCTCTGTCTGCTTGAGCCGAATTTTCGTCCCAGCCTGCCGCTATATCATCAGCCATCTGGCCTGAAGACTGAGGCAACCCGCTGCCTAGCCCAATCCCTGTGGCAATCGAGTCAAATAATCCTGGTTTCTTACCTGCATCTCGGCCGGAGCCTTTGTTAGATTCTCCGATTGCCTCCCAGCTATTAAGCTGCTCAGCCGTCCTCAAATCGCCCCAGTTGTCCCCAATTTTTTTATCTTCTACGGAGTCCTTTCGCTGGTTTTTATTCTTTTTTTTTTGCGCAAAAGGATTACTAATAGCTGCGCGTGGTTCTGGTGCAGATTCTGGCTCTGCTATAGGTTCTACAGGGTCAGAAACACTTGCCTCAGAAGATGAATCTGGAGGTCTACTAGGCTCGCTCACAAAAGCAGCAGTGCTTGTGCTGCTATAAGGCTTCTCAACGGGCTGATAGGCTGGCCCAGAGGGCGGTAGAGTGGTGCTGCCTGGACTGTTGGGATAGGGCACCCGCTGACCCATTGGTCGATACTTGCTTTCAGGCGGACGGCGCGCGCCCACCAGCCCATACAGAATCAGCGTAATCAAGCTTCCTAAAGCAGCGCCAGCTACTAGTATCAAGCCTAACGGAATTTCCGGCGTCCTAAAGCCACCTAGAACAACCAGGGACAAAGATCCGGGGTTCTGTACGGCCACAGCAGCCATTACCAAAACAATCAACAGCAAGATTATCAGTCGGGGCATGGGTCAGTACCGCCTGTCCATCTACGTAATGGTACACAGTCTATCGCAAGCTGATCCAGGGCTCTAGCGACTACAAAGTCCACAAGGTCATTAATTGACTGTGGCTTGTGGTACCAGGCCGGAATTGCGGGCACGATTCTAGCGCCAGCTTCGGCTAGCGTGGTCAAATTGCGCAGGTGAATCAGGCTTAAAGGTGTTTCGCGGGGGACAAGGACAAGCGATCGCCCCTCCTTAATCTGTACATCTGCCGCCCGCTCTAGCAAATCAGAGCTTAAGCCCGCTGCCAGTTTCCCCACCGTGCTCATGCTACAGGGCATCACTATCATCCCCAGCGCCCTAAAAGACCCGCTAGCAATGGTTGCGCCCACGTTCCCAGACGCATGGCATCGCAGCGTTCCACCAGTCTCAACCCCTGCTTGCTCACGCCAAAAAAGCGCCTGCTGCTCAGGATTTGTCGGCATCTGAATGCCGTCTTCTTTGAGCCATACCTGATGAGAAGCCCGTGAGGCCACCAAATCAACGGTATAGCCCGCACTGAGCAGATGTTTGAGTGCTCTAACCGGATATATCAACCCAGAAGCCCCGCTCACGCCTAACACGACCGGCTTTTGAGCCATTATTCCTCTTCAACGTTAAAGTCGTCGCCGCCGTCATCGTCTTCAGCGGCTTCACTACCGCCGCCTACTGCGACCAAATCGATCTGCTGCCGGTAGTAGTCCACGCTTTTCACCTGTACTTCTACGCGATCGCCCAGCCGATACTGCTGTCGGTTTTTACGGCCCACCAGCTTTTGCTGACGCGACCGATATTCATACCAATCATCTTTCAACGAACTCACGTGAACCAAACCTTCGACCAGCAGCTCTTCTAGCTCCACAAAGAAGCCATACGACTGTACACCGGTAATCAGGCCCTGAAACACTTCACCCGTATGCGCCTGCATAAAGGCCGCTTTTTTCAGCCCTTCCAAATCAGATTCAGCATCCTGTGCTATGCGCTCGCGCTCAGTGAGCTTAATCGCCGCCCGCGATAGCTGATCTTCCATTTCCTGCTGCACAGCAGGGGGCAAAACGCTCCAGTTGATTTTGCCATGGCACGAGCTGTGGCGTAGGTTTACGTGATCTTTTGAGCGAGTGGATCTGCGATCGCGCCCATGATCAAACACCGCATGTAACAACCGCTGTACCAGCACATCAGGGTAGCGCCGAACCGGTGAAGCAAAGTGGGTATAGGCATCTTCAATCGCAAGGCCGAAGTGAGGCCCAGGCTGATTGCTATATAGAGCAGGTTTTAGAGTGGCCAACAGCAAATAAGTCAGTACCTTTTCGGAGCTAGAGGCCGCAAACTGCTCAGTAAAATGACGATAGTCAGAAGGCTTAACATCCTCCTCATTCTCTAGCTTCAGATCCAGCTCCATATTATTTGCGAGCTTGACTAATTCCTGCACATCAGACAAATCGGGCGTGCGGTGAATGCGAAAGAGCCCTGGAATACCCAGCTCTACAATATGCTTAGCCACTAGCTGATTCACCAGCAGCATAAACTCAGTGACCACAATCCGAGCAGGCAGCTTCGCCGACACGACCATGGCCCCAAGCTTGCCTTCATCGTCGTATTGAAACTTCGGTGAAAGGTAAGTGGCCAAATCCTCAGCCTCAGACGGAAATACGTGGTCAGGCAAGCTCAGCTCAAACGAACCGCGCTCATGACGATGCTGTCTGACTTCTTGAGCTAGCTGAAATAAGCTGTCAATCAGATCAAAAACGGGTTCAAACTCGTCTAAATCATTGGCATCAATACCCAGGCGCTCTAGCTCTTCTTCATCTTCACGCGCCAAAATGCCCTGTGTCTGGTCATAGTCAAGCTGATGCTCTACTTGAATCACGCTTGGCTGAATTTCGTACTCCAGCACCTGGCCGCCATCATCAATAGTAATCAACACTGAAATAGCCAGCCGATCTTTTCCGGGCACGAGCGAGCACAGCGCATTCGGCAGCGGCGGCGGCAGCATTGACACGACATCATCGCCTAAGTAAACCGCGCTTCCACGCCTGCGAGCTTCCCGATCAATGGACTCGTTAGGCTGTACATAGTGGGCCACGTCAGCGATGTGAATACCCAGTCGGCGTAGACCATCATCGGTAATATCTAGGCTAATCGCATCGTCAATCGCTTTTGGATTGGGGCCGTCGATGGTGATGACGTTTTGACTGCGCAAGTCTATGCGGTTTTTGGTGTCGGCTTTGCGGACGCGATTAGGCAAGCCTCTCGCCGCAATAAATACATCCTCTTGAAAGTTCTGCGGCAGGTCATGCTTGCAGTACACGATGTCAATATCAGCAGCGTCTTCAGCATCGCTGCCTAACACCCGTGCAACTTTACCCTGAGGTGGATTTTGCGCAAGCGGATAGCGCGTAATTTCAACGTGAATGAGATGATCAATCGAATCTGAAAGGTCTTTTTCAGTTTCAGTGATGTCAAGCTCAAATAACAGCCGATCGTCTAGCGGAACGGCTTTAAATTTATGGTCTTCATCGCCTGCTTTTACCTTGGAGAGCACCGAGGCGTTGGCTCGTTCCAAAATTAGCTTGACTTCACCTTCAGGGCTGCGGCGGCGGCTACCGTCTTTGGTGACCTGTACTAGCACGCGATCGCCATTCCAGGCCGTATTGAGCTGGCTCTCTCGCACGTAAATATCGTCAGCCGTTTCTTCATCTTGAATTGCAAAGCAAAAACCCTTGCTAGAGCATCTCAGCTTGCCTTCTACAACATCCTCATCTTCAAGCTTGCGGTACTTTCCTCTAGATTTTTCTAAAACATTGATACGTTCTAACGCATCTAAGGCAATTTGCAAATCTTTAGAGCAGTCGTTTGCCGTGCAGTTCAGCTTCTTTTCTAAGGCTTTAACGGTGACTAATTTATCATCTGAAAAATTGGCTAAAAGTGACGCAATCGAAAATTCCATGTAGCGATGAATCCTTAAGTTGAATCCTGAGATGTCGAAGAGAACTGAACGTTGAAGAGAACCTTTTGCTTTTTGTTAGCGACTAGTTCATCGGCTACTAGAAAGGATAGCCGTAGGTAAAGAGCGCTAAATTTTTAAGCAGAAGGGTGTTGCAGGTGCGAGCGGGTAAGCGCCTTAGCGTCTGACGTTTTGTATAGCGCCGCACCTGGAATCTTAAGGGCAGGATCTTAAAAGTAGCGCTTGCAAGCATAAATATGCTTTTTATCTAATCGTTTTATTTGCGAACTTTTAGCGCTTTTTCTAAAGCTATCTCCGTATTAGATTCTGTACTTAGATGTTGAGAACTGAGTTGTCACATTCGCACCGCATTTCTCACTGTATGGGAATAAGCGGTATTCACAACCTTCTTATCGTTCCGCAATAGGTAGAGAACTGTCAAATTTTTCTTCTATATTTTAAGGCTAGACCCTTTTAAAAGCGTTCGCCGGTCACGACAAAAGTGACTCGCTTACCTACGTTCGTCGCATGGTCTGCAATGCGCTCAAGGGCGCGAATAACTAATACCAGCAAAATAATGGGCTCCATTGGCCCTTCGCTACACTGTGTGCTCACCAGTTGGTTATAGAGCCTGTCGTAGTCGTCATCAACGGCGTCATCTTTTTGCTTAATCGTGCGTCCGGCTTCAGAATCTAGCTCGGTGAGCGATCGCAAACACAGCGCCACCATCGACCGGCATCTATCGAGCATCGTTTCAATCTCACCCATACACGGATGCTCTGGGTAAGGAAACAGCTTAATCGCTGAGTTAGCGATGCTTTTGGTATAGTCGCCAATGCGTTCAATATCGCGCACCATTTGCATAAAAGCGCTTACCATTCGCAAATCTTGAGTAACGGGCGCTTCTAAATTTAAAAGATTTGTGCAGTCAACTTCTATTTGACGATAAAGGGCATCTACCTGCTTGTCCTGAATGGGAATTTTTTGAGCGGCTTCTAGGCTCCGCTGACAGAGAGCTTCGCGTGCGAGCAGGCAAGAGTTCTCCACTAGCGCGCCCATTTTTAAGACGTCTCTTTGAATCCGGATGAGCCTGCGATCTAGGCTGACTCTGCTGGGGGGCGTGCGATCGCTAGCGTCTAATTTTTGCGAGCCAACATCTGCCCCTACGGTTTCTACGGCTGTACGCGACGCTTGATTTTGCTGCGCTGATAATGGCTGGTGCTTCTCTGCTTGTGCGGGTAACGGCGCGGTTTTTTTTGCGCCAAATTGTCCTTTGTCCATATTGATAGCGATTGAACTCAAGCTTAAAGAAAGAACGCTTTTCATATTTGATGTTAATAAGAAGGTTTGTTTAAAGGGTAATTTGTAATAGCTAGCCGCTATTTTTATAACGTGACTCACGGTTAAAATCTCAATGATAAAGGGTGTTTATTCTCATAAGTTTATATCTCACGTTTAGTAGTATCGACTGTCGTTTAGACGACAGCCGGTGCTTAAGCCTGTAGACCTATCAAAGCATCAAGAAATTATGACAGTGTGTAACGGTTGGCCCTTAGGATGACGACAACACTGCCATTTTGGTCAACAATTCTAGGTAGATATCTAGCGCTTTGTTAGATATCTGGTTTTTTTAAGTCAACTCTTGAGAGGATAGTGACCGCATGGAATTATCAGATAGCCAAATCTATTTCGCCCTCGTTTTCGCCTTGGTTCCTGGCTTTTTGGCACTCCGCCTATCAACCGAGCTATATAAGTAGCCAGTCAGGTCTAACACCGCAAAATCATAGAAAGTAGAGAATCTCCTGGTTTAGCGCCACCGTAGGCTACGCAACCAGGAGATTTTTTTGGTAATAGCTAAGAGTAGAAAGCGACTGTAAAACGTGGACAAGTACTAGCAACACGCTTATGATGTGTGCGAGCATTACTCAGTCCGTAATTTCTCGGAAGCTGTACATCTAAGCGTCCATTACAATCAGCTCGCTATTTTGGTGATCCTACTTTTGGTGATCTTTGTTTTATGAATGCCCTCAAGCGCCCGGTTACACCTCCAGCTACGCATGAGGTGACACACAAAGAGAGTGCCTACCGCCCGCAGCGAATTCCCTATGCGGGTGCGCGCCAGGCGATCGCCTTCGAATCATCTGTAAAGCTAACGGTGAATTTGCTATTAGCAATCGTCGCTACGACCACCATCGCCAAGCTAATCCCTTACTATCAGTCTCAGCACAGCCGCCTTGACACCCTGCAAGAGTCGGTTAATGTCGCTGAGCGCAAGAATGCAGAATTGCGAGAGCAGTTCGGGCGTAATTTTGATCCCGCTCAAGCCTCACGCATCATGCAAGAGCAAAGCGGCATGGCCTACCCCAATCAAAAGCAGATTATTTGGCAAGCGCCCGGCAAAAAGAGTCTGTAAAAGCGCGTTCATTGAAGGCAGTCGAGCCCGGCAATAAACAACCTAGACCGATACAATCGAGAGGTATAAATTTTCTCGAAATGTGTAAGGAATCCTTGTGGTTAATGCCGCCGCCGATGCGTTTAAGTTTGACTCTATAGAAGATGCTCTGGTCGATTTGGCCGCAGGACGTGCCATTGTCGTGGTCGATGATGAGGATCGTGAAAACGAAGGGGATGTGATCTGTGCGGCGCAGTTTGCAACGCCCGATATGATTAATTTCATGGCGGTTGAAGCGAGAGGATTGATTTGTCTGGCGATGACGGGCGATCGCCTTGACGAGCTAGACTTGCCGCTCATGGTCACCAACAGTCCGTTTGAAGACGAAAATGAGCAAACTGCCTTTACTGTTAGCATTGATGCCGGCTTAAACTGGGGCGTTACGACCGGCATTTCAGCAGAAGATCGGGCTAGAACAATTCAGGTCGCTATCAACGCCAAGGCTGAGCCTCAAGATCTTCGCAGACCCGGACATATTTTTCCACTTCGCGCTAAAGAAGGTGGTGTGCTTAAGCGAGTGGGCCACACTGAAGCCGGTGTCGATTTGGCTCGCCTAGCCGGTCTTTATCCAGCAGGTGTGATCTGTGAAATTTCTAACCCTGATGGCTCCATGGCTAGGCGTCCTGATTTAGTTCACTACGCTAAGCGCCACAGCCTCAAGTTCATTAGCATCGCCGATCTCATCAGCTATCGTTTGCGCCACGAACGCTTTGTCAAGCGAGAAGCCGTCGCTGCTATGCCCACCAAGTTTGGCGAGTTTCAGGTATACGCCTATCGCAATGAGCTAGATGGCTCAGAGCACCTGGCTTTGGTAAAAGGCGATCCGGCAACTTTTAGAGACGAACCCACGATGGTGAGAATGCACTCTGAGTGTTTAACCGGAGATGCGCTCGGCTCAATGCGGTGTGACTGCCGAATGCAGCTTCAGGCTGCGCTGAAGATGATTAATAACGTGGGTAAAGGTGCCGTGGTCTATCTGCGTCAAGAAGGCAGGGGCATTGGATTAATCAATAAGCTCAAGGCTTACTCATTGCAGGATATGGGGTTAGATACGGTGGAAGCCAATGAGCGGCTGGGCCTACCTGTAGACCAGCGCAACTACGGCATGGGCGCGCAAATTCTCATGGATTTGGGCATTAACCAGTTCAAGCTCATCACCAACAATCCGCGCAAAATTGCTGGACTCAAAGGCTACGGACTAGAAATGGTAGATCGGGTGCCGTTGCTGATCGAGGCGACAACCTACAACGCTAGCTACCTGGCGACTAAAGCTGAAAAAATGGGTCATATGCTGCTGCAAACCTATCTAGTGACGGTCGCAATCCACTGGAGAAATGACAGTAGTTTCTCGCCAGATTCGACAGCAGAATTAGCTTCAGAGTCAGCAACGGCCCGGTATGAGCGGCTTGAGAAGTTGCGCGAACTGGGGAAAAAGCACAACCTGTTGCTGCAAGAAGAAGCCCGCTCCGTTGCCGTTGCCGTGTTTGGGCAGATGCCGCTGATTGCTCACTTAGGGCTCGACCAGCCTAACGTGGCCGATGACCGGTGGTACAAAGACAGTGAGCATCCTTATGTGCAGGCGATCGCATCCCTACTCGACGAACTGATGGCCTGGAAAGATATCGATCAGTTCGAGTTCCTGGTTTCAGCCGGCGGCGATCCGTTCACCCAGCTAAAAGTCAGGCTAGATCAGCAAATTTTTCCCTGGTCGAAAACCGGAAAACAAACGGTGATACCAAGCGACATCTGTAAAAAGCTAGACACGCAAAGAATCTATGCCTTCTCTCAGCACGCGCCAGAATAGCGCGACGTCGCGCAGACGCAGAAAGGGTCAGCCCTCTAACCGGTAGGTTTTAAAGCTTGCGGCTATGGATCTACACGGCCTAGCTGACTTGGCGGCTGGGTTGGCATACTAGGGCTGGCGATCGCTGGCATCGCACTTTGACGACGAGCAATGACATCTGGCTGAATCGCCTCTACAGCCTGGACAAACTGTGGGTCAGCGCTCGTTCCTCGAAGCGCGGGGTTTGTGGACAAATCTCGTATTTGCTGTTCAGTGAGCGTCACGTTTACATCTGGCGTAATGCCCCGACTGCTGATATCGGTACCGTCCGGCGTGTAGTAATGAGCCACCGTCACCGCTAAGCCTGAGCCATCTGAAAGACCATGCAGGCTCTGCACAAGCGCCTTACCAAAGGTAGGATTGCCCACGACAACCGCGCGATCGTTATCGCCAAGTGCACCTGTCACAATTTCACTGGAGCTAGCCGACTGGCCATTGACTAATACAGCCATCGGCAGATCTGTAATCGCAGTCCGGTTAGCGGTGATTTCATCGCTTTTACCGTCTCTATTTACTGTCCGAACGATACTGCCCCTTGGCAGCCACATACGGCTAATATCAATGCTCGCCTGTAATAATCCACCAGGATTGCCTCGTAGGTCTAGGACAAAGGCTTCTGCGCCTTGTTTAGTTAACTCATCAATGGCGGTACGCATCTGCTCAGCGGCGTGAGCGCTGAACTCGTCTAGGTGAATGTAGCCTACGCTCACAGTGTTCTGCTGCTGTAGCTCATACTGAACGGTCGAAACTGAAACCACCTGCCGAACTAAATCGAACGTTTCCTCGCTACCGTTTTCGTGACGTACGGTAATCGAAATCTTGCTGCCGCTCTCCCCCTTAATGAGCTGTGCGGCACCCTCTACAGTGAGGTTTTTTCCTGCTCTCCCGTCAATCATCAAAACGATATCGCCTGGCATAAGTCCTGACTGCTCAGCAGGAGAGTTCGCCAAAATACTAGAAATGACTAGGTTTTGACCTTCTTTTGCCAAACGCAGCCCAATGCCAGAAATCTCCCCGGATGTTTGCTCTGTAAGCGCCGAGTACTGTGCAGGATTAAGAAAGCGCGTGTAAGGATCTTCTAGGCGACGTAGGACTCTACGCAGCTCGCTGTAGGCAGCGTCTTGGGTGGTATATTCTCCGCTCAGCAGGGTTTGTCTAACGCCGAGCCAGTCTACCCGGTTAAAGTCACCGTCTACATACTCCTGATGGACTAGCTGCCAGGCTTCATCTAAGACGACTTTAGGACTATTGCGAAAATTGCTTTGAGGCTCTGAGGCCACAGCGATCGGGGTGAGTACTGGCGCTATGCCTGTAGCGATCGCGGGTAGAACCAGGACTGCAGTGCCCACTGAACAATTTTTGAGGAAGCCCAAAATACAGGCAGTATTTTTCATTTAAGACAGAGGCCGCAAAGAATTTGGAAAATTAAGTTTTGAGAAGTAGCTTTAGCCGAGGAACGCGCTTGCTCACAGCAGCTTTTAAGTCTATAGAGCTTATAGAAGAAGTAAAGATCATGCCATAGGAACAGCCTGTAACAAGTAAATCCTTTACCTAAGGTAGTCAATAAACATAAGCTCGTAAATAAGTAATTGCCATGAAGACACCAGAATATTAAGTACTCTATGTGACGCTATTTACCTGAGCGCTTTATGCAAATGGACACTTGTATACGCTCTTATACGCTGATGTGAAAAACGCTTACTCCCTGTCTTATATTATGTTCGCTTTTCAGAGAGGTCTATCAGGAATTTATTCTTCTCAACCGTATATTTACGCAAATTTCAAAACAACACCGTTGGGTTGAATAAAGCATTCACACTTTACGACATCTTTATCATTCGCTGCTGTTAACTAGGCGTTACCTGAAAGGCACTATTTTGGATTTTACTAATGATGCATAGCTACATACCGCCAGGGCGGTTTTTTCCTTACCTGAGCTGGACACAAGTAGAAGGGTTGCCCGATAAGACGAATACCTTAATTATTCAACCAATTGGGGCGATTGAGCAACATGGCCCTCATTTGCCTTTGGTGGTAGATGCAGCGATCGCAACTGCCGTTGTTGGCCAGGCGCTGCACAAGCTAGATACCGCCATTCCTGCCTACGCGCTGCCGACGCTGCACTACGGCAAGTCAAATGAGCACTGGCGCTTTCCAGGAACGGTGACGCTGACGGCCCAAACACTGATGGCCGTCCTCACGGAGATGGCAGAGGGCATCTACCGAGCTGGGTTTCGGAAGCTGGTATTTATTAACGGTCATGGCGGCCAGCCGCAGGTATTAGAAATTGTGGCTCGAGATTTGCGGCAGCAGTATCCAGACCTCATGGTATTCCCGATGTTTGTATGGGGCGCGCCGCATCGTGTCGCTGACATAGTTGGCCAAGATGAATATGAACGAGGCATTCATGCAGGAGATGTAGAAACTAGCGTGATGCTTTCGCTAATGCCAAAACAAATTCGGATGAGTGAAGCCGTCCGCGAGTTTCCGAATGCCTTGAGAACAGAAAGCGGAGAAGAAAGCCTGCTGAGCTTGGAAGGCGATTTGCCGATGGCCTGGATGATGGACGACCTGAGCCAGAGCGGTGTAGTGGGAAATGCGACGGTGGCTACCGCCCAAAAGGGTAAGGCAATATTGTCTTCAGTATCTGATGGCTGGGTTCGTGTGTTCGAAGAACTCTATCGATGTTCAGGGCCAAATCCTCAGTAATTCAGTTACTTAATAAATAGATATTTGTGAAGTGAAATTAGATTGTCAATTTGATTGAGTTTAGAGTCTTTAGGAACGTTTAAGGATAGTTAGCAATATGCAGTCTTTTGAGGCGCAAAATGAGGCTCAAGTTACCCAGGCTCCTCATGATCATACGGATCAAAAGGATCAAACGCAAAGTGGCTCCGGTGTGATCAAAACGCTGGCGGTTGATATTGGTGGCAGCGGGATTAAGGCGCTGGTAATTGATCACAGTGGTCAGCCTTTGGGAGAACGCGATCGCATTAAAACGCCTAAACCGGCTACCCCAGAAGCCGTCGTCGAAGTCATTGAAGAACTAGCAGGTAGAAAGAGTGTTGATGGTGCGGCAGACTTTGATCGGGTTTCAGTTGGATTTCCTGGCGTGGTGAGAAACGGCGTCATATTTACGGCCGTTAACCTGCACGAAGCCTGGAAGGATTATGACTTAGCCCAGCAGCTCAATCGCAAGTTAGGTAAGCCAGTACGCGTTATTAACGATGCAGATATGCAAGGGCTAGGTGCGGTATCAGGCAAAGGCGTTGAGATGGTGATTACGCTAGGCACGGGCTTTGGGACAGCGTTATTTGTGAATGGTCATTTGGTGCCTAATTTAGAATTTGGTCATCAGCGCTTTCGTAAGGGTCAAACTTACGAAGAACAGCTAGGTCGATCAGCCCTCAAGATAATAGGTCAAAAGACTTGGAATAATCGATTGGTGAAGGCGATCGCGGCCCTCTCACACGGCTTTAACTACGACCGACTGTATTTAGGTGGTGGTGAGGTGAAGCAGATTAAGGCGGAGCTACCTGAGAATGTGACGATCGTTTCTAATGTGCTGGGTCTGATGGGGGGTATTAAGCTATGGCAAGGGTTTGGCTTCGACTCCGCTCAGCCACCAGCCGTTACGGTTCCTAACTGAGAGCTGCCTTTTGTTAAACGCTGCCGAGAAATAGTCCGCTTTCGGTGCAGATGCCGTTGAGCTGAATGTCCCAGCTTTCGCGAGGTACCTGAGGCAATCTGGCGTATTCAAAAACGATGCCGATGGTTGTTTTGCTAGCCCAAGCCGGGTTAGAAAGCATTCGATCGTAGAAGCCTCCACCGTATCCGAGCCGATAGCCATTGATGTCGCAGGCAAGACAGGGCACAAGAATCAGGTCGACCTGATAGGGTTCCACCGTTGGTGAGGTGGGATCAGGTTCGGTGATGCCATAGGTGCCTGGGCTCAGCGGCCACTCGCAGGTGGGAAACCAGCGATGCCAGATAAGCTTTTGGCCCTCGCAGCGGGGCAGGCCCCAAACGCGCTGCTGTTGAAGTAGAAGAGAAAGATCGGGTTCTCCTCGGAAGCTACAATAGGCTAACGTTAGCCGCGAATTTGCAAAGGTTGGCCAGTTTTGTAAGTGCTGGCAAATGCTGGCTGACTTTTCTGCCAAGATTCGGGGCGGCATTCGTTGCCGAGCCTTGAGCAGTTGGCGGCGCTGACTTTCTTTCTGGGTTTGAGCTTGTTGATTGCGGCTGGCTGACTCTTGAGATTGCGGTGAGAACGGGGGGCGATTTTCGGCCATTCAAGAAGGTTGCACGCGTGACGAACGCGATCGCTAATTAGGTAACAATTTTTCGATATCGTTCAGAAATTTTATCAATTACCTGCTGAGCTGTGAGATCGTCGGTGACGATTTCAATGGCGTCGTCTGCTTTCCTGAGCGGAGAGACGGCTCGGATGCTATCTTTGCGATCGCGCTCAGCAATCAAATCGGCCAAATCTTCTAAAGTTGGCAAGGGCTGTTCGCTGCTCGTCTTCGCTGCCTGTAAATCTAAATGTCGCCGTCTTGCCCGTTCTTGCACAGAAGCCGTGAGATAAATTTTCAGTTCAGCCTCTGGAAATACCTTTGTGCCAATATCGCGGCCATCAGCCACAACGCCGCCGCCAGTACCATACTGCTGTTGCTGGCGAACCAGGTGTTCACGCACGGCGGCCTGTGCGGCCACCGTAGAAACCTGGCGGGTGACCGCTGCTGTCCGAATGGCGTCAGTGACGTCCTGACCATTTACAGTAACCTGAGGGGGCTGAGGCGTGTCATTTTCGACGTTCGCAGTGAGCTGAATTTGACAGTGGGATAAAAGTCGCGCGATCGCACCCTCATTACTTGGGTCAACCTTCTGCTGAAGCACAAACCAGGTCAGTGCCCGATACATCGCCCCGGTATCTAAATAGAGCAGCTCTAACCGATGAGCAATTTGGCGAGCAACCGTCGATTTTCCTGCGCCCGCTGGGCCATCAATGGCGATGATGGGCTTACGTTCGGTATCTGCTTGAAGAATTACGTTATCGAGTAGCCGAGCTTTGCCTACATTTGCTGCGATCGCCATCATGCCTACGGTATTTACGGTTTGCAAAGGCTTCAGTGTATCAGGATGAACCAGTGACAGGTAGTCCAGCGCTACGGCGGGCTCGGTGGCGAGCACTCGGTGGGCGGCTTGAAGGAGGCGATCGCCCTCCCGTTCCCCCTGCTCAAAAGCCGCCTTAACAGCCTGAAGGCTCCGCTGAAGTACCGTGGCCTGCTGACGCTCTGCCCCCACTAAGTACCGATTTCGAGAGCTAAGCGCCAGTCCGTCTGCTTCTCTCACAATGGGACAAGGCACAATTTCCCCAGGCAGATTCAAATCCTGAGCTAAGCGTTTAAGCACCGCAACTTGCTGGGCGTCTTTTTGACCAAAGTAAGCCCGCGTTGGCCGCACAATGTTCAGCAGCTTGGTAATTACAGTAGCCACCCCCTGAAAGTGTGTAGGGCGTGACAGGCCACAGAGGCCACTGGTCATCTCCTTAGGTGGAACGACCTGCGTGACGGTTGAGAGATGGGGACGTGCTACGCCGTATAGGGCTTGGGAAGATGGCATAAATATGGCATCAACTTGAGCTGATGAGCATAGCGCCTGGTCTGCGGCAGCGGGCCGAGGATACTGATCAAGGTCTTCGTTTTCGCCAAACTGAAGGGGATTTACAAAAATGCTGACGATGACTAAATCACAATCGCTACGAGCTTGTTCCGCCAGGCTCATATGACCCTCGTGAAGCGCGCCCATCGTTGGCACCAGTCCAATGGTCTGACCGACGCGATCGCTCAGATAGTGGTGTAGTTCAGCAACGGTATTCAGCAGTTTTACGGTCATCTTTTTAGTTCTGCACAAGCTGCAAGCAAAAAGGCCCTTCGGTTAGGAAGAGCCTTTCTACATTTTAGATGAGATTCTGAGCCTTAGTTAGCCAGAACGTCGAGCTGTACGGTGCCAACCCCTGAATCGACCAGACCAATTTGATCGGCTGCGGCCATGGACAAATCGATGATGCGATCGCCTGCGTAAGGCCCACGATCATTAATCCGAACCGTTACCTGGCGTCCGTTATAAACGTTGGTAACCTGCACGAGCGTACCAAAAGGCAGCGTCCGATGAGCCGCAGTCAGTGCATACTGATCAAAGTATTCACCGTTCGCGCTCATTCTGCCGTGAAAACCAGGGCCATACCAGGAAGCGCCGCCTACGTTGCTAGAGATAATGGCAACCTGCTGTGGAGCTGCCGCAGCGGGAGCCACTTCAACAACCGGCTCAGGCTCGGGAAGACCCTCAATTTCTGAAACCGGATCAGCGCCGCCCAGTAATCTACGTAAGCGGTTTGTAACCTGCAAAGCATCTTCAGCTAAGTCACTGGTAGTATCAGGCAAAATGGTTCGACTATCTAGCGCAATCAAATCTTCGCCAGCGAGCGTCACGATGTAGCCTTCATTATCCCCATCCTCATTCCAACGAACCGAAAGCTCAGTGGCTTCAATTTCGCCAGACTCAAGCATTTCTCCTAGTGAAGAAGCTCTTAAGACAGGGTCGTTCTCTAGCGATGTGTTCAACACATCACCCGGTTCAGCGGTATTAGCGGCTAAGGCAAGAGACGGATCGGCTGCTGCCAAAGAAACAGCATCGCTACTGTTAGAAAGACTATCAACATTCGTGCCAATAAAAGTGAGCACTGGAATGTCTTTGACATAAAGCGTGGCCGCACGGCGACCGTCTATTTCATGAGCGTGAACAAGAACGCTGCTGCTAATAGCCGGTGCTGGCTCGTTATTGGCTTGGGGCTTGCTTCCAGCTTGGCTCCCGGAAGCAACGATATCGCTAGATACGCTGCTGTTTGTAAGCAGAACAGGCGGATTAGCCTCTAAAGAGGATTCATCAAAAACGGACGCGGACGCTTCACTGTTAGGTGGGTTGCTGAGGATCTGAGCACTGGTGATAGTTGCATTAGCTCCAGTTAGCAGAAGGGCTGCAGCTAGAGACTTAGCGAATTGTTGTTTGATTGAACCGTTAGAAAGCACAGTCATAATAGGCTACATCGCACGGGATCAAGGCCTTCGCTTTTGGCGGCGAGCGGCTTTGGTTTGAACCGGTGTGTCATAGCAGCGCTGAAACCTCGATATCGAATGAAACGAACACAGCTAATCTACACGACTAAATTTGACCCAAGATCCGCGTATTTTCGTGGCAACCCCCTGACAGCAATCTTCATCGCTTCTTCATAAAAAGTGTGAAGTGACGAAATGTAAAGGCTTTGCAGGGCCATAGATTGCTAGCAACCCATCTTGCAATGCTTATCACTGCTTAAAAATGTGTTCTAGATAACTAATCAGTCAGGCTCGGATTTTGATGTGTATATTGGCATAGTCTCTTTAAGACTATGCAATTTTATGCACTATTTCTGGCTCAAAAGAGCGTTTTGAGCCTGCCTATCGTCTTGAAGATTCTCGCTCGACTTGCAGAGAATGAGACACTAAATATGGACTTCCTCTACTACTTTTTAGCCGAATTCAGGGTTTATCCTGACTAGATGTTGAGAGAGATGAGGGAAGTTAATTTTGGCTTTTAATCAGTACAGATGTCTAAATATGAGCATTTGTAACGATTTTGAGCGTTCAAACTTTGAATGGGAGGAGCTAACGATGGATTACCGACAGGCTGGAGTTGATGTGGAGGCGGGCCGTGCGTTCGTCGATAAGATTCGTGACATGGTGAATGGAACCAGTCGTCCTGGGGTGCTGGGTTCGCTGGGGGGGTTCGGTGGCTGCTTTGAGCTGCCCGAGGGCTATAAAAAGCCGGTGCTGGTGTCGGGTACAGATGGCGTTGGCACAAAGCTCAAGGTCGCCCAAGCACTTGGTCGGCACGATTCAGTCGGCATAGACTTGGTAGCGATGTGCGTGAATGACGTGCTGACGATTGGCGCTGAGCCACTGTTTTTTCTGGACTATTTAGCAACTGGAAAGCTAGCTCCTGAGCAGCTAGCGCAGGTCGTAGCGGGTGTGGCTTCAGGCTGTAAAACGTCGGGCTGTGCGCTACTAGGGGGAGAAACGGCGGAAATGCCAGGATTTTATGCGCCGGGAGAGTATGACCTGGCGGGTTTTTGTGTGGGCATTGTGGAGAAGGAGCGGATGCTGGATGGCTCGAAGGTGGAGGTGGGCGATCGCCTCATCGGTCTATCGAGCAGCGGCATCCACAGCAACGGCTTCAGCCTAGTGCGCAAAATCGTAGCGGAAGGGAAAAGAAATGCTCTAGAAACAGGACAATCCGAAGGCTACGGCTGGGACGAGAAGCCCGAAGCACTAGGTGGAAGGTCTTTAGGTGACGTGCTGATCACACCAACACAGCTCTACGTAAAACCCGTTTTGGCCGCACTAGCTTCTGAGCTAACAATTCACGGTATGGCCCACATTACAGGTGGCGGACTGCCGGAGAACCTACCTCGCTGCTTAGGCAAAGGGCAATCTATTCAGATAGAGGCAGAAAGCTGGCCAGTACTGCCCGTCTTTGACTGGCTGCGTGAGGCAGGTGGGGTTAGCGTGCGTGATATGTACAACACCTTCAATATGGGAATTGGGTTTGTTGTAATTGTGCCGCCGGACGAAGCAGATGCTGGATGCAATCAATTTATAGACGCTGGAATTGGGGCATCGGTAATAGGTGAAGTGATCACTGGCAACGGCGAATTGTTAGGCGTACCCAGTCGATAGCAGCAGCAGATACCAGTCCTCAACCTTTATCTATTGTTAAGGCTAGTTTCTTCAGATACGGCCTAGCTATATCCGAGCTAGGCTGTAGTGAAGCGTAGGGGCTAGTTTTTTGGCCTCTATATATAAGGAAGGAGTTTTGAGTTGAGTTCGAATACAGGAAATAGTCAGCCGGTTTTTATTGCAGCGATCGCAACGGTTGTCGCCATCGTGCTAGCTAGCAGTTTTGTCATTATTAACCCAGGCCAAGCAGGTGTACTGAGCGTGCTCGGTTCAGCCCAAGACGGCGTACTGCTAGAAGGCATTCACCTGAAGCCACCGTTCGTATCGTATGTAGATGTATACGACATTACGGTACAAAAATTTGAGGTGCCCGCAGAGAGTTCCACCAAAGATTTGCAAGATTTGAAGGCTCGGTTCGCAATTAACTTTCGATTGCAGCCTGAGCAGATGGTAGATATTCGCCGTAAGCAAGGTTCACTTTCTAACATTGTGAACAAGATTATTGCACCCCAAACGCAGGAATCTTTCAAGGTAGCAGCGGCACGGCGAACGGTTGAGCAGGCCATTACCCAAAGGGCCATTCTCAAAGAAGATTTTGATGATGCGTTGGCTATCAGGCTAGAGAAGTATGGAATTGACGTGCTGGATACTAGCGTCGTCGACCTTACGTTCTCCCCTGAGTTTTCGCGAGCGGTAGAAGAAAAGCAGATTGCTGAGCAACGGGCGCAGCGGGCGGTATATGTAGCGCAAGAAGCCGAGCAGGAAGCGCTTGCTGAAATTAACCGAGCTAAAGGCCGAGCTGAAGGACAAAGGCTGATTGCCGATACGCTCAAAGCTCAAGGTGGCGGCTTAGTACTGCAAAAAGAGGCCATTGAAGCTTGGCGTGCAGGCGGCGCACAGATGCCTCGTGTGCTAGTAATGAGTGGTGCCGATGGCGGTGGCGGCGTACCGTTTATCTTCAACCTGGATCAAAACGATCAGTAGGTGCTGCGCTGAACAAATAGCCTGCTATTAAATAAAAGAGTCGCCGGATGAGGATATTCATCCGGCGACTCTTTTGTTAAGTTCGTTTGCGGCAATGGCAATAACGGTAGGGCAAAGAATTCAGCGCAGTCTACAGCCGACCTTTCATAATTTTTTCAACGGCCTCTTCAATCTGTGCGGGCTGCACAATCGTCAAATCTTCCAAGCCCTTATTATAAGGCGTCGGAATATCTTGAGACGACATGCGAATAACCGGCCCATCTAACTCATCAAAAAAGCGATCGTTAATAGAGGCGATAATTTCAGCGGCAATGCCCCCGGTTCTCATACACTCCTCAACAATAATCACGCGGTGCGTTTTACGAATAGATTCGCCAATGGTGTCGTAGTCAATAGGCTTAAGCGAAATCAGATCGATCACTTCAGGATCGTAACCCTTTTTCTCCAGATTCTCTACGGCCTGCATCACGTGATAGCGCATTCGTGAGTAGGTCAAAATTGTGACATCTTCGCCTTCGCGAACTGTCTCAGCTTTATCTAACGGCAAGATGTATTCGTCATCTGGCAGATCTTCTTTTTGGAAGTACAGCAGCACGTGCTCAAAGAACATCACCGGATTGTTGTCGCGAATGGCTGCCTTAAGTAAGCCTTTTGCATTTCGAGGGGTCGAACAGGCCACGATTTTGAGGCCTGGAACCGCCTGAAAATAGGCCTCTAGCCGTTGAGAGTGCTCTGCACCTAGCTGAGAGCCGACGCCACCAGGGCCGCGAATGACAACCGGAATGGTGTAGTTGCCGCCAGAGGTATAGCGCAGCATTCCGGCATTGTTAGATATTTGGTTGAAGGCGAGGAGCAAAAAGCCCATGTTCATGCCTTCAATAATGGGACGAAGGCCAGTCATTGCTGCGCCGATGCCCATGCCAGTGAAGCTGTTTTCGGCGATGGGCGTATCGAGTACGCGCAGTGCGCCATATTTCTCGTAAAGATCTTTGGTGACCTTATAGGAGCCGCCGTACTGGCCGACGTCTTCACCCATGACCATAACGGTTTGATCACGAGCCATTTCTTCGTCGATGGCTTCGCGGAGGGCGTCGAATAGAAAGGTTTGTGCCATGGGTAGTTAGTCTTCAGCAAAAATATATTTGTACAGGTCAGCAGGATTGGGCTCGGGGCTTTCTTCTGCAAAGGTGAGCGAATCTTCAACCACGTCTGTGATTTTGTCGCGAACGGCTTTGAGATCGCTTTCGCTGCCGAGGTCTTGCTCTAATAAGTAGGCCTCGAATCGCTTGATGGGGTCGCGATCGCGCCAAAACTTTTTCTCTTCACTTGGCCTCAGCTCATCTGGATCTGCCACCGAATGTCCACGATATCGATAGGTCAAACACTCCAAAAGCGTTGGCCCCTCACCTGCACGTGCTCGTTCAACCGCAGCCTTTGCCGCTGCTCGAACCGCCAGTACGTCCATGCCGTCAACTTCGTAACCCGGCATCCCAAAAACGCTCGCCTTTTTATAAATCTCTGGCTGAGAGGTCGCCCGCTCATGCGCCATCCCAATCGCCCACTTATTGTTTTCAACAACAAATAGGATCGGCAGCTTCCACAGCGCCGCCATGTTCAAGCATTCAAAAAACTGACCGTTGTTAGTCGTACCATCACCAAAAAACGCTGCTGTCACCTGATCGGCCCCAGCATCTCCCATTGCATCACGGCGATAGCGCGTCTGAAACGCCGCGCCTAAGGCAACCGGAATACCCTCGCCAATAAAAGCAAAGCCGCCCAGCATATTGTGCTCTTTTGAAAACATGTGCATAGAGCCGCCTCGGCCCTTACTGCATCCTGTTTCTTTACCAAATAGCTCAGCCATCACCGAGCGGGCACTCACGCCTGCACTCAGCGCATGGACGTGATCTCGGTAGGTGCTGCACACATAATCATCTGAACGCATCGCTTTGACCACGCCCGAACAAACGGCCTCTTGACCGTTATATAGATGTACAAATCCTTTGACCTTGCCCCGCTGATATAGCTCGGCGCATTTGTCTTCAAAGTACCGGCCTAGCAGCATATCCTCATAAATAAGGAGCCCTTCGTCTCGGGTCACCTGAGACTCAGACGCCTGAAATGTCGGTAGCGGTCTTTCCTGAACCATAGGTTTGTGTCCGTATGTCCTTGTTAGCAGCGTTTGCTCAGTACTGATTATTCGCTCAAATCGTCAAACAAGCAAACGCTTCGTTCACCTGAATGACATCTGAGTGAGTACGTCCTTGAGTCATCCTCTTAAGATTTGCTTAAGAAAGCAGACTTCATGGTAGTAGGTTCTCTGCCTGCAAAACGTAAGTCTTGACACAGAAAATACCGCGTCTAAAGCTATCTATCAAGACATTTAATCGTTAATAAAGTGTGGTTGATAGATATAGTGTTTGCAGGTTTGATTATTTAATTAAGCTTGTAATTGTTGAGATTAGTGATTGGTTTGCGCTACATGCGCGTCTAATTTACGCTACGGTTGATAGCGATTATTTGACTGAAATCAGCTAACAGTCGGCTGGCAAGAGCAAACATCAAGGCTCTAAGGAGTATAGAAGATCGCCCAATGAGGATAACGGCTTCTTACATTGATTGAGTAAAAGATTGGCTTAATGGCTAGGGATACAAAAGAGTGCGAATTCCGCTGGACTATTATCGAATTCTGGGTTTGCCGATTCAGGCAACGGCTGAGCAGCTAAAGCAGTCGCATCGCGATCGCACCCTGCAAGTGCCCAGAAAGGAATATTCAGAACTCGCAATCGACGCTCGCCGTCAGCTGCTAAATAAAGCCTACGACGTCCTAGGCGACTACACTCGCCGCTCTGAGTACGACCAAGAATTTTTAGCGACCTCAAAAAGCGCTTCAGAGGAATCTGACGACCCTGAGGCGAACGTTCCTACCATCGAAATTGAGAATCAGCAGCTCGTTGGAGCGCTGCTGATTTTATTAGAACTGGGCGAGTATGAGCTGGTGCTACGCCTAGGTCGTCCCTACTTGATGCGAGATGCGCACAGCGATGAAGGACAGCAAATAAAGGAGCAGCCCGCACTTCCTGACATTATTTTGACCCTGGCAATAGCCTGCCTAGAGCTAGGCCGTGAAGAGTGGCAGCAAAACCACTACGAGCACGCAGCAGAATCACTGGAGACAGGCCGGGAGCTGCTGCTCAAAGAAGACTTATTTCCGGTACTGCGAGCGGAAGTTCAGGCAGATTTGTACAAGCTGCGGCCCTATCGATGTTTGGAGCTAATTGCGCGGCCTTTAGAGGAACAGCGATCACGTCAAGAAGGCGTAAGTCTGCTTAGAGGCATGCTCCAGGATCGCGGCGGCATTGATGGGGCAGAAGATGATCTCTCTGGCCTTGGTGTAGACGACTTTCTTCGCTTTGTTCAGCAATTGCGAGGCTACCTCACTGCCGCCGAACAGCAGGAAGTCTTTGAGGCCGAATCACAGCGTCCTTCAGCGGTCGGCACCTACCTAGCCGTATATGCCCTGCTCGCCCGAGGCTTTGCCCAGCACCAGCCCGCCCTCATTCGCCGTGCCAAGCAAATGCTGCTTCGGCTCAGTGGCAGACAAGATGTTCATTTAGAGCAGGCCGTATGCGCCGTTCTGTTGGGCCAAACGGAAGAAGCCAGCCGCGCCCTAGAGCTGTCGCAAGAGTACGATCCGCTGGCCTTTATCCGCGAGCACTCCCAAGGATCGCCCGATTTACTGCCTGGTCTCTGCCTGTATGCCGAAAACTGGCTTCAGCAAGAGGTATTTCCCTTCTTTCGCGATCTTGATCAGGAAACCGCAACGCTCAAGGACTACTTTGCGGACAGTAAGGTGCAGAGTTATTTAGAAAACTTACCGCTTGAGAACGAACGGAGTAATCGTCAGGCAGCCTGGGCAGCTCAGGAACAACCTGCACAGGCGTCAGGCGGTCAAGAAGTCAGCGCTCAAAGCAATGGAACCGAGACGTTGATTCAAGCGCAAAGTGAGGAGCCTAGCAGCCTCAATCCTTTTGGCGCAGCACCAGATTTAGCAGCAGCAAGTTCAATAGAGAGCGGCATAGCTGGCACGGCTTTAAGTAGACCGACATTTGGCGATCGCTTTGGCAGCGCAGGCGCGATCGGCGCGGCGGGTGCAGCTAGCATTGCTGAAAAAATTTCAAAGCTTTCTCCTACAGGACAGCTATCGCGCAGTTCAGGCGTGCAAATGCCAAACATTCGAGACAGCGGTTCTACTATGCTTGCTCGCAGTGGGCGTACAGATAGCGGGGCAGGGGGCCTTGGAAATTTGGGTAGAAGTCGTCGCAATCGTCGCGGGGCAGCGGCCTCACCGAATTGGGGGCGACTGGCACTGGTGGTGGGAGTTGGGCTAGGTTGCTTGATAGTGGCACTATTGCTGGCGAGAAGCTTGTTTAGCCTAATGGGCAGCGGTAGCAACGGGCCGCAGATTCAAGGACAGCCGCTAGAGGATGTCACCATTAACGAGCCTGTTATTGAGATTGCTAAGGCGGAGCCAACCGTAGAGTCTGTATCGGAAAGCGATGCAGCAGGGATTGCTAAAGTGACGCTTAACCAGTGGCTGCGAACGAAGCAAGCTGCTTATTCAAGCGATCGCGATACCAGCGGGCTCAACAGCATTTTGACGGGCACACCACTGAGCGCCACCCAAAATGATTTGGCAGCGGCAGCGGCAGCCGGTTCATACGCTGACTTCTCATACAGCGACGATCCAGTGACCATTTTATCTGTAGAGCCCGAAGATGCCACTGATGCTGACACCATCAATGCTCGAGTGGAGGTCACTGAGTCAGCGAAATTCTATGATGCGCCTAATCAGCTTTCCAACACCCGGGCTCCGTTCACAGATGATACGGTTACGCTTAGCTATGAGTTAGTTCGCCAAGATGGCAACTGGCTGATCAAAAGTATTTCAGATTGAGAAGTTGCTACTAGCGGTGGTAAATTCGTTCTTTTCTGAGTATCTGCGTGAGCATATTCGATAAAACCTACGTAATAGTACTGATTTAATAGCAGTATTGTTTATGTGAATACATTTAAGGTGGCCACTGATCCATTTGGAAACGGCCTTATTTAATTGTGGAGCTAGTGTAGGGACAGGCAATGAATCCATGTCTCGAACCGGTGCATCAAGCGCTACTATCAGGGCCAGAGGTGAGATCTGCCATACAAGCGCAGTCAGATGCCCCCATTTATATTTATGATCTTTTTCATAAAATCAAAAGATGTTGTTATATGGGGTCTAAGTTTCGGGAAACTTCTACAAGGGAAGGGAGTCGCATCAAAGCCTAGCATCTGGCCCAAACTAACCGCTTTTTTCCGTATCCGTCGTGGGCATTCGGTATCTTTAAAACCCGGACACTAGGCGTCGGGGCGGTACCTGAACTACCCACAAATATGTTTTGATAAGACCTCTGAGTGAATAGCCGCCAACGTATGCAAGTACAGAGTCTCCCTACAACCCAGCCCGAAAATATTCAGCTAATCGACCAGTTGAGCACACCCGTGGGCATTCCCAGCGAGTGCTCTAGGCGGGCGAAAACGCAGATTGACCTCATGCTGCTGGCCATTGAAGCGCTGGATTTAGGAGGGGCTGAAGCGATGCTGGCCTCTGCAAAAGAGCTGGGCTTGGAAGATGTCATTCGAGGGCGCGTGAACCTATGGCTGCTTCGCAGTAGTAACCCTTTAAGAAGGTTTAGTCAGCGGCAGCCGATGTCTCAAGATGAAGGCAAAGCGCTTGTATTGATTACCTGCTTTTTAGCGAAGCGGCTGACGGTACTGATTCGTCAGCTTTTATTAGGCTACCAGCAGCTCAGCGACCAGAGCCTGTCTTTTGATCATCACTTCAGGCTATCGGACTATCTAGCGCGCTTTCGCTCTCATTTTCGAGCGAGAATGAACGATAAGCGCTCTGGGGTAATTGCCTACAGCACCGATGAAAAGCTAAACGAGCTGGCCATTGAGCTACTCACTAAACTGTTATTTTGCACGGGCACTGATGGCGCAGATCGTCTTTGGGTGAGCCTATTTGATGGAGAAGTGTCATGACGATTCGCAGACAGTATCAGCTACCCAATTGCAGCTTAGTTTTAGACGGCCTGAGCATTAATCCTGAGCCCGGTAATGAAGAAACGATGTCGCTGCTGGTGAATGCGGAGTGTCGCATTAGCGGGCTGGAGCGATCGCTCAACGGCGGCTATAACTTTTTTGCTGCGCTCGTCCGTGCTGTTAGCCAATACGGACAAGAAGTCCTCAGTGGCTTTGCCCATCCCCAAGTCATTGAAGGTGAGCCTTTACTCGTTCACATTAATCCCGGCGAAGGCCCCTATCACCACCTGGTGATTCAGCCTGAAATTGCCGACCTTGGTGACACCGGCGATGGTCGTGCCATTGATATTAAGCTCTCCGCCGTACAGCTTTTTGATCTGACTGAAGCGGTCGATCAGTTTTTTGATGACAACCAAACGCTGCCTGAGCTAGCGCCGGCGCTGTCACCGCTGCCGCGTCGGTTTGTGCGCACGGACGAGCCGCTGAGCGATCGCGCCCTCCCCGCTATTCTCGGCGTCGGTGGCCTTGTGGCCGCCACTATGGCCATGGGACTACTGCCGCTGCCTGCACTACGTGAGCCTGCTATTGAAGGGCGAAAAGATGCCGCTGTCATTCAGTCGGCTGATATCGAAGGCGCAGAACCGCCTACGGGAGATGGTTCTATCCCAGTTGTAGACGGCATTGCTGCAGCCAATACCTCTAGCGCGCTATGGGAAAAAGCGCCCAGAATTACAGATAAAAGAGAACTTGCCCTGCTTCAGTCAGGTCTTCAAACGCAGCTAGACGAGGCTGCTGATTCGGAGGCTAACTTTGCCGATCCGCTGGCCTACCAGGTGGCGGTGAACGAGGCAGGTGAAGTGGTTGGCTTCCAGTTTAATAATGATGCGGCCCTGCGTGACGTTGATAAGACGCCGCTGCCTAAGCTAGCTGGGGCGAATGCAGGTGTAGAAGGGCTAGAGGACGATGCGATCGCCGAATACGCTGTGGATTTCGACGCTAATGGCATAGAAGTTTCGCCGTGGGATCAGGGCACAACGGTCGCCACCGAGCCTGCTGAAACGGCAACTAAAGCAGCACCTGAGCCTATTGCAGAAGCAGCGCCTATAAATTCTGAACCTACCGAAGGTAAAGAAAACGCTGCTAGGAAAAAGCCTGCTGCCGTGAATAGCAGTAGCGACAATTTTGCGGAGGCGCCGCCCGCCACGCTCAACAGCTACACCGAAGTAGAAGCACTTAACAACGAGCTTAAGCGCACAATTGTTGAAAATCGCAAGCAGCCAAGAGTGGGTAAAGAAGCAGCCACCTACCGGGTGCGGATCAAAGAAGACGGCACGGTGACTGGCTATCAGGCTGTTGACGACAATGCTACTAGTGCGATAGATGAAACACCGCTGGCCAGTTTGGTAGAATCCGCGCCAAAGGGAACGCCATCGGTAGACTACCGAGTGGTATTTACGGAGCGTGGTGTAGTAGAAGTCAGTCCTTGGTGGGGTTGGAGCTTTTACGAATAAGAGCTGAGTAAGGGCCGAATAAAGGAAGCTACTGTCCTCGTATCCGCCAAAGACGTCATCAGTTAGGATGATCAGCGGGAGGTGTGATGCGTGAGAATTGATACCGGCAAGAATCCTTACGACGAGCTTGATCGCTTTGATGAAGACGATCTGCTCGTTGATGACGCGCCTACTCAAGCGCCTTCACCCGTCACAGCGCCTCAGACGACGCCCGATCAGCCGTTAACACCCGCACCGACGCCGTCAAGATGGAAAAAGCTTAGTTGGCCCTGGGTAAAGAAATCAGAACCAGAATCCGCAAAAACGCCTGTACTGGGCCCGTCAGGCGAACCGGGCCAGTATATTGTGAGTCCGGCTGACGGGAGCATGATATTTGTGCCCACGCCGCCGCTAGCCGATTTTCCGGCTTGGTGGAAGCAGCAGCCGTATTATGCGATCGCTCACATGGCAACCGTCGGCGGTACGCTGGCGATCGCCTGGCTATTCGGCATTCTCGCTGCGCAGATACTACCGGGTAATATTTCTCAACCGCCGATTCAAGAAACAGCGCTGAGAAAATCCAGCCGTTTAGCCAGCCGCCTGTGGAATGTTCGGCAGCTATGGCACGCGCCCACCGCTGAAACTCGAATCGAGGCGATTCCACTGCCTAATATTGAGCCCGTCATTGAGGCCGCAAAGCTATCGCCTATAGAAAGGCAGCCGTTGATTGATGAGCTGAACGCGATTGAGACAGAGATTTTGACGCTGGATAGGCGCATGGAGACGTTAGAAAAGCAGCTAGGGCGACCGCCTTATCAGGGAGCAGATATTGATAGTCGGGTGAATTCGCTGCGGGCGGCGATTGATCCACCTGTGAGATCGGCCGCAGAGCCCAGCTACAAACCGACGCCGACTAATCCAAACGACACTTTGCTAGACGTTGCCAGGCTTAAGATCACGCTGCCCAGTGACGCTTTATTCACACCGGGCCAAAGCGATCTGAAAGAAAATCCGCTGCTCAATCAGGTGCTCAATCAGCTTATAAACTATCCGAAATCGACGATTATTATTCGTAGCTATAGTGACGATCAGGCAAAAGCGCAAAATAGTCGAGATTACACGCTAGCTCAGGCTAATGTGCTAGGTGATTATTTGCAGGCTTCGCTGCCAGAGGGGTATCGATGGGTGGTTTTGGGGGGTGGGCGATCGCAGCCAGCCGCCAGCAACGAAAATGAACTAGGCCGACAGAAAAATCGCCGCATTGAAATTTTAGTAGACACTCGATAGCCACAACCTTACCCACTCTAATCCCACATGAAAATCATCTTTTTTGGCACGCCACAATTTGCCGTACCTAGCCTCAAAGCCCTCATTGACCATCCCTTTTTTGAAGTCCTTGGCGTGGTCACTCAGCCCGACAAGCGCCGGGGCCGAGGCGGTAAAGTCACCCCTTCTCCTGTAAAAGCCGCCGCTCAAGAAATCAGCCCAGATATTCCTGTCTGGCAGCCTGCCCGCATCAAAAAAGATCCCAATACGCTCGCCAAGCTTGAAGCCCTAGAAGCCGACGCTTTCATCGTGATTGCCTATGGCCAAATCCTCTCCCAGCAAATCCTAGATATGCCACGCATCGGGTGCATCAACGCCCACGGCTCTATTTTGCCGGCGTATCGCGGCGCAGCGCCCATTCAATGGTGCTTATATAAAGGTGAAACCAAAACCGGTGTGACTACGATGCTTATGGATGCAGGCATGGATACCGGCCCCATGCTAATGAAAGAAACCATGCCGATTGGCTTGCTTGATAATGCTTGGCAACTCGCTGAAAAGCTTTCTCAAACCAGCGCAAAACTGCTGCCTGTCACGCTTCAAAAACTACATCAGCAGTTCATTAGACCCCTTCCGCAAGATAAAGGGCAGGCTACTTATGCACCGCTAATTAGTAAAAAGGACTATCAGCTCAATTGGACGAAAAGCGCTAAAGCTATTCATGACCAGGTGCGGGGCTTTTATCCTAGCTGCATCGCTCAGTTTCAAGAAAATCCGCTGAAGGTGATTGAAACCATTCCGTTGGGTCAGACTTACTGGGAACAGTTGCCGGGTGAGATGGGCGAGATGCGATCGCTCTACGAATCTACAAACACCAATGCCCATAGCAAACCCGGTACCATCGTCGCTATCCTCAAAAACTACGGCCCCGTTATTCAAACTGGAAACGGCCATCTGCTGCTGCGAGAAGTCAAGCCAGCAGGCAAAAGAGCGCTCTCTGGCTGGGACTTTGCCAACGGTAGCCGCATCGAAGTCGGCGAAGTGCTGACGGCGGCACAGTAATAATCAAACAAAATAATAATCAAACAAAATCTGTCTGATTTAAAATACCTGGGAAAACTAGCCTCGTTACACACTTCGGCAGACCGTTGGCATCTATCGCGACTAATCCAGAAGACCGTTTGGTAAATCTAGGTAAGCAAATCTATCAGCAGCAGCGCACGGCCTACGAAGAGCTGCTTGCAGACTGCTGCCATTACGACGGTATTTTGTCTGTACTGATGCAGCATCGTCCTTACTTTGAAGCGCTGCCCAGCGTTCGCCGCCCCGAAAATAGCGTCGTCGCCATTCCCTTACCCAACGTCCGCAGCCGTGAGGTTTCAGAAACCAGCGGCATTATTGACACGCACTATCGCATCCGCCATTTACCCTGCGATGTCGCCCTGATGATGTGTGACCCAGAGTGGAAAATTAAAACGGGCATTGAAATTGTGCTGTTCATTCAGCGGCCTGGAGAAGAGTTGTCTAACTTGCTAGGACGCTGGCGACAAACGCAAATGGAGCTAGGCCAGGGCGTTGAATGGCTCATGCCTAGAAAACACAAGCATTTGTTGGCGGAAGGGACAGAAACGCCACATCCGCTGTTTGTAGTGTTTGCAGATGCAAGTGGTGAGCTTGACGCGGTTGGAGAAAGAACGGTTCGAGGGCTAACGGGCGCTAATTTCCCGGTTGTGACGTGGGCGGCTGCGACGGCAGATGGTCTGATTCAAACGCCAGAAACTATAAGCTAATCGCGGTGGGCTACTGCGAGTTGACATTTTTGACAATGAAGTAGCTGATGGAGAGAGAAAGGATTGCGATCGCCAATCCAATCAAGCTCACCCCCGAGACCGCCTTTAAGTCCAAAATTATAATTTTTCGCGCCACCGCCGTCAGCGAAGTCACAATCACTAGCTCCACCTGTACCACATGTTTCTTCAGGTAAGCCGTAATATTCTCTAAAATCTCTAGGGCAATCAGCACGCTTAAGAACAGGCCAAAAATATCTAGCAGCGTCCGCCCAAAAAAAATGCTGGGATTTTGGCCGCTGATCAGCTCAGCGCCCAAGGAAGTGGTTAAGTAAATGCCTAAGTCAATAATGATTACAATAATCACCATCACCATTGCAATTGAAAGCAGCTTAGAAACTAGGCCTTCAAACCGCCCTAAGTTTTTTAAGAAACCCTCATCGCTCAGATTATTTCGTACAAACCTAATCAGTCGCTTAGCCACACCGTTACCTAGCCCTGCTGAATACTCGTTCATACTACAAGGTCAGGCACAATAGAAAATGCACTGCTTCATGAAAAGGAAGAGGCCAGCATTGTCTTCGAACAAGGTATCTCTATGGTAGATATCGAGAGAGTTGCATAGCTGAAACCCACATTCCGCCCTTTGAATTGTCACAATCAGAATAATGATGGAGGATGAGCTGAGAGCGCTGTAGAGGTTCGTACGATCGCAGAAACCTTAGAAGTCAAAAATCTCGACCATCTAGGCATCGTAG
>JBHYED010000033.1:0-48173 GCA_051860365.1 Phormidesmis sp.
CAGTATCGGTGGGAACGGCATAGACGGGCTGAGACTTGAGGGACATACTGCGGCCTCACTTCTAAGTGGTTGTAACCGCCTCAGTGTAACGGTTCTCAGCCCTTCATCTCAATTCGCCAACAGTATCGTGTACAACGTGACGGAGGTGTTGCGATCGCTCTTAGAAGCAGGCCGCTTTCCCATCGCCGGCTACCCCGCCGCCTACAGAGTCTTTTTCACCTTCATTATCCCCGTCGCGTTTCTCACCACCGTACCCGCCCAAACCATGATGGGGCGCAGCAACCCCACCTGGCTAATTGGTTCAGCACTTTTAGCAGCAGCTTTATTCCAAGCATCTAGATGGTGGTGGCAATTTGCCCTGAGATTTTACACAAGCGCGTCTAGCTAATAGGCACAAGCTGGCGAACATCTGTCACCTGACCGGTCACTGCCGCCGAAACCACCATTGCTGGACTCATCAGCAGCGTACGACCTGATGACGACCCCTGACGACCTTTAAAGTTGCGGTTAGAGGAAGACGCACTAATCTGTGTGCCTTCTAACTTGTCAGGGTTCATTGCCAAACACATAGAACAGCCCGGCTCTCGCCACTCAAAGCCTGCAGAGACAAAAACCTTATCGAGCCCTTCCGCTTCCGCTTCGGCTTTTACGCGCTCAGAACCAGGCACGACGAACGCCTTGACGCCTTCGGCAACGTGACGACCTTTGGCCACATTAGCCGCCTCCCGCAAATCCGTAATGCGACCGTTGGTACAGCTACCAATGAAGCACACGTCTACTTTTGTCCCTTCAATTTGTGCACCGGGTGAAAGCTGCATGTAGCGATAGGCTTCTTCAGCAATCGGCCTTTCATCGGCAGCCATCATCTCAGGCGTTGGAATCGCTTCATTGACGCCAATGCCTTGTCCAGGCGTGATGCCCCAGGTGATGGTAGGGGCAATGTCAGCCGCGTCAAACTTTATAACGTCGTCGTACTTAGCATTGGCGTCGCTGCGCAGGCTTTCCCACCAGGCGATCGCACTATCCCAATCTTCCGCTTTTGGCGCAAAGTCACGCCCTTGAATGTAATCGTAAGTAGTCTGGTCAGGGTTGACGTAGCCACAGCGCGCGCCGCCTTCAATTGACATATTGCACAGCGTCATGCGGCCTTCCATCGAAAGGCTTTCAATTGCGCTACCGGCAAATTCGTAAGCAAACCCAACGCCGCCTTTGACACCTAGCTTGCGGATAATGTGCAGGATAATGTCTTTGGCATAAACGCCATCGGGCAGCGTGCCATTCACTTCAATGCGGCGGACTTTGAGCTTGGCGAGCGCAAGGGTTTGGGAAGCGAGCACGTCGCGGACTTGGCTGGTGCCGATACCGAAGGCGATCGCGCCAAAGGCCCCGTGCGTAGACGTATGAGAATCTCCGCAGGCAATCGTCATTCCTGGCTGCGTTAATCCTTGCTCTGGGGCAATCACATGCACAATGCCCTGGTTTCCAGAACCCACGTTGAAAAAGCGAATACCGTGCTCTTTTGTATTTGTCTCCAGCGCACTCATCATCGTCTCCGCCATCGGATCGGCAAAAGGCCGGGACTGATCTTCAGTCGGCACAATATGATCAACGGTAGCGATCGTACGCTGCGGATACATCACCTTCAGGCCGCGCTCGTTTAGCATGGCAAAAGCTTGGGGACTCGTCACCTCATGAATCAGGTGCAGCCCAATAAATAGCTGAGTTTGACCAGAAGGCAGCGTGCCTACGGTGTGTGCGTCCCAAACCTTGTCGAAAAGTGTGCCTTTGCTCATAGCTGCTAGCGTGGGTGGTTAAACCTATTAAAAGTCCTGCTCAAGCTTCTTATACTAAACTAAGGCCTTTGTCCCTGACATAAGTTTGCTAGATACGGGCCTAAATCTCAATACATCCATGCCTTGAGCACGCATTATGCCTAGAGTGCCTACCCTACAATTTGATCGCGGCACTTTGGTTTTGCACCCCCCGCCAAGGGGAAAAGCTTGGATTGACTTTGCAGTTTGGGACGACCGAATTGAGCGCTTTCGGGTGCCTGCCGATAAATACCGTCCGCTGGTAGAGGCGCTAAGAGCAGAAGGCGTAAGCTTTGAAGATAAGGTGCAGACGTTTGAGCCGCTGGATTTGCAAGATAATTTGACGATGACACCTTACGAGCATCAGCAGGAAGCGTTGCAGGCTTGGAAGGTAAATCAGCGGCGCGGGGTTGTGGTTTTGCCGACGGCAGCAGGTAAGACATATTTGGCGCAAATGGTGATGGCAGCGACGCCAAGGCGAACCCTGATTACGGTGCCAACCCTGGATTTAATGCACCAGTGGTATGCAAATTTGGAGGCGGCGTTTCCAGGTGTAGAAGTGGGGCTATTGGGCGGTGGATCGCGCGATCGCACCTCCATCCTGGTGGCCACCTACGACAGCGCCTCCATTTACGCCGAAGATCTGGGAAACCAGTACGCGCTGCTGATCTGTGACGAGTGCCATCACCTCCCTAGCGACTTCCACCGCAGCATTGCCGAGTACTCAATTGCGCCCTACCGGCTAGGCTTAACGGCCACGCCTGAGCGCTCGGACGGCAGGCACGAAGACTTAGAAGCGTTGCTGGGAAAAGTAGTTTATCGTCGCACTTCAGAAGAGCTTTCGGGGACAGCTTTAGCACCATATCAGGTGGTACAGCTCAAGGTGCAGCTTAGTGAAGAGGAGCGCGATCGCTATGCCAAACTTCAAAAGCAGCGCAATGCGTTTCTACAAGAATCCAAAATCTGGCTCAGCAGTCCACAAGGCTGGCAGCGATTTGTCCAAGCGAGCGCCAAATCAGCCGCAGGTCGCCGGGCCATGCTTGCCCATCGTGAATCTAAAAATATTGCCTTAGGCACACAAGGCAAGCTCACGCTACTTGAAAATCTGCTGAACAAACACTACCCTGATCGCACGCTCATTTTCACCAATGACAACGCCACTGTTTACAAAATCTCTCAGGACTTTTTGATTCCAGCGATTACCCACCAAACGCCGGTTAAAGAGAGACATACCATTCTGCAAAAATTTCGCAGCGGTGACTACAGCGTGATTGTTGTTTCACACGTGCTAAATGAAGGCGTAGACGTACCCGATGCGAGAGTGGCTATTTTGCTCTCGGGGAGTGGTTCGCCAAGAGAGTATATTCAGCGCTTGGGCCGGGTACTGCGTAAGGGCAGCAGTGGCAAAATGGCGCTGCTGTATGAGGTGATTGCAGAACAGACCAGCGAAGAAGGGGTATCTCGGCGGCGACACCAGCAGCCTGCACCTCAGCCAGAAACAGGGCAACTATCGCTGGTGCCTGACTTAGACGGTAATCATAAACAGAGCCCGCCAAAACAGAGTCCGCCAAAACCGAAGCCGAAGCCGAAACCCTATAAAGTTGTTGAGTTTCCAGAGATTGATCGACGAGCAGCAGAGGAGTCGGCTGACTGGAAAGACGACTAACTGACGATTAGCTATCGTCCTACCAATTCTTTGAACCAGTCGTCATTCCAAATGTCTTCAAAGATTTCATCAGCGAGCGCTTCTTGTTTGTAGCTAGGCTCTAAGCGAACGGCCTGCTGTAGGTTTTCTAGGGCCAGATCGTTGTCGCGCTGGAGGGCATAGCAGAGGGCACGATTGTAGTAGGCTTTGGCGTAGTTGGGGTTAGCGGCGATCGCCTTATCAAAGCTTTTGAGCGCATCGCGATCACGTCCTAATTTTAACAGCACATACCCTCTATTATCCCAAGCTTTTGCCAACGCTGGCTTAAAGCGCACCGCCTTGTCAAAAGAAGCTACCGCCTCTTCAAAGCGATCAAGCTCAGTCAGCGCCAAACCACGGTTTAGCCAAGCTACGGCGTCGTTAGCCTGAAGAGTCACCGCCTGATCGAACGATTCAAAGGCTTTTTCATGAGCCTGCAATATGCCAAAGGCAACGCCTCGATTTACCCAGGCTTCGTGATATTCAGGGTTGATGTCTAAAGCGCGATCAAAGGCGGCGATCGCCTCTTCCCGTTTCCGCAGCCGGCTCAAAACCATGCCTTTATTCAGCCAGGCTTTCGCATCAGTCGGCTCACGCTCAATCACCTGATCAAAGGCACCTAGCGCTTCTTCGTAGCGCCGCAGCTCTCGCAGTAGCAAGCCCGACTGATACCAAGCCTCACTGTTATCTGGAGATAGGTCTGTGACTTTATTGAGCCCTGCGATCGCCTCTTCTTTTTTACCCAGTTCAGCGAGCGCCGTGCTGCGATTGAACCATATTTCTGCGTTGCTCGGCTGTACTTCTAGGGCGCGATCATAGGCTGCGATCGCCCCGTCATATTGCTCACTTTTTAGCTTCTCGTCACCATCAGCAATAAACTCATCCACCGTTAAAAACAGCTCAGGCCGATTGTCTTTCAGCCGTTTCACCTGCTCAGAAAGCTCAGCAATTTGAGTTTGAGAGGTGCTCATAAACGAGTCTGCTACATACTCAGGCGTCACGCGGCCAAGCTGTTCCATAATCTGTTGCTTTTCAGTTTCAGCTTCGGACTTTAGCTCGCCTAGCTTAGACTGAATCTCATCTTTCACCTGAGTGACTTCGGTGACCGCTTTTTCTTGGCGATCGCTCATATTAGACTGCAACGCCGCCAGCGTTTGCGCAAACTTCTCTTCTATTTGCTTCAGCCTTTCCTGCGCTGATTTTTCTCTTTCTCCTGCTGCATTTGCTAGCTCTCCAATTTGTTCACCGAGCCTCGCATCAAAGCTGTTGAGCTTGTCAATAATCACGTCGCGCCGGCCAAATACGGCATTGCGGACGCCCGTAAGCTCGCCTGTGAAGCTGCTTTCGACTTCTTTGAGAGACTGTAATAGCTGCTGCCTTTCGCTGCCAATGCCGCTTTGTAGCTGATCTAGCTCATTGGCGAAGTCATTTTGCAACTGTTGGATGATGGCGATCGCCTGCTCCCGCTGCTCGCCCAAATCGCCCTGAAGCTCAGTTAGCTGCTCCGAAAAAGCCCGCGCGTTTTCAGTTAGCTCGTTATATAGCTCGCTCTTACGCGTACCCAAATCACTCCCCAGATTTAAAAGCTGCGCCCGGAAACCATCCGCCGTCGCCTGCAATTGCATAATCGTATGGCTGCGTTCTTCACTCACGCCATCTTGCAAGCCCGAAATCTGTTCTTTAAAGTCATTCGCAACCCGATCCATATCGCCTAAGATAGTGCCCTTACGGCCCTCCACATCCGCCTTAAGCGTGGCAAACTGCGTCAAAAAGCCGTCTGCCGACTGCCGAAAGCTCTGCATCATATCGGCCTTACGACTTTCTACTTCATTGCGAATCGCATTAAACTGCTGCTGCAATTCCTCCGTGGAGCGCTGAATATTCTGTAACGCCAGCTCTCTGTGCCCAATTGCACTGGCCTGAACCTCTTCTAGCTCTTTTGCAACATTCTCTTCAGACTGTTTAAGCCCTACTAATGCCTGATCTCGCTGCTGTTCAATTTTTGCCTTGGCCGCCGCTTCCACGTCCGCTAGCTTAGGCCCAAATTCCTGATCAGCTTTCCGCAAGGCCGCTAGTACCCGATCTTGTTCTGCAATGGTTTCAGCCTGCATACTGCCAAGCTGATCAGAAAGAACAGACTCCTTGCGATCGACTTCATCGAAAAAGGCTGTTTTACGGCGCTGAGTCTCCTCTTTAATAATGCCGACGTGCCGGGAAAATTCAGCTTCTGAAGTCGCAAACCGCTGTAGGACACGCTGCCCTTCTACAGCCGTCTCCGTCTGCATATCCTCCAGCTTTTGCTTGGCCTGCGCCTGAATAACTGCCGTCACCTGAGAGAAATCTGTTGCTGTTGCTTCTAGCTTTTCATTAATACCTTCAAGCTGTTGTTCCCAGCTACGCGCCGTTCTCACTTTAAACTCGTTGAGTTCTTCTACCAGCGCATATAAAACATCTCTCTGGCCAACAATCTCTCTTTGAAAACCGTTTGACCGGCCCTGCAGTTCACCGGAGAGATCGTCAGCGTCCGCCAAAATGCGATTGAGACTGCGCGTTGCGTTGTGTACCTTGTTCTCTAGCTCAGTCATTTCGTTGAGCTGAGTCCGCACAATAGTAGCGACCTCGTTCACTACCGATTTACGCAGCGCCCACAGCATCGCAATGCCGACGCCAAGCAGTAGCACTAAAGCGCCAAGCATCACAATCAGCAGCGTAGTCGCCTGGTCAAGCGTGGCTTCGGCATCTGGCTGAACGACAATGGTACTTGGAGCAGTTGGGGCAGTTGGGGCAGTTGGAGCAGTTGGAGCAGTTGGACTCGCAGGGTCTACTACTTGCGCAGTATCTACAGCAGGCGTGGCTTCTTGGGCCTGCACCTTTACAGCAAGGGGCATCGGGCTGCTAGCGCCTAAGACAAGGCAGCTCGTCAGTAGTCCGCTGGTTGCCACCCCTAAGCGCCATTTTTTTTGATTCCCCTGCATGGGTGGTAACCCCTTACTGTGGCTGATGTTCACAGTTTTTGTATATCTTACCTGAACCGTCAGGTTATCAGATATTTTGACGATTCAGGTGGAAAGCTGCCAGTGAGTTCTTTGAATTTTGTCCCGTGTAGCCAACAACCGCAAGAAGGCAGGGCAGCTCGGGCGCTATGATTTTAAAATGCTTTTTAGCACTGCTTTTGCAGCTCCCTAAACGGTATTATTTCCCCTTGTAGACGGTTTTGCCCATGGCCAATGTCTCGATTGCCCAGCACTTTCATCAGCGCACAAAGTACGACCCTGAAACGATTGCAGCGATGGGAAAGGGCGGCGGTTTGGACTGGTCACAGCAGCCGGTGCCCTATAAGAACTACAAGCTAGGCCATGATATTGATCTGAAGCCTTATTTGGAAAATGAGCCGGCGGGTGCGGATGATGACTGGCGCTGGTGGCAGCGGCTTTCGCGGCTGTTAATTGATAGCTACGGCCTGACGGCAAAGGTGATGACCTTTTCGGGGACGCCGATGTATTTGCGGTCGGCACCGTCTGCGGGTGGATTGTATCCGGCGGAGGTGTACATTGTGTCTCGGGGCAACTCGTTGCTACCGGCAGGACTGTACAACTACCAGGTGCGAACGCATTCGCTGTGGCGCTTTTGGGACGATCATCCCTGGCAGGCGTTGCAGGCAGCGTGCTTTTGGCATCCGGCGCTAGAGACGACGCAGATGGCGCTGGTGGTAAGCGCTATTTTTCAGCGATCGGCCTGGCGATATCAGGATAGGGCATACCGGCGAGTGTTTTTGGATTCGGGGCATTTGCTAGGAAATTTGGAGGTGGCGGGGACGCTGTGTGACTATCGGCCTCATTTGATTGGCGGCTTTGCAGATGAGCTGGTGAATAAACTGCTGTATTTGGATGGGGAAACAGAAAGTGCGATCGCCCTTTTGGCCCTGGCCGACCTTTTTCAGGTGGATCAAAATTTATCCCCGGCTCGCAGCGCCCTGCCTAGCTCGATTCATATTGATGTTGCGCCTGTGCCCGATGGCGAGCTGCTGGGATATTTGCATGAGAATACTGCGATCGCTCCCGATTCAGGCTTTGGCCAACGCCATCAAAAAAACAACGACGAGGTGCCTTTACCATCCGTCGTTGAGCTGTCTGTGACTGAGCCTGCAGCCGAAACTAAGCCGTCGGCCGACAAGTATAATTTCCCATTCGGAATCAAAGTTTCGACCAAAACGCAGCCAATGGGCTGGGGCGATCGCCTCGAAGACTTAGAAAACACCCTCCTCACCCGCCGCTCTACCCGCCGTTTCATCAACGCCCCTTTGAGCCGCGCCGATCTGTTTGCCTTGCTCGACTTTTCCTACCACCCCGAACACTACCGCCTGCAAGACTTTGACCAAGCGCCCGACTACTTCGACTTGAGCCTCATCGAGACGTTTGTAGCGATTTCAAACGTAGAGTCGGTGGAAACGGGCTGCTATTACTACGCACCTCAAGCTCAGGAACTAAGGCAAATCCGCTTCAATCAGTTTCGCAAGGATTTGCACTACCTTTGCCTGGGGCAAGAGCTGGGTAGAGATGCTGGGGTGGTCATTTTTCACACGGCGAATTTAAGTGCGGCGGTTTCAAAGTATGGCGACAGGGCTTACCGCTATCTCCATATGGACGCGGGACATCTGGGCCAACGCCTGAACCTAGCGGCGACGCGCAGAGGCTTAGGAGCAAGCGGCATCGCCGGTTTTTTTGACGATCAGGTCAACGAGCTGCTGAGCATTCCGGCCGAGGAAGCTGTTTTGTACATCACGACCATAGGCCGTAAGCCTTCACGCTAATTATTCAATGCCACCCATCTCTCTCACGCTGCGGGCGATCGCAGAGACATCCTCATCCCCATAGCCCTTCGCAATTAGTCCATTTTCCACCTGCTCTACATAGGCCGCCATCGGCAAAGGCAGTCCTAGCTCGCGAGCCGTTTCCAACGCAATCTTCAAATCCTTCTGATGTAGCCGCAGCCGAAAGCCTAGCGGATAGTCATTATCGATCATATTGCCCGACCGATTCGTTAGCCCCCAAGACCCTGCCGCCCCGTTTCCAACCGCCTGAACGACCTTTTCCATATCTAGCCCTGCCTTCAGCCCCAGGCTCATGCCTTCTGCAACAGACCAGTAGGTACCCGCCGCAATAATTTGATTAATGGCCTTTGTCGTTTGCCCTGCCCCAATCGGGCCGACATGCGTAATTGTGTTTCCCATCGCCTCAAGCACTGGCATTGCTCTGGCAACGTCCGCTTCCTTGCCGCCCACCATAATCGAGAGTGTCCCCTGCTGCGCACCCTCTGAGCCTCCAGAAACCGGCGCGTCTAACATCGCAATCTCTTTTGCGGCTAAGGTTTGGGCAATCCGGCGCGTCACATTAGGACTCATGGTGGACATATCAATCACCAAGCTACCGGGACGAGCGCCGTGAATAATGCCTTTTTCACCTAAAATAACGGCTTCTACATCCGGGCTATCGCTCACGCAGGTAATGATGATATCGGCGGATTCAGCGGCTTGCTTTGGAGAAGTTTTCGCGATCGCCCCAGTCTCTTGCTCCAGTCTTTTGGCGCTATCATTCGTCCGGTTATAAACAGTGACGCTATGACCCGCCTTTAAGAGGTTGCGAACCATCGGCTCACCCATCGTGCCAAGTCCGACAAATGCGACATTCATAAGTAGCTTTTGAGAGTACAAGCAACAATTATGCTGCTGAAAAGCACAAAAAAGCTCCTGACGACGCCAGGAGCTTTTTACGGTCGGTCTTTGCTGTTTAGGAACGGCTCCGTTATGAGCAGCGCCTAAACAGCAGTTTTATAAGCGCTACTTAGCAGCACAAGGATCAGCAGCACAAGGATCAGCAGCAGCATCAGTGGACGCGTCGCCATCTGTAGCAGCACCAGGATCAGCAGCAGCATCAGGTGCAACTTCAGCAGGAGCTTCTGCATCTTCTGTTGCTGTAGGGCCACAGCTAGTGAGGGAAGCCATGCCAAAAACGGAAGCGGCAGCTAGAGCAGCCATATACTTAACTTTCATCTCGTACTCCTTATCTTTTAGTTATTTAAGAGGGGGAATTCAGCTCAAGGCTGTTTAAATAATTTGCTTTAAACAACAGCAATGTTCGCAGTTGTTGGAATTACACTAATCTTTGCAAATAGGGCTTGTCAAGCAGCTAAAAAAGCAGAAAACCACTGAAGCCAGAGCGAATAAGGATGTGGCGCTTTATTACTCTTTCGTCATTTTTCTGTCACTGTCCTGTTCGTTTTTAAAGCATTACGCGCCAATGCTATTGGCGGCGCTTCTTTTGCTTACGACGCTTTTTTCGTCCGATGGCGCTACCAATGACATCGCTAGCTGAATGACTAATCGCGCCTAGCTCTAGCCCGACCAAAACAGCGATCCATTCGGCCAAATAGTTTTTCAACAGCAGCCGAACTGTTGAACCAATGCTATCCCAAGTTAGCTGCATGTCCCAAACAGCATTTAAAAGCTCAACCGTGAGAATTGTCAGCAGCGCGATAAATACTGATAGATAAGCAACGCGCAGGGCCGTCCCAATTATTGGGCCATGTGAAAGTGTTGAACGATGCTTGAGCGCTTTTTGATACGGCAGCCAAATCCATCTCACAGGGCCCCACCGGTTGTATTGGATAGAGTGAATATCTAGATCTGGGCCAAGCATGAAGCCGCCGACTAAGAATGCTAAAGAAACAATCACCGTGAGTGTGATACTGGTTGCTAGTAAGGAGAGCGCGACAACAAAGGGCAAACAGTAGAGTGTGATGCGATCATGAGTGCGGCCTGATGGCATAAAAGTACGAAAAATATGCAGTATTCTATACAGTAATACAGATGTTTTAACTGAACAGCGTAAATATTAGGTTTTACTGTGCGCCTTCTTCTGTTATTATTTTATTCCGGAGTGCAGCGGCGCGTTTTTAACGCCCAAGCACATTCGTCCGGGCGGTTAGCTCAGTTGGTAGAGCGCCTCGTTTACACCGAGGATGTCGCGGGTTCGAGTCCCTCACCGCCCATATCAAGCACATATTTTTATGCCTTCTAAGTCTAAGAATGTGAAGCCGCGCCTGCCGCTTCAGTTCTGGATCGTTGCGTCGATTGCTTTTATTAATTCGGTTAGCTTTACGATCATTATTCCGGTGCTGTACCCGTATGCGAAGCAGTTCGGGCTAAGTGATTTTCAGGCGAGTTTGCTCACAACGTCTTACTCACTTTCACAGTTTTTTGGAACGCCGATTTTGGGGCAGATGTCCGATCGGTGGGGACGAAGACCGCTGTTGGTGGTTAGCTTGCTGGGGACGGTGGCGTCTAATTTGGTGGCCGCGATCGCAGGTGTCCCCTGGCTTCTTTTCAGCGCTCGTATTTTAGACGGCATCACTGGCGGCAACAACTCCATTGCACAAGCGGTGGTCAGCGATATCACCACACCCGAGCAGCGCACACAGGCTTTTGGCATCTATAGCGGCCTCTTTCGACTTGGCTTCGTCGCCGGCCCGCCGCTCAGCTATTTGGCCCAGACGGTACCGCCGATTCCAGGGGTGTCTTCTTTGGGCATGAGCTTTTTGGTGTCAGCAGCGATCGCACTGATTGCCGCCATCCTCTGCTTCTTTTTCCTCTCCGAAACCCAAGCAGACGTTGCCCAGTCGCACGCGGCCCCTCAAAATCAAACAGGCAAAAGAACCGCCCGTAAAAACTTTGACTTCATCAGCCTATTTACAGCGCTGGGGCGTCCGGTGGTTGGCCGCATTCTGCTGATGACCTTTCTCAACGGCTTTACGTTTACGATCTTCACCTTTGCCTTTCAGCCGTTCTTCATTGAAGTGCTAGGGCAGGATGCAAAAAATTTAGCGATCGCCTTCGTTGCCTTCGGTCTGCTGGCCTTCGCCTCACAGGTATTCTTCCTAGAACCCTTACGCAAACGCTTCAGCATCGTCAACGTACTTGTCGGCGCACTGATTGCTCGAGGCATTCTATTCATCCTAATGCCCACTTTCCCTGACATCTACTACTTTGCCGTCCTGCTCGGCCTCTTCGGGCTTATAAATGCCTTCCCCATGCCGCTGATAGACTCTATTTTGTCTACACGCAGCGACCAAAGCGAACAAGGGGAAGTACTCGGCCTAAACGCCTCTTACCTCAGCATTTCCAACGCATTCGGCCCAGCGGTTTCGGGGCTACTCGTCACCTCGTTCGGCTATTCCATGCCGTTTTGGGTCGCCGGCATTCTCACTGTCATCGTGGCAGTGTTTGCCATCACCCTAAAAACACCTGAGCCAGTCAGCTAGTGGCTCAAAGCGGCGGTCGCCGTAGCAGGTTCCTATATTTACGCAGCTTAAGTAGGATAGTTAGACAAATCAACTTAGGTAAATGTGACTTATTCAAGTGCTGAACAGCCCTCTGCCGGTGGACTCTCGGAATGGTTCTCAAATGTGCCCAAGGATTTGGTCGCTGGCGTGGTTGTGGCGCTGGCGCTGATTCCTGAAGCGATCGCCTTTTCTATTGTGGCTGGGGTCGATCCGCAGGTAGGTCTTTTTGCTTCATTTACAATGGCCGTCACAATTGCCTTTATGGGCGGTCGGCCTGGAATGGTCTCGGCGGCAACCGGGGCAATGGCGCTACTGGTTGTGGATCTGGTCGGAAATTACGGCTTAGAATACCTGCTTGCCGCGACTTTACTAACCGGCTTTTTGCAAATACTCTGGGGCTCCTTGCGGATTGGCCGCGTCATGAAGTACATCCCACGGGCGGTGCTGGTGGGATTTGTGAATGCGCTGGCTATTTTAATCTTCATGGCAGAGCTAGAGCAATTTACCATTGCCCGCGAGCCCGCGTTTGAAGGGCCAGATGGTATTTTAATGTACGTCATGGTGGCCGCTGGGCTAGCCATTATCTATTTGTTGCCACGTCTGATTGGGAGAGTACCTGTTCTCAAGTCCATTCCCACACCGCTCATCGCCATTGTTGCGCTAACAGCGGCGGCTCAGTACTTTGATATGCCGCTCCCTACCGTGGGTGACATGGGCGAGCTGCCTAGTAACTTCCCCTACTTCCGGCTACCTGCGGTTCCTTTTAATTGGGCAACGCTAGAGATTATTTTGCCTGTAGCACTCACCCTGTCGGCAGTCGGTTTGCTGGAGTCGTTTTTAACGGCGTCGGTGCTAGATGACATGACTGATACCAACAGTGACAAAAATCGTGAAGCCCGTGGGCAAGGGACTGCCAACCTGATTACGGGCATGTTCGGCGGCATGGCAGGCTGCGCCATGATCGGGCAGTCCATCATCAATATTAAGTCGGGCGGTCGGCAGCGGCTTTCGACGCTGAGCGCGGGCTGCTTTTTACTCTTTTTTGTGCTGAGGCTGCGTCCGTGGGTCAGCATGATTCCGATGGCAGCGCTGGTTGCGGTGATGTTTATGGTTTCGTTTAGTACGTTTAACTGGGCTTCGTTAATAAACTTTCGCAAGCTGCCCAAAAGTGAAACAACGGTAATGCTAGCGACGGTGGCCACAACGGTGATTACGCACAACCTGGCGCTGGGCGTGATTGTTGGCATTGCGTTAAGCGCGATCGCCTTTTCTCGCAACATCGGCAAGCTCATCACAATTCAAAGCGAGCTTAGCCCAGACGGCAACACGCGTACCTACTATGTTTACGGCCAGTTGTTCTTCGTCTCTGCCAACAACTTCCGCGATTCTTTTAATATCCACGAAAAAATTGACAATGTTGTCATAGACCTCACCCACTCTCACCTGTGGGATCAGTCTGCCGTCATTGCCATTGATAAGCTGGTACTTAAGTTTCGCGCTCACGGCTCCAACGTCGAAATTGTGGGCATGAATGAAGCCAGCGCTACGCTGTTAGACCGTTTGGCCGTGCACGATAAGCCTGATGCTGAAAAGCTCGTCGGCGGTCACTAGCGCTAACGGAACAGCAGGACTGGAATTTTGCTGCTTCTGAGAAGCTGAACCGTGGTGCTACCAATCACGAGGTGGCGAATGCGACGGTGGCCGTAAGCCCCCATTACAAGCAGGCTAATCTGGTGCTGCGCGACATATTGAGTAATGACCTGTTCGGGATCGCCTGTGAGTGAACTTGTGGTGAGGGCAAGTCCTGCTTGCTGAAGCTTTTGCTGGGCTTCGAATAGTGACTGAGCCCGCTTCGCATCTGAGTCAGACTTGGCCACCGTCAGCAGATGAATCTCAATGTCTTTGAACCCTTGAGCATTGTCTACCAGAAAGTTTAGGATTCGCTGGCCGGTTGGGCTGCCGTCGTAGGCGAGCAACATGCGCTCAATCGGGGCAAAGGTTTTAGGCGTGACCAAACAGGGCTTAGAGCTGCTGCGCACAATGCGATCAACGTTGGCTCCCAGATGATCGGAGGCAAATTCTGCGGCCTCGCCACGCCTGCCCAACACCACCATATCGGCGTTAGCCTCGAAGTCATGAAAGCAGTCTACTAAGAATCCCGTTTGATTAATTAGCTCTACTTCGCTGAGTCCTTCAGCCTTTAGCACTGCTTCAGCGTTTTTTAAAAGGAGGCGCGATCGCTGATTATTCAGCTTGGCCTTTTTATGCTCTAGGTTCACCAGTTCGTTCAGCAATTGCTCGGAGGCTCCCAGGCCAAGACTGCCGCTGAGGTTGCCGGTAGAAGCAACTTTTTGACTGCGAATATCCGTAACAAACAGCACCTGCGCCTGCGTCTGAAACTGGCGGGCAAACCAGGCCCCATACCGATAAATCCCCTCTGCAAAGGCAGATCCGTCTGAGCATAGCAAGATCGTTTTCATAATTAAGTTTTATCCTTGTGTTGATCCGTCGCTAGAAATCGCCCTTCATGCGTTATTAGAAACCAGCTCCTCATCTGTCGCGAGGCGGTTGAGCAGGGTAGCGCTAGCTTCATTCATGCCTACCACCGTGACCTCTATGCCTTTACGACGAAACTTCTGCACGGCCTTCTCGAGGACTTCCACAGCTCCTTGATCCCATAGCTGAGCCTCGCTCAAGTCAATGGTCACCTGCTCAACCGGTTCAGTGTAGTTAAAGGATTCTGCAAATTCATCGCGCGAGACAAAGAAAACCTGTCCAGAGACTTTATAAACACGGTGAGCACCGTCTTCGATCAAAACCTTATCAACAAAAATTAGCTTGGCAACTTTGCGAGAGAAAAAGACCGTACTCATCACGATGCCCGTGACTACGCCTAATGCAAAATTGCGAGTAAAGATGATGACAAACATCGTCGTCAGCATGACGGCCACTTCACTGCGAGGAACGCGGCGAATGTTTTTAAAAGATGACCAGCGAAAGGTACCAATAGACACCATGATCATCACGGCCACTAGGACAGCCATCGGCATCTGGCTCACCCAGTCTTGCAAAAATAGAATGGCGATAAGCAAGAATATGCCAGCCGCCAGCGTAGACAGGCGACCGCGCCCACCAGACTGAATGTTAATCACCGACTGACCGATCATGCCGCACCCGGCCATTCCGCCAAAGAAGGCGGTGACCATATTGGCAATGCCCTGCCCTTTGGCTTCCTGATTTTTGTCGCTGGGCGTATCGGTTAGGTCATCTACCAAGGCGGCGGTTAAAAAGGAGGCGATGAGGCCCACAATTGCCAGGGTGAAGGAATAGGGCAGGATAATCTGTAGCGTTTCGAGGGTGAAGGGCACCTGAGGAAGGGCGAATAGAGGGGGTGCGGTGGGTAGTTCGCCCATGTCGCCGACGGTGGGGACGTCTATTTTTAGGGCGATCGCAGCCGCTGTAATCACAGCCAGGGCAACCAGCGGCGAGGGCACAGCTTTCGTAAATATCGGCAGAATGTAAATAATCCCTAAAGATAGTAAAACGAGCACATAGACCATATACGGTACGTTTGTGAGCTGAGGCAGTTGCGCCAAAAAGAGCAGCACGGCCAGACCATTGATGTAGCCGATCATCACAGCACGGGGCACAAATTTCATTTGGCGACCCAGCTTAAACAAGCCAAACAGCACTTGAATAATGCCGGTTAAGAAAGTAGCCGCTAGCAGGTATGGCAATCCGTGGTCTTTGACCAAATCCACCATAAGCAAGGCCATTGCCCCAGTAGCCGCAGAGATAGAGCCCGGTCTACCCCCAAGGAATGCCGTAATAACCGCAATAATAAAGGAGGCATAGAGCCCTACTTTTGGATCCACGCCAGCGATAATTGAAAAGGAAATCGCTTCAGGAATCAGTGCTAGCCCGACTAAGGCACCAGCTAAAAGATCGGCTTTAGGGTTCAGCAGCCATTCCCGTTTGAGCGTGCGCGGGTCGAGGGCGCGAAAATTTAAAGTGTTCAAGGATTCTCCTTAAGCATGGAAAACCTCAAGCTTGGGCGGTAGGCTAGCGCCTCTACGCCGTTTTGAGTAGACATGAGCTACGCTGCCGATTGCCTTCAGAATGACGAAGAAAACGCACCCTAGCCTGTGAGTAAACCTGCTTAATATTTCTTTAATCTATGCCTATATAAGGGCAAATCGGTAGCAGTGTCTAGGAGCAATAGTTCCACTGAGTAGCCGCTATCCTAATCTATGGGTGGTACTAGCTCAGACGAAACAATTTTTATATCTATTTTTCAATCGCGTCCTACTCGTACCCGCTTTATGAAAGCTATTCAGTTTGTTCACCCAATGTTCTTAGTGGCTGTAGGACTGCACGCGTCTGTCATGTTCATACCACTCGGCCCTGAAGAATCAGACTCAACGCTGATAGCAGAAGACGTGCCGCTAGCATCCGTCACTGAAAGCCCTCAGCCGCAGAAGCCCGGTGTGCTACCCGTCCCCGATTTAAATATGACGACGGGTACGGCAAACATAGGAACCTTCCCACCAGTACCCCCTAGCCCGGTAAGAATGGTTGCGAATCCTGCACCGCTGCCGCCTACAGCCGGTGCAGTTCGTGCCACCCCAGTCACTCAGCCCGCATCTGTGCCAAACACACCTGCGATCGCACCAGAATCGCCAGCCCTTGTTTTGCCTAACTTGACGGCAGGCAGGAGTGATGAGGAAAAGGAAATTCTCAGGGAGAGCGGCTCCACCGACGCAGCTAACAGCAATCAAAATACGACCGCCGCCACCGCTGATGACAGCGCATCGGAAAAAGATTCACCTACCTTGCCAAGCCTAGTTGCTTCTGCAAAGACGGAGCCATCCGACTTCCTAGTCTCTTTAATAGAATATTTGACAGATGGCCTGACATACCGCCCGGAAGGCGCGAATGATGCCAGCGCTCAGCGAGCAACTGGACAATGGAAGGCTAGCTTTGGGCAGCAGGCAAATGCAGCTCAAATTGAAACGGTAGAACCAGTATTAATTTCGGATGTGGCGCTAGCGTATCCAATTAAGTCGGTGAAAACGATGGCAGGGCAATCGCTCAGCGTCTGCCTAGACAAACCCCCTGAAAACGCACAAATCGGTCTACTGTTTGACTCTGATGGTGAGCGGGTTAATCAACCTGTTCTCATTCGCAGCACTGGATACGACATACTGAATTTGGAAGCTTTGGCACTGGTCACAAGCGCCGAGAACTTACCCAACCAACGTGCTTCCAAAGCGTATCTATACGACGTTACCGTTGATTATGATGCTGAGGCCTGCGTGAGCCTGAAGAAACTGAGGAATTAGAGGTTCAAACTTTACTACGGTCAGTCAGAATTTCATAGCCAGATTCGGTCACTAGCACGGTGTGCTCCCACTGAGCTGAAAGGGAGCGATCTAGCGTAACCACTGTCCAGCGATCGCTCAACGTCCGAGTATGCCGCTTCCCCGCATTCAAAATCGGCTCAATCGCCAGCGTCATTCCCGCTTTGAGCGTCACATTCGGCGCTTGCTTCGTCCGAAAATTAAACACCGCAGGCTCTTCGTGCAAATTCCGCCCCACGCCATGCCCCGTAAACTCCTCCACCACTGAAAACTTATTCGCCTTAATCGAATCCTCAATCGCCCCTGCCAAATCCATCAGCGTATTTCCCGGCTTCACCTGCTCAATGCCTGCAAACAGCGCTTCCTGAGCCGCATCAATCAACCGCTGTGCCTCTGGCTTCACCTTCCCCACCGCAATCGTGATGCAAGAATCACCGTGAAAGCCCTCGTAGTAAGCCCCCGTGTCAATCTTCACCACGTCCCCGTTTTGAATCACCTTCCGCTTGCGAGGAATGCCGTGAACCACTTCATTGTTCACGCTCGCACAAATTGAAGCTGGAAAGCCGTGGTAGCCCTTAAAGCTAGGCGTCGCCCCCATTTCTCGAATCCGCTTTTCAGCATGATCGTCAAGATCAGCGGTCGTCATGCCCGCTTCTGTCATCCCGCCAATTTCCTTAAGCACCGTCGCCACAATTTTAGAAGCCGCCCGCATCGTCTCAATTTCCGAGTCCGACTTAAGCTCAATACTGCGCCCTGCTTTCACTCTCAGCGCAGGCGGGAAAGAGACTTTAGGTAGCAAGTTAGTAATGAAATTCATGGGCAAAAAACAGCTTATGAAGCGACGTACCTTATATCCTAGCGGCCTCGGGCAGTCAGTGAAAGGTAGAGCCTGCAAAAGGCAGAACCATAAAAAAACGTTTGCATTCCTTCCTTTTTGCTATAACCTTAAAGACTGTGCGCTTTTTGAAGGCTGTAATGAACGCTGAAGCAATTATCCGCTCTATTGAAGCGGAACAAATTAAAGACGATCTTCCAACGATCTATGTAGGTGACACGGTTCGTGTCGGTGTGCGAATTGTCGAGGGCGGCAAAGAGCGCGTCCAGCCCTATGAAGGGACTGTGATTGCGATGCGCAATGGTGGCATTAACGAAACCATTACGGTTCGCCGTGTGTTTCAAGGTGTGGGCGTAGAGCGCGTATTTTTAGTACATGCCCCACGGGTTGCTACTATTAAGATTATTCGTCGCGGTAAAGCGCGTCGGGCTAAGCTTTATTATCTGCGCGATCGCGTCGGTAAGGCCACTCGCCTCAAGCAGCGCTTCGACCGTTCACTCTAGGCACTACGCCCAACGTAAACGACCTTCATTAGCCTTCTCTGGTGAGGTTATGCCACATTAATTTGTTGCAAACCTCACTTGTAGACGGTGAAGATACGCGATAGGATTTGAAGAGATTAAGATCTAAAAAATCGAGCTATGCGTCCTTAGTTCAGTTGGTAGAACGTCGGTCTCCAAAACCGAATGTCGGGGGTTCGAGTCCCTCAGGGCGTGCTTTAGATGACAAACTCTGCCCAAGAGTAGCCTCACCGCTCACCCGGAAAAGGCACAGGCTCTTGGGCAGGTTTGCTGTCTGGACAAGTGCTTAGCAAAGCGCTTTTTATATAAAAATTCTGAAAATTCGACAAGTATCAAGTATTTTGAGCAGGCGAGGAACCCAAACCAGTGGCCAAAAAAGACGCTAAGCGAGCACCCCAAAAAGACGCTCCCGTGCCATCAACAGGCTCTGGCAAAAATAAGCCTGTTGCACCAGAAGACGGTGGCAGCTTCAGTGCAGGTGAATTTGCCACCGGCACCCGTGAAGAACTTACTAAGGTAATCTGGCCCACTCGTCAGCAACTCATTAGCGAATCCGCCGCCGTCATTCTCATGGTCGCGCTATCAGCAACCCTCATCTATCTGATAGACAAGCTATTTGGTTGGGCATCTAGGCTAATTTTTTAGTTGGCTCTTTTTAGGCTGACAGGTTTCTAAGCAGGTTTCCTAATCTATGGTTAACGCATCCGACAATTCCGAATACAACGAGTCCTTAGATCCAGATGAGTCACTCAGCGCTACTGAAGACGAAGCAGAAAAAGTCAAAGTCCGCAAAGATCGCCCCCGTTGGTACGCCGTACAGGTTGCCTCAGGCTGTGAAAAAAAGGTCAAGCTGACGCTAGAGCAGCGGGTGAAGACGTTCGATTTAGCCAGTATCATTCTTCAGGTTGAGATTCCTCAAACGCCTGCGGTGAAAATGCGCAAAGACGGATCACGTCACAACATTGAGGAAAAAGTTTTCCCAGGATATGTGCTCATTCGCATGGGTCTAGATGACGACGCTTGGCAGGTTGTGAAGAACACCCCTCACGTGATTAACTTTGTGGGAGCCGAGCAACGCCGTGCGCAGGGCCGTGGCCGTGGGCACGTAAAGCCAATGCCGCTAAGCGCAGGCGAAGTAAAGCGAATCTTTAAGCAGACTCAAGAGCAGGCTCCCGTGGTCAAAATTGACATGGCGGCTGGTGATAAAATTACCGTGCTTTCAGGGCCGTTTAAAGACTTTGAAGGTGAAGTGATTGAAGTGAGCCCAGAGCGCAGCAAGCTTAAGGCACTGCTCTCTATCTTTGGTCGCGATACCCCAGTTGAACTTGAGTTTAATCAAGTAAAAAAGGAAGGATAGGCGTGGCTTTTAGCTCCGCTCAGCCACCATTTCCCACAAGCGTTCAGTTAGTAAGAGATTATCAATGGCAAAGAAGGTAGTTGCGCTCATTAAGCTAGCGATCCCCGCTGGCAAGGCGAACCCTGCACCACCGATTGGCCCAGCATTGGGTCAGCACGGTGTCAACATTATGGCGTTCTGTAAGGACTACAACGCCAGAACCGCTGAAAAAGCAGGTTTGATTGTACCGGTCGAAATTTCCGTTTTTGAAGACAGAAGCTTCACCTTTATTCTCAAGACGCCCCCCGCATCCGTTTTGATCAAAAAGGCGGCAAAAATCGAAAAGGGTTCTGGCAATCCTAGGACTGAGAAGGTGGGTTCTATCACTCGCGCTCAGCTCAAAGAGATTGCTGAAATTAAAATGCCTGATCTCAATGCCAATGACATTGAAATGGCAATGAATATCATCGAAGGCACCGCTCGTAATATGGGCGTTGAAGTTAAGTAGATCGTGTACCACACAGACCACATTACGGGGAAGGAGCTGCGGCTTCGCTAGACCCCAGGAAAAAACCATGACGAATAAATTATCTAAGCGAATGAAGGCGCTAGCCGAGAAGGTAGATAGCGATAAGGACTATCAGCCTCAAGAGGCGATCGCCCTGCTCAAAGAAACCGCCACCGCAAAATTCAATGAAACCGCTGAAGCGCACATTCGCCTAGGCATCGACCCCAAATACACCGACCAGCAGATCCGAACGACGGTTGCACTTCCCAAAGGCACAGGCCAGGAAGTAAAGGTTGCCGTGATCGCTCGTGGCGAGAAGGTGAATGAAGCGAGTGAGGCAGGCGCAGCAATGTCCGGCTCTGAAGAACTAATTGATGAAATCAGTAAGGGCATGATGGACTTTGATGTTTTGGTGGCCACACCAGACATGATGCCTAAGGTTGCCAAGCTTGGTCGTGTGCTCGGCCCTCGTGGTTTGATGCCTTCACCCAAAGGTGGCACGGTCACGTTTGACGTTGCTCAGGCAATTGAGGAATTCAAAGCAGGTAAGCTTGAGTTTCGTGCTGATCGAACAGGCATTATCCATGTTAAATTTGGTAAGGCTGATTTTTCACCAGAAGATTTGCTAGAGAATTTGAAAGCACTGCAAGAGACGATTGATCGCAACCGTCCTTCCGGCGCTAAAGGCCGCTTCTGGCGTTCTGTTTCTGTCTCAATGACTCAAGGGCCTTCTGTTTCGATAGATGTGCAGGCTTTGAGAGATTTGAAGTTAAACGAGCTGCCTGAAGCGAGCTAATCAAATACGACATTAAAAGCGTTATCTAAGCACTGACGTAGCCTGTATGGTTCAACTTTAAAACTGAATATTGCACACCAGAGACAGCAGGTGTAGTCCACAAGATTTTCTTGAGCTACTTAAATTACCTGCCGAGGTTGCGTTATTAAGGTTGCTTACCCCTAGTTTTAGGTTATGAGTATAGCTTTTATACGTTTTCCCCAGCCTGGTTGCTATACATACAGCTAGGTTGGGGCTTTTTAATGGAATTTAATGATTGTCGAGAGCATAAATGCTCAACGGCAAAAAAATCTAAAAAAAGAGGAGGTGAAATAAAATGGGAAGAACACTAGAAAGCAAAAAAGCGCTTGTCTCTGATCTAGAGACGCTTTTAAACGAGTCAGAAGCAGCGGTTGTGATTGACTACGCGGGCTTAACGGTTGCTCAAATTGGTGACCTGCGCGGACGCCTGCGTGAATCTGGCGCAGTCTGCAAAATCTCTAAGAACACGTTGCTCAAGCGAGCAATTGATGGTCAAGAGCAGTGGCAGGAGATGGCCTCTTTGCTCAGCGGCACATCTGCAGTGCTTTTGACGCAAGAAGACATTGGTTCTGCAGTTAAGGCATACAAGAAGTTTCAGAAAGATACTAAGAAAACTGAACTTCGCGGTGCAGTGCTTGAAGGCAAGCTACTTGGTCAAAAAGAGGCAGAAGCGCTAGCTGATTTGCCAACCAAAGACGAGCTTTACGCGAAGATTGCAATTGGCATCAATGCGGTTGCAACCAAGCTTGCGCTTGGCGTCAAGGAAGTTCCGGCTTCTATTGGACGTGGTATCAAGGCTTATGCCGAGAAAGAAGAAGCGTAACTTTGACTCCGCTCAGCCACTGGGTTGGGCGCACAATCGAAGCGGTAATACAATTCAACAAAAAATAAAGGAGAGACATCAATGTCTGCTGCAACTGACGAAATTCTAGAAAAACTGAAAACGCTATCCTTGCTCGAAGCCTCTGAGCTAGTTTCTCAAATTGAAGAAGCTTTTGGCGTCAGCGCGGCTGCACCTGTTGGCGGCATGATGATGGCTGCTGGTGGCGGTGCTGCTGCTGAAGAAGCTGAAGAGAAGACTGAGTTCGACGTGATGTTGGATGAAGTTCCTGGCGACAAGAAGATCGCAATTCTTAAAGTTGTTCGTACAATGACTGGCCTGGGCTTGAAAGAAGCGAAGGGTATGGTTGAGTCGGCACCGATTGTGGTGAAAGAAGGCATCGCGAAAGATGCTGCTGAAGAAGCTAAGAAGTCTCTTGAAGATGCTGGCGCTAAAGTCTCTATCAAGTAATTTCGGCAAATCTAATCATATTATTTTTCGGGAGCTAGCTGTTTTTGCTGGCTCCTTTTTTTTACGGCATTTCGCGATGCCGTTCATATTAATACGGTGAAAAGTTATGGTAAAGAAAAGTTATGAACTAGCATAAGCCTTACTTTCATATTGTAAAAAGACAGATAAGTGGGACTCTGTTAGTCTCGCTGATAAGCCTTATTTCAACTTTATCGGAATGCTTCAGGATCATCCAGAAGTACTCAATATTTTTGAAGGTGATACCGCTTGTGAAATATTAGAAAGCTCAATCAGAAATTTTCCTGAGAAAAATAATGAAAAATTCTCTAATTCTGGTTCGCAAGAATTTGTGAACACAGTTATTAAAGGATTAAAAAATAGTGCAGAAAATTGCTGGATCTTTTTTCCTCTACAAAATGCAGTTTTAAGCAAGACAATAAGATTCGATAATATAGTATTCGTAGCGGGAACAAAGGACGAGAAGTTAGAGATTATACAGGAAGTCACTGGCATTTCTAGTCTTGAGGTAGGCGAAAGAGCAAACCACACTGTGAAAAGTAAGGATCCAGGGTTCTATAGCTCACCTTTGTTTGGTATCAGGGTAGAACACCAATTTGACTATGTTGGACGTAAAGCCAAGATATGCGCTATCTGGTTGATCTCTATTATTCACGCAATCTACTGGGGACTGATTTATCCTGAATATCAACAATCACGATTCTCTAAAATCAAAAACGCAGGAACACCAGTCCCATTATCTGATCTCGCAGAAGTTTGGGGGCAACGCAACTATGAGCACTGGCCATTGGGATTTAAAGCGCGTTGCGACTTGGATCTCAACTGGCTAGAACAACCACAGTATCAAGAGAAGCTAATTAGTTTAGTTCAAGAAATTTTGGAGAAGAGAGGTGAAGATAAGTTAAGACTGCGATTTTTTAAGGGGTTTCGCTTTTTTCTCAAAGCAATTTATTCAGAAGAAAACAAAGATCCATTTGATGGCATAGAGCTAACAACTCTTTATTTAATAGTCATCGCCGAAGGATTGCTTCTGCATGACAATGCCTCAGAGATGCGTTGCCGTCTCAAGGTTCTGCTGTCAAGATTATCTACTATTTCAGGAACAACTCTCAATGAGCGGGAACAAAGCATGGACAGATCCTACCGCTGCAGATCCGCGTTCGTCCATGCGGGAAAGGAGAGATATATAGAGTGGACTGATGATTTTAAGAAGGGAAAAACTCATCAAGATATCGAACGATTGAAACGCATGATTGCCATGCTGCTATGCGAGTCTCCTCAACACATTATGAACATGCAAAAAAAAGCTGAGGGAAACCCCGATATAGAAGCAGCATGGTTTGGGAGTTTGCGAGATAAGTACGACGAGGTGAAGACTAGAGTTCAAGAGCAGCTTTCACCAGTGGCAAAAGCCTTTTTAAGCCGTTTGCCTCAGAAAATTCAGGAGGCTTTGATCGCCCGTGCTAATGATATGGAATATCCAGTTGAGGCTGTTGTGGAAATGGCGATCGCAAGCTTTTTGGATACAGAAGCAATCGGCTTTGTCGATGATTGCAAATCAGGACGCGGCCAATAAGAACCCGTTCAATTGTTATTGGCGCTTTGAGTTCCTCCAATGCAATGCGTAAGCCTACTAAGAGGATAACATTGCGACTTTAGGTCACTCATAGCGAACGCGGTTGTAGTCAATCCAGCCGTCTTCGTGTGAGCTGAGCGGATCTTTGTGCGTCCAGTGAATGAGGCCGCCGCGATCGTTCCATTCGTATTCTCCTTTGACTGAGACGCGATCGCCTTTCAGCAATCCATTTAGCTTCGGAGCCATATCAATATTGTGCACTACTAATACGGTCTGATCTCGCGAAATTCGAATCACAAACCGCTGATGCCTAGAGCCTTCAGCATCATCCGGCAGTACAGCAGTCACTGTCCCTGAAACGTTATCGATCATCACATTCGACTGCTGATTCTTAAACGACTCTTGCAGTACCTTGCTTCCCATGACTTCCGCTGGACTGTTTCGATAGAGATATGACGGTGCGGCTAATACGGGCACAAGGCTTAAAGTACCGCCTAAGAATTCTCGTCTACGCATATGCTTATTTTTTGGCTTCGTGAGCCGCGTTTCTTTATAAAACCTAGTTTACCGCTTCTGGGTTAGTACAAAGAATAGCGGCCTATTACTGAGTTCTGCTGAATTAGGATTTCGACCTATTCGTAACGTAAGCCTTTGTGGTCAATCCAACCAGCCGGATGCACGTTTCGCGGATCTTTATGCGTCCAGTGAATCAGCCCACCGCGATCATTCCATTCGTACTTGCCTTTTACAGAGATGCGATCGCCCTCTCGTAAGCTATTAATCCTCGCTGCCAAGTCAATGTTGTGCACAATCAGCACCGTCTGCCCGCTGGCAATGCGAACAATAAACCGCTGGTGCCGTGATCCTTCGAGGTCATCCGGCAAAATCGCTTCCACCACACCCACCACATTCTCGACAATGACATCCGACTGCCGGTTGCGATAGGCGTTTAGCACCTGCTGGTGCTAAACGCCACATTGGTTCGAACGGAACCTTTGCTGTACGAAATAGTTTCAGGCGTCGTAACAACCGAGGCTAAAGCCATCGGAGAAGGCGTCATTAATAAAGCAGCAATCACGGGAAGCGGAATCATCATAAACAACACGCTATTAACAGCTTTAAGCCTGTCATAGAAGACACAGATATGCTTGCCGATAACCACCGACTTTCATGAAAAAAGGGCAGACTTTCGCCTACCCTTCTTCTGTTACTGATTAACTAAAGCGTGATTCTACTCAACACCTTCAATCCGGTTCTCAACTTCTTCATAAAGCTCCTGAAGCTTCTCAATGTTCTCGTCACTAGTCTCCCAGTAGCCGCGACCGTTTACTTCGAGTAGCGTGGTCACCATGCGGCGGAAGGAGTTGGGGTTCAAGTCCATCAGTCGCTTGCACATTTCAGGGTCGTTGATAAAGGTGTCGTTAGTGTCTTCGTACACCCAGTTATCTACCGCGTCAGCCGTGGCTGACCAGCCCATGGTGTTCACTAGGCGGTTGGAAATCTCGCGAACGCCTTCGTAGCCGTTGGAGAGCATGCCCTCGTACCACTTGGGGTTGAGCATTTTGGTGCGGGCGTCTAGGCGGACGGTTTCAGAGAGCGATCGCACCTGAGCATTCGCTGTCGTTGTGTCCGCAATAAATGATGCAGGCTTTTTGCCGTCATCTCTCAAGCTTGCAACAACCTTAGTAGGGTCAGAGTCAAAGTAGTGAGAGACATCTGTTAGAGAAATCTCAGAAGAATCTAAGTTTTGGAAAGTCACATCAGCCGTCTTCAGCGAAGCTTCTAACAAACCACGAGACTCATCCATTACGCCAGGATTATCGCAGTTAAAAGAGAAGGATTTACGCGCTAGGTACATGTCGCGCAGCTCCTGCTCTTCTTCCCAACTGCTGTTTTCTACCGCAAGGTTTACGTTTGCCGCGTAAGAACCTGATGCGTTAGAGAAGATTCTGGTAGCCGCACTGCGCAGCGTAATACCAAACTCTTCAGCCTGTGCCATTGCGTGCTTGCGAACAAAGTTCATCTCCAGCGGTTCATCGGCTTCAGCCGCCATTTTCACCGCTCTGTCGAGTAGCGCCATCTGGTTTACAAACAGATCGCGGAATACGCCAGAGCAGTTGATTACCACGTCAATGCGAGGACGGCCAAGGTCTTCGAGAGAAATCAGCTCTAGCTTGTTCATACGGCCCAAAGCATCCGGAACGGGCTTCACGCCGACAAACCACATCATTTGAGCGAGCGATTCGCCGTAGGTTTTGATGTTGTCGGTGCCCCACAGTACGGTCGCGATGGTTTCAGGATAGGCGCCGTCGTTCTCGGCCTGCTGACGGGCAATTAATCTGTCCACAACAATCTTTGCTGAGTCCACTGCTGCGGAGGTTGGAATAGATTGAGGGTCGAGCGCGTGAATGTTCTTACCGGTAGGCAGTACATCCGGGTTACGAATAGGATCGCCGCCGGGGCCAGGAAGCACGTACTCACCGTCTAGGGCGCTGAGCAATCCAGCTAGCTCGTTATCGGCAACCACTTGCTTGAGGCAAAACTGCAGATATTCGAACAGTGAGGCTAGTGATTCTTCTTCAACGTTTTTGTAGCCTAGCTGGTGGAGGGCTTTTGTCCATACCGCTTTGCCGCCGCCAAAGTTGAAGGTAGAGAGAATTGATTTGGCCGAGACGCGACCATCTTCATTAATTTGTTCTTCCACCATGGCCCGCACGGCAGCACGAATCGCTTCGGTGATATCAAACAAGGTTTGAACATCTTCAAGATTACCAGCATCGCTATTGCGGTAAATCTCGTCGATATCGCGGTTCATGCTCTCGGCAATGATCCGCTGAATGCTCTTTTGGCCTTCTTCAACGCGGTCAAGGCTGGCAATGTTTACCAGGGTGGCGATCGCCTCTTCCGCAGTAGGCGGTTCACCCACCACATGCAGTCCGCAAGGCAGCAGCCGCGACTCAATTTCCATCAGCTTGATGTAGAGCTTGCCCACCAGCGTATCGCGCTCTTCTTTGGTCAGTTCACTGCACTCTTCCGGCAGCTCAATGTCCTTATCAAGGTTCACCTGACGCGCCTTTTCAATCGCCGCATTCACAATCGGAATCCCGCGTCCGCCCTCTTTCAAAGTTTGATAAGAAGCAATCAGATCGCTAAGTTCCTTAAGACCTTTGTACAGGCCAGCATTCTCAGCCGGAGGCGTCAGGTAGCTGATAATTTCTGCGTAGCCACGGCGCTTGGCAATTGTGGCCTCAGAAGGATTGTTAGCCGCGTAGTAGTACAGGTTTGGCGTGTTGCCAATTAAGTTGTCGGGATAGCATTTGGCCGACATCCCCATTTGCTTACCCGGCATAAATTCTAGAGAGCCGTGCGTACCAAAATGTAGTACCGCGTCCGCTTCCCAGATTTTCTCTAGGTAGGTGTAATAGGCCGCAAAGCCGTGATGAGGACTCGCCGAACGAGAGAACAACAGTCTCATCGGATCGCCTTCGTAGCCAAAGGTTGGCTGCACGCCGATGAACACGTTGCCGAAGGTTTTACCGTATATCAACAGATTTTGACCGTCGGTGTTGAGCTGGCCGGGCGGTGGCCCCCAGTTCTCTTCTAGGCGGTGAGAGTAAGGCGTGAGTTCTTCGTACTCAGCGACCGACATTTTGTGCGCAATGTTCAAGTTCGGGCTGTTGTACTGCGCTTGCGCATCGTGAATGACCATCTGCATCAGCGCTTCTGCTGACTCGGGCATCTCTTCGATGGTGTAGCCCTTCTCTTTCATCTCTTCCATGACGCGGAAGATTGAGCCGAACACGTTTAGGTAAGCTGCTGTGCCGACGTTGCCTTTATCAGGCGGGAAACTAAAGACCGTAATCGCTAGCTTTTTGTCAGCCCGAGGCAGCTTGCGCAAACGCGCCCACTTTAGCGATCGCGTCGAAATCGCCTCCACCCGATCTTGCAGCGTAATCGCCCGACCAGTGGCACCATCACGGCCCGACATAATAATCGGTTCAATAGCACCATCTAGCTCAGGAATCGCCATTTGCAGCGCCACCTGAATGGGGTGCAGGCCAAGGTCACTGGCTTCCCACTCTTCAGTCGTTTGAAAAACCAGCGGCAAAGACACCATGTAAGGGCGGTTGAGCTTTTGCAGCGCCTCAATGGCCTTAGGGTGATCCTGGCGGGCAGGGCCACCGACGAGGGCAAAACCTGTGAGTGAAACCACAGAATCGACGATCGCTTCAGTCGGATTTAGCGGATCGAAGAAGTAAGCATCAACAGGTTTAGAGAAATCTAGACCGCCTGCGAATACTGGAATGACGCGAGCGCCTTTGTACTCTAGCTCCTGCACAATTGAAACATAGTGGGCATCATCACCTGTTACTAAGTGTGTGCGCTGTAGCACGATCCCAACGCAGGGGGCGTTCTCACTACGCGAAATTTCAGGGATGTCGCTGCGTGAGTCATACCAGTTGAGATATTCTTTCAAGTCCTCAAACATGGTGGGCGCGAGGGGGTGCCAAATGCCAATGTCAGGAAAAGTAACGGGCTGCTCGTAGCTCAGCGCAGATGATTCGGGCGTGCCTTCGTAGTCTTCAGGAAGCACGTACTTGTCAGAGAGCATCAGCAGGAAGTTCTCTAAGTTCTCGGCGGAACCGCCAAGCCAATACTGGAAGCTCAGCATAAAGTTGCGGGCGTCCTGGGCTTTTTCTACGGGCAGATACTTCAGCACTTTAGGCAGCGTCCGCAAAAGCTTCAGCATGGCGTCTTCAAAGCCGCTGCCCTGCTTTTTGCGGCGCTTTTTCATAAAGTCGCCGATGACGCTTTTTGACTGGCCTAGCGAGGCCATATTGAAGCTGCCTAACTTGTTGAGGCGCATCACCTGTGGCATGGAAGGGAACACCACAGCAGCGTCTAAGTTGTCGCGATGGGGCTGCACGGCCAAAGCCACTTTTTCGGCTAGCTCTTCGACAAAAATGAGCGAGCCGATGAAAATGTTGGCTTCCGCAATATCGCGCTTAAAGTCTTCGTAGTTCTCTTCACTGCGCAGCTCCTCGATGAGGTAGCCGCTGATTTCCACAGCGATGCGAGAGTTACTGTCGTTGATAGCGCGTACTGCCGCCGACAATGAGCTTTGATACTGGGGCTCGAGTACGACGTAGACCACCTTAACCAGATAGCGATCGCCCAATTCCTTGGGTGCAACGTGTCTGACAGTGGGCCGAACTTGAGTGAACATGCAAATGAACTCCTAAATAGTGCCAATCAATTATTAAAAAAGTATGCTTTTTCTTAATAAGAAGAAATAGTTACAAAAACGTTTGAACTGAGGGCTTGGCACTTTGAATTAAATACCAGAGATAGTTTCCTAACCTCAGTTAAAGTTTTACCAGAAATCCTCGCAACAACAAGGCTTAAAGCACCTGTGCGAAACAATTTGACATAATTTATCGAGGCTTTTTGATGGGTAAAGCCAAACCCATTTTTCTGCCATAGCAATTGCCTATAGTTCACATAAGTTAAAGCTATTTGTATTGACAAAAGCCGCTTTCTGCGAGTTTCCAGCTATCAATATTAAGCATTGTGACGGCTGAATCCATGGCATCGTTTTAGAAGGATTTAAATAGGGGAAAGGCTTATGCGGGTTTTAGTGATCGGCGGCACTCGATTTATTGGGGTGTATCTCACCAGGCAGCTTGTGGCGGCAGGACATGAGGTGGTACTGCTAAACCGAGGAAATCATCCGGCGCCTGTAGATGGGTTGGAGACGATTGTGTGCGATCGCACCAACCCCGAAGCCCTCAAAGCTGCCCTTGTAGGTCAATCCTTCGACGCCATTTTCGACAACAACGGACGCGAACTTGCCCACACTCGGCCCTTAGTCGATCTGTTCAAAGGCCAAAAAGATAATAAGCTAAAGCACTTTATCTATGTCAGCTCCGCAGGTGTCTATGCCAAGAGCGACCAGATGCCACACGTGGAAGGCGACCCGGTAGATCCCAACAGTCGCCATAAAGGCAAGTTCCACACTGAAGACTATTTGAAAGAACAGGGCGTTCCTTTTACCGCGATTCGTCCTGTCTATATATATGGGTCTCAGAATTACAATCCGCTGGAGGCGTGGTTTTTTGATCGGGTAGTGCGCGTTGGCGGAGCCTCTCCGAAGGAGAATCGCCCCGTCCCGATTCCCGGCAGCGGCATGGCACTGACTCACCTTGGCCACTGCGAAGACCTGGCAAGCGCGATGGTTTCTGTGTTGGGGAACTCGCAAGCTATCGGCCAAATTTACAACATTTCTGGTGATAAGGCCGTTACTTTTGATGGGCTTGCCCGAGCTTGTGCCACAGCCATTGGCAAAGATCCCAACGCCATTGAAATTATTCATTACGATCCCGCTCAGTTTGACTTCGGCAAAAAGAAAGCCTTTCCCATGCGCGTTCAGCACTTTTTTACCCACATCAGCAAGGCTAAATCTGAGTTAAATTGGCAACCAAAATTCAGCCTTGTCGAAGGGTTAAAGGACTCATTTGAAAATGACTACTTATCCAAAGGCTTAGACAAACAAGAGGTTGACTTTTCACTAGACGAGCAAATTATATCCCGGTCGTAAAATCGCTACGGCGTTTCTGATGTATTTGGGACGTGATCGCAATCTCACAACAACATGTGGGCGGTCTAAAAATTTTGCACTATCTAGGTAGCTTGATAACGTAGTACGTCAACAGATAAAGTCGAAGCGGTCAGCAATTTCAAATTCCAACTTTTTCGCCTACGTTAACTTTACTTGTGAGCATCAATTAGGATACTAAAACTTTAAAGATAATGAATGTACTCTGTATCTAACAATCTGCTAACCGTATTATTACGACGGTCGTGATTCGTGGGGATGCGCCAGAGTCTTCTATTTCAGGTCATCTCAATTCATCATATAAGATTAAGATCGCCAGAAATCTTTTATTGTGCTGGACTATACTCATCTAACCTCGTCCCTCCGGATATTATTAAATGCATCTGTAAGATACAATTGAACCGCAAAGTGATGGAAACCAGATGAGTCTCTGTACGTTCCTGTACTTGATGTGCTCAAAAGTACAGGAACATGCTGCGTTCTCAATGCCCAGATGTAACCCAGAGTGCAACAGAACTGTTGGTTTCCGGTGTCGACTCAAAAGCACTCAAAAAATTTATGTGTAGTCTCTATCAATTCAAATCGTATCATTTTCCACTCCGGTACTAAGTCAACTTTCTCTGCTTTGAATTGATACTCTTTGATGAAGTAGATCTTCGCTTCTATATCCATGAAAATTTCACTCGAAAATTTCCCAGAAATCATTAGAAGTGCCTCATCAGGAGGTCTGTATGGGTTTCTAGCGCTTATTGTCTTGGCCACAATTATTTTGGCAATATGGCTTATCAATCAAAAGGCAACAATTCGTCAAGAACGAGTATTTATTTATATTATGATTTTCTTCACTGCTATTAGCGGTGCAGTGGGGATAGCAGCAGGGTTTTCATCAGGTTCGGACGTTGAAACGTCCGAACCGAATGTAGCTATTTCTACTCCTGAAGAGCCAATTTCTCCAGAACCTAATCCTCATTTGGTTCAACTTTATGAAGAGGACATGAGTAAACTAGAAGAATATTTGAACGCGGAAGGGCATGCAAACTCTTCAGAAAGTAAAACCAATGCCCTAAGCAAGGCAATAGATTATCTGGTAGAAGACTCTGAGCCTACATCTGATAAAGGAGGTGGAGATGGTAGCAGCTTTCAAGAAGCCTTAAGCATAGGTGAGATAGGGGAGCCAAAATCGGTTAGTGGCTGGATTGGTAATGCCCGCCCTGAACGTTATCATTGGTTTCAGCTTCTTGAAGCTAGCGAAGTGCGACTTATCTGGAGTGATGGTGTGCAACCCAATATTCTTGATAATGAAGCGCGCGTCGTAAGTTGGGCCGGTGGGCAGGGAGCATATAGTACCAGCTTGAATGGTAATACTTATTACATTAAATTAAACAGATTTCCAAGCAAATTTGAGGGCGATTATCAAATAAAAATTTCAGCTAAACCGTTGCCGAACCCCTAACTGGTTTTTGCATTTTACAAACCTGATCTATTAAGCCCCTTTTACCCAGTGCTGAATCTTGACTTCCCAAATTGCAGTTCGTTAACAGCATCTTCATACATACTCACTGAACAAACAACCATTATCCTCACACGCCATGGAAATTCTTATAGCAATTGTTATTATTCTTGCCTTAGTTTATTTTTCCTTAGTGTATTGGCCTGTCACATTAGGGATTGTCTTTCTTTGTCTTGTTATTTACGTTGCTGGCAAGTTACGTGCCGCAGAACTTGCGCGGATAGAAGAAGAACAACAACAACGAAAGAGTGACAAAGCGAAGCGTGATTACCAGCGACGACAAGAACTCGAACAGCAACAACAAGAACTCGAAAGAATTAGCACACACAAGAACCAACAGAAACAATACCACACATTGCTGATTGGCTTGGCTTCTCGCTCGTTCACTCTATTCGAAGCAATGCCGAAACACCTAATGAGCACCGAAGAGTTGCTTGACCAAGCTGAAGCTGACTTCGAGGAAGGTGCCTTTGCTCCGTTCTGGGATTCCGTAGAGCACGCCGCTATGCAGCTAGGCCACTTTGATGAAAGCGTTCGGACGATAACCACCAACGCAACACAGCACACGGATGTCGCCGAGCGTTACGAAGGAAAGCCTCCACCATTTCCAATTATCCTGGATTCCGTCACTGGGATGGCCGCCGCCAACACCACAACTGACCGAATGAGAGACATCGTTCGTAAAGCTCAACGGGATTTTCAGTTTGCAACAATTTTTGAGCAGCGTAAAACCAATCAATTGCTTGTAGCTGGCTTTACAAACTTAGCTCAAGCTCTCGATGGCATGGGAAGACGCATAGAGTCATCAATTATGGATTTAGAAGACCAGATTTCTCAAATGTCTTCGACGCTTGATGGGTCTCTCCAGAATCTCGGCTCAAGCATAGGCGAAAACCTGACTGCGCTGAACGAAAGTTCGATGGAGTCGTCTCAAGCTTTGATAGGCGGCGTGGACGGGCTTCGCACGATTATTCAAGGCGATACGAAAGTCAGGGCCGAACGCCATAAGCAAACCTTGAAGATGCTCAACGATATACAACAGGAAAGGAAACCGTTAGTTTAAAAACTTCGAGACGGTGAATCCAGAAAACGCCGAAGGCTGTGAGGACACCTTAAAACTTCATGAGGAGTAAAGATAGCTTCATAAATATTTCATACTGACTCGCCTAGCTAACACTTTGAGGATTATTAAAGGGGGATACCTTTCTACACCTTCTGAATGGTTCACGATCTCATCGCTATCAATGTCTAGAAAAACCGTATTGAATAGTCTAAAACACTCCCTGAAGCGGAAATGAAGCAGCTTAAAGCAGTCACTGACAGCGAACCTGAGGCAGAAGACATCGTTATCCTCAAAGAGGGGGCAGAAGAAAAGCCAGCAGAATATATCCTTTATGAGGAAGCCAAATCAAACTTTATACCCCCAGCTTTGCATAACAGTCTTGTCTATTCATTTGATACAGACATGCGGCAACAGGGAGAAACCTATATTACTGAAAGGGCTGCGCTAGAGTCACTGACGGCATTTAGCGCTCAAAATTTGAGTAAAGCCTCTCCGTTGACGATCGCTAACTTGGAAATGTACTTCGCGGCAAAAGATGAGTCATTGGTAGAAGAAGAGGTCGTAGAGGCGATCGCTGCATAGCCAAACGCCTATCATTAGCCCCTGACTGAAAGTTATTACAGTCAAGGGCTTTTCTTTTGAAACTAACCTATTCTTCCTCGTCAGTGTTCGCTGAGACTTGCGACAGTAGCAGCGTATGCAAGCCCTCAACGGTTCTGAACTGCTTGTCGTTAGTGAGAAAGGTTGTGCAGTTAGATGCGATCGCACTCGCCGCATGAATCGCATCAGGCAGCTTTAGCCTCGTTTTGCTTCTAACCTTAGCCGCTTCCAAAAGAATACTGCGACTAACAGGCACGGCAGTCGTATTCCCTGTGTCCGTAATAGCTTCAGTGTAGGCTGTTTGCTTCGCCATATCATTCTCCCTAATAGACCTCACTAACACTTCTGCAAGCGTCAGCTCGCTCGTGAAAATCATCAGCGAACCTTTCTCAGCCGCTTCAAACAAAGCAACCAGCGAATCACTATATTCAGCAACGTTCTCTAACGCGTAGATCCAAATATTGGCATCTAAGTAGACACGGTTGCCTCTCAGGAGTATGATCAATCCCATGAATCGCGCTCTTGCCGAATGTAGGCATCAATTTCGGCAACGCTGGAAAAGCTGCCCTTAGCAGCACCAATAAAGTCAGTTAGCTTTCTTGGCTTTTTCGTCGCTTCAGTCTTTTCTTCCACCAGCACAATCACTTCAACGGTGGCGCCTTCGGGAAGCTCATCTGAGTGCACTTCGATAAAGCCACCCGGCTTAACCGTCGCTTTAGCCTTGACAGTTTGAATCATAGTTTTTTAAGAAGTGAGGAAGCTATACGCACGCTTCCATTGAGTAATTCCTATTTTGCTACCAATTTTTTCATTCGAAGCATTCTGCGTCTATTTCTTTAAGAGCTGTGCATCTCAACTGGCGTGTTTCTGGCGGCCAAGCCTAGCCGAAGCCCCCGGTTCGGTAACCCCCCCTTCAGCAAACCCACCTCCATTGCGCACTATGTATATAACCTTCACGAACAAATTACTTAGTCGTTAGCTATTCAAAGCACCGGAGATACACATGGGAAAAGTTGTTGGAATTGACCTTGGAACCACCAACTCGGTCGTCGCAGTTATGGAAGGCGGTAAGCCTACTGTAATCGCAAACGCCGAGGGTTTTCGCACTACGCCATCGGTGGTAGCCTATGCCAAAAATGGCGATCGCCTCGTCGGTCAAATCGCCAAGCGTCAGGCGGTCATGAACCCCGAAAATACGCTGTACTCAGTGAAGCGCTTCATCGGTCGTCAGTACGATGAAGTCAACAACGAGTCCAGCGAAGTCCCCTACAAAATTGCTAAAGTAGGCGGCAACGTTAAAATTGAAACCTCTGACGGCAAGCAGTATGCGCCCGAAGAAATCTCAGCGCAGGTACTCCGCAAGCTCGTAGACGACGCCAGCAAGTACCTCGGCGAAAAAGTAACCCAGGCCGTCATCACTGTGCCTGCCTACTTCAACGACTCTCAGCGTCAGGCCACCAAAGACGCCGGTAAAGTCGCAGGCGTTGAAGTCCTTCGCATCATCAACGAGCCCACTGCCGCCGCCCTCGCTTACGGCCTCGACAAAAAAAGCAACGAAACCATCCTCGTCTTTGACCTAGGTGGCGGTACTTTCGACGTATCTATCCTTGAAGTCGGCGACGGCGTATTTGAAGTACTCGCCACCTCTGGTGACACTCACCTCGGCGGCGACGACTTCGACAAAAAGCTCGTTGACTACCTCGCTGAAGACTTCGCCAAAAAAGAAGGCATCGACCTTCGCAAAGACAAGCAGGCTCTACAGCGCCTCACTGAAGCCGCTGAAAAAGCCAAAATCGAACTCTCCAGCGTTAGCCAAGCAGAGGTCAACCTACCGTTTATCACTGCCACTCAAGATGGCCCTAAGCACTTAGAAACCACCTTAACTCGCGCCAAATTCGAGGAACTGTGCTCTGATCTAATTGATCGTTGCGGCATTCCCGTAAAGAACGCGCTCAAAGATGCCAAGCTCAGCACAACTGATATTGATGAAGTCGTGCTCGTGGGTGGTTCAACTAGAACCCCTGCCGTACAAAATCTCGTTGAGAAAATTCTGGGCAAAGCCCCTAACCAAACGGTTAACCCTGATGAAGTGGTTTCCATCGGCGCAGCCATTCAAGGTGGCGTACTCGCTGGCGAAGTTAAGGACATTTTGCTCCTAGACGTTACACCGCTGTCCTTAGGCGTTGAAACCCTCGGTGGCGTCATGACCAAGCTCATCACTCGCAACACCACAATTCCTACGAAAAAGTCAGAGGTGTTCTCCACTGCTGTCGATGGTCAAACCAACGTAGAAATTCATGTGCTCCAGGGTGAGCGAGAAATGGCCAACGACAACAAAGACCTCGGTGTCTTCCGTCTCGATGGCATTCCATCAGCTCAGCGCGGCGTCCCTCAAATCGAAGTAACCTTCGATATTGACGCCAACGGCATCTTAAACGTCACCGCCAAAGACAAAGGATCAGGCAAAGAGCAGTCTATTAGCATTACAGGTGCTTCGACGCTCTCTGATACTGAAGTCGATCAGATGGTACGTGACGCGGAAACTAACGCGGGTGCAGATAAGGAGCGTCGTGACAACATCGATACCAAAAACCAGGCTGACTCACTTGCCTATCAGGCTGAAAAGCAGGTTCAAGAGCTAGGTGACAAGGTTCCGGCTGAAGACAAGGAGAAAATTGAAGGCCAGATTAAGGCCCTCAAGGACGCCCTTGCCGCTGAGGACTTTGATAAAATCAAGCCCGCGATGGAAGAGCTTCAGCAGGCGCTTTATGCACTCAGCAGCAACCTGTATCAGCAGGGTGCAGAGGGCGCGGACGCAGCGCCTGACGCTGAGAGCGAGCCAACTGACAGCAAAGGGTCTGGGGAAGACGATGTTATTGATGCAGAGTTCTCAGAGACAGAAAAGTAAATTGCTAGGATTTTTCTCCGGATAGTTGTTCTAAGTTGAAGACAACGGGAGAAAGACAAAGCACTAACAAAAATAGCTTCGGCTAACAAAAAGGGTATGAAGGGGAAGAAATCCTTCATACCCTTTTTTTGTCTTGAGTTCACAACAGTTCGCTTTTTCACAAATTATTGGGACATATTCAGCAGTCACCATTGGCAAGTATCAAAACAAATTTAGAACGCTAATTCAGAACGCTATAAGTGTTAACAGCAAAGGCTTCTGACAGCTTCCGGAACTCACGTATAAACTTACTGTGAATCTTATAGCCCCCTTGCATAAAGCATGTTCACTATAGCTTTATGCAATGGATCAGGATACTCATAGAATCTTTCTGTTGAATATAACAGCGACTCTCGAATGTTTCTAACGAAGGCCGAAAGCGGCGAGTTAGAAATTAGATAAAGAGTTGAAGAACCTATAGTTCCGCTATAGGCATCTGCTTAACGAAATTACTACGTTGGGCGTGTAGGTGCATCAATTTTTCTTGATATGTTTATTACTATGCTGAATATCCGACATGCTTCACTCCGTAAAGTTTGCATTGGCTACGCTGGTAGCTGTTTTGCTATCGGCACTCTCGCCTAGCGCCCAGGTATGGGCAGCCGTCATTATTAGCGGCAGTAGCAGCGGCTCCTTTGGCACACCACTTATAGATTCGTCTGTAGATTTTGAATCTGTTTTTAGCATAGAAAAGCCCGATGATCAGACAGAGACTTTCACGCTGGGCGAACCTGGTGAGGGCTCTATGCCCAATCAGCTCACCTTTGTCGGTAAAGACTTCTCGGCGACTAACGATCAGGTCTTTTCAGTCGGCAGTCTGACGTATCTTAATGGGCAAACCTTTAGCGGTACGAATGCTTCTAGCGTGCCATTAGGCGTAAATATTAATTTGCTACAGCCTACGCGATCGCAGCAGCAGTTTGAATATCGCTTTGCCTTCAATCTAACGCCCAATACAGACAGCAGCAGCAGCGCTGATCGCCTTACTATTTCTGAAAATCCTTCGCCTCAAATCTTTGCGGTTGAGCAGGATACGTACAGCATAGAGATATTAGGCTTTAGCCCAGATGACGGGGCAACGTTCACTCGCAGCTTCCAAATTCCTGAAGATCAGTCTATAGACAGCACTTTGTTTGCAAAGATAAAGCGCTCTTCTATGGCGGGTAATGGCTCTGAGAATGATGACTCTGGGATTGATGGCTCTGGGATTGATGGCTCCGAGAGCGGGCAGCCCACAGATGTACCAGAGCCTGCCGCGATCGCTGGTTTACTCGTCATAGCAGGTGCGATGCAAATTCGCAGGTCGCGCATCACTTCCCAAGCTACCTACCGCTAAAAAGCTTTCAAGAACTGCGGTTGATCTTAAAAACAACAACTGATTCCGACAGCATCCCATCATCGTCTCCTAAAAGCGTTTGCTCGCTCACACGGCCATTCTCTTGTGTGTACTGAAAGAGCGATCGCGCCTTAGTCTCCTCTGATAGCTCATCAGGCATCGCAACGGCCATCAAGCCATTCGGCGCCAGCAAATTCAAACACTGCTCTACAAACAGCCTCTCTCGCACAAGCTGGTTGCGCACGGCCTTACCGTTGACGGTCGGACTTTGGTGAGAATACTGATCGCTTCGATAAAAGTAGTCAGCAACATAGGCATACTGATCTTGATAAAACAGCCAAGCTTGAGTGATATCTGGGTCGCCTTTTGCCAGCGCTTGTTTAGACGTTTTCAACAGTTTTACACTTTTTTCACGATCAACACCTTTTGCTTCAGCCAAATCTTGAAATCGCTGAAAAAATTCTTCAGCCGTTGGCCGAAAAACACCCCAAGGTGGCGCGCATACAATACCATCAAACCCGCCGCGAGCAATGATGCCACTGAAACAATAGCCCCAATGGAACGGCTGTAGAATGTCAATATCTTCAATGCTGAGCGATCGCCTCAGGGGTTTATCATCCAACTGCATCGCCTTGTACTGAATGCCCAGTTGCTGGCTCATTTGATTCAGCAGCAAAGCATCTAATTTATGCTGAGCCTTCTTATCAAGCTGTAAAATCTCTTCTCTTAGTAAAGAAGCCCTTGCATACGCCGGAACATTACTCGCCTGAGCTAACAGATGGTTTCGAGACTTGTAGTGCTCCAAAGCAAGATCTTTTTCAGCCAGGATTGTTTGGTATCCGTCTGCAGCTAGAGACTGTAACAAATTGCCCTGCAAAATGTCAACTGAACCTGATTTGTTGATCTGATCGAAGCTTTCTTCATCAACCGAAATCAGACCCACTAAGCTGTTGCCTGCCATCACATTAAAGGAGAGATCTATGAGTGGTTCAAGGCTTTCTGGATGCTGAGCGGTTGCCACCAAGTGCATTAGCAATTGAAAGCGCGCAGTCTCAACAACGTCTAATAAAATATCGACACCATAGAGATTGTTTTTCAGCAATCGCTTTTGAATATTCAACAGCAGGCTATTGTCACGCGAATGGGTGCTCGCTGCTGCAGGCGTCGAAGTGATACTTTCGGTGGGCGACGCCTGCACAACGCCCAGCCGCCATATTTCAAGCTGCGCATCTTGGTTCTGCTGAATGTAGCCTGTCAAAATGCTGAAGACGTCAAGCAGCCGTTGATGGAGTGCGACTAGCAGGCTGCCGCTTCCACAGGCAGGATCGAGGATGCGTAATTCGGGAAGGATATCTTGAATAAGATGACGGCACAATCTAGGCGAAGCGTGAAACAACAGATCGTTCAGGCCTATTTTTTCAATATTTTCTAGCTGTAGTAACGGTGGGATTAATGATTTATCCAGTCGACTTAGAATGAGTGGCTTTAACATGCGATCGCTCAAAGCCCGAGCCAGCGTCAATCCACCCACATACGCAGATTTCGGCTGCACCCGCTGTGCCCAATACCGTTCTAGTGAATATCCCAAATCTCCACTCATCAGAGGGTTTAGCAGGTCACCGCTAGACTGCTCACTGAGCCAGCCTAAAATAGCTTCAAAGGGTCGGTCGTCAATAGTAACGGCTTCTCCATATCTTTTTTCTAGTCGGTGCTCATCAAACCATTGGCCCAAAAAAGGAACAGATTCCATGCTGGTGTTCAGCGTGTGCGATCGCTCCACCACAGGCAGCGCAAAGCTTCGATAGAGCGGCTGCAGGCACAGTGAAAAAAACAGATTCTCGCCCTGCTGCAACGCCTCCCCAAACTGGGTCTGTAGGTACCAGGTATCCCCATTTAACCAGCCTTTCGCCTGCATACTCTGCACTAATATCAAGCGCTGTAAGGTCACCAGCGCATAGTCTTCTCGGTCGGCACGATTGCTAATACCGCCGATTCCTTCCGATAGGCCTTTCAGCAACTGCTCAAAAGTCTCATACTTTACCTGAGGCCGATCAACAGTAGAAAATAAGCTGCGGTTCTGCTGAGCTAGTCGCTTTAGCCGCAACCGCCATAGCGCTATCGGTTGACCTACCACGTACACAGCACTCTCTTCGGCGTCTAAACACCAAAGGCTGCGCGTTTTATCATCAGCAACAAAAATCATCAAAGACGATTCAGCGGTTTCTAGCGAATTCGTTTTTTGCAAAACAGCCTGATACAGCGATCGCCTCACGCTCGGAGAAAATGGCACGCCAGCGTTTAGCAACACCTGCCAAACAATCGTCTTATCACCATAGGCAACCGGCTCGCAGCGCTGCTGACATCGCTCAATCGGCTTGATTGCAGCGATCGCACTCTCTTCTATGGGCTGCCAGCCTAAAGATTGGGTAAAAAGTGCTTTGATATCGTGCGATCGCAACTGTTCTATCGCAGCATCCCAGTTCACCTCACATCGCCTCAAGCTTGCTCATCAGTTGGCGCTGTCGTCGCGAGCGCCTTAAACCTATCCAAATCAGCCTGCAACGTGGACGTCACCACTCGATCAACAAACGAATTGCTCATCATCATCCGCGCCAAAATTGCAGGAAGCGCATAGGAAATCGTCATTTTTACCGTGCTCGTTCCATCCTTCCGACCATAAAAACGGATCGCGCCTTTATTCGGCAGTCCGTCCACCGACTCCCACTGAATAATCTGCTGCGGCACAATATTTACCATTCGCGATAGCCAGGAAAACGACAGCCCACCCGTATTCAAACGCCAGCGAGACAAATCGGGATCGTCTTTCAAAATTTCCACCGAATCAATCCACTTCATCCAGTTCGGCATCTGCTCCAAGTCAGACCACATCGCCCAAACATCTTCTACAGACGCATCCACATCAACGTGAACGGTATGTTCTAGCCAATCTGCCATAGTTCAGGAGAGTTAAATAGGGTAAAAAAGCAGGCGCGTTGCCAAGGCTGCACTCATTCTAACGGCTGCAGTCCCTTACCAGCGCAACCCCGTTAGATGAGCCTCACACGACACTTGCCAACGTTTTATGGTTATCTAACTAACGTAGCCTTACTTGCGCTCATGCCTGTTATTTACGTCAGCCCAACGGGACAAGATAGCCACGAAGGCACTTCACAGTTTCCCATCAAAACCATCACCCGCGCATTGCAGCGATCGCAGCCCGGTAGCATCATTCAGCTCGCACCCGGCACCTACCAAGCGAGTGAGCAGTTTCCGTTGAGCGTGCCATCCGGCGTTACGGTAGCGGGCTTGGCTAATCAGGCCGTCACCATTGAGGGTGGTGGCAACCTAGCGCAGCAGCAAGGCGGGCAAAATGTCACGGTGGTACTAGGCGATCGCACCCAAATTCGCAACATCACCATCACCAATCCTACAGGCAGCGGCATTCTCACCACACAAGGCGCAGCGCTGGTCATCAACAACCGGCTACTCCGCTGCCAGCAACACGGCGTGGTCGTCACGGGCAAATCCCATCCTTTCCTATCTAAAAATCAGTTTTCAGACAACGGCGCTGCCGGACTTTCTATTGGCGCTCAAGCCAAAGGTGAAATCCGACAAAATAAATTTGAGCGTAATGACCATGGCATTTTGATCGTCGATCAGGCCGCACCGCTGGTGATTGCCAACCAGATATTGAGCAACCGCTGTGGGATTGCGATCGCTAACACTGCCCGCCCCGTCCTTCGCAAAAATCAAGTATTGACCAGTCAAGAAGCTGGCCTGTGGACGCAGGATCGAGCCGCACCCGACATCGGCCACCCCCAAGATTTGGGCCAAAACAAATTTGAAGGCAAACTATACGATGTCCGCAACGACACAGCCGCCCCTATCGCCACCGCAGGCAACCAGCTCAATCCGATTCGCGTGCAGGGCCCGGTTGCCTACCTGCCTAGTGAAATTCCCGATGAAGTCGCTGTACCCGCCGTATTGCTGGGAAACGTAGAGCCGACGCCGCTGCCATCAGCCCAGCCAGAAAACGGCTCAGACCCTCTAGCGGGCCTTTCCTTGGACAGCAGATTTAACGATCTGGTCGGGCACTGGGCCGCACCTTTTGTCGAAATTCTCGCTGAAAAACAGCTCATTAAAGGCTTTTTAGACGGTACCTTTCAGCCCGATGCTCAGGTCACTCGCGCTCAGTTTGCAGCCCTCGTATCGGCCTCTTTTCCCAATATTGAGGTCACGCGATCGCTCAGCCGCTTTCAAGACGTACTCGCCAATTTCTGGGCCGCCAAAGCCATTCGTCAGGCCCAAACCCAAGGCTTCCTCACTGGCTTTCCAGATGGCACCTTTAGGCCAAACGCGCCCATGACCAGAGTGCAGGCCATTGTGGCTTTAGTAAATGGGCTGGGCGATCGCGTCATTGATAGCAAAGGCCGGTCTGAAATGCTGCTGGTATATCGCGATCGCGCTCAAATCCCCAGCTACGCTATCGAAGCGGTTGCCGCTGCCACCGAGCGCCAGATGATTGTCAGCTATCCAGACCCCTACGTGCTGCGACCGCTAGAGCCCATCACCCGCGCCGAAACCACCGCGCTCGTCCACCAGGCGCTCGTCGTCATCGGCAATACCCCCCGCCTCGCCTCGCCATTCATTCCCAAAGTCGAATCATCTACACCTAACTTTTCTGATCTTTCCGACCGCCACTGGGCCAAAGACTTCATCGATCCGCTGGTGCAAAAAGGCTGGCTGAGCGGCTTTCGTGACGCTACCTTTCAGCCCAATGCACCCATGACCCGCGCTCAATTTGCGGCCCTGCTCGTCGGCGCTTTTGACCCAGAACCCAAGCGCCCTGCCGTACAGTTTAGAGACGTGGCCAGCGACTTTTGGGGGGCGTCCGTCATTCAGCAAGCCTACCGCGCCCAGTTCATATCAGGCTTTCCAGATTTAACGTTCGATCCAAACTTTCCACTAACGAAGCTACAGGCACTGCTTGCTTTAGTTAGCGGGCTCAATATGCAGGCAGTGTCTCCGCCAAATTTGCGATCGCTCCAGTTCTATACGGATAAATCAGACATTCCAGGGTATGCGGAGCGCGCGATCGCTACCGCTACCCAGCTAGGCCTCGTCTTCAACCGCCCCAACCTTTCAGAGCTGCGCCCCAACCGAGCCGCCACCCGCGCAGAAGTTTCTGCCATGGTCTACCAGACCTTAGTTCTCAGCAGCAAACTGCCCGCCGTATTTTCGCCCTATCAAGTTTCTCTTTAGGCGAACGCTTTAATAAGGTTCGATAAAATGAGAAACTAAAGACATTAGTTCACGCAACGTAAAGATTCACCATGGCTGAAATGCAGTTTGCTCGCGGCGTCAAAGAGGAAATCATTCCCGACATCCGCATCACTCGCGCCAAAGACCTATCCGATGGCACCGCCACCTTTTACTTTGACAGACCCAAGGCACTCGTAGAAGAAGGCGGTGAAATCACCGGCCTATATATGGTCGATGAAGAAGGCGAGCTGACCACCCGCGATGTCAACGGAAAGTTTGTAAACGGCGAGCCTGCTGGCGTTGAGGCTGTTTTTGTGATGCGCGGCCAAGAAGAATGGGAGCGTTTCATGCGCTTTATGGACAGATACGCCAGAGACAACGACATGGGCCTTACTAAGTCTGACGACGAGTAGATATCCGATAAGCAGATCTCTGAACAATCTGAACAAGTAGATTTTAGTAATGGCAGCTCACACGCCGCATCCTGATCTGAGTTCAGCATCCGTTGCTAGCGTCGTCTCTTGTGCGGTACTCACCGTCAGCGATACCCGCACGCCTGCGACCGACAACAGCGGACAGATTATGAAAGATCATCTGTCCGCTGCTGGTCATACGGTGGCGCACTATCAAATCATCAAAGACGAGCCTGAGCAGATTGCTAGGCTCGTCAAAAGCCTTTCAACGCAGTTAGATATCCAGGCTATTTTGCTGAATGGCGGCACGGGCATTGCCCCTCGCGATACGACTTATGATGCGATCGCCCAGCTCCTTACCAAAGAACTTCCTGGTTTTGGTGAAATTTTTAGGCAGCTTAGCTATGCAGAGATTGGTTCGAGAGCGATCGCCTCTAGAGCCGTCGCAGGCATTCACACCTCTAGCAATAACAGCACCCTAATTTTCTCAGTCCCCGGTTCTACCAAAGCCGTCAGACTCGCCCTAAAAGCCCTTATCCTGCCAGAGCTAGTTCATCTCACTAGCCTCATAGCCTAAACGTTTTTACGGTAAACCACCCCTTCAGTTACGGTAAACCGTAAAACAAACAACAACCGTACAGACCTTGTTCGGTGTGCAATCTACACCTGACGCCAACCAACCAATCTGCGATTATATAGTTGTTGGAACAAAGCACCCCAGCTAAAAGACGGGGCCAAGCAGAATGAAAAAATCACCCTTCGCATCCGTCCTTCTCAACCTTTACCGAAAAGCACTCAAGCACACCAAATATCGCTGGGTCGTCATTTTTGGAACCCTGTTGTACCTAGTCAGCCCGTTAGATATTTCGCCTGATGTATTTCCTGTCCTAGGTTGGATAGACGATGGCATAGTCGTCAGCCTCCTAGTGGCAGAAGTTAGCCAGCTCATGACAGAGCAGATTAAGCGCAAAAGACAGCCCGATACAAACGCTGAGCTTGAAACCGCTCAAACCATTACGGTCGATGCCGTCGCCGTCAGCTAATATTCTCTCTCATCTATTTCAATACTCACACCGTTAAACCCTTTACAAAAGAGAACGCAACCATGACTTACACCGTACCATCCGAAATTTCTGACACTGCGCCCAGCCCAGCACCTTCCACTGTCGAAAAGCTAAAAACACTTACAAAAGAGAGCACCGAGCGTTCTCAGCGCATTACTAAAATCCTGCGCAAAGCCTTCAGCGAAACGGCAGCCGAGTTTAAAGCAGGTCGCGCTGTGATTAGCCCTTTGGCAAAGGAAGTGACCACTGAAACCGTTGCCACTGTCAAAGAAAAAGGCCAGCAGGCTTCGCAAACCGTTAATCAGGTTTGGCAGCAAGAAGCAGAAACAGAAGACCGTACAGAGCGCCTTATTCGCTTTGTTCGTGTGCTTGCTCAAGCAACTAAAGAAAAGCTGTTCCCTCAGCTAAAGACACAGGCTAGCAAGCTAGACGGTGTGCTGAGCGATCGCTATGGCCAACGCTACAGCAACATCAAAGAGCAGTTCAACTTTGCTCGGGCAGGGCAAGCAACTCCTGAAAAAACAGCACCAGAAACCACCCGCGATGCCGCAGTCATTGAAGTAGAAAGCGAAATCATCCGATAGACGCTTTATCACCTAGCCAGCAAAAGCCCCGAGGAGTCTTAAAGCGGTTTCTCGGGGCTTTTTTACTTTTTTCGACCAAACTGTGATTTAGCCTGTTGGTACACCGTCTCGGAGATCTCAGTGTGTCCGTTTTCACGCGCATATTTCTCTATTTTTTTACGCGCTGAGGGCCGAACGAAAAAGGGAATTTCTTTAAGTCTAGCCTCCGCTGCTGCCGTCCACTGTACAGAATCTGCCATAGTCACTCCTAAAATACGCCCTGATTTTAATACAGTGTGTGGAAGTTAGTTGGCGATACTCAGCGGAGTGGCTTCGCCAACGCCCTGCCAAAATCTAGATTGCTATCTAGCCACATTTCATCTTCTGCAATCAGAGCCTCAGCCGCATCAGCAGGCAGCGGCTTCGCAAAAAAGTACCCCTGTCCGTAGTTACAGCTCAATCGCCGCAGCCCTGCTAACTGCTCAGCAGTCTCAATCCCTTCGGCAATTACATCCATACCTAGCTGATGACCCAGCGAAATAATTGTCTTCACAATCTCACCGTCCTCACCCGTCTTCTCATTCATCCGGCCCACAAAAGACTGATCCACCTTCAGCGTATCTGTCGGTAGCTGATGCAGATAGCTCAGCGACGAATAGCCCGTGCCAAAATCATCCAGGCTCAGCTTCAAATTCAAAGACTTAAGCTTCACCAACTGCTCAATGGCACCATTCACATCATCCATCGCCGCACTTTCAGTCAGCTCCAGCTTCAGACACTGACTATCTAATCCGGTTGCCCGCAAAATAGCCGATACTTCCTCAGTCAAATTTTCTTGGTTAAACTGCTTGGTCGAAAGATTAACGCTCACCATCAAGTCTTTCGCATGCGGAAACTGCTGGTGCCACGAGTGCATCTGGCTGCAAGCCTCTGCCAAAATCCAGCTACCCATCGGAACAATCAGCCCCGTCTCTTCAGCCGCCGGAATAAAAGCCCCTGGCGACACAAATCCCCGTTGAGGGTGCTGCCACCGCACTAATGATTCAAACCCAGCTAGCTGGCCGGTTTGTAGATTTACGATGGGCTGGTAGTAGAGCATAAACTCTTTTTTAGTAATTGCCTGCCTCAGTTCAGCTTCTAACTGAAAGCGCTTAACAGCCTCTGCTCTCATCCCTGGATCAAAAATCTCGTAGTGTTCTTTGCCCAAAGCCCTGGCCCTTGCCATGGCCCGATGAGCGTCCTGCATTAGCGTTTCAGCTTCAGCCGCATCTCTCATTTGATTTAGCGCAATCCCGATACTAGAGCTTATTGTAATTACATGTTGTTCAATACTGAACGGTTCTATTAGCTGGTTATACAAAGTGTCAGCAACCTTTGTGACCTGATTAGCCTCAGTCAAATCCTGTAGCAAAATCGCAAACTCATCCCCTCCGAGTCTAGCAAGCTGAGCATGCGGGGGAAGATGCGCTTTAATTCGATTTGCGGCTGCTATAAGCAAGCGATCGCCAAACTTATGGCCAAAGCTCTCATTAATCGCCTTAAAATGATCCAAATCGAGCAGTAAAATAGCTGAAGACGTGTGTATATCCGACCGGCTACTTTTCTGAATAGTTTTCTTGAGCTGTCGAACAAAAAGAGCCCGATTAGGCAGGCCCGTCAGTAAGTCATAAAAAGACTGATGAAATACTTGATACGTAATCAAAGCGCCGCTCGTTAGCAGCAGCCCTAGGGCCGGAGCAGCCACTGGAATCCAGCCCATATGGAGGAATGTCACAAAGCACACGCCACCCAGCCCAGCCAGACTCGCTAAAATAGCACCCCCTAGCAGCACAGACCGCTTCAGCCGCCAAACGAGAACACCACCCACCAAAGACCATATCCAAATCCAGACAACTTCTCCCTGCTGAGGCCAAAACCAAAACAGCGGCTGTTCATCTAAAACGCTGCCCAGTATTTGGCTCACAATCTGAGAGTGAACCAGCACCCCATGCATTACATGCTCATCACTTTTTCCGGCGCTATAGGGCGTGTAAAAGAAATCTTTCAGACTAGGCGCTGTTACACCAATCATCACAATTTTGTCTTCAATCCATTCAGGATCAACATCGCCAGCCAGCATCTCAGTGAAGGTCACTCTGCGAGCTACCCAGTTAGATGATCGATAATCTAAAAGAATCTGAAGACCCGCTGGATCGATATTGTCATATCCACCAGAATCAGGCTGTAACGTCAAAAACTCCGTAGAGCCTATCCTAAGAGAGTTTTTATCAATGGCAAAACCAGCCGCTTCTTCTCCGCCTAAGTAATTCAGGCTTATCTGTAAGGAAAAAGAATAAACAGGCTCGTCAATAGATAGCTTTGCAAACAGCAAGCTTCGTCGCAAAATGCCGTCATCATCAATAATAAAATCATTAAATCCAATCTGACTAGGATCTAGATTAGGTGGCGGTGGAATACTATTAGCATCGCTCGTCCCGAGGCTTTTAATCGAAACCACATTAGAAGCCTGTAGCGCTTTTGCCAAGGTCTCATATCCATCTCCTTGAGGAATATCGCGATATATATCTAAGCCGATTGACGGGTATCAACTTAAGCCGAAAAACCGTCTACGTATAAGGAAGTCAGCGAACGTGCTTTAGCTGACTTCCGGGGCATGGGCAAATCACCGACCTGTTCTAGCATCCACTCAAATACGTCGGGAAAAT
>JBHYED010000034.1:0-47457 GCA_051860365.1 Phormidesmis sp.
GTGGCCCCACTTCGACTCCATCCCGAACTCGACTGTGAAACATTGTAGCGGCGAAGATAGTTAGGGCGTTGGCCCTTGTGAAAATAGCTCGATGCCAGGTTAATTAGTTAAAAGCCGACTCAATCATTATGATTGAGTCGGCTTTGTATTATATGTCCTCAGTGTACTTCGATAGTCGCATCGGCTTTGATGGTGGGCACCTTTAGTTTGGCTACGTTTGACAAAAAAAAGGAATTAGCGATGGCGAGTACTGGACTTAATAAATGGGTCGTAAGTGGTAATCTAGCAGCGGACGCTGAAATTAGAACTGTAGATCTAAAAACTGGCGGTAAAGCGAACGTTGCGAAGGCGACAATTTATGTTCGAGGTGTAAGAGATAGGGAAGAATCGTTTACGGTTTCCTTGAGTATTTGGGAAAAGTCAATCGCTTGGCGAACACTGCCTTACTTAAAGAAAGGCTCTTTGATTATTTGTACGGGTAACGTTGAGCCGAGCCCTTTCATTTCTAAGGTAGACAATAGTCCTAAGGCTGGTCTAAACATGACTGTGCTGGATATCGATCTAGATATTATTCGGAATGTGAACGAGATGAGTGAAGAGACAGGCAGCGACGAGGCGGGCGATCGCGAACTAGCCGCCGTTTCGTAACGCCCTGCTAAAGTGTGATCAATAACGAGTTTCGAAGAGCCTAGCTAATTATCAACTAGGCCTTTCTTTTTTAAAGCAGTAAGTTAATACCTGCCAAGGTTCGATAGATGTAAGGTTCAGACTAGTGACGGGTCTTTCGAGCAAGTCAGTTTGGCGCACTCCTCCCTTTGACGAGACAGATAGATTAATCGAATTCTCTATTTTAATGTCGGTGGTTTCTCCATGGGCTTCATAGCAGCGCAAAATAAATTCTTCAGAATGATTCTCTGATGGTTTGAGCGTGGACATGACGATATTATGATTGTGAATTTTGAAGAAGCTGCCTTCAGTAGAGCTGTGTGGATTTAGCCTTGATAAAGCGCTCTTCGGTTGAAACGTAACAGGTGCAATATTGAACTCGCGTGCGCGTCTGACAGTGTGGGCGTTTTGCCAACTGCCAGAATGGGGGTATATAGCGTAGGTAAATTGGTGCCATCCTCTATCTGCTGTGGAATCGGGCCAAATAGGAGACTTTAGAAGGGTGAGGCGTAGGCAGCTTGGGGTCGCATCGAATCCGTGTTTGCCTTTAGTCAGGATGCTGGCACCGAATCGTTCATCGTTGAGATCGGCCCAGCGTAGAGCCGGTACTTCCCACTTTGCTTCTTCTTTTTTGGTTTTAGAAATAGTAGGTCGGATGATGGCGCCGAAGGCAGTTTCATAAGTGGCGTTATTGGATCTTGTATCGAGTGGAAACTTAACCTTAAGAATAGCTTGGTTCTCTTCCCAGAGAATATCGCTTTCTACAGTAAGAATATGTGCGTGAGTGTCTAAGATATAGTCTTGGGTGATGAAGGCTTCGTCTGTTTCATGGGTCGTACGTATCCTTTGTCGGATAGGGCCGTTTTCAATCCATTGAATTGAGAATAGCTCGGGATTAGGTAGCGGGTGCTTTTCATAATCTGATGCGATGTTCCAAGCGTTCCAGTACCCGCATTGGTCTTGGAAGATTTGTAGCTGATTACCTGGGCTGCTGAAAGTTTCTTTTTGAGTGGTCTTTTCTATGAGGCTGGCGATTTGCCCAGTGCGTGGACTGATAACGGCCTTGAGAAATTGGTTTTCAAGAACGTATTCCGTGGGTTTTGTTTTTTCAGTGAGTGTATCGGTTGGTCGAACCCAGTAGCACTGGTAGCCGAGCGCAGGAATGTCTGAGGCTAAAAACAAAAGCTGATGCGGCGTTTTCTCATTCAATAGTCCGAGAGCGTTTTGACTTGAGATGATCTGCTGATCTGGACTGTAGACGATCCACTTGAACTGTGTGCTTTCGGCATCTATCTCGGATAAATCGAAGGTGATTACAGCGTCTCTCTGCCATGCCAGTGAGTTAAAAATGAGGATAGGTTTAGCGTTTGGATGAGGCGAGGGGGGTAGTTTGATGGTGGAGGCGATCGCCTCCAAACTCTGATCTAAAACATCCTGTCCAATCTGCTGAATCTGCTTCCACCCTTGATCGGCTTCTACAAATACTTCAGAAATAGACGTACCTGGTAAAATATCGTGAAACTGATTAAAGAGCAGCATTTTCCATGCTTTTTCAATATTAGTTTTGGGATAGGGATGCTCAGCCACGATTTGGGCAACTGTGGCAAACACTTCTGCTTGGTAGAGCAAATCTTCAGCCTGACGATTACTTTGTTTTTGTTCGGCGTGAGTGGTGTAGCAGCCACGGTGAAGCTCTAGGTAAAGTTCATCTTTCCAGACAGGGAGCGATGTGGAAGGTTGAATAGATAGATTTTCTATATATTGATTAGGTGTGGTGAAGCTGAGCTGTGGAAAGAATGGCGACTTCTCCCAGCGCCGAGATTTCTCTAACATGTCGCGAGTTGGGCCACCGCCATGATCACCTAATCCAGGGAGCCATAGCGTATTTAGTATGTCTGTGCTGTCGCTCCATTTTTTTGACTGAGCAGCCATTTTTTCGGGATCGATGTCGCTGCCAATGGGAGGAAGCATAATGCTGAGGATGCGGCTGCCGTCGGGAGACTGCCACCAGAAGATCTGATGGGGAAATTCGGTGGTGTCGTTCCAAGTGAGCTTTAGCGTTGCAAAGGTTTCGATGCCCCCTTGAGTAAGAAGTTGAGGGAGTTGCCAGCAAAAGCCAAAAGAGTCAGGGAGCCACGCAATTTTGCTGATTTTGCCAAATTTTTCTTGACAGTAGCGTTGGCCATAGAGGATGTGCCGGGCGATCGCTTCTCCACTAATGATGTTAAATTCAGGCTCAATCCATAGCCCAGCATCAATGCTCCAACTTTCTTCTTTTACTTTCGCCTGAATCTGCTCAAATAGGGCTGGACTATTCTGTTCTATCCACTCAAAAAGAGCAGGGCTAGAGTGCGTATACGTGAGTTCTGGAAAGTCTTTTTGCAGATTGAGAACAGACTTGAAAGTTCGTTCGGCAGCGTCCCAAGTGTCTGCTATTGGCCATAACCAGGCCATATCTAGGTGGGCATGCCCGACACATTCAATGGTACGTTTTTTTAATTCAGAACAGAGCGGTATGAGTGTTCTTCGTAACTGGCTTAGTGATTGTTGAAATGGGTGAATGGTGGCTGTTTGTGTGCTTGGAAGCGAGAGATTTTGCCAAACATTAAGAGCATCTTCTGTAGAACTTGTTGTGTTGCTAAGCTTGGTTGACAAGCTGTTCCAATTGAGCTGTGAGAGGGCTGCTTCAATTTTGGGTTGATGCTGTGGTTCGAGGGTCGCTAGAACGGTAAGTTCATCGGCGATAAAGCTGGGTTCGGGGGTGGGCTGGTGGCTGGGAAGTTCGTAGATGAGTTGCGATCGCACTAAAGCCCCATCATCATGACCAGGACTCACTAACCGTATAGCCACTTGAAACTGATTGCCTGGTTTTACACTCTGACTTAGGCAAATTCGAGTAAAGCATTCAAACAAGTCACCTGACTGTACCAGCACGCCATCAACGTAAATTTGTGCATCATCAGCCCACCAAGTGAGGGCTAGTCGCAAGATAAGTCCGGTAAGCGGATAGCCGTTGAAGTCAGTAAGGACAGTAATGGTTTGATAAAGCCAAAGAATTTTTAACCCTTTATCCCAGGCTATATGCTGCTGATCGTTGATGGTCGTAAGCGGCCATTGGTTCGCATTGCCTGTGGCTAACACTTCAGCAGTCTGGATGTCTTGCTGATGATAGTGCCATCGAGTTTGAATATCTTTTGTGTTGAGGCTGCGTAGTCGATCTAGGTTGATTTGTAAGGCTGGGGTGAGAGTAGCGGTATGAGAGGCCATGACTTCCGTTAAAATCTAGAACGATGAATACGCAATGCGATGGCCGGAGCTGTGAGATGACGCCTAGCCCATACCAAAGTAAGTTACTACGATTGGCGATCGCACAGTACAGAAACGGCCTAGATCGCCATCGCCGCGCTTTTCGCCGCGCGCGTTCTACAACGATAGCAACGGTAGAAATTGGGACTGCGCTAGCGTTAGTTCCCGTCTTTACAATGGTGCAGATATCTCAGGCTGTTGGACAGCGTTTACAGCAATCTGTGAAAAAACGCAGGATGTTTGGGTTTGGGCATGAAGATGCTAATCGCTTGAACTTTTCTGGTTTTAATGAAGCTACCTTAGCAACCTCAGCGCCATCTGGTTCTGATAAGGCTACTACTGCTGAGCGTTCTATGGTTAAAACCTTGAGAGCCGTCGGCGGGTGTTTGTCTTTAGATCAGATCAAGCTTCTCTCAAAGATGGATGGGGCGATTCAACCGCTGAAGGCAAGGGTTTTAGCGAAGCTGACAGATAAAGGCCGGGTTATATCGGTGCATAGTCAGATTACGGGAGTGGCTAGTGATTTGGAGACGCGATCGCTACTTTTAGTCATTGGTTATTCACAGGTATGGAATGGGTTGAGTGCCAATCAGCAAATGCAGCTCCAAAGCCAGATAGATCGTTTTTTGCCCTCTGTAGGTAAGATTCAGACGGTTCAACCTTCCTGTACTACCGTTTCGACCTTAAACAATAAGATCGCCGTTGCTGTTTCCATAAAGCAAAACGTTCTTACCCAGCCTCTGCGATCTTTTTGGATTGAAGTACTCAGCGCGATCGCCTGGATGAAACAGCGATATCATCGGGCAAAATCAGCCGCTCGGCTGACGAGTGGTCGTGATCAAATTGAAGGGGGTGGTTTTAGACTCCAGGGTTTGCCGGATGTTCATATGTCTGATGTTGATCTGGGGGCAATTGCTCTGAATTCAGATAATGCTAAGAATCAGAAAGGTCAACCCTATTACTTAGACGTTGATGTAATTATGGTGGGCTATGTTGAACATCCTCTTGAAAAACTGCTGAAGTGGGTTGATCGAATTTTGCTGTGGTTAGAAGATCGGTGGAATCTTGTCAGGCACAAACTAGGACTCTGATCCAAATCTAGAAACACTCAAAATACTTGACCAATAAAAAGGGGTTACGCAGAATGACGGCGTAACCCCTTTTTTCATTTAGCTTGCTAGATCAATAGCTGACCTATGCAAACCATTCCTGAACGGCTTCTGCCTTAGTGTTGGTGTTGCGTGATAGCGTTTTGCGCTCGAAGTCCATGTGGATAGAGCGAGTTTGTTCGCCGTCTTTAGCAACTGCCACAACGGGATAGCGGAGGACACCATCCTGGAAGGACATTTGAAAGCGGAATGTGCCGTCAGGGGTGAGTTCAATTTCCTCACCGTCGATAGTGACCGTTGCATCCGGCTCAGTGGCGCCGTAGACGATCAGTTCTGCATCAGCCACTAACCAGAAATCGCGAGGCTTTGCAGGTGGTGCAGAGGCAAACAGGCCAGCACCTGACATATTGACGCCAGATGCAGTAGGTAGCGCCCAAAGGCCAGCCCCTGATGGAAATACAAAGGAGCTAACGGCTTGGTTTGGAACCTGATGCATGGAGCCAAACAGAGAGCCTGCTACGCGCTGAGCTTCTGCTGACTTGGCTAAGGCAACCATATCGTCGTAGAGACCGTTGGCTTCACCGTTCTGTGCCCCTGCTGTTCCTACGCCCGCTGCATCTGATTTTTGATCCGGCGATACGAGCTTAGCGACTGTGCGATCGCGCAAGCTTTCATTCCAGTCAACGGTGAGAAACTTGTCTTCAACCCAGTCAGAGGGGTAAACAGGTGGAATGCGAACGGAGGCCGCACGGGAAAGGACGAGCCAGCGACCATCGTTACAGACATAGCCGATTTCGACGGTGTAATCGCGATCGCTCACAGGCACAGGTAAATACCACTCACGCGCCACTTCACCACACTCATATTGCTGAAGGCTATGAGGGCTCTGGCTGTTGATATCAATATCGGTAACGTCATAAAAGCGCAGTGCTAAGCGACTACCGCCCTGATTTCTGAGTTCTTGCTTGTGCTCGTTAGGAATATCCCAGTATGTGTACGCCCACTGGGGATCTCTGGGAAGCAAAACAATGCGGCTTTCGCCATAGCCCTCAGGTAGCTCGCTGAGATTGTCATCTACAGTCGCTAGCATGGCCATGCTGGGCGTCGTTGCAACGGTACGATCAGCAGGAACTGCAACGGCTATAGCGGTTTGGTCATTAACTTGACTCATGTCAGATTGACCTATATACGGTGAGGCAACGTGTGAAGTCTGTTCTTGGGCTGGGTTCGCGTACTTAGAGGCTTCTACCTGCATTTGACCATTAAGAGGGGCAGTCGATTCTGCTGAAGGAGAGCGATCGCCCGCTGCTATTTGCTTTTGCTTGATAGCGGCAACCAGCTCAACTTTACGCATTCGACTGTAGCGCGACACTTCATATTCACTAGCCACTCTGCGAAGCTGGCGCAGCGTCATTTCTTCTATTGGAATGTTTGGTGTGTTGTTCAACATTGATTACGATTCTCCTCAAGAAACGATGGGGCCATGATTCCTTACCGTACGAAGTGATGGGATCGTACTAGGGGATCAATATCGTAATAGTATGACAAGAATAGGCATTTGGGATCATTAAGATCCCCCGTGTTTCCGCAGAAGCAACGAGTTTGTAAGAATGTTGGGATCAAATTGTCATTAAATCATGACAATTTAAGGGAGATGAGTCCAATTTGCCAGCTTGCACGAGTCTAGAGGCATGCGAGGCGGTTCATTAGATAATTGCAATTAGCGGAGCTTTGCCACAAAGCTAAGCAGGTGCGAAGACAAATATATGGGTGAAATTTTGGCTGATGATAAGAAGGGAAGCCGAATTATTGGGCGTGTTTTGCCTACGGCTGTGAGGTTGTGGTTGCGATCGCAAGTTGATCAAGTCGAGAATCTGTCGCTTGATTTAGGGGGGCGCGATCGCGAAATTATCTCTGGCTATTTGCCAAGCGTGTCTGTCTCTGCAACGCAGGCCATCTATAAAGGCATCCATATCGGCCAGCTACAGCTATCCGCTCAGGATATTCGGATTAATATCGGTCAAGTTTTGAGAGGGAAATCGCTACGGCTGATGGCTGCGTTTCCCGTACTAGGTGAAGTGAGCCTGACCACAGATGATTTGAACGCTTCGCTGGCTTCGCCGTTATTAAGTCAGGGGCTGGATGATTTTTGGCGATCGCTCACCCAAAATCCAACGCTGGCCCAATCTATTGAAGCTCGCTACGGTCGGCTTCCACTGCAAAAAGATACGACGCTGCACAGTCCTAAAATGCAACTAGGTAACCAGTGCTTGGGACTTAGCTTTTATCCACGCGCACAAGGTCAAACGGCTAAGAAAAGAGTGATTATAGGCACAGAATTGCTTATGGCTGCGGGCAATCAATTACAGCTCAACAATCCCCGATGGCTAGAGACACTCACCGACCTTTTTGATCTCAACAAAGGACAGTCGATTGAGGCGCTACAAGGGTTTCAGTGGAACTTAGGATCGGATACTCAGCTTAGTCAGCTAACGCTGCAAACGGGACAGCTCGTGTGTAGTGGGCAAATAATGGTGAACCCATAACAAGGCTTGACTAGTAGCGACCTAGTAGGGGAACTAGGTAATGCACGAAGTAGTACACCAGTGGGCCTGTGAAGACATAGCTATCCGTGCGATCTAACATGCCGCCGTGTCCTGGAATCAGATTGCCAGAGTCTTTAACCCCTGCGTCGCGTTTCATGAGCGATTCAGTGAGATCGCCCAGCAGGCCAGAGATTCCAATAATGGTGCCGAGGGCTGCACCCGTGAGCCACCAGATAGACCAGCCTAGTGACCAAGCGCCAACGATGCCCACGCTTGCACTGGCTCCCATGCCAAAAATCGCCCCTTCTACGGTCTTTTTGGGACTGATGCTAGAGAGCGGCGTGCGGCCAAATGATTTGCCAAAGAAGTAAGCGCCAATATCTGCGCCCCAGATGCAGGCAAAGGCGATGAAAGTGACCGTGAGCCCGGTGGGAAGCTCCGACCATATAAGCGTATTTGGCCAGTAGCCCTCTAATGGCAAACTGGCTGTGCCTGCGGCTCCAGTGTCCCGCAAGCGAATCCAAAAGGTCGGTAAATAGCCACCGTAAAATAGCGCCAGGATAGAGGCGGCTAGATCTGAAATTGTGGCGAACTTAGGCTGAAACAGCAGATAAAAGCAGATACAGGTACCTGCCAGTGCCAGAATCGCGTCGGCAACGGGTGGAGAAATGTGCGCTGTCACCAGCAGTACCTGGCTGACGATGAGCGTTGTTTTAGCGGCGGGATTGATTCCTTTTGCTCTTACTAGGTCGAATACTTCCATTTGACCGAGGTAAACAATAATGCCAAACCCGATTGTGAAGTACCATCCACCTAAAACAATCAGGCTGAGGGCGATAGCGATCGCGACAATTCCACTGGCAATGCGAACCCAGGGCATAGAAGTATTAACGTAGAGCGTTGATAAAACACTACAGCAAAGGCTGACCTTGCTGCACGGCGGTAGACCTGAATAATCGTAAAATCAGGTTTCTCCGCCTTTAGTGGGAGAAGTCCTTTGCTATATGGTTCGGTGCTATGACGGCTGAATAGCGGCTGGTGCAGACGGTTTTTGCGATCGCCCCAACGTTTGCAGGTAATAAAAAGGACTCATGAAGCTACCAAGGTAAAATTCCATCTCACAGGCAGCAACCAGATCTGACGCGAGCTGATTGCGAAATTTTAACCAGTGCAGCACGACCCGCCGAAAGTTGCTCAAAACGAGCTTGACGAAGATGAACGGGCGCTTCCAACTGTCGGTATTGATCATTCTGAGCTGACAAATGCACAGCCCACAGCCTCGACTCAGCTTCATGAGATAGTCTCGCTGTAGCCTATCAGCAGGAATATGATGGGCCACGTGCATGGTCGGGTTATACCAAATTTCCCAACCTGCCTTGTGTATCAGCAACAGCGGTTCGTAGTCGTCACCTTGCACCATCGAACCGTTGGCGCGTCCGCCTAGCTTTGGCTGTTTTGATACGTTATCGTGCCAAGCCTTGGCGCGAATAACCCAAGCGGCAGAGGGCGGCAGGCTCAGTTTGTCTGGATTATAGCGGTGCGGCTTGTCTCCACGTTCTCTTAGGGCTAAAAACGATTTGATTCTGGCAAAATCTTCAGGCGGCTGTACTTCAAAGTCACCATGAATTTGTCCGCCGTAAGCCCCTGTCTTAGGGTTGCCTTGACCAAAATCATATGCGGCTGCAACCCAGTTAGCATCTGGTGCAACGTCGTCGTCTAGAAACCCTATCCACTCACACTGCCATTGGCTGTTAACAGCTTCCATGGCCTTGACGCGGGCAAAGGCTGCCCCTTGCCGCTGCTCAAAGGCGTAGTGAAGTGAAACGGAGTTGGTGAGCTGACCTTGATAGCTCTGAATGACTTCAGCGGTACTGTCTTTACTGTTATTGTCAACGACGAGAACGGCCCAGGAAAAGTGATGGGTGTTGGATTGCGATCGCAACTTATCTAAGAGCTGAGGCAGCTTATCCGCACCGTTATAGGTCGGAATCGCCACAATAAAGTCAACCATGCGCTTACTGCTGAATGTGCTTGCTATTCAAAGTTTACGGGTATCGATCTAGGGCGTCTCTAGCGGTGTAACTAACAAAACGCTAGATCCTTTGTCAAATCTCCCAGGAAAGTCTCCAAAGTCCTCATATGTTTCTGTAATAGTATATTTGCTGGCGATCGCGTCTTTAAATTCATCAGCAACTCGCTTTTGCGGCTGATCTAGAATCAGCCATAGTCTTTCATATTCGCTCGGCAACTGACTCACCCATTGCTGAAGCGCTGCCGTTGTTTCAATATCACGCATGCTAAGCGACTGAATCTCTGCTTTGCCTTTGTAGTAATGCCGCAGTGGTTCATCATGTGTGTATCCCCACACAATCGCATCTCCAGGCTGCTCGTATTGCTCTACCGTCGCAACATTGAACCTAAAATCGTCGCGATTTTGTACATTGTAGTAATGGTGTATGGCCAATCCCATAGAAAAAAGGTAAATGGCACCCATGGTGACAGCAGCCGGTTTCCACTGCTGCCAAAGTCGAGAGAATCCTGCTGCAATCAGAAGGAAAAGATAAGGACATACAAAGAGAACGTAGCGCGGTTCCCAAATTTGCGCTCCAATACGCGAGTAAATGATGATAGGTAGGAGCGGCAAAACAAACCAGACAGCCGTCCATATTAGCGCTGGTGATTTGTGCTTGCGAATAAGGCCTGCGCCAATCACACCCGCGATCGCTAGCGTTAATAGCTTGTAGAACCAGTGCGAAATTTTCCCAAGCCTGACTACCTGTGGCGGCACCATCCAAAACTTGAGCGGATATATCAGGTTGTTAAGCCCTGGTGGCTCTAGATACTGCCCTCTCGACTGAGCATAGTCTGATCCAGGCGTGGCATCTCCTGAAACTGCAAGAATAGAGGGTGCACCTAACAGCACGACTAGTCCTAACCACACGCCAAAGTTAAGCAAAATGTCAGTTCGTTTCCGGAAGCGCCACAGAACAATGAGCGCGTCGGGGAATAGCAGTGTGATGTTCAACGGTACGGTGTATATCGCTAGCAGGCGGAAGAGCGCCCAGCCGCCTACCGTTTTCTGGCTAGGTCTTTGCTCTGGAGGCGTAAGTAAAGCGTTGGTTAGAAATACAGTGCCCGCCAAGCTCATACACACGCTGAGGGCGTACATTCGCACTTCTTGAGCGTGGTTGATAAATAAAGGGGATAGTGCTAGCAAGGCAGCGGCGATGAGGCCAGTGGATTCTCCGTTAAGGCGTCGGCCCAAGCGGTAGATGAGGAAGATGCTGATGAGCGCAAAGATGACGGAGAGCGATCGCAAGTAGGCATCGCTGCTGCCAAAGCTCATCCAAATGTTAAGTAAAACGTAGTAGAGCGGTCGGATCGAGGCTCCTTTGTAAACATCGATTATGTTGCCAGCGGAGGCATCTCGAATGCTGAATAGTTCGTCTATCCAAAGGCCTTCGCGCCCTAGCTGGTAGGTAAATAGTACGGTGGCGATCGCTAAAATAATGGAGATAGGTAGCCAGCCATACGATGTTTTGACGCGATCGCTCTGCCGGTTCATCGGTAGTTTGTGAGTTGTCATGACGCGTTACACTCGCTCCCTAACTCGGTAGATGGGCTTGTTTTGAGACTCATGATAGGTTCGCATCAGCAGTTCGGCTAGTAGTCCGAAGCAAAAGAGCTGAACGCCTGCGAGAAAGAGGAGTACAGATAAGAGCAGGAGGGGGCGATCGCCAATGCCTTGATTTAAGACAATTTTGGTAAAGGCCAAATAGAACCCAATCAGTGTACCTGCGCCTAGCGAAGCCATACCTAAGCTGCCGAACACGTGCATAGGCCGAGTCAAAAACGTTTTGATAAACATGATTGTCAGCAAGTCCATCACAACGCGAAACGTTCTACCTAGACCATATTTGCTGGTGCCGTGCTTTCGAGCATGATGGCGAACGGGCACCTCAGTGACTCTGGCGCCTTCTATAACAGCCAGCGCAGGTAAAAATCGGTGCAGCTCCCCATATAAATTTAAGTCGGCAACCAGATCAGCCCGGTATGCCTTCAGCGAGCAGCCATAGTCACGAATTCTGACGCCTGTAGCCTTGCCGATGATAATGTTGGCGATTTTAGAAGGCAGCAAGCGAGTCAGTGCTGCGTCCTGACGATTTCTACGCCAGCCGCTGACAAGGTCGTAGCCCTCATCTAGCTTCGCGACGAGCGCCAGAATGTCCTGAGGGTCGTTTTGTAAATCGCCGTCCATCGTCACAATAGTGCGCCCTTGCGCCGCTTCAAATCCAGCGGCCATCGCGGCTGTTTGGCCATAATTACGGCGTAAAATAACGGCTTTCAGCGTTGAATAACGGAGTGCTAGCTGCTTAAGTAGCTCCGTAGAACCGTCTTGAGATCCATCGTCCACACAAATAATTTCATAGGGCTCTGTATAGGTAGAAACACCTCTTGCAATTTGTTCAACAAGGTGAGGAAGCGTCTCGACCTCGTTGTAGATAGGGACAACAATAGAGAGTGCGATCGCGCCAGATTCTGTATTTTCAAGATGGCTATGGTCAATAGCGAGCGCCTGCCTTTGCCGATACGTATCAGAGAGTTGCAAGTTGGAAAGTTGGGAGTTGGAAAGTTGGGAGTCAAATAGAGAAGATGCCACAGGCCGAAGTCCTACATTTTTTTGAAGCTAGCCTTAGCAAGATGCTCTAATAGGGCGAGCGAATGCAGCCTACATAAAGCAGCTTAGGCTTGTATATTGTGAGTAAATGTACTGTGACCTGATAGTAGTTGGAGATACTCAAAACCCCTCGTAGTTTGCGGGTAGCTTTATTGACTCTTTATTCAAGTATGGGGTCTTGTTGTGGCAATTGCTGAGGCTGCAATAATGCTGTCGAGTATAAAGGAACCCAAGTAGGGTTACTGGTAGTTCTCAACTTGCACAAAACTCTATCTGACGCGTCTTGCTCGCTGATAACTTCTATTAACAGATTTTGCTATCGTTGCTACATCTTGACTGTTACTAATGTTTTGATTGTTTTGCTCGTCTCAAAATCTTTAATAACAGCTTGAAAGCTACAGCTAATCTTTATGTAGAGCCCGTAGGTTGCTGATACCATTTACACCATGGGATGTATTTCAAATCTTTCAAGCGTGCAACTACCGAACGAAATCTCTGTATAACCCAAGTGAGGGAGACTGTACTACTAACGTACTGAGCACCACTATCACACTCAGCGCAACAACTCTTGCTCTGACACACTTCTGCGTGCCGTGCAAATGTGTCGTGTCTATAGATGTAGCGCAAAAAAAAGTTGTGAAAGTGTTCCAACACAAATCTTTTGCACGTCTTCTTTGAGGCAAGGCAGCAAAAGAAAGAAGCTGTAATGTATTCGGAAACGCTGATTCTCCCAATGTATCTATCTAGTAGGTAAGCGTCACAGCATTCGACAATCTTCCCCTCATGAGAGGGATTTACCTGCTCAAACTTTCTGATGACTTGATTGACGGATTCGATTTTGTAGGGTGCTTTCTTCTATGCTGACCGTCGTTTTCAACGGCATCTATCAATCTTTTTAGCTCAAAATTTTATAACTATGACTAATATCAGAATCGAAGCTGAGCAGATGACGCTCGCTGGATATGCTTCCGAGAGTTCCGGAATCTCTTCTGGCGGTAAGGTAATCAATGTAGGCAGTGGATCTGCGACTGCTTCAACACTCTTTTCTGGTGAGGCTGGTCGCTACGATTTAAGCGTGGTATATCACGACGAGAACGATGGTGAATCGCAGCTAGCCGTTTGGGTAGATGGTGTAGAGATCGATAGCTGGACGCTTGATGAAGTGACAGATAGTGCGATCGCCTCTGTTGAAAACCGGCGCACATACATTATCTCTAACGTTATTTTGACGTCGAACTCTCTGATCGAGATCAAAGGCACTTTCGATGGTAACGAGTACGCTCGTGTCGATTATCTAGACATTATGACTAACGCGATTGCGCCTCCGCAAGATACTAGGGATTCCTCCCGTGTTGATGTGATCAGCACGGCTAGTGTTGGCAGACTAGAAGCAGAACAAATGACGCTTTCTGGCTATTCGCCGGAGCAGTCTGGCGTATCTTCAGGCGGGGCTGTTATTAACGTAGGAAGCGCTGGCGGTACGGCGGCGACCCGGTTTGTCGGCTCTGACGGTAGCTACGATCTGACAGTGGCTTACCACGACGAGAGTGACGGTAGCTCTCCACTTGCTGTGAAAGTAGACGGGGTGCTAGTCGATAGCTGGGTGATGAATGAAGCTACCGACAGTACAATTGCGAGCATCGGTAACTTGCGATCGCGCACTATCAAAGACGTCGCCTTGAGAAGCGATTCTATCATTGAGATTGTAGGCGCTAAAGAAGGCAATGAATATGCGCGCGTTGACTATATAGAAGTTGCAACACCTGCAACTCAACCCCCTTCTGTTCCCGCTAGTAGCATTACGCTACAGGCAGAGGACGCGTTGCTTTCGGGCGCCGTTGTTGCTTCTGGACATAGCGGTGCGCAGGGCGGTCTATACGTAGACTATAAGAATGCTAACAGTGACTTTATTGAGTGGACAGTTGATGCAAGTGCTGCGGGAAGCTACGACCTATCGTGGCGATATGCGAATGGTTCGAGCAATCGGCCGCTTTCCCTATCTGTCAACGGCCAAGTTCTAGACAACAGCCTAGACTTCAACAGTACAGGCGCTTGGTCGAACTGGGGAAATACTGCCCAAACGGTCTCATTGAGCGCTGGTGCGAATAAAATTAGGCTGAGCGCGAACGGTAGCAGCGGTGCTAATTTTGATTCTCTCCAAGTCACTTCCACTGGTACAGCGCCACCGTTGGGAGGCTCTGATAAGCTTAGAATTTTACCGTTAGGTGACTCTAATACTAAAGGTGAAGGGACTCCTGGCGGATACCGTATTGCATTTTGGGAGCGTGCGGTTAACGACGGGATCGAGATTGACTTTTTAGGTACCCGCAACAATGGCCCTAGCCGCCTAGGTGATGGAGACCACCAAGGACAAGGCGGTTGGACAATCTCTCAGATGACTGACTGGGTGCAAAAAGGAAATTTAGTCGCTCAGAATCCTGAGATTATTCTATTTATGATGGGCACGAATGATGCCAATCGTGATGGCTCAGTGTCTGGCGCTCAGATTCGCGACAGCCTTAGTACGTTCATTGATACTGTTGCAAGTGCCCTACCTTCTGCTCATCTGTTTGTTTCCTCGATTATGCCGTTGGATACGCCACGTGGCACTGCGGCTGAATCGCAAGCAGCTATAGACTTTAACGCGTTAATTCCTACGCTAGTAAATCAAAAGTCGGCTCAAGGTAAAAAGGTATCATTTGTGAACGCTGGCGGTAGTCTCACGGTCGGGGATATCAACGGCGATAACAGCAGCACCAACGATCAGAACGATGGCCTGCACGCTACGGCGATGGGATACGACAAGCTCGGCAACGCATGGTACGACGCGGTAAGTCAATCTAGCGTATGGCAAGCTGCAACTGCTGCAGCCCCTCAGTCGAGCGCAAACCTAATTGCTGCCGATCAGTCTATTAGCCTGCGAATAGGTGATGGCAGAGACAATATTTTGCAAGGTGGCTCCGGCTTTGACGAGCTAATCGGCGGCGGCGGTGCGGATACCTTTGTCTACAACAACCCCAGTGATGGCATTGATACAATTGTAGACTTCGATAGTGACGACGTTCTGCGAATTTCTGCCTCAGGCTTCGGTGGTTTATCGGCAGGGACTCTTCTGAGCGGTACCGACTATGTATTAGGAAGTAATCCGACAGCATCTGTGCCGGGGGGAATGTTTTTGTATAGCACCAACACCAACACGCTCAGCTTTGATGTTGATGGCGTAGGTACCAGCTCGGCAGTTGGCATTGCCAGCTTTTCAAATGGCTTTGCGCCTCAAGCAAGTCAGTTTGAAATAGTGGCTTAGTCTGATTTCTAGATATCTTATTGGAAAAGTTTTTCGAGAGTGCAAGCAACCAAGGTAGAAGGCATCCTTTTACCTTGGTTGCTTTTTTAATACGGCTAGTCTCCAATCCAAAAGGCCCAGTTAGATTCGTAGGGTGGCTGCCATTCTAGCGTTGGTTCCGACAGCGCTATTGGCGCTATCTTAGTGTTTGCGGCGTTGGCATCCACGACTGTCACAAACTGAGCAGGCGCGGTTATTTTGCTGAGATCAAACCGAACTACCTCAGGCGTTTGAGAATAACAGATTGCTGCTTGGTCAGTATCTCTTAGGCAGTAGCCTTCGCTGATGAGACTGTTATCTGGCTGCATATCAGCATTGAAATGGACTCTGATGAACTGGCTGTAGGTATGGATAGCTGCTTTGTTAGGGTATGGTTCGGAGAATTCTTGGCCTTCGGGGCGATTGCCCCATATGTTTGCGATGCCGCCTGCCATGGCTGAATGCCACAGTCCTTGAAGCGTTTCCTCCGCAGTATAGTGTTGTGGTGTGTCGGGCTTCTGTATTCGGAATCGATCTTCTGAGAAAACAGGACGCGGCACAGAACGCTGAGCGTTGGCCTGTTTTAGGTGCTCTCGGTAGTCTTCATAGCTAGGGTGATGCCATTCCCAAGAGGCGTAGTCTAGCTGAGTGCTAATCTCTTTGTATTCGTTTTTGTGGCCTCTGCCGCCGATGAGATGGGCGTAGTCGCATTTTTGCTGGAGTGTGGTGCGAAAGTTATCTAGTTCTTCGGCTGTTGTCCACTCGAAGAGATCAAAGCCGAAGCCTAGTGTCCATCCAGGAATAGGAGAGAGACGAGCGGCTATAGTCGTGTAGAGTTCATCGACATCAACGCCGTAAGTGGAGGGCGTCGTATTCCTTGCTTCGTCGCCCCATATCCAAAAGTGGGTTGTACCGCCGTGACGGTATGTTTTGAGGACGGCTGCTTCAAAATATTCTGGATTGTCTAAGAAATCTCTGAGGTTCTTGATGTGAAACCCTGTGAATCCATGCCCATCTACAAATTCTGTAAGACCTGCTTCTAGATCTGGCTTGTTGTACATAACAAACTGAGGGACAAAGGCTTCACCGGTTGCAGAGCGAATCCACTTGTTGCCTTTGGCGGCGACAAAGCCCTTGGCGTAGCTGGGTCTATCAGCGTTGATGTCTATTTCTCCACCAGAGCTGAATGTCCAAATTCCTGTTTGAGTGGGCGTGAAGCGGAATTTGGTCTGGTCGCCTGAGCGAAAAGTGAGAACTCGATATTGTTCGCCGCTCTTGTGTTGAACGGTGATGATTTCGTTATCAGACTGCTTGACTGAGATTTCGTAGCATTCCCAAACAGGGCGGTTGACCTGATTGGGAGTGAGGCAGGATTCACTGTAGGCGCTGGCTAGCGCGCTGGCGGTGCTGATGTCTGATTCAAGGTGATCGCCACTTTGCAAAAAGAAGCCCGTTCCAAGATATGAGATAGCCAAGAATGTGACTAGGCTAATGAGAAATAGAGAGACAATTTTCCAGTATTTCATGGGTCTGACTTGAGGGGTTGTAAAGAGCAAAGGGGTTAGGCCGGATGGATCTGACGGCGCATGAGGAACGCGATCGCCCCTATCCCTAACGCCATGATTACCCATGCGCCTAGCGGACTAATGCCGTACAGCAGCATAGAAGGCGTGCTGGCAACGGCAAGCGCGATAAGTGCGACTAGCAACAAGATCACACCAATTTGTCGATATCCAATACGAATGATGAGCGCTAGTCCTGTCATCGCAAAGGCCAGCTCGCTTAGAAGCGTTGCTAGCGCTGCACCGACAGCGCCAAGCTGAGGAATGAGAACGGCATTGACCGCAATATTAAGGCATACCGTTGCCAGGAGTACAAAAGGCAACAGCTTTTCTCGTCGGGTTGCTTGAAAAACGTAAGATCCTAGAGAGGCAAACATCTTCATTCCGAGGCTAGGCAGCAGCAGTGCGAGCGAGCTGACGGCTGGCAGATAGCTGCTGCCGTAGGTGAGCGTGACAAGCAGCGTTTGAGCAAAGCCTGCGATCACGATGAACGGCAGCACCACTGATACCAACAGCAGCGCAGTTTTCCTAATTTGCTGAGGAAGCTGTTCTGGTGTGAGGGCGTAGCATCGTGTGAGCTTTGGAAAAGAAACCGCGAAAACAACTCTAGGTAAGGCTGAAAAGATTTCAAGGAGGCTGTAGGCTGCGCCGTAGAAACCAACCTGCTGCTCAGATGACAATGTTTTGAGCATCAAAATATCAACCTGATAGTAGAGAACCCATAGAACGCCCGATATGGCAAAGGGATAGGCCATTGCGAACGAGTGGCGTACTCCTTGAAACGTGATTGGAGATGACAGTGATTCTTTGCGTTTGAGATACAGAAACCAGTAGATCGTATCTATCGCTCTGACAAACGCCATGGTGCCGACAACCCACACGAGAGAGTTCGTGAGCAGCAGCACAGCACCAGAACATAGAAAGAGGGCCAAGCGCTCTGTGGAAACCGCGATGGTTTCACTTCTGAACTTACCTAATCCTCTGAATGCGGCCCGCAATGTCTGCTTTGTACAGCGGCCCCCGCCTGCAATCACCACCAAGTAGCACACGATGAGTTCGCTGCCTTCAAATCCTAACGCTGTGGCGATAGGCCACAGGCAGAGAAGAACTATCAGACAGTTGACGGTTTCTACAAATAGAAAGGTGGCGGTTGACTTGAGCCCTTTTTCAGCGTCAGCGGCAACCTCTCTAGAGAGCAAGTCTGAGAATCCGAATAGAATGAAGAAAGTTAGAATCCCGGCCAGCGCGTTTGCTGAGGTGAAGATGCCGTACGTTGCTGGGCCGACGATACGCCCAATAAGCGCATAGAGGATGAATGTAAGGGCTAGAGTCGCTTCGCCAATGAACGAAAAGAAGTAGGAGAAGTCTATCTTGCGAAAAATCTTTTTCATAGCAGCCTACTAGCTGGGAATTGAGGGTGTCTCGTTAGATAAACTGAGAGATAAGCTTCCAGTAAGCGCCAAAGAACTTGTCTAAAGAGGTTTTAAGAAGAATGAGTGCTTTGTTTCCTACCAGATCTCCTCGAATGTTGATTGGATCGTAGTGAATGAGTACTTTATCTGGAACCTGTCTAAAAGCCTGAATTTCTTTGCGGCGTTTGAGCACCGTGGGAAAGTGCGTGATGATGTCCAAAAGTGCACGGAAGTAGTCTACAATTTTGCCTTTGAGGAGTAAGAACCCCATTAAAGAGAGTTCGTAGACTAGGAGAGCAGGCGCTGCGAGGATAATGGTTTTGAGAGAGAACATAGTCAGCAGCATAAGCCAACGGTTTCTGATCTGATAGAAGACTTTTGAAAGACCGCGCTTTTTGACGCGATGATAGCAAATGGCGTCGGGTACGGTGTAAATTTGTTCGCCAGCTTGAGTGAGGCGGTAGGTAAATTCTCCATCTGTGCGACCAAAGAAGTAGTACTCATCGAAAAGTCCGATGGCGATCGCTTTGTGCTGTGAGACTAGAAGTGTGACGCCAGCAATCATGGGAACTTGCGTAATGCCGTCTACGCCATTAGAGATGAGGGTGTCGCCGCTGACCAGAATCGTTTCAGCGAGGTAGTGCATTTTTGCGCCTTCAAACTGAATGGTGTCACGGCGATCGCTGTAGACAATGCGAGGTGCCCAAATTGCGCCTTCTGGGTGAGACTGGGCGGCACTGACAAGCTCAGCAAGACAATTTTCTGAAAGAATAGCGTCGTCATCTACTAGCAGCACGAGGTCGGTTGATGACGAGGTGATGGCAAAATTTCGGGCAGGATTAGGGCCCCGGTTGTCTGGATTATTGAGGATTTTGATATCTGGATAATTTTCGGAAACCCACTCAGGTGTGCCGTCTGTTGAGGCATTGTTGATGAGACAGATGGTTAGGTTGGAATAAGTCTGGGTTAGCAAAGATTCTATGCAATGCCCAATGATCTTTCGACCGTTGTAGGTGATGATGCCAATGGTAACGGGGGGATGTTGTTCTGTAGAAATCTGTTGGGGCTGGTTGGCTGGCTTGGTGGCACTCATCATTCGTGGTTTCCTATGGGTTTTATACGTGCGTGTTGCGTTTGTGTTGTTTCTTCTCGCTTGTCTATTTACTTATTTTAGACTCGTTGTTTGATGACTTTTGCAGGGACGCCCACAGCGATCGCATAGTCCGGCAAATCTTTGGTTACCACCGCGCCCGCGCCGACAATACAGCCTTTCCCCACTCGCACGCCATCTAACACCGTTGCCCCCGCCCCTAACCAAGCCCCTTCACCAATCACCACTTCTCCGTTGGAGTAAACGCCTTGCGCCATCATCGGAACATCTAGCCTGTCGGAGACATATCGTCCGCCGCCGATATAGCAATTACCGGCAATCAGCACCGAGCTGCCGATAGTAATACCGGAGCATGAAGAGATAACGGTGTTGCAGCCGATATCTGTTTTATCGCCAACGCTGACAGGGCCGGTTTTGGCTTGAATAACGCAGTTTCTAGAAACAATAACGTCGTTGCCTAAGCTGATTTCATGGGCTGCGGTGCCGCTGGCGTCTAGCAGGGTGTAGTCGTCAATGGCAACGCGATCGCGCAACGTAATTTTGCCAGGATGCCGCAGCACTACGCCTTTGCCAAAAATAGCGCTGCTGCCCACCTGCTTAAAAAGACCTGGATAAAAGCGCTTCCTCAGCACATAGCCGAGGCCACCCGAAAGATTGCTGAGTAAAAGCGTTGATAGCTCATACCCAACCAAAGAGAGAATTGAGCTGTTGCCGAGTACTTTGGCCTGATAGCTTTTAAGTAAAGAGGTTTCTGTTTTATTAAGCTGCTCTGATAGCGGTACTTTGGATATTAATTTTCTGTTGTTAGCGGTCATAAGTTTGTTGTTATAGGGTTGTCTTTAGAGGGAAACCCATTGTTGATCTACGTACCACTGACCTAATTCTTTAAGGCCTGCTTGATCAGAATGGCGGGGCGTGAAGCCTAAAAGGTTTCTGATTTTTGAAGTGTTGAAGGAGCGATCTTTGGTGTAAAAGGCGAGCCTGCGACGGTAGATGGGCGGTTCGATGCCGAGAGGGCGGAAAATGAGTTCGCAAAGGTCTGCGATCGCAAACAACGGCGGCCCAGGCAGTGAAATAAACCTGGCTGACACTGAATACTGTTCGCTAATAAGCGACACCATTTCTTTGAACGTGATAGCTTTTTCGCTGCCGCAAATAAAGGTTTCTCCCACCGCTTTAGGATGGTTTGCCGTCACCAGCAGGCAATCTGTGAGATCATCCACATGAATGAAGTGCAGCAAATTGCCGCCTTTGCCAATGGCAGGCACCCAGCCTTTGCTCACCATTTTATAAATTTTGAGCAGGCGCTTTTCGCCAGGGCCGTAAATGCCCGCAGGCCGCACAACTGCAACAGGCAGGCCGCTTTCTTGGCCAAAGGTTCTAATCCACTGTTCGCCCTCTAGCTTGCTTTGCTGGTAAACGTCTCCAGGCTCGGTGCGATAGGTTTCATCAGCCGGTGGATTTTCGATATGGCCGTGAACGCCAATAGTCGAAACATGCACAAACCGTTTGAAATTAGGCTGGGCCAGTGCGGCTTTTGCGAGGAGCTGCGTGCTGCGGACATGAACGTTGTAGTAGCCTTGGTCGGGCGATTTGGCTTCGCGAAAAGGGGTCACCATATGGAAAATATGAGTGATATCTTTCATGGCCCAGGTGATTAATTCTTCATCAAAGACGTCGCCTTTGAACCAGGTGATTGGGAGTCCATCAAACGGTTGGGTGTTGGAGGTAGGACGGGCGATCGCCACAACCACCACCCCTTGCTCTACTAGTTTGCGAACTAAAACAGAGCCGGTAAATCCTGTTGCACCGGTGACCAAAACGCGACTGCCTTCAGGTAGCTGAGTATTCGCTACGGGCTCTGAAACGGTCTGTGACTGAGCCATAATTACTGTTCTCCTTGCTTAACGAGCTTAGTGATCACCGGAGAGCCAAATAAGCGTGAAAGGCCGAGGGCTCTAGCGCTGCTTTCTAACGGCGCTGAGATGGTGGGCTTTTTGAGCATTCGGTGGACAACCATAGGCCAAAAGAATTGCGGATAGCGATCGCTCACTTCCAGCCCTAATCCCTTCGCATAGTTCAACAGTTCTGACTCGTCGTAGCAAGTATAGGGCCGAGTGTTGCCTTCAACGCCTTTTTTAAGCGAAAACAGCAGCGGCGTAATGTAATTGACGCTGCGCAGCGTCGGATAGTCAACCAGCACCGCCTTTTTAGCCACCCGAGCCAGCTCACTCATAAACGCCTGCCACTGCTCAACATGCGCTAAAAAGCGGTAGCTAATTACCACGTCAAACGCCTCATCGGCATACGGCAGCGCCAGCACATTGCCCGTTGTGAACGCACATTGCCCCGCCGCCACTAAATTTTGAATCTGCGTCTGACAGCTTTCATCACTCCCCAGCACCGTCACCGAGTGCCCTGCCGCAATCAGGTGAGACGTAAGCTGACCATGCCCGCCGCCTACCTCCAAAATTTTGGCCCGAGAGTAGGGCGCTAGCATCGCCAGCGTTGCTTTGGCCTGCACATCTAGCAGCCATTCACCGGTTGGCCCTGAAAACCGGGAGGCGTAGCCTGCCGAAGACGTTTCAATATCCGCAGTTTCTGGAAAGTGCTTGGTAGAAATCATGACCTGTTTTGTAGATAAAAGATTTTATAGAAATGAAATTTAGCTCACGCGGATCAGGGTTTGGTTTTTGATGAATTTTAGCGGGGAGAGCGATCGCCCATAAGGCTCAATAGACACATCAGGCTCTAGCAAAATTTGCTTTAGGCTTTCTCCGGGCCTGTCCCAGTCGAGTGTGCCCTGTGTGCAAAAGCCATAGCTGCCAGCGCGGCTTACTTCTTCTGGCAGCGGCAGCGGATCGGTTCCTGGTAGCTGAGCGCGCTGCTGAAAATAGTCCGGCAGCGACCAAAATCCAGGCCTGCCGCCGTTGTCTCCGGCAAACAAACGAGCCTCTGAAGTCACTAGCTGGTTTTTCACTAGCTGGCCTCGCTTCCCTATCCACTTTCCTACGCCCCAGGGCAGCACCGGCACCCCACCTGCTTGCACGACCTGTTCTACCGTTTCCTCTATGCTCAATCCGTCTGAGATAGACGCTCCCGTTATTAGTGCCAACACTTCAATACCTTCTTTCGTGACGACCTGCCGCCCCGCTGCAATCAAAATTGAATGACCATCGGCGTGCTTCGCCCAGCACGAATACGTTTCCTTTGTAGGGCAAATCTTCCAACGCGATGCGGGCGTGTCAACGTGAGTTTTCACCCGCTCAGCAAACGCATTTACACCGTTTACCTCTGCTAAAAGTAAGGCTCCTGTTACGGGCAGAGTGATGCCTTGCTGCTGACTCTGAGTTTTAAAGTTGGCGATCGCAGCCTCTAAAAACGGCACCAGCTCAAAGCAGTCATGAAGATGAACGTGGGCGTCTACCAATAGATGCGGTTGATCAGGTTGAGAAGTCATGTTAAAAAAGCGGTTTGAGCGTAGGTGCTATGAGTTTTGAGAGCGTTTTGGCAAATCTTTTTCGGGCGAGTTTGCGTTGAGGCGCTTTAATCCGGTGAAGAGAAAAGCTGAGTAAATTAGCTCTGCGGCAATGAACGTGAGGTGGCTAGCGTCCCATAGCCCGCGTGAGTGATGAACCGACGGAAACAGGGCAAAGGGTAGCTGAAACCGAGTGCTCAGAGGCCAAAGCAAGAGCAGGCCGTTGCCACCATAGGTTAGGAGATCTAGCAATAAGTGAGAGCTGTAGATAGCCAGCGTGAGCGCAAATACTGCAAGGTAGTCAGACGGCTGCTTTTTGAACTTAAGGTAGCGATATGCTAGCCAGCTTAAGAATGCACTCACCAGCAGCGCTGCTAAAAAGCTGTGAGAGGGGCCTCTGTGGAACCGAATGCCTGTGACAATTTGGGGTAAAAAGTCTAAATCAGGAATACTAGAGACAAATACGGCGTACAGGGTAACTAGTGAAAGCGCTGGCCAGCGCTGATTGGGAAAGGTGCGAGACTTGAGGAAGGGAAAGTTGGCGATCGCGTAGCCCGATACAGAATGGGCGATAGGTGACGGCACGGCGGCAGGTTCCTGATAAGAGGGCACAAAGAGAATTTACCCTGGACAAAGGATAGATAATGGTTTTGAAGGACTTTGCGTGATTTTTTTTTGAACCACCTCCACTTCTGCGTGCTTTCGCTCTAAACGCCAGCCCAGTGCTTCAGCCATCACGTCGCTACACAGTCGCAGCGCCTCGTTGCCAGGATGCCCAGCGGCTCCTAGCTCAGTTCGCCGAAACACGACGTCACTTAGCGTCTGAGGCATCGTATTTTTGAGGCTATATTTGACTTCGGCAACCAAAACCTCTCGCTCTGAAAGGGCACGATTCTCCGTGACAAAGGCTCCGCTATTTGATACTGCTTCTTGCAATACTTCCTCGTAGGCAGATCCATAGTTGTAGACCAGCCGCCGCAGCGCTTCAGATGATATTTGCGGGCTGTAGGTATTTGTTGCTTGTGTCATGAGTTCGTCAAACGATGCGATCGCGCCACCTTGCAAGGGCGTTTTGTGAGAGTAAGAAGGCGGCACGCTCATTTGCCGATCTCGAAACGCCCAATCGACAGCTTTGCGCGCTAAGTCTCTAGCCGTCGTGTACTTAACGCCTTTGACAGACAGCAATCCTTGGAATCCATCGGCGCGGTGATCGATGAGCTGAAAGCTTTTAGTGAGCTTCATATCGTCCGTTTTGGCTGATATGCCATCGCTAGGCAGCAGGCCGGAGTGCACCCATTCCACATCCTCAGCGGTGAGATTGAAGGTGGGGTAGGCTTGATTGATTTCTGTTATGAATGCTTGGATTTCTGTGCTGGTTGCGGTGGGCGGATGTGTGCCTTCGTGGTTGGGGCCGTACCAGGTGCCTACTAAGGACTTGCCGCGCCAGGGAGCGATGAAAAACAGACGGCTACCGGGCGCACGACCTGTGATACCGATGGCGTGTTTTTGCTGGGAGCCGAACAAAGGACGGGTGACTAAGTTCATGGCCTTGGCGAGCGCCTGTGGTGGTGCGGTGAGACCCTTGGCTTGTGCAATCAGGCCGTCAATCCAGGGGCCGCTGGCGTTGATGATGGTTTTGGCTTTGATCGTAAAGCGACTGGCTGTATGGGCGCGCTCATTGCTAGCGTTAAGCTGATCTTGCACGATGGCTCCAGTCATTCGGCCGTTTTGCTGGCATAGCTCTACCACGCGAGCATAGTTAGCAACCTGCGCGCCGCGTTGGGCTGCTGATTGAATGAACGCAAGCACGAGCTGCTCTGAGTTGTAGACCTGGGCATCGTAAAAAAGCGCTGCGCCTGTGAGTCCTGATTGAGGAAGATCTGGAAGCTGCTGAAGGCAGGCGGCTTTGGAGAGGTGCTGTCCGGGGGGAATGTGCTTTTGCGGATCTTTGAGCGGGAGATTGCGATCGCCACTAATCACATCGTTCATTTTCATCGCTACCGTCATCGCCTCTTTGCCTTTGAGCCCATGTCCATAGGTGGGCACCAGCACCGGCAGCGGATGCACTAGGTGAGGCGCAATTCGCATCAGCGTTTGACGCTCTTTAATAGACTGACGCATTCGCCTGACGTCTGCGGTTTGTAGGTAGCGCAGGCCGCCATGAATGACTTTGAGGCTATTAGCTGAGGTGCCTGAGGCAAAGTCGGCTTGCTCGACTAAAGCGACTGAGAGTCCTCTGAGGGCGGCTTCCCAAGCGACGCAAGCGCCATGAATGCCGCCGCCGATGACGAGCACGTCAAAGGATTGGTCAGCTAGCGCGGATAGGTCTCTACGCACGATTGATTGATGCTCCTGAGTCGGGTTATTTAATGCGGTAAAGCCGTTGTGGCGGGCTTTTGAGTCAGTATGCCTGTTTGCAGCCAGTCATATAGCGACGTCAGCTTGCCAGAAAACGCCTCGTAAGTATGGGCCTGTGCAATATAGGCTTGAGCGGCTTTGCCTAAGCTGGCGCGTAGCTCGGGATGGGCAATTAGATGCGCAATGCCTGCTGCAAAAGCGTCTACTTCTGGCTCGGCTAGAAGAGCAATGCGATCGCTCAATACCTGAGTATGCGTTGTGAGATTAGTGGCTAATAGCGCTTTGCCGCTGTCTAGATAGGAGTAAAGCTTCATCGGCGTGTTGTTGCCTTGCGTGCGCGGCGAAACGACGATATCGGCCTGATTGAGGTAATACTTGAGCTTGTTTACCGGGCGAGGGCCGATGAAATGAACGCGATCGCTCACCCCCAACCCTTCAGCCTGATCTTGATACTTCTGAATATCGCTCGGGTTACCGCCAATTGCGACCAAATGAGCCGCTGGTTCATTTTTCAGCGCCTTTGCAAAGCTCGCCAACAGCAAATCCATGCCCTGATAGCTTTCCAAATTGCCTACGTACATCATCAGCGCCCCGTCAATCTGCAACTGCTCTCTTAACAGCTCCGCCCCGCCCTGACCGCTTGCATCGTTAAGCAGTGAAATGTCAGGGATAATATCAACTTTTTTAGGCTGGTAAGGCTGAATCTCAGTTTTAAGCGCCTCACAAACCGCCAGCACCGCATTCGCATTGCGTACGGCCGTACCTTCACACATCTGAAGCAGCTTTTTGATCAATCGAACCTGCGGGTGTTTGTCCATGAGCTGCTGCACTAGTGAGGAATCCATGTCATAGACGTAGGGGATTCCAAACAGCTTTTTGATCAGCAGGGCAATGAATACGGCTTCTTCTCCAGCATGAACCAGGTCGTACTGATGGCGCTGGGCTAGCCGCAACGCTTGAAAGAGCAAAAACACATCGCAGATAATCTTTTTGATTGAAAATCCGGGCCGAATGCCTTGAACTATTTTGAGCGCGGGCGTGCGATGGATGCTGACGTTGGCGTACTGAACGTCGCTGCCTTCTGGAAAGGTCACCAGATCAATTTGCTCACCGCGTTCGGAAAGAACCCTCAGGACTAAATCAGCGGCAATGGGTGTGCCTCGTGGTTGATAAAAGGGATGGGGTGCCAACATTAAAACTTTCATACGCTTCGCCCGCTCGATAGGAGTAACACCAGCGCTTCGCCGTGCATTTACGGAAGCTGCTTGCTTCACAAACTAAGCGATTTCTCTGAAAGAGTGGTTGTAAAATCTTCCGGGTTTATGCAATGTTTACGCGGCTTGGGCGTTCGTTAAGTTTGTGAAGATAGCAGGGCGGTTTTTTGGCCCTGAGACAGAGCACACAAACGTTCGCAGTCAAAGTAGAAAAAGTAACGTTTCCAAAAGCTTAGGTCAAAAGCTGAGGTCTGCCTGTTTGGTAGCCCTGTGCGTAGCGAATGCCTTGTGCCTGAACGGCTTCGAGGGTGGCCTGAGATTCTACGCCTTTGGCGATCGCCTGCACGCCATGCTCACTCATCAGTTCTTTCATCTGCACCCACGCTGATCTATCTGCCACGCTACGAGCGTCCATCATGCTGGAACTTAGCTTGATGTACTCAATGGGTAAATGCGCTAGGAGGCTGGTAATTTCACGGCTGAGCGCAGGCGTCTGTGTGAAGGACACGTCGTCTAGGGTGATCTGGCAGCCAAGCTGGTGTAGGGCGGCGACTAAGTTTTGGGTTTGAGTGGGCAGGGCGATCGCAGTTTTAACCGAAATTTCAAAGCAGAACAAATCGGGCGATAGGTGAGCGTTTGATATTGTGTTAGCGATGAAGCTCACAAAACTAGGATCTTGAACGCTTTCGGCAGATAGGTTGATAGAGTACAGCGGGCTACCGTCAAGATAAGACGCGACAGACTGAGGCGGCTGCGATGCAATTTTCTTAAACAGGTGGCGAATCACCCAGCGATCAATTGTACGCATGAGGCCATATCGCTGGGCGGTCGGCAGAAAGTTGCTGGGCAAGATGTACTCGTTTTGTTCGTTACACAGTCGCAGGAGCAGTTCTTTTTGCCCAGGGTCAGACCGATTAGATGGATCTACCACAATAACGGGCTGCTGGTAGAGGGCGAACTGATTTTGCTCAAAGGCGCGGGTGATTTGATTGAGCCAATGCGCGCGATCGCCATACTGCGCATCATCTTGTGCCTGAAGCTTGTCCTGATAAGCCTTTCGCAGTAAGAAAAAGGGACTCACAATAGTGCTAGATAGAATAGAACGTTGACAGCTTTCAGGCGTATTGAGTTTGGCCTGTTGCCCGTGACGCAGCCGGTGTAGCACTAGCTTGCGGATGTCATTTGCCATGTAAGCTGGAACGAAAAGCGGCTTTTTCCACTTCTCAAGGCCCAGCAGCCGAATGTGATAGCGACTGAGGCCGACGCACTCAAGCAACGTCATTAGGTAAGCCTTCTGTAGCCGTTCGTTTGGAATGTCGTGACAGACCACCATATCGGGGTTGTACCACACTTCCCAGCCTGCCTTTTGAATGTAGAGATTGGCCTCTAAGTCTTCGCTGGCAAGGCCTGCGGCTTTCCCTTTGTTGTTCAGAAACAGCCGACGCGGCACCGCATTTTCCCAGGCTTGCTTTCGCACCACCAAGCCAGCAGCAGGCGGCAGCATTTTGGTGCTGGGCTCGTACAGATGTGGCTGTGCGCCGCGTTCAATAATGGCCAAAAAGCACTTTATTTTTTCTAAGTCTTCCGGCAGTTCTGTTTCAAATTTGCCATGAATTTGAGAGCCAAATGCGCCCGCTTGAGGATGGGCTAAGGCAAATTTATAGGCTTGGGATACCCAGTTTGGATCAGGCAGATTGTCATCGTCTAAAAAGGCAATCAGATCGCCTGCGGCAGTGTCGATGGCATATTGGCGGGCAAAGGCTGAGCCCTGCTCGGCAGCGAAGCGATAGTGAAGCGGGTATTCGCTGGGCCACTCGGACTGATAGCTGCGGATGACTTCGGCGGTGTTGTCGGTGCTGCCATTGTCGCAAACGATAATTTCCCAGCGGAGGTCTGTGAGGTGGGTTTGCGATCGCAGCCGCTCCAGCACCATCGGCAGCTTTTGCGCACCGTTGTAAGTGGGAATAGCAACCGTGATATCAACCACTTGGCTGAGCTGATCTGGTTGTTCAGAACTTAGCATCGTGTATGAACCGGAGGAAGATGAACCGTGATACGTGAAGGCTACAGGGGTTAGAATTTGCGAGTAGATAGTAACCTGTGTAAATACTGCATATGTAATTTGAACATGCGCAATTTTCAACAGCAAAGACCTCAACGGTATCTTTAAGCTGCCTTTACCTACTTATTTTTGCCTAGGCATATATGTTGCCTTTATAGTTTGATTCTTCACACCGCAAAAAATCCACCTCAATTGTTTATTCCAACTTGCAACCTATTCAAGCTTGTCGCCGCTGATGATGAAGATAGGATCAACGGCGGCAAAAACCTTGCGGTTGCCTCTAGTTTCTAGACGGTTGACGGCGGGCTGGGCCACTTCAATATTTCTGGCCTGCAGCGCTGCAAAGGTTTTAGAGACGGTGTAGAGCGCTTCTAAATTGCTGGCGGTCACAACAATACGACCGTTGATAGCGAGCTTTTCCCAGGCAGTTTCGAGAGTGGTCTGTAGGGGCGCGCCTTCAATTAATATGCAGGTGGGTGTGCCTTTGATGTGGTTTAGGCACTCAGGCGCGCTGCCGGAGATCACGTCTACGTTGGTGACTGAGAAGCGATCGCAATTCGTCTTAATCAACGTCGCCACTTCATCATCCCGCTCAACGGCTGTAATTTTGCCATCAGGACACAGCAGCGCCGCCTCAATCGCCACGGTTCCGGTGCCCGCGCCAATGTCCCAAAGATGCGCGTCAGCCTTTAGCCTTAAGCAGCCCACTACCAGCAGGCGCACTTCTCTTTGCGTTAGGGGAATGCCGGGAAGCTGCTGAAACAGCCGGTCGGGGATGCCGGGGGTAACGTAGGGCCAAAGTGCAGACATACAAAAGAGAAGGCAAGAGTGCTTGTGCTTGAGATTACCAGGGCAGGGATAGCGACTTGTCTATTACTAGGATTGTTTTCAGGCTAGGGTCGCTGCAGCCGGTGATGATGCCGCCCGCACTTTGAACGGTTTGGAGATGAGCGATCGCACCTTTTGTAATGGGCTCACCAGGAAGCAGTACGGGAATTCCAGGTGGATAAGGGCAGATAGTTTCAGCGCAGATATGACCGATCGCCTGGGCCATTGGTATGGGCGTTTTACGGGCGAAGAATGCCTGACGAGGGCTCTGACTTCGCTCGGTTTTTGAAGGCTGTAACGCTGTAACGCTCAAGGCAGGCTGAGGTCTATTGCCGTTGGTCATTCTAGGTAGTGCACAAACCTGACGAAACCCTTCAATCAACTGCTCTATGTCTTCGTTAGTGTTACCTAGTGAAACGATGAACATGAGGTGGCGTAGGGCGGGCAGTTCGGCGGTAACGCCAAAGCGTTCGTGGAGTAGTTCGTCTGCTTCAAATCCAGTCAGGCCCAGTGCTGAAACATCTACTGTGATACGTGTGCGATCGCCCAAAATACCCCCATCAAAACTGCGGCTCAAACAAGGCTGAAAAACCCTCAGTCCTGGCAGTTCACTCAGTTCTTTGTAAGCTTTATTGGCTAATGCTATCGTTCGAGTCATCAGCGATCGCCCCGCCGTCGCCATCTGATGCCGCGCCCCATCTAACGACCCTAAAAGCAGATAGCTCGGACTGGTGGACTGGGTAAGCTGAAGGGATTGTGAGAGGTGATCGCGATCAATCCTCTCCCCTTGCGTATGCAACAACGCCGCCTGAGTAAATGCGCTCAATACCTTATGCGCCGACTGCACGGCAATATCTGCCCCGGCTGCTAGCGCTGACGTTGGAAAGTCAGGATGAAACGTGAAGTGTGGAGCATGGGCCTCATCGACAATGAGTGGGATGTTGTGGGCGTGGGTGATGCGTGCGATCGCCCTCAAATCTGAACAAACCCCGTGATACGTCGGCGAAACCACCAAAACCGCTGTGACATCAGCATTCTCTTTCAGCGCCTGCTCAATTTCTGTTGGTGAAACGCCCAAGCAAAAATCCCAATCTTGGCTATAGTCGGGCTGCACATATACAGGCACTGCGCCCGATAAAATCATGCCAGAGATAGCCGAACTGTGCACATTGCGCGGCAAAATCAGCGTCTCTCCAGGGCCGCAGGTTGCCAGAATAGCCGCCTCTATGCCACAGGTAGATCCGTTGGCTAAAAACCAAGTTTGCTCAGCGCCAAAAGCCTCTGCTGCTAAGTTTTGCGCCTGTAAAATGACGCCTTCAGGCGCAAATAAATTATCTAAGTCTGGAAGTTCCGGCAGGTCAGCGCGAAAGGCAACTGCTCCGAATAGCGATCGCTGCCGAGTCGAAATACCTTGTCCACGTTTGTGCCCAGGGGTGTGGAATGGTGCATTCTTACGCTCAGCGCATTTTTGGAGCGCGTCCACTAAAGGTGTTTCTGACTGATCTTTTGAGCGATCTAAGGATTGCAACGGACTTCGACCATAAAACCATCAGGATCGTAAAAATAAATCCCCCTGCCCGTCGGACGCGTAACCGGCCCGTTAAAGTCAACACCCGCCTGTGTGAGTAAATCCATCGCCTGATCAAACTGCGTAGGTTCAATATCAAAGGCAAGATGCTCGGCCCGCGTGAATCCTTTTTTGGGATCGGCATCGGGTGCGTTTAGATCCGGCGTCCAAAACAGATCGAGAATAGTGCCGTCGGGCGTGCGAAAGTTAGTGACCTTTCCGTCTGCAACCAGCTTAATAAGTGTCTTAGGCACTTCGTCTCCAGTGAGCCTGTGAAGACCAAGGGTCGTGCCGTAGAAGTCACAGGCTGCCTGCATATCTTTTACGTTTAGCGCGATGTGGTGCACGCTGCGGAGCATTCCGGGGAGTAAACCGTTCATGAGGGTTCAAAATCCTATAAGAAAAGTTGATATGCCAACAGCGATCGCACTCATGCCGCTTGTAAAGGCAGTTTGGGGATTTTTAGTAATAATAACAATAGCTTTACAATTGAGTTTGTTATTCAGTTTCTCGCCTGTCCTTTTCTCCTGCTAGTCCCTTTCTACGCACCGCCGCTATGAAAAGCCTATTTCTAGATCGTCTCAAAAGTCCTGAACGTCCTGTGCTCGTCTTCGACGGTGCCATGGGTACTTCGTTACAAATGCAGGAGCTAACGGCGGCAGATTTTGGCGGCGAGGAATACGAAGGCTGTAACGAGTACCTCGTAGAAACAAAGCCTGACTCCGTAGATAAAGTGCACCGCAGCTTTTTAGAAGCGGGCGCAGACGTGATTGAAACGGATACGTTTGGGGGAACGGCGCTGGTACTAGCTGAGTACGATTTGAGCGATCGCGCCTACGAACTCAACAAAAAAGCCGCAATTCTAGCCCGCAAAGCCGCTGACGACTATTCCACTCCTGAAAAGCCCCGCTTCGTCGCAGGCTCCATTGGCCCCGGCACCAAGCTGCCCACCCTCGGCCACGTAGGCTTTGACACGCTTAGAACTGCCTACCTAGAGCAGGTAGAAGGTCTGATCGACGGCGGCGTAGATCTCATCCTGGTAGAAACCTGTCAGGACGTACTGCAAATTAAAGCTGCGCTCACGGCAATTGATGAAGTCTTTGCCAATAAGCAGGTGCGCCTGCCGCTGATGGTTTCGGTAACCGTAGAGCAAATGGGCACCATGCTCGTCGGCTCAGAAATCAGCGCGGCACTCACCATTCTAGAGCCCTACCCGATTGATATTTTGGGCCTAAACTGCGCAACCGGCCCCACCGAAATGAAAGAGCACATCAAGTATCTTTCTGAAAACTCGCCCTTCATCGTTTCCTGTATTCCCAACGCGGGCCTACCTGAGAACGTCGGCGGTCAGGCCCACTATCGCCTCACGCCAACCGAGTTACGAATGCAGCTCATGCACTTTGTTGAAGACTTAGGCGTGCAGGTGATTGGCGGCTGCTGCGGCACGCGCACCGACCACATTCAACAACTTGCTGAACTCTCAAAAGATCTCAAGCCTAGAGAAAGAGAAATTGGCGACAGAGGCGCGCTTCCTCCCTACGGCGAGCTGCCCTATATGCCGTCTGCTGCCTCTATTTACAGCCCACAGCCTTACGAACAAGAGAACTCATTCTTAATCGTAGGTGAGCGCTTAAACGCCAGTGGCTCTAAAAAGTGCCGTGAAATGCTCAATGCTGAAGATTGGGATGGCCTGGTTGCGCTAGCTAAAGCACAGGTAAAAGAAGGCGCACACATCCTCGACGTAAATGTAGACTACGTAGGCCGCGATGGCGAGCGTGACATGCACGAGCTAGTTTCACGACTGGTGACAAACATTACGCTGCCGCTGATGCTCGACTCAACTGAGTGGGAAAAAATGGAAGCGGGCCTGAAGGTCGCGGGCGGTAAGTGCATTCTTAACTCCACGAACTATGAAGATGGTGATGAGCGCTTCTTTAAGGTGCTCGAAATTGCCAAGCGTTATGGTGCAGGCGTGGTCATTGGCTGTATCGATGAAGACGGCATGGGACGTACCGCGCAAAAGAAATTTGAAATCGCCCAGCGGGCTTACCGCGATGCGGTTGAATATGGTTTTCCGCCCTACGAGCTGTTCTTTGACACGCTTGTACTGCCTATCTCCACAGGTATTGAAGAAGACCGCGTAAATGCTAAAGAGACTATCGAAGCCATCAGAATGATTCGCGAAAATCTCCCTGGCTGTCACATCATGCTAGGCGTCTCGAATGCATCTTTTGGTCTCAACCCAGCCTCACGGGTTGTTCTAAACTCCGTGTTCCTTAACGAAGCCATGGCGGTTGGCATGGACGGTGCCATTGTCAGCGCCAGCAAAATTCTGCCGCTCGCAAAGATTGATCCTGCCCATCAAAAAATCTGTCGCGACCTGATTTATGACAATCGCGAGTTTGATGGCGAAGCCTGCACCTACGATCCTTTAGGTGAGCTGACTACGCTGTTTGCAGGCAAAAGCACCAAGCAGCTTCGCACCACTCAGGATGAAAACCTGCCGCTTGAAGAAAAGCTCAAGCGGCACATTATTGACGGCGAGCGCATCGGTTTAGACGATCAGCTCAGCAAAGCGCTGGAGCAGTATCCACCGCTCGAAATCGTCAACACCTTCTTGCTCGACGGCATGAAAGTAGTCGGCGAACTGTTTGGCTCAGGCCAAATGCAGCTTCCGTTTGTGCTGCAATCTGCCCAAACGATGAAAGCAGCCGTCGCCTACCTAGAGCCGTTCATGGATAAGGACGAGTCTGATGATAGCGGCAAAGGCGTTGTTGTGATTGCGACGGTGAAAGGCGACGTGCACGATATTGGCAAAAACCTTGTGGACATTATTTTGTCTAACAACGGTTACAAGGTAGTGAATATTGGTATTAAGCAGCCAGTAGACAATATTATTTCAGCCTTTAACGAGCATGGCGCTGACTGTATCGCGATGAGTGGTTTGCTGGTGAAGTCCACAGCTTTTATGAAAGACAACCTGAAAACCTTTAACGAGCATGGCATTGATGTGCCGGTGATTTTGGGGGGAGCGGCGCTGACGCCTAAGTTTGTGAATGAAGATTGCCAGAATGTCTATAACGGTCAGGTGATTTACGGTAAAGATGCTTTTGCCGACCTGCATTTTATGGATGCGCTCATGCCTGCTAAAAAGGAGGAGCAGTGGGACAATCTGAAGGGGTTTGCTGACGATCATCCGATGAACAAGGTGACTAGAGTTGCTGTGAATAATACGCCTAAGCTGGAAGAGATTGCAAGTGATGAACCGGCGGTGATTGATACGCGTCGCTCTGATGATGTCGCGATTGATATTGAAAGGCCCACGCCGCCTTTCTGGGGGCCAAAGGTGCTCGAAGGTGACGATATTCCGACTGAAGAGCTGTTTGACTTTTTGGATATGCAGGCGCTAGTAGCGGGTCAGTGGCAGTTCCGCAAGCCGAAAGGGCAGTCTCGCGAAGAGTACGATGCGTTTTTGACTGAGAAGGTGATGCCGGTTTTGACGGAGTGGAAGCAGCGGATTTTAGATGAGCATTTGCTTGATCCAAAGCTGGTGTACGGCTACTTTCCTTGCTTAGCTGAGGGCAACACGCTGTATGTGTACGACTGGAAAGCGGCTCAAAAGGGTGAGCCTTCTGAGCCAATTACCTCGTTTGAGTTTCCGCGTCAGCGTTCGATGCGGCGGCTGTGCATTGCTGACTTCTTTTTACCAAAGGACAAAGCGAAGCCGGGTCAGTATGACGTGATTCCGATGCAGGCGGTGACGATGGGCGAAATTGCCACTGAGTATGCGGCTAAGCTGTTTGCGGCTGATGATTATACGAATTATCTGTACTATCACGGCTTAGCGGTGCAGATGGCGGAGGCGCTTGCCGAGTGGATGCACACGAAAATTAGGCTTGATTTGGGCTATGGCGACAAGGAGCCTGAGGGCATTCGCAATATTTTGGCGCAGCGTTATCAGGGATCGCGCTATAGCTTTGGCTATCCGGCTTGCCCCAATATGCAGGATCAGCCTAAGCAGTTAGATCTGCTGGGCGTTGAAAAAATTGGAATGCACATGGATGAGAGTGAGCAGCTTTATCCTGAGCAGTCTACGACAGCAATTGTGACGTATCACGAGGCGGCGAAGTACTTTAGTGCGTAGGCGTTAATGGGACTACCAGCCTGCTTCGGATTGTTGATGGACGTATTGGGCGATCGCCTCAATTTCATCTCCACTCAGCTTATCGGCATAAGCAGGCATAATGCCCTTGCCCTTAGTGACGATTGAGGCGATCGCCCCCACTTCTCCAAACCCATTTCGCACCATCGCTCTTTGCTTTAGGTTCTTGCCCCGCCGAATGATATTACCTCCATGCGCATGACAGGCCGCACAGTTTGCTTTAAACAGTGACTCGCCAGTAATTGTGGCAGGTGCTGTTATTTCTGTTGGTGGCGCTGGCGGTGGAGTGATTTGAGCGATCGCATCCCTTGAAAATCCAAACCACACCACCCCACAAATCCAAAAGCAAAACCCAACACTCAACACTTTTTGCCATCTGTTCATCATTTATGCGCAGACACGCCGTATATAGGCACCCTTGCTGAATTTCCCAATGAGATCAGTCAGTTAGCCTATATACTGAGTACCTGAATAGATAACTTAGTAATAAAACATAGAAAGCAATATTTCTTGATATTCAGTGCCCTGCCAGTATCTTAATACCTAAGGCCTGATGACTCAAAAAATTGCATTTCAGTTCTACCCTTAACATTAGCGCTTAATATTTAATATAAGAAATTCTTTTGTCTGCACAGTTTCTCATTGGTGTGTTTGTTCCCACTGAGTCCCTGGCTGGTTCTCTCCATCAGCTGCTTTCTCAGAAAAGCTTTATGGTGAGCTGGAGCCAATCAGCTCCAGACTTCTGTGATTGGGTCATTCACAACCGACATCGCATCGACTGTCTCATCGTTCAATCTGCAGAAGACTCAATGGCAGCCCTCGCCGACTTGAAACAGCGCGATATTTTGCTACCTGCCCTCATCGTAGGCCAAGCTACAGCGCCAACTGTCGCCTACCATGAAGCTGTTGCCTCCTTAGACGTAAAAGACTCAGACGGCGTTGATGAAGCCATTCGCCAAGCCGTTGAACGCTATCTACAGCTACCGACAGAAAGGCCGGTAGAAAGTAAAACCAGCTCATCAGAGAACAGCACTGACCAGCGCTTGTTTTTACTGAGCTTGCAGCAGCAACGTCTAACTGAGAAACTCAGAGAACGGCTAGGCTACGCTGGCGTGTACTACAAACGCAACCAGAGAAATTTTTTGCGAAACATGAGTCCCTCAGAGCGTGAAGAATTTTTAGATAAGCTGCGTCAGGATTACCGACACATCATCTTGAACTACTTCTCTGACGACAGCACCATCAATCAAAAGATTGATGACTTCGTGAACGTCGCTTTTTTTGCCGACATGTCAGTCCCTAAAATTGTAGAGATTCACATGGAACTGATCGACGACTTTTCAAAACAACTACAGCTAGAAGGACGCAACGACGATGTTCTGTCTGACTATCGCCTAACGCTGATTGATGTGATTGCGCACTTGTGTGAAATGTATCGTCGTTCTTTACCTCGGAACGACTAAAAACTTATGAGCGCTCCCCAAAAGGCATATGTCTTGAAGCTATACGTAGCTGGAAATACGCCAAGTTCTATTCGAGCAATCCGAACGCTGAACAATATTTTAAAAGACGACTTCCAGGGCGTGTACGCGCTTAAAGTGATTGATGTCTTGCAAAATCCTCAGCTCGCTGAAGAAGACAAAATCTCGGCGACACCAACGCTTTCTAAAGTCCTACCGCCGCCCGTCCGCAAAATTATCGGCGACCTATCAGATCGTGAGAAGGTTTTGATCGGGCTCGATCTTCTCTATGATGAGCTGCAGGAAGACGGTTTATTTAGCTAGGTTTAAAAGCCTAAGAAATGGAGCAAAACTTAGTCTAAAAGATATAGAGATCTGATTGTTATCTGCTTTTAAACTTTTTTAATAACTAGCTATGAATGTACGGTCATCCTCATCTGAGGGCAAAGCGCTCATCCGGTCAAAAGGGGTGCAAAAAATCCGCACCATGATCGAGGGTTTTGACGATATCAGCCACGGTGGGCTACCGGTCGGTCGATCTACCTTAGTGAGCGGCACCTCTGGTACAGGCAAAACGCTGCTGGCTTTGCAATTCCTATATCACGGCCTTATGTACTTTGATGAGCCGGGCGTGTTTGTCACTTTTGAAGAATCTCCTGCTGACATCATTACGAACGCTTACAGCTTTGGCTGGGACTTACAGTTACTTATCAACAGCGGCAAGCTATTTATATTGGACGCCTGCCCCGATCCTGAAGGGCAAGAGGTGGTGGGTAACTTTGACTTGTCAGCGCTGATTGAGCGTATCCAGTATGCGATTCGCAAGTACAAAGCCAAGCGAGTTTCAATTGATTCAGTCACCGCCATATTTCATCAGTACGATGCGGCTGAAGTGGTGCGCAGGGAAATTTTTCGGTTGCTAGCACGACTTAAGCAGATGGGGGTGACGACGCTGATGACGACCGAACGGGTGGAAGAATATGGCCCGGTAGCTCGCTTCGGTGTTGAGGAGTTTGTTTCAGATAACGTGGTGATTGTGCGAAATGCGCTAGAGGTGGAGCGCAGAAGGCGGACGATAGAAATTTTGAAGCTGCGAGGCACCACTCATATGAAAGGTGAGTATCCTTTTACGATTACCGATCACGGTGTCAGCATTTTTCCGCTGGGTGCGATGCGCCTGACGCAGCGATCTTCCAACGTGCGGGTGTCTTCTGGGGTGCCGACGCTGGACAAAATGTGCGGCGGTGGCTTTTTCAAGGATTCGATTATTTTGGCGACCGGGGCGACGGGGACAGGCAAAACGCTCTTGGTGAGCAACTTTTTAGCGGATGCTTGCAAAAATGGCGAGCGCTCAATTTTGTTTGCCTACGAAGAATCTCGCTCTCAGCTATCGCGAAATGCATCTTCTTGGGGTATTGATTTTGAGGATTTAGAGCGCCAGGGACTGCTGAAGATTATCTGTGCTTATCCAGAGTCGGCAGGATTGGAAGATCATCTGCAAATTATTAAGACGCAGATTGCCGAGTTTCAGCCTTCGCGGATTGCGATTGATTCGCTTTCGGCTTTAGATCGGGGCGTGAGTAATAACGCTTTTCGGCAGTTTGTGATCGGTGTGACTGGCTATGCCAAGCAGGAAGAAATTACCGGCTTTTTCACAAATACGACTGAGCGGTTTATGGGGTCTAACTCGATTACGGACTCCCATATCTCTACGATTACAGATACTATTTTGATGCTGCAATATGTAGAAATCCGGGGTGAGATGTCGCGGGCAATTAATGTGTTTAAGATGCGCGGTTCCTGGCACGATAATTCAATTCGCGAATACATCATTGATGAGAATGGCCCGCAGATTCAGGAGTCGTTCCGCAACTTGGAAGGAATTATTAGCGGGTCGCCGAGGCGAGTGGTCACGAACGAAAAGAGTGAGCTATCGCGCATTTTGCAGGGCGTGCGTGATAAGAAAAAGGATATTGACAATGCGCTGAATACGTAGCGTTCAATGTTTGAAGCGCAGGTGAATACATAAAAAGGCCCGCACAAAATTAAACGTGTAGGCCTTTTTTACGAACATGAAGGGATTCGAACCCCCGACCCTCAGAACCGGAATCTGATGCTCTATCCAACTGAGCTACATGTCCTTATGGCTCAAATTCTATCATCTCTTTATCAAAAGATGTTTGGATCAATCTTAAGGATTTTTGAGGCTGTGGATTACCGACTGTTACTAGAAAAACAGTTTTTATACGCCGAATGATTTAATGAGAGTCACACTTTATGCGGAGTCTGCCACGTAAACGTCTGGGCAGTTGATGGAATGAAACGTAGACGGATTTTGGGCTACGGGGCGAGCGCTGTGGGAACTGCAGCGATCGCAGCTTGCTCTACTGAACAAGGCGGTGCAGTCAGTGGCGACTTACCTCGGGTGCAGTGGCGCATGGCCACAAGCTGGCCTCAGTCATTGGATACCATTTATGGTGGGGCGCAAACGGTGTGCGATCGCGTATCCGCCCTTACCAGTGGCCGCTTCACCATCGATCCGTTTGCCGCAGGCGAAATTGTCCCTGGTCTGCAAGTCCTCGACGCTGTTCAATCTGGCACCGTGGAATGTGGCCACAGCGCCGCCTACTACTACGTCGGCAAAAACCAGGCTCTTGCCTTTGGCACCACCGTTCCCTTTGGCCTTAACGCCCAGCAACAAAACGCCTGGTACTACCACGGCGGCGGCCTCGATACCATGCACAAGCTCTACGCTGACTTTGGCGCAATCTGCTTTCCGGCTGGCAATACAGGCGTACAAATGGGCGGCTGGTTCAAAAACAACATTCAAACCGTTAGCGATCTTAAAGGCCTGAAGATGCGCATTCCAGGCTTGGGCGGCGAGGTGATGGCGAAGCTGGGTGTAAACGTGCAGGTGCTACCCGGCGGTGAAATTTTCTTGGCGCTAGATCGCGGGGCCATTGACGCGGCCGAGTTTGTTGGCCCGTATGATGATGAAAAGCTAGGGCTTAATGAAGCCGCCGCCTACTACTACTATCCTGGCTGGTGGGAACCGGGTGCAACGCTAGATGCCACCGTTAATTTGGATGCTTGGAACAGCCTGCCTGAAGAGTACCAAGAAGTGTTCAAAGCCGCGACGTATGAATCGAACATCAACATGCTTGCTAAGTACGATGCGCTCAACGGTGCCGCTTTGCAGAGCCTGATCGATAAAGGCGTGCAGCTCGTTCCTTATAGTGATGAGATTTTGAAAGCGGCTTCGGAAGCCTCTACCGCACTGTTTGAAGAGAATGCTGGGAAAGACGCCACCTTCAAAGAAGTATATGAAAGCTGGAAAACGTTCCGTGACTCGGTACAGGGATGGAATCGCGTGAATGAGCTGAGCTTTTCTAAGTTTGTTGAACAATAGCGCTGAATAAATTATAGGTAGAAATCGTCTGCGGATACTGGCTCATCTGTATCTGCAGATTCGTATGCTGTCAAAGGCGTATAGGCCTCTGTAGATTCTGTCGATGTTTCACCATTGAAGTCACCAACAGTAAGCATATTCAAAATGTTGTTGTCGCCTGTTGTGAGAATACCTGCTTGTAGGGTGGCCCAAACAGGTGTAACGGCGATCAGTAATTGATGCCCTTTGTGGGTGACGGTGAGTAGCTGAGTCCGGTTATCTTGTCCGGGAATAACTTTGAGCCAGCCTTTGCCGACCATGCGATCTACGGTGCGGCTAATGGTGGATTTTTCCATGCCAAGGGTTTGCCCGAGCTGACCGGGCCGAATTTGCTTTTTGCTAATCACAACGGCCAAAATGTTGAGCTGATTGACGGTAAGCCCGTGGGGCCGAAGCGCTTCGTCGTATAGCCGGGTGATGGTGCGGTTGACCTGACGTAGGCGACGGGCTACGCAGTCTTGTGACATTTGCTGGGCGATCGCGATCGCCTCTACTTTTAGGGTGCTTTTGGCCGAGCCGCCTTTTACAGAACTGTGGATAGTCGAAACCATGGTGGCTACTGGAGTGTAAGCCAGCTACTGAGTCTGGCTATTGAGTCTGGTCATTAAGCTATGCGGTTGAATATACAACCTATGGGTTAATTCCGCTAATGAATGTGCTGGTATCCAAATTTTCAGTAGACCCTACGTCCGTAAATTTAGCGAAACACTCACGTAAACTTATATGAGAGTTGCGTTCATATAAGTTAATATTGTTAACTCAAGTAACTTTTTGATTGAAGTTTTGCGCTCACTTATCCACGTAGGTAAAGGTCTTTGGAAAACATTTTGTGGATTGCTGGGATTATTGGCCTAGCCTCAGCGATACAAAGCTTGGCTGGCTTTGGGTTTGCTTTAGTCGCGATCGCGCTTCTTCCCTTCTTTTTAGACTTACAGCTAGCCGTGCCGCTTGTCCTCATCATGTGCCTGCTGAGCAGCGTAGGAATGTGGATTTACTACCGCGATAGCTTTAGCTGGAAGGCGATCGCCCCGCTCGTTTTATCCGCACTTGTTTCCATTCCTATCGGCCTAGTGGGCTTACACTACGTTCCTGAAGACACCGCTCGCAAAGCCTTAGGCAGCTTTATCATGCTCTATGTGGCCTACGACATTTTGCGTCTAGTTGCTCCGGCCGTTACCGTGCCAGCCTTGGAGTCTCCCCGCTGGGCCTACCTATTTGGCGGTATTTCTGGCTTTTTAACCGGCGCATTTACAACGGGTGGCCCGCCGCTAGTCATGTATGCAAATTCCAAAGCGTGGAGCCCTGAAGAGTTTAAGGGCAACTTGCCGGGTGTGTATGTCGTCGCGCTAACGTTTGCCCTGAGTGGCCACTACTTTGAAGGCCACCTGACGCCTGAGCTGTGGAAAATTGCGCTGTACACCATGCCGATGTTTGTCGTGGGCACGGTTCTAGGCATTGCCCTTTCCAAAAAGATTGATGCTGATAGCTTTAAGCGGCTAGTGCTGTCTTTACTCGGCGTGATTGGCCTACGCCTAATTTGGTGAGACTAGAGCGGGTCACGACACTACTGACTGAGTGAAGGTAGCCAGCTTACAAGCGCAGGAAAAGCAATGATGGCAACAAGGACGACTAGCTGCAAAACGATGAAGGGAATAACGCCGCGATAGATGTTGCCTGTCGTAACTTCTTTGGGTGCAACGCCACGCAGGTAAAACAGCGCAAAGCCGAAGGGTGGTGTGAGAAAAGAGGTTTGCATGTTCGCGCCGATAATGACGCCGTACCAGACCAGATCGATGCCGATTTGCTGAGCGATGGGGGCGAATAAGGGCACCACAATAAAGGCGATTTCAAAGAAGTCGATGAAGAAGCCGAGGAGGAAAATGGTGACCATGCTGACGAGCAGAAAGCCGATTTCGCCGCCGGGGAGATTGGTGAGCGCGTTGAAGATAAAGCGATCGCCTCTCAATCCTCTAAAGACTAAGCTAAATGCAGTAGAACCCAGCAAAATGAAGATGACCATGCTGGTGGTTCGGAGGGTGCGATCGCACACATCCCTCAGTCCATCTAGCTTTAGCTGACCCTTAATCGCCGCCAGTATCATCGCGCCAAAGCATCCTAAAGCGCCCGCTTCAGTGGGAGTCGCTACGCCGAAGAAAATGCTGCCAAGTACCAGCAAGATTAGCGCTAAAGGCGGCAGCATGACTTTAATAATTTTGAGGAAGAGGGCTTTGCCTCGGATGTTAATTAGCTCAGCCGGGAGCGCGGGTGCCATATCGGGGCGAAAGAATGCGATCGCCAATACATGAATCACAAAAGCCCCCGCCATCATCAGCCCCGGAATCACCGAACCTAAGAACAAATCCCCCACTGAAATCCCAAGCTGATCGGCCAGCACCACCAGCACAATACTCGGCGGAATAATCTGGCCCAACGTCCCCGAAGCCGCAATCACCCCGCTTGCCAAATCTTTGTTGTATCCATACCGCAGCATCGTCGGCAGCGAAATCAGGCCCATTGTTACAACCGTGGCCGCAACCACGCCCGTCGTCGCGGCCAACAGTGCTCCGACTACAACAACTGCCACAGCCAGCCCACCGCGAACGCGCCCAAACAAGCTCCCCATCGTCTCCAACAAATCTTCTGCAATTCCAGATTTTTCGAGCATCGCGCCCATAAAAATGAAGTAGGGAATTGCCAGCAGCGTAAAGTTGTTCATAATGCCGAAGATTCTCTGCGGCATGGCGGTGAGAAAAATAGGATCGAATACGCCCAGCGCGATGCCAATAATGCCAAAGAGAATAGCAACGCCCCCTAGCGAAAAGGCCACAGGATAGCCGAGTGAAAGCAGCGTCAGCGCGCCTGCGAACATCGCTGGGCCAAGCCAATCGGTAATCATGACGATTCTCCTTCTTCTTCTACAGCAGGCATCAGCCCTTTAATAATCGCCAGATTCTTGATTGCATCTGAAAGGCCCTGCAAAATCAAGAGCGCAAAGCTAACGAGAATCATCGTTTTAATTGGATAGCGAGCGAGCCCACCTGGATCTGGAGAAGTCTCTCGAACTTTCCAGGATTGCAGAATCGCACTCCAAGAAAAGTAGATCACCAGAACAGAGAACGGTAAGAGGAAAAAGAGCGTGCCAAACAAATCGGCTATTGCTTTGCGCTGGCGGTTCCAGCGTGCATAGAACACGTCAACGCGAACATGCTCGTTATGCTGCAAGGCGTAAGCAGCCCCGAGCAGAAATACTAAGTCGAACAGATACCACTGGGTTTCAATCAGTGCGTTTGAGCTAAGGTTTTGACCAATCGCGTTGCCAATGTAGCGGCCTAATACGTTCCACACGCCAACGCCGATCATCACCAGCACTATCCAGTAGGCAAGTTTGCCAATAGCGTTAATAAAGCGGTCTATCTTTTGAGTCAGAGGCAGCAGGCGCGTCAGTGTTGACCTATCATTTCGCACGGCTTCTATACCCAACGGTATCTGAGACTACATGAGGTATCTTACCGTGAGGATGTAGAGTGCCTTATTATGTGAAATCTCTTGCTATGGAGAATCGTTTAGCGAGTCCGATTAGTGTCATGTTTTGGGCGATCGCATCGTGCGGAATCAACACATACTGCCAGGGCTTACCGCCGTGCTGCTGCATATAGTCCGAAGCATGGGCGCACCATTCTACTGCGACTGCTTTTTTAGCCAGCACTTCAGCATCTTTTAGCTGGGTACTCATTTTAGGCTCCAGCATGTACACAGCCTTTTCGGTTTCGGCCACAAAGTCTGGCTGATATTCTGGCTCGCTGCCCTTGTAGCGGTAGTAGAGCTGAAACTGACCTCTCGCCGGCCGAAACCATTTTTCTGCGTCTCGCTCCAAAATAATAGCCAGCAGTCTTTCGCTATTGGATTCAAATTTTTGGATAGCGTACAGACATCTAGCAAAGCCGCTAAATAGATACTGAGACATTTTGCTTTTGTCTTCTGGGGCGTGGCGGTAGTTCAGTAAGGGGCGATTGTCGGTAGTGGTGTAGGCGCTTTTCTTCAGTTCAGTAAAGCCTCTGCTAACTTTGGCCTCGTAGCCGGTGGCTTCTTCCCAAAATTCCATTTGGGCGTGAATAAAGTCGGCGACTTTCTTTTGGTAAACACTCAGGACGCGGCGGGTTTCTTCTTCGTCTAGGTAGGTTCTAAAGTGGGTGACGACTTGCCCCGCGAGATCGTAAAGCAGATCGGCGTGGTCTTCGTATGCGATGTCGTTTTTGCCTACTAGCCCGATAACAACGTAGTCTTCTAGGCGAGAAACGTTGATGTTGCCTTCGCCAAGGCCCATGACTTCGCGATCGCCCGTTTGTAAGCTTTGAATCCACATTTCTTCGGAAGGGGGCTGCAACTCTAATTCAGTGAGATCTAACGAAAGCGGATGAATGCCAGTTTTTACCTTACCCATTGGCACCACCACAATGCGGGGAATGTCGATGGTTTGTTGAATAAACAAATCTGTTACTTTAGCGATGATGGCCTCGGTGTCGGGCTTATCGGTAACGCCTTCTAGCGATAGCTGAGTCGCTGGGTACTGCGCTTCGACTGTCTCTTTTACGAGCTGGCGTACTTCTGGCGTTTGCAGGGCCGACGTAGTGGGGACGAGCTGAGGACTGTTTTCTAAAGACCGGATGGCTTTGTAGGCGAGCTGTGCGATCGCCTGTTCTGCCGAACTAAATACAGGTGCAGCAGGCTGACTCGACACATCCACCGCATTATCAGTTTTATCAGCGGTAGCGTCTGCCAGACCAATCTCGTTGTCGCCAGCAGACTGGCCGAGTAAAGCGGTGATGTTTGGTTCGGAAACGACACTGACCCGAGTAGCCGTATTTTCTGGTTCGATAATCACCTGCTGCAAGCGAATCATCGAATCGGGGCGATTGGCCGCATCGACGATTTCTTGAAATTTGTCGTGGGCCACAATGTTGAGCCGATCGACCACGGGAACGCCGGTTCTTTTGCCGTAGGGTAAGCGCAAGCCTCTGCCGATAGATTGCTCGATTAGGGTGCGGGCGTTGGCAGCGCGTAGTGGCACGATGGTGTACAGGTTGGTTACGTCCCAGCCTTCTTTGAGCATGTTCACATGGATCACAATCTCGGTGGGCTCGTCAGGGTTTTCTACCTGAAGCAGCCGCTCGATCATGTCGTCTTCTTTTTTGCCTCGGGTGCTGGAGTCTACCTGAATAACTTTGTCGGCATAGCGGCCCTTAAAAAAGGCATCGGAGCTGATGAGGTCTAGCAGGCTAGCGGCGTGGGTGGTGTCGCGGGCAATGACCAAGACAAAGGGTTTAACGATTTTGCTGTCGGTGTTGCGGGCGTAGGTGGTGAGTTCAGCCTTGATGTTTTCGTGCAGGCGAATGCCATCTTCGAGCTTCAGCTTTTCAATTTCTTCGGTCGTCATACCGGAGGCGCTAAAGTCTCGGCGGGTGGCGACAGCCGGATCTTTTACAAAGCCGTCGGCCATAGCGCGGCCTAGCGGGTAGTCGTAAATGACGTTTTTGAACTGAATGGGTGCTTTGCTAGTTTCGACGAAGGGGGTGGCGGTTAGCTCTAGGCCAAGGATGGGCTTGAGTTCGTTAATGGCGCGGATACCAGCAGAGGCGCGGTAGCGATGAGACTCATCCATTAGCATGACCAGATCGTCTAGCCCGGCGAGGTAGTCGAAGTAGCTTTGGCCGATGTACTCGGAGAGGCGTTTTATTTTGGGACTTTTGCCGCCGCGTACTTCTGAGTTGATTTTAGAGATGTTGAAAATGTTGATTTTGCAGCGGATGAAGTCCGTGATGGTGGCGGCTTTTTCGTAGTTGTCGCCGGTAATGATTTCGGGCTGCTCGGTGGCAAATTCGGAGATGCCTTTGAAGACGTATTTGGGGTTGTCTGGCTGGAAGTCGGCAATGAGCTTGTTGTAGATGGTGAGGTTGGGGGCCAGTACAAAAAAGTTGCGGATGCCGTGGGCGAGGTGCAAGTAGGTGATGAAGGCTCCCATTAGGCGAGTTTTGCCGACGCCGGTAGCGAGGGCGAAGCAAAGGGAGGGAAAGTCGCGCTCGAAGTCGGTGACGGTGGGGTATTCGCGTTTGATTAGGTCTAGCGCAGCGTCTAAAGACGGGCTGCGCCCTGGCGGAATGAGTTCACAGACGCGGTGGAGCCGCTCTAACGATTCGCGCTGCGGGGGGCGAAGGCTGAGGCGATTAGAGATGGCGTTAACGTGGCGACTCATATGGTTCGATTATTCTCCGGCTTGCTGTTTTAGAAGGGTGACTAGGGGATCTGAAAGCCATAGCCCGGCGCTGCGTAAGGATTCGATAGGCTCTACGACAGACGGAATGATGCCCTGACGTTTGGCGAGTACAATCAGTCCGCCTGTTCCTAACGTAGCGATGTTCAGGCTGATGGCGCAGCGGCGGGCGGCGGCATCGTCAATGATGGCGGTGTGAGTTGGTTGGGCAAGGGCGTAGCTGAGCACTGCCGATTCGCCTGCGCCTAAGTCCCAAGCGGCTACCGAGGCGGCGGTAGAAATCGCGTTAGTCTGCTTTATCCAATCCGTTTGGGGTAGCCGTTGAGCGGCGAGATCCGTTTTATGAGCGGTGACTTCTTGCCAAACAGCGGGCGGCACTTCAACGGTATCGAAGAGGCGAGGAAGTAACGTTTCGAGCTGGCTATTGAATAATGTAATGAGGGGCGAGGCGTTGACGATTACTGACTTAATCGGCATTGCTTAGCTCTTGGATAAGGTCGGCTTCGGTGTACTGAAAGGGCGAGACTTGATAGCGGGACAGTGCCTGGATAAATCCGGCGCGGGTGAGTCCCGCAATTTCGGCAGCTTTGCCTTGAGAGACTTGTTCTAGCTCGTACCATTTGACAGCCGCTGCGATTCGCATTTCTTGGGCAAATTCGTCTGGGGTTTTGCGTAGGGCAGAAAATGTTGTGTCTGGAAAGCTGAGGGTAATGTTTGTCATGGATATGAGCCAAGGTGATGGCTAGGGATGACGGTATGAGTAGCGGCGTAATCTTTTACTAGGCTTTACAAGCCTAAGGCTAGCTGATCAGGGTTAGCCGGAGGCGATGACTGCTTGGGGGCTGGCGGTTCGGGTTCGGGTGGGGCTTGGGGCAGGTTTTCTACTTTGAGGCTGTAGTC
>JBHYED010000035.1:0-46338 GCA_051860365.1 Phormidesmis sp.
ATGACACAAACCATTTCCCCCAACCCCTCAATACCTCAGGTTCCAACGCCCCCCGGAACCGCTGAATTTATCCAAGAAACCATCGCGCTTACCCGCCGCCTCTTCATTCAGCTTCAGCGCCGTCCTACTACCCTGGTTGCAGGCGTCATTCAGCCTTTAATGTGGCTCGTCCTCTTCGGCGCACTTTTTCAAAACGTGCCTAAAGGTTTGTTTGGAGAAAGTCAAAACTACGGCCAGTTCCTTGGTGCAGGCATCATTGTCTTTACCGCCTTTGCCGGAGCCCTCAACGCCGGACTGCCGGTAATGTTCGACCGCGAATTTGGCTTTTTAAATCGGTTGCTGGTCGCGCCGCTGGCTTCTCGCTTTTCAATCGTGGTTGCCTCAGCCCTCTTTATTGCAACGCTGAGCCTGATTCAGACCACCGCGATTGTTGTACTCAGCGCATTTTTAGGCGCGGGGCTGCCGGGCGTTAGCGGCTTGTTGCTGATGGTTGCAATCGTGCTGACGCTGGTATTTGGTGTGACAGCCCTTAGCCTTGGCCTAGCTTTTGCTTTGCCTGGTCACATTGAGCTACTGGCCGTTATCTTCATCACGAACTTACCCCTGCTGTTTGCGAGTACCGCGCTAGTGCCTCTATCGTTCATGCCGCCTTGGCTACAGGTTGTCGCTAGCCTCAATCCGCTGAGCTATGCGATTGAGCCGATTCGCTATATCTACCTCCATCCTGATTGGAACCTGGGCAGCATTGTGATGGCTGCGCCGTTTGCCGATATTAGTATGGGCATGGCGTTGGGTATTTTGGTTGGGTTTAGCGCGATCGCCTTCATCACTATCCGCCCCCTCATCAGCCGCCGTATCTCCTAACTCATCTATCACGCATCGGTCGCAGACAAACCATAGATCGGCATAGATCGCGCTTGTGCATTCAGATGCAGTTGGTACACTTAAAAAAGTTAATACCTGGCACTTTATTCCGCACAGTCCAGCGTATTTTTGTCCAAACCAAACAAAGAGGATAAATAGATGCGTAAATTAGCCACCCGGTTGATGGGCGTTGGATTAGCCATAATAAGTATGGGAGGCATGGGCCTTGCAGCCGTTCCGGCGATCGCTCAAGATTCAGGCATTGCCAACACGGCTGAAGACTTTAAGTCGCCAGAGAGCGGCGACGGCATTCTCGGCTCAGATGTAGATATTTGGGAGCTTATGCACCGCGTTCAATCTGGTGGCGGCGGTGTTGTAGACGATGGCTTCCGTCGTAGCCAGAGCCGTCGGATTAACCGTGAAGCCGAGTCTTTGCGGGCAAGGCAGCGGGCAATTTTAGAGCAAAGAGCGACTGAAGCAGGTGCGGCTTCGGGTGAGGCGATCGCACAATAATCCCCTCCAAAGACATCCAAAAAAAGCTCCTCAGAATTTGATATTTGAGGGGCTTTTTATTGCCTATGAACGTATGAAGGTTCAAATCGCTGCTACCATTTAACCTGATTCGACTAACCTGATTCGACCCGTGAATCGCACCCCCAAATGACTGCAACCACACCGACGCTAGCGAGCCAGTACGACCCAACCGTTACCGAAACCAAGTGGCAGCAGTATTGGGAACAAAAAGAAGTCTTCAAGGCCAATCCCAGCAAAGGCGGCGATCCTTTTTGCGTCATGATTCCGCCGCCAAACGTCACAGGCAGCCTGCACATGGGCCATGCGTTTGAGCAGGCCCTCATCGATACGGTCGTACGCTACCAGCGCATGAAAGGGCGCAACACGCTATATTTGCCAGGCACAGATCACGCCAGCATTGCGGTGCAAACGATTCTTGAACGGCAGTTTGCAGAAGAAGGTAAAACCCGCGAAGAGGTCGGGCGAGAGCAGTTTCTAGCGCGTGCCTGGGAATGGAAAGCCGAATCTGGCGGCACGATTATCAATCAACTCCGCAAGCTAGGCATTTCTGCCGACTGGAGCCGCGAGCGCTTCACCATGGACGACGGCCTTTCTACGGCTGTACTCACCGCATTCAATCGCCTGCATGAAGAAGGGCTGATTTATCGGGGCAGCTACATGGTGAACTGGTGTCCCGCGAGCCAGTCAGCCGTCTCTGACCTTGAAGTAGAAAATAAAGAAATAGACGGTCATCTGTGGCACTTTCGCTATCCGTTAACCAGTGGAGAAGGTGAGCTAGAGGTTGCGACTACTCGGCCTGAAACGATGCTGGGCGATACCGCCGTTGCGGTCAATCCCAACGATGAGCGCTACAAGCATTTGATTGGGCAGACGCTGATGCTGCCGTTGATGAATCGAGAGATTCCCATTGTTGGCGACGAGTTCGTTGATATGGACTTTGGTACGGGCTGCGTGAAGGTGACGCCCGCGCACGATCCGAATGACTTTGAAATGGGTAAACGGCACGATTTGCCGGTGATTAATATCCTGAATAAAGACGGTACGCTGAATGATAACGCAGGCGAGTTTTCGGGCGTAGATCGCTTTGAGGCGCGTACTCAAGTCATTGAGCGGCTGAAATCAGAAGGGCGGCTAGGAAAAATTGAGGACTACAAGCATTCAGTTCCTTATAGCGATCGCGGCAAAGTCCCAGTCGAACCTCTCATCTCCACCCAGTGGTTTGTCAAAATCAGGCCCATGGCTGACAAAGCCCTCGCCGCATTAGACGCCCAGCAAGATCCGCAGTTTGTTCCTGAACGCTGGACAAAGGTATACCGCGACTGGCTCGTAAACCTCAAAGACTGGTGCATTTCCCGGCAGCTATGGTGGGGCCATCAAATTCCAGCCTGGTACATCGTCAGCGAAACCGACGGTGAAATCCGCGACGATACGCCGTTTGTCGTCGCCATGAACGAAACCGAAGCAAACAACAAAGCCGCTGCTGAAAAAGGCCACAAAGTAGAAGTTCGACAAGATCCCGATGTTCTTGACACCTGGTTCTCCTCCGGACTCTGGCCCATGTCTACCCTCGGCTGGCCCAACACCGAAGCGCCCGACTACCAGTTTTATTACCCCACTCAAACGCTCGTCACCGGCTTCGACATTATCTTCTTCTGGGTCGCCCGCATGACCCTGATGGCAGGCCACTTCACCGGCAACATGCCCTTCGACACCGTGTACATTCACGGCCTGGTTCGCGATGAAAAGAACCAAAAAATGTCTAAGTCTAAGGGCAACGGCATCGATCCGCTGATTTTAATCAATAAGTACGGCACAGACGCACTGCGCTACACGCTGATTCGCGAAGTGGCCGGTGCTGGGCAGGATATTCGTCTTGACTATGACCGTGTTAAAGACGAATCTCTCGCCGTTGAAGCCTCTCGCAACTTCACCAACAAGCTTTGGAACGCCTCTCGGTTTGTGATGATGAATTTAGAGGGCCAGTCTCCCAACGTTTTGGGCATCCCTGGCTCAGCAGGTGAAACGCTAGAGCTTGCTGACAAATGGATTCTCTCTCGCTATCACCAAACGATTGAGAGCGTTCGCAAGCAGCTAGACGGCTACGGCATGGGCGAAGCCGCTAAGGAGCTGTACGAATTTACTCGAGGAGACTTTTGCGACTGGTACATTGAACTGGTAAAACCCAGACTGTACGGCGATGGTGACACCAAGCGAACAGCGCAACAAACGCTGGCCTACGTATTAGAAGGCATTCTAAAGCTGTTGCATCCGTTCATGCCACACATCACCGAAGAGCTGTGGCACACGCTCACAGGCGCGGGTGAAGAAGATTGTTTAGCGACTCAACGCTATCCTATCTCAGATGCAACTCAAGTAGATGCTGATTTAGAACAACAGTTCGATCTGTTGATCAATACCATCCGTACGATTCGCAATCTGCGAGTAGAAGCCGGTATTAAGCCTTCTGCCAAAATTGAAACTATCTTAAAAACAGACAGCAGCCAGGAGCTATCTACGCTCAACGCCACCCAGGATTATATTCAACAGGTTGCTAGAGTAGACACGCTGACAATCACACGCACTGACTTTGCCCCGGCTTCAGTGCCAATAGCTGAAACGCTATCGATTAGCGAAGCCGCAGACATTGTTGAAGAAAGAATTGCTGATGAGTCTCAGACGCCTATTGAGAAGGCAACCACGATTAAAGACTCTGTTATTCGAGAAACAGTAGCAGAAAAAACAGTCGTTGCCTTGAAAGAACCGATGCAGTTCAAAGGCCTAGAGGGTGATGCGACATGGCAGCAAATTATCAACTCGGTTCTACAGTTTTTAGCTCAACCCATACGGTACTTTGACAACTTTTTTGTTGACTATAAAAAGCCTGCACTGTCACTGGCGATTTTGTTAGGCGTAGGGATGACCTACAAAATCTTGCATTCCATGCTCGATGCGGTCGATGATGTGCCAGGGCTAGCGAGTCTCTTTCAGCTTATTGGCTTAGGCTATAGTGTTCAGTTTGGAGCCCGTAAGTTTGTAAAAGGAGAAAGGCGCGATCGCGTGATTGCTGAACTCAAGCAGGCTTGGGCTGACGTATCAGGCAACGGTGTCAGAGAGAACGATTCTAAAGAAAACGCACCCGTAACACCGGCTGATCAGCCTATCAGTCAACCACTAGAAAATGACCAAGAGACAGCATCACCACCTAAAAGCGAACAAAAACCCGAACTCTCACTAGCACCAGAAGGCGTTACCGCTGCCGACATTATCAAAGCTGACTCTGACGCAAAGCCAACTTACGACCCAAGCAAAGATCAGCGGAAGATGTTTGCAGGCGTAACTGGCACTGTGCAGGTACTCATTCCATTAACGGGCGTTGTTGATGTGGAGGCGCTGCGGGCCAAGTTAGAGAAAGACTTGAGTAAGGCAGAAGGTGAAATGAAATCGTTTGGCGGTCGCCTGAAAAACAAAGGTTTTGTCGATCAGGCTCCGGCGGAGGTCGTGCAAGGCGCTAGAGATGCTTTGGCTGAAGCTGAAAAGCAGGCTGAGCTAGTGCGCGAACGATTGGCCATGCTGTAGGAGAAGATTTAGAAGAATGTACGACGTTATTGCGCTTTTTAAGCCTACGATTGCAGTAAAAGTGAGCGATGTGATGGTGATGGCTGAGGCGATCGCTGCTCAAGACTCCCAAATCACTCAAGAAGAAAATACAATTACCCTCACCAATGAAGATGCTCAACTCACCCTTGAGTATAGAACTGACGATGAAGTGGTCAGCGAGTCTGAAGAGATCTCTAAACTATTTGATGTGGACTGCGCAGAGTGCAACGCTCGTCTAGAGATTAATGGTCACGATCCAGAAATGCTGCTCATTAATGACTACACGCTACTCATTGAGCGCCTAGAAAAAAACCCACACGTCATTTTGTTTGATCCTGTCGAAGGCGCTTTATTAGAAACTTAGCAACGGCAGGATGCAGGAACGAATAAGAAATAAGCTCGTTGCAGTTTATAAAACAGCCCCGATATCGTAAGAGAGGGTGAGTAGTCTGTGTCTAACTGCCCTTACAAAGCGATAGATGCAAAATCCGTTTAGTCGAAAGCAAATGCACCAAAAGCTGTCGCTTAGTACGTTACTTACTGTCTTCGTGCTATTCAATTTTGGCTGTGCCAAGAAGTCAGAACTATCTTTGGGTGAGCCCAACCAGCAAAAGCTAGATGCGGCATTGAGCGATACCTTTGACATCCAAATTACCAAAGATATCATTAGCGAGTACTACAGTCATACTCAGAATCCAGATAATATTTATTGTGCTCATCAGCAAGCGTACATAGAGGAAAAGCTTTTTTCTTCAGACCTTACTGTCTACGCAAAAGTTACCTGTGCCGAGTCTTCGCCTGGATTTGGAGCAGACGACGATATGCTTGCTAGCGATCTGGCTAGCGATCTGGGCGCACTGTACAAAGATCTATCAAATTTAACAGCGGCTCCATTAAAGATTATCATTCAGCCGTCAGCCGATTCGTTCTCTGTACTGAGCTGGGAATTTCCGCGAAGTATGCCATTCTATGCGAAAGATCAAAGCCAAATGTTTTCATCTAAGGCGCACGACAAGATTATGTCTCTGCGTACCGGTAAAGGTATCTACGACAGCATCAGAGGACAGGCCAGCAAATATTAGCCCTGTATCTGCTGGGCATACATAGAGATCGGAAAGGGTTCAAAGTATATTCTTTTTTTGAGAAAGGGATTGGGCAGTGCGACCAATGTTTACTTCTCAGTCGGGCTAAACGGTGGGAAATACAATGTTGATGGTACGGACGAGCTGTCTCGTTCGCCTCAAAATCTATTTATCCTAGCCTCCAGACAATATAGTCAATTGTCACGAGTAGCCGACAGCAATCGAGTCACTCACTACTGAGTGTGATTGCTCCGTTCTGTCCTCCAAAGCCAAAGCTTAGGCACAGTATCTTTTCTAACTGAGCAGTGTGCGATCGCCTCACAAAATTCAGCTCAAAATCTGTCTGATCTAGGCCAACGCAGGGCAAAAGCTGCTGCGCCTTCAAGCTCATCAAGCTCAACGCTGCAATTACAGCCCCCGAAGCGCCTAAAGTGTGTCCGGTTGCTCCCTTAGTCGCCGTTACAGGCACATCGCAATTCATGGGCGAAAAGATCTGTTCTATTAGGCTCGCCTCCATTCGGTCATTCTGAAGCGTACTGGTGCCATGAGCATGCACCATATCGATGTCACCGGGCGTTAAATCACTACGCTGCAAGCACATTTTTATAGCCTGTTTGCCCATAGCATAGCTAGGAGAAAACGAACTGACGTGGTGGCTGTCGTTAGTGATACCTGCCGCCAAAATGGTTCCATAAAGATTAGCCTTTCTTGCTTTGGCTAACGCCCCACTTTCCAACACCAAAACCGCCCCACCTTCCCCTAACACAAACCCTTCCCTACGCCGACCAAAGGGATAGCATCCCGTCATCGCCAACGCACCCATCTTATGAAATCCCGCAATCGTCAGTGGCGTAATAGGGGATTCAACAGCCCCCGCAATCACTCTTTTACACTGACCGCTTCGGATTAAATCAGCGGCCTGCGCGATCGCCCACACCCCCGTCGCACAAGCCGCCATCGGCGCTAACAATGGCCCGGTCGCCCCAACACAGTGAGCCGCCGTCAACGCAGGCCCATGCGGCAACGCTGCTAGCCAGTTCCCCTTCACTCTTCCCTGTCGCTGCTGAATCGCCATCGCCTCCCAGTCCCGCAAATGACTACGGCTAGAACCTATTACAACACCACAATCTGAACCAAACCCTTTATGTACCCCGACCGAAGGCTGGGCTGAGTCGTTCGCAAGGTCTCTTGAAGATAAGCCCGCATCACACCATGCCGCTTTCACTATCCGCTCTGTCATCTCAGTCAAAGGCTCAGGCCGCTTTCCCAACATCGCCAGCGGCAGGGGCTCTAAATCTAAAAAAGGCTGACGGAGCGCGATCGCACTCTCACCAGCCTTCAACCTTTGCCAGGTTGCCTGAGTCGTTGAGCCCAACGCCGTTGTCAGACCAATTCCTGTTACAACCACATCACGCCCATCACCCACGAAAAATCCTACTCAGCCGGAGCCTCTACGTCTGGTTGCACCAGGTTATCGGCACCTGCCGTCACTTTCACAGACCGAATTACATCGCCTACTTGAACATCGTCAACAACATTCATACCGTCCGTCACATAGCCAAAGACTGCGTAGTCACCATCCAAAAAGTTAACGTCGGCTAGGGTGATGTAGAACTGGGCCGAAGCGGTGTTGACGCCAGAGCGAGCCATCGCGATCGCGCCTTTCTTATGCGTCAAAGCAGGTGGCGACGTAATCCCAGCTTCAGGAAACGTCCGACCATACAAAGGCTGATCGGCATCTTCGGGCAAAATTTCCAAAGGAATCATGCGCTCGCGGCCATTTTCATCTTCGTAGCCACCCGTACCGAGCCGGCTAACTGGCACGTTTGGATCAGCACTTTGCGGATCGCCGCCTTGAATGACGAATGGATCAGGCGATCGCACCACCCGGTGGAAAATTGTGCTGTCGTACACACCCTTCTGAGCCAAATCAACAAAGTTACCAGCAGTGTAGGGCGCCTTAGTCCCATCTAGCTCCACCGTGATAGTTCGAGAGCCCACCATAATTTCGACCGTTGCCTTCCCGTCTAACCGAGGCAATCCTGCTGTCAGTTGATCGGCATCAGGAGCGATCGCCGTCGTCACGTCAGGCGCGGCAGCAGGTGAATCGTTGGCGACAGGGTTCTCAGGCTGGCTACAACTTACGACCAGCAGCGCGATCGCCATCAATAGTCCTAATCTGCGGCCCAAGCGTAGTCCTAAAATCATATTTATGATCCCTATGTAGTGGCCGTTAGCTGCAAATACAGCACTATTGCCGCAGCTAACAATAAAGGTTGCTCATTTTGTCACGAGGTGGTGACCGATTCAACGAGCAATATGCTGAGGAGCTACGTAACTTTTGTCAGCACGTCTACTCAAAGCTGGCTCAAAACTGGCCCAAAACTGGCCTAAAAGTGGCATTCAAGCCAACTTACAGCCCCTCTAAAGGCACCTGTAAAAAGCGAGCTAGCTCAGCGCCTTGATTCTCAAGATCGGCCAGGGCAATCGGCTGTCCTACTCTGGTCAAAGGAATATCGCCTTTGCCTTTAACTCGTAAGTAGAGCGATCGCTTGGGATTCAAGCCTTCTTTAAGCTCTGCGCGAACAGCCAACAAATCCTTCAGCGGATAGTGCAGCTCAATCTTGCGATTTTTGCCCGGAAAGCCGCTTCTCACAATGCGAGCTTCCCCAGCATTTTTATCAAACTCGTTATATCCACCGCCCACGTTCCAAACAATAATGAGCGTTAAATAAGTGCACAGCAGCAGGGCCGCAATGCCATAAAAGCCCATGGCAATCCCCTGAGGGATAAAGACAAGCTGCGCCGGAAGATCTGAAAACGGCAGCAGGTTGGTGTTCAAAAAGCTAGAAAGGCCAGAGAGGAAAAATCCCACACCACCAATTGCGGTTATAACCGCCCAAAAGTAGTTACTGGGCCGTCGAGCGCCCAAAATTTCTTTACGAAGTATCGTCTTACCAGGTGCTTTAGCAGAAGCTGTAGCCGGTGAAGCGTTTGTCTTGGAGGCAGCCATAGTCAAAAAGTTTCAAGGATATGCCAGCAGCAACCCATTAAAAAGCAAGAACATAATAAATAGTATCTGCTCATCTAGCTATCTGCTCAATTGCTTACGATGTCGTAGCAGAGTTTTGAAAACAATATTAAGAAATATTTGTCATAGCATTTATGAGCGCATGTTACGCCGCACGCTGCATTTGCTAGACTTTGAGCGCTTTTTGGTCAGAGAAAAATAAGATGCGATCGCCTCAAATTAGCGCCAAATATAGATATTTTTTGCAAAATAGCATTCTGAGAATTTACGTGACAGATTGTAAAAAAATGAATCTGTCTTTATGATAGGTACATGCCAAAATCCTTTAAGGCAGTGATTTTTAGCTGCCTGGTCATGGACTGACTTGATATTTTCCTAGAGAATTCTTAGAGGCTTCTCTGTGGATTCATACACTCGTTAGTGACTGACAAAGGACTTACTTAGACCCCTTCCACAGGGTCACATTTAAGACCAAAGACAAAGAGGATTCACATTTAATGACAATTGCAATGGGCAACGCGCCCGCCGCCCGGGGACGTTTTGACGTCGTCGATGATTGGCTAAAGCGCGACCGTTTCGTTTTCGTGGGCTGGTCTGGTCTACTCCTGTTCCCCTGCGCCTTCATGGCGATTGGCGGCTGGATGACCGGCACCACCTTCATCACTTCGTGGTACACACACGGATTGGCCAGCTCCTACCTAGAGGGCTGCAACTTCCTCACCGTAGCCGTTTCTACGCCTGCTGACAGCATGGGCCACTCGCTCTTGCTGCTCTGGGGCCCTGAAGCGCAAGGTGACTTCGTACGCTGGTGCCAAATTGGTGGCATCTGGGCATTCGTCGCACTGCACGGCGCATTTGGCCTCATCGGTTTTATGCTTCGTCAGTTCGAGATTGCTCGGCTCGTCGGCATCCGTCCTTATAACGCGATTGCCTTTTCAGGGCCTATCGCTGTGTTTGTATCGGTGTTCTTGCTCTACCCACTGGGCCAGTCTTCCTGGTTCTTTGCCCCGAGCTTTGGCGTCGCAGCAATCTTCCGCTTCCTGCTGTTCTTGCAGGGCTTTCACAACTGGACGCTGAACCCCTTCCATATGATGGGCGTAGCTGGCATCCTCGGTGGTGCGCTGTTGTGTGCCATTCACGGTGCGACCGTAGAGAACACGCTGTTCCAAGATGACGACAACGCCAACACATTCCGCGCCTTTGAGCCGACTCAGTCTGAAGAGACTTACTCGATGGTGACAGCGAACCGATTCTGGTCACAGATTTTCGGGATTGCGTTTAGCAACAAGCGTTGGCTACACTTTTTCATGCTGTTCGTCCCAGTGACGGGCCTATGGATGAGTTCAATCGGCATCGTAGGCTTGGCGTTGAACCTGCGTGCATACGACTTCGTATCGCAAGAGATTCGCGCTGCAGAAGACCCTGAGTTTGAGACGTTCTATACGAAGAACATCCTATTGAACGAAGGCATTCGTGCGTGGTTGAGCCCACAAGACCAGCCACATGAGCAGTTTGTCTTCCCTGAAGAAGTGCTGCCTCGTGGTAACGCGCTCTAAGGTTTCGACCTTTAGCTAAAGGTGAGCTTTAACCGTTCACTTCTAGCGTTTTCATCTGCATAGGGTACGGCTTAGGCTGTACCCTAGTTTAGTAAGACCGAAAGACCGAAACAAGACTGTTTTTTTTCCTGAAGTTTTTTTCCCTGAAGAGGTACTCCCCCGTGGTAACACTCTCTAATAATGTTATTGGAGGCGGTCGCGACCAACCATCCACCGGGTATGCGTGGTGGTCTGGTAATGCCCGACTAATTAATCTTTCCGGTAAGCTGCTGGGTGCACACGTTGCCCACGCTGGCCTGATTGTGATGTGGACTGGTGCGATGACTTTGTTTGAAGTCTCCCACTATGTCGCTGAAAAGCCTATGTATGAGCAAGGCGCAATTCTCATTCCTCACCTAGCCACTTTGGGCTGGGGTGTTGGCCCAGGTGGTGAAGTCATCAACCTGTTCCCCTATTTTGTTGTAGGTGTGCTTCACCTAGTGTCTTCTGCGGTTCTAGGTCTTGGCGGCGTATATCACGCTGTCCGTGGCCCTGAAACGCTTGAAGAGTATTCCAGCTTCTTTAGCCAAGACTGGAAAGACAAAAACCAGATGACGAACATCATCGGCTATCACCTTGTTCTTTTAGGACTGGGTGCTTTCCTACTGGTAATTAAGGCCTGCTTCCTAGGTGGCGTTTATGACACCTGGGCACCGGGTGGTGGCGACGTTCGTGTGATTACGAACCCCACGCTTGATCCCAGCGTTATCTTCGGCTATCTCATCACATCTCCATGGGGTGGCGAAGGTTCAATTGTGGGTGTCAACAACATGGAAGACATCATCGGCGGTCACATTTGGGTTGGACTCATTTGTATCAGCGGCGGCGTCTTTCACATTCTTACTAAGCCGTTTGCTTGGGCACGTCGCGCCTTGGTTTGGAATGGTGAGGCTTACCTCTCCTACTCCATCGGTGCCGTTTCCCTAATGGCGTTCATCTGCTCCTGCTACGTATGGTTCAACAACACCGCTTACCCTAGCGAGTTCTATGGCCCTACTAACGCAGAAGCTTCTCAGGCTCAGGCCATGACCTTCTTGGTTCGTGACCAGCGCTTGGGTGCCAACATTGGTTCTGCTCAAGGCCCAACCGGCTTGGGTAAGTACCTAATGCGCTCTCCAACTGGTGAGATCATTTTTGGTGGCGAAACCATGCGTTTCTGGGACTTTGATGGCCCTTGGCTTGCACCGCTTCGTGGTACTAACGGCCTCGATTTGGACAAGCTCAAAAATGACATCCAGCCTTGGCAGGTGCGTCGTGCAGCTGAGTACATGACTCACGCACCTAACGCATCTATCAACTCTGTAGGCGGTATCATCACTGAGGTTAACTCTGTTAACTTTGTGAACCCCCGTCAGTGGTTGGCGTCTTTCCACTTCATCATGTCGTTCTTCTTCTTGGTTGGTCACCTCTGGCACGCAGGTCGTGCACGTGCGGCTGAAGGTGGTTTCGAGCGTGGTTTGGATCGTGAATCTGAGCCAGTATTGGCAATGCCTGATCTTGACTAATTATTTTGACTAGCTAGCATCTTCGTCTTTGGACGATATGAGCTAGTTGTTGAGTAATGGACAAGCCTCCTACCGTTTGGTGGGGGGCTTTTCGTTGCTAGGCTATAGGCACATTGTTAACGCGAGAGTGTTTTATGCTCGATCAGCCTTATTACTTGCTGCGCTCAAAGTCTACGGGACAATATTTGGTGGCGCGTCCGCCTGTGCCGGGTGGACATCCTGAACAGCCGACTGAGCCGTATTTGCTACTGTTCATTGCTGATTTTGATGCATTGAGCTACTTAAATACGCACGCGGGTGAGCTGGCTGCTCAGTTTGCGGTGGAACAGAGCGATCGCGGACAAGTCAAAGAGATTAGCGATCGCTGGGGCTACAAAGGCGTTGGCGTCGTGAACGATCCACTGGTGCCTCGAATTGAGTTCATGCGTTTCTGACTAAGACAAATTTAAAGACTTAATCCAGTCGCCAAAACCGCTGAGGATGAGCTGCACACCGATTGCCATGACAAAAAGGCCTAATATACGACTAAGTGCGTGAATGCCGCCAGCGCCTAGCCATTTGAGCAAGAGAGTGGAAGATCGAAGGGCGATGAAAATAATGAGTCCGATCAGGGCGATCGCCACCGCCACCGCCAGCAAGTTTTGCACGGTTTTGACAGGCTCGTAGCCTCGACTCGCTGCAGCCGCTAAGCCTAGGGTGACCGCGATCGCGCCTGGCCCCGACAGCATCGGAATTGTCATCGGGATAAATGAAATATCTTTGGGCTGGCCCGCTTTGCTCATCACATCCTGGTTTTCGACATCGCTGAGCTTAGACTCTGCGTTCATCGTGTTCCACGCAGCATGAAATACAACAATGCCACCGGCAATACGCACCACTTCGAGTGAAATACCGAAAAAGCGTAGAACGCCGCCGCCAAACAAAAGCGACCCAATCAGAAAAATAATGACGTAAATCGCTATTTTCTTTGCGTAGTTACGTCTTAGCGATTCAGGGACACCCGCCGTCAGCGCCAGGAAAATAGGGACGCTACCAATGGGATCTATCACCGGAAAGAGGGCCGCGATGCTGCCTAGAACGAAGTCGAAAAAGTCTTTGATAGGCATAGATTATCTGTTGAAAAATCGGCGTCAACTATCAGCATTAAATGGATAGCGCATGGTAAGAGACACGCTACCTGCGCGGTTGGTGACTTCTGTGCCTACGACCCGAACAAATCCAAAGCGCTCGTACAGTCGCAATGCTGGATTATCGGCGCGAGTACTGAGGCAAATTCCTGAAAATTGCGGGCGAGCGACCTTCAATAGCTGCTTGAGTAATGCAGTGCCGATGCCTTGTCCTCTCCGTTCGGGACTGACTGCGATCGCTAACTCCGGTGTTTCATCATCGACATAGCCGTAGCCGCGATCGCAGTCAGTCCATAGCCGCAACCACGCCGCACCCACCGGCTTACCATCTATCTCAGCGATAACGCCCACATCACCCAACCGTCCCCAACCCTCTACATATCTCGCACAGTCTGAGTTGGTTCGCACGGCATCTATTGAAGATTCCTGAGCTGCGTGCATCAGCATTACCCACAGAGCCAGTTCATCTTTGCTGTCTACGTTACGTATATTGGAATCCTTTTTCATGGCTTTTGTTTAATGGCTTTTATTCAACTAAGACAGATCAGTAGCGGCGGCCTTCGCGGTAGACGTACATATTGATAGCTGCGATCGCAAAACAAATCATAAAAATCAGCAGCCGAATTCCATAAATTGGCTCATTAATCAGCCGTCCATTTTCGAACAGCGGCGTCAGCGAAGGTTCTAATTTTGCTAGCGTAAAACCGCAGACAAAGGCACTGATGGTAGAAGCCGCTTGGCTAAACTTTTTAATTTCTTGGCTAGTACTCGGTGAAAGCAAAAATCCAACGAGCCAACCCGTTGCCCAGCCGCCCGTGCCCACTAAAACGGTTTGTGCAAAGCCAGCATCTCCTAATTCTTTATGGACGGAGCGAGCGACCCACAGCACCACGCCAAAGACAACAAAGCCAATTAGTAAGCTAGCAAAAGAGCGGGCTTGATTCATAGAGACTCCTGCTACCTCAACAGAGAGACTAATTCATACTAGAGATTTTGATTCTTGGATCGACGAATGAAAGGGCGAGATCCGCTAGCAAATTACCAACAATCAACATAACGGCCCCTAAAACCAGACTTGCCATAATCAGATACAGATCCTGCTTTTGAACCGCCTCTAGCGTTAGCGTGCCAAGACCAGGCCAGCTAAAAAAGTTCTCGATAATAAAAGAGCCGCTGAGTAAGGAAGAAAACTCGAAGCCTAAAATTGTAATCAGCGGGTTAATAGCGTTTCGCAGTGCGTGGACGTAAATTACTTTCCTTTCAGGAAGGCCTTTAGCTCTGGCCGTTTGAATGTAGTCTTGACGAAGGACATCTAGTAGCTGACCGCGCATCAGCCGTTGCAGGCCCGCAAAGCTAGTAATGCTCAAAGCCAAGGTTGGCAAAACGAGGTGCCAGAGAATATCGAGGATTTGGCCGATCCAGTTGAGATCTTCGTGGTAGAGGCTGGTGCGTCCACCGACAGGGAATAGGGGAGCCGTCGCCTGAGCAAAGAAAAGGAGAAGAAGGCCGGTAATAATGGTGGGAAAGCCTTGGGCGAAATAGCTAAAGAGACGAAGAATGCGATCAGGAAGCTTGTTTTGATTGATAGCGCTGATGATGCCGAGCGGAATGGCGATCGCCCAGGTCACAAAGATAGACGCTGCTGACAAAAGAATGGTGTTCGGCACCCGCTCCCACAAAATTTCGAGCGCGGGCCGGTTGTAGGCAAAGCTGATACCGAAGTCAAACTCAGTAGTGACCTGCTTGAGCCAGCTAAAGTACTGCACCCATATCGGCCGATTGAGGCCAAAGTTTTCCTCTAGCTGCGCCAACGTGTCAGGTGAAATTTCAGGATTTTGCCGGAAGGGGGTTAAAAAGTCACCGGGTGCAAGCTGCACAATTAAAAAGCTGAAGGCAGTCGCTAGTAGCAGCGTAATTAAAGCTTGAAAAAGCCTTTTGACAATGTACCGCGTGGTTTCACCCAGAAAAAAGTCTCGCAGGAGCAGCCCAGCGCTGGAAAAAGGCAAGCTTCGATGGGTAGAAGGTGACATAAGAAAGGCAAAAGTAACGAGAGCTTGAGCGCCGCAGCAGACCGTGGGGTTTAAAAATGTAGGAATTAGTAATGAAGCAGGCTAAGAACAGGAATATCTGTGGGGAGGCGATCGCGACCGGCCAAACCGTCTAGCTCAATCACGAAGATGAATCCGGCCACGGTGGCGCCTGCTTTTTGAATGAGCTGAGCGGCGGCAGCGGCAGTGCCACCTGTCGCCAGCAAGTCGTCTACAATCAGCACTTTACTATTGGGTTCAAAGGCATCTTGGTGCACTTCTAACCGATCTTGACCGTATTCTAAGGTGTACTCTACCGCATGGACGGCCCGAGGCAGCTTGCCGCTCTTACGAACAGGAACAAACCCTTTGTGTAGCTGATGGGCAACGGGCATTCCAAAAATGAAGCCGCGTGATTCTATCCCGGCTATGTAGTCAGGGGTTAGCTCGGCTCCTTTTTCGCTGAGCTGAGCGACGGTGTACTGTAAGCCCTCTGGATTTTGCAGCAGTGTGGTGATGTCTCGAAAAATAATTCCTGGCTGCGGGAAGTCGGGAATATCTTTGATGAGGGCTTTAAGATCTATGGCTTGGAGATCCATCGCAGGGCACACGCAGGTTAGGTCACGCGTATCTTATCAGCCTTGGAGCCGCCTTGGCGCTGTAAGTGCGCTCATGAGTCGGTTCTTCCTTTTTTATGACCTAGCCCTTAGGATTTTTGGCCACGGTGCCTTCAAACCAGCCTTTGCGCCAGAAGTAGTAGGAAAGGGAAAGCGCGATCGCAATCATCGCAGCCCAGCAAATTGGATATCCCCAGTAAGCCGTTAGCTCTGGCATGTTCCAGGGTGAGGCGGACGCGTCAAAGTTCATCCCGTACACGCCCACTATGAACGTCAGCGGAATGAAAATAGATGAGATCACCGTGAGCGTTTTCATCACTTCATTGGCTTTGTTACTAACGGATGAAAGGTACACATCCATTAGGTTGGCGGTGAGTTCGCGGTAGGTTTCGATAATATCGAGCACCTGCACTACGTGGTCGTAGCAGTCTTGTAAATAGATCCGGGCTTCGGCGCTGATAAGCTCGCTGCTGCCGTCACGAATGAGCTGGGTAAGGGCGTTGCGCTGAGGCCAAATGGAACGGCGTAAGGACATTAGCTCACGGCGGACGCGGTAGATTTTTTGTACCGTTTGCTTCGTCGGATCAAAAATTACTTCGTCTTCTAGCGACTCTATATATTCACCGTATTCCTCTAGCACGGGAAAGTAAGCGTCTATTACGGCGTCTAGTAGCGCGTAGGCCAGGTAGTCTGCACCTTCGTGTCGAATGCGGCCTACGTTTTGACGAATGCGAGCGCGTACGGGATCTAAGCAGTCTTGATCGAGTTCTTCTTGGACGGTGAGTAGATAGTTTTTACCCAGGACAAAGCTGAGCTGTTCGCTGGTGAAATGAGGATCGTCTTCGTTAGCGTCAGGGGCCATCATCACCATGCGCGTGATAATGAGCACCTGGTTGTCGTAGTACGCAATTTTTGGCCTTTGGGGCACGTTGACGACATCTTCGAGCACAAGCGGGTGGAGGTGAAAAACTTCGCCTAGTCGGTTGAGCACATCTTCGTTGCCGAGACCTTGCAGGTCTATCCAGGAGATGGTGGCGCTAGTGAGGTGTTTGGCAGCTTCTTCAGGCGATCGCAACATCCGACGCATCGCGGACTTTCCGCTATAGTCAATCAGTGTTAGCTCGGTAGGTGAGGCATCATCATCAATAACAAGCGTGCCGGGGGCCGTGCCAATTTCGTCGTAATGGTAGTCCCAGTGCCGACGTTCTTCTTCCTCATGCTCAGCAGCCCATTCATTTTGCTTTACTTTCTTCATCAACGATGATTCCCTAGTTTGAGCTATTATATTTTCGGCTTTGATGCTGCACTGACAACGCCTGCTAGTGCTTCCGGCTTAGCCAAAGGCCGCTGCATTTATTTTTATAACCTGACCGCTCACTTTGGTGATAGTACTCTAAGTGACTTCTCAACCTTCTTCTCAATCGTCTACCAGATCTCGCAGGAGATCTAGTCAGTCATCATCTGATAAAGCTTCAGCCAATCTGCCTGCTAATCCGCCTGCCAATCCGCCTGTTAATCCCAAAAGGGCTTGCCGGGTAACGGTGACTGCACCAGGATGGGAGGGGGCCAGGACAGCGGCGATCGCAGTCGGATGCAGCAGCGTCTCAGACATGCTCGAAAAGCTCGGCAGTGGCGAACTTTCTATCATCACCAGCGATGAAATTGAGCTAACAGCACCGACCGTCAGCAGGCAACCGTATCATCCTGCATCGAAAGCGATTCCTCAACATATTCACATTCATACGCCCGCTGTAACACCACCGCCCAAAGAAGAGGCCGCAGACGACGTGCGATCGCTGTCTGGAACATCACTGCCTAAGCTGATCGTGACCGGAATTTGCGCAGCAGTTATTGTCGGATCGCTACTCTATATTGCCGATCGTATTATCACCATCACAACCAACGTGATTACGGGCAAAGAAAACATAGAAGATATCGTGACGCCAAAAGCAGGCGAGTCTGTCGCGGGCTATGCCGTCAGCGATGAATACGGCATTCGGCCTTTTCATCCGGTTACAGGCGAACCGAACGTCCCCCACAATGGCGTGGACTTAGCTACACCCGTTGGTACGCCGATTCACGCAGTCGGCAACACGGGAGATGTCACCACGGTTAAGTGTTGGTGGGACAATGGCGGTGGCGGCTGGGTCGTCAATCAAACGGCTGAGTCGTATCCTGACCATGTATTCCAGTCCTTACACATGTCTAAAAATGGCTGCAAAGAAGGCAGGTCGAAAGCCGGTGAAGTCGTTGCTTTTTCAGGCAATAGCGGTTTAGGGACTGGAGCACACTATGACTTTCGCGTGAAAATAGATGGTAAATATGTACCGCCTGCCACTAAGTATCTAGAGTCGGCTATGACAGGTAAGCCACCTAAAGAATAAGCGTTTACGTCGCAAAAAAAGTCTCTGGCTGCTAATAAAGCCAGAGACGCTTTAAACGCCGTAGAAGTTAACCAATGCAAGACTAAGTTTCTACAGGCGGGATGTTTTAGCCAGAGAATTAGTCAGAAAGCATTGTGAGCGTTCTGGCATACTCGCGCAGCTCTACAGGCACGGGCTTAATGTGCCAAATTTCATCACAATACTCTTGAATAGAGCGATCGCTAGAGAACTTGCCCATCCGCGCTGCATTCAAAATAGACATGCGAACCCACTTGTCTTGATTCTGATAGGCTTTGCTCACTTCGTCTTGGCAGTTAATGTAGGCCTGATAGTCAGCCATCACCATAAAGCGATCCTGATTGAGCAGGTTGTCGGTAAGGGGCTTAAATAGGTCGGTATCGCCACTAGAGAAAAGGCCAGAGCCGATTAGTCCCATCACCGCACGAAGATCTTCGTTTTTATTGTAGTAATCGCGAGGGTTATAGCCTTTCTCTTTGAGCGCAGCAACTTCATGAGCCTGAAGGCCAAAAAGGAAGAAGTTATCTTCACCGACCTCTTCTCGAATTTCCACGTTGGCACCGTCTAGCGTACCAATGGTCAGCGCACCGTTCATGGCAAACTTCATGTTGCCAGTACCCGAAGCTTCAAAGCCTGCGGTAGAAATTTGCTCAGAAAGATCAGAGGCTGGATAGATCGGCTGAGCGTTGGTGACATTATAGTTAGGATAGAAGACCACCTTGAGCTGATCGCGTATGTCGGGGTCACGGTTGACCACACGGCCAACAGAAGTGATCAGCTTAATGATCAGCTTAGCCATGAAGTAGCCCGGTGCTGCTTTACCCGCAAAGATAAAGGTGCGTGGGGTGATGTTCATCCCTGGGTTGTTTTTCAGCTTGTTATATAGCGAGATAATGTGCAGGGCATTAAGCTGCTGACGCTTGTACTCGTGCATCCGTTTGATTTGCACATCAAACATTGAGGTAGGGCTAACTTTTACGCCCGTGGCCTTTTCAATGCGAGCCGCCAAAATCTCTTTGTTAGCCTGCTTGATTTGACGCCACTCGGTGCGGAAGCCAGGGTCATCGGCAAAGGCTTCTAGTTTTTTGAGCTGGTCAAGATCGGTAGGCCATTCGGTGCCGATACGCTGATTGATCAGGCGAGTGAGTTTGGGGTTGCTAAGCACTATCCAGCGGCGGGGGGTAACGCCGTTGGTTTTGTTGATGAATTTTTCAGGGAAGAGCTGATAGAAGTCGTTGAGGACGGTTTGCTGTAGCAGTTCTGTGTGGAGAGCTGCTACGCCGTTGATAGCGTGAGAGCCCACGCAGGCGAGATTAGCCATGCGAACATAGCGACCGCCGCTTTCGTCAATGATGGACATGCGAGAAAGCTTTTCATTGTCCTGGCCAAATTTGAGACGGACATCTTCTAAAAAGAGACGGTTAATTTCAAAGATAATCTCTAAGTGGCGGGGCAGCAGGTTACCGAAAAGATCGATGGGCCAGCGCTCTAGGGCTTCGGGGAGGAGGGTGTGGTTGGTGTAAGCGAGGGATTTTTGAGTGATTTCCCAGGCTTTATTCCAATCTAGCTGGTAGATGTCTACGAGCAGGCGCATGAGTTCGGCAACGGCGATCGCAGGGTGCGTATCATTGAGCTGAATCGTGTACTTTTCAGGGAACTGCTCAATCGTCATGCCATCGCGCAGCAGAATACGAATCATGTCCTGTAGGGAGCAAGAGACGAAGAAATACTGCTGCTCTAGACGAAGCTGCTTACCTTCTAAGTGCTCGTCATTGGGGTAGAGAACTTTTGAGATATTTTCAGAGACGATTTTAGAATTAACTGCGCCAGAGTAGTCGCCCTGGTTGAAGGCCTCGAAGTCGAAAGCATCAGGAGATTCTGCTTTCCACAGGCGTAGGGTGGTGGCGGTGTTGACCTGGTAGCCGAGAATAGGCGTGTCGTAGGGGACGCCTTTGACCACGCGATCGCTCACCCACTCAACTCGATAGTTACCCTGCACATCGGTGTAGGCTTTGGTGTGTCCGCCTAATTTCACGCCGGTTGCCCACTGTGGCCTAGCGATTTCCCAAGGGTTACCTTCTGCTAGCCACTTGTCGGTTTTTTCGATCTGCCAGCCGTCGTACAGCTCCTGCTTAAAGATGCCGAACTCATAGCGAATACCGTAGCCCAGTGATGGAATCTGTAGCGTCGCCATTGAGTCCAGGTAGCAGGCGGCCAGGCGGCCTAAGCCACCATTGCCCAAACCAGGCTCTTTTTCCTGCGCCATAATCTCAGCGAGGCTAAGGCCCAAGCTGGCCATGGCTTCTTCAATGACGTCGTAAAGGCCCAGGTTAATGAGGTTGTTGCCCAGGTATGGCCCCATCAAAAATTCGGCAGAGAGATAGACAGCGGTGCGTGACTTTTGCTCGCGGTAGGTGCTCGCAGAGCTGAGCCAGTGATGCAGCATGCGATCGCGCACCGTATACGCCAACGCCATGTAATAGTCTTGCATCGTCGAAATTTCTGGCGACTTACCTTGGACATAAAAAAGGTTGTCCAAAAATGCGCGCTTCAGAATATCCGGCGTCAGGCCAGTGCGGTCATCTTCCACAGTAGGGCAAGAAGGGTGCACGGGCATGGTGTTGATGTCTTTAGATTGCATAGTCACAAAGGAGAGAATAAGTTGCTAGGAACGGCGCGAATGCCTAAAGCGTATAGAAAACGTATGCAGTGAAATTGATTTACTAAAGGGTATACCCTAGATTCCATCGGAAGAAGGAACCTATATAAAGTCATAAGATATGGCGACAAACGGTATTTTTTGATACTAGTTGATATCAAAAACCTGGATTAGCGGCTACTTTGGGTGTAACGGGTAGGCCGCAACAGATAGCCCGTCAGAGCATCATAACTTTGACGGGCTATGAGCTTATATTGCTACTTTTGGCGTTACTTTAGCTGTTTGAGGCTTACACCTTTTTCAACCAGCTAAACATCGCTCGCAAGTCCTTACCCACTTCTTCAATCTGATGCTCCGACTCAATCCGACGGGTTGCGTTAAAGCCCGCATTTCCTGACTGTGCCTCAAGCACAAACTCACGCGCAAACTGCCCGGTCTGAATCTCTTTAAGAATCTGCTTCATCGCCGCCTTCGTATCGGCTGTAATCACGCGAGGCCCGCGAGTGTAGTCGCCGTACTCAGCCGTATTAGAGATACTGTCGCGCATCGTCGCCAAACCGCCCTCTACGATCAAATCGACAATCAGCTTCACTTCATGTAGGCACTCAAAATAAGCTAGCTCGGGCTGATAGCCTGCTTCTACAAGGGTTTCAAAGCCTGCTTTAATCAGTTCGCTCAGGCCACCGCAAAGTACCGCTTGCTCACCGAACAAGTCAGTCTCAGTCTCTTCACGGAATGTCGTTTCAAGCACACCCGCGCGGGTGCCGCCAATGCCTTTGGTGTAGGCCATCGCAATATCACGCGCCTGACCGGAAGCATCTTGATAGACCGCGAATAGCGCGGGCACACCCTGGCCTTGCTCATAAGTGCGGCGCACGAGGTGACCAGGCCCTTTGGGCGCAGCCATCACAACGTCTACGTCTTTTGGGGGAACGATTTGCGCAAAGTTGATATTGAAACCGTGAGCAAAAGCCAGCACGTTACCGGCCTCCAATCCTGGCTCAATGCTTTCTTTGTACACGCTGCGCTGAATTTCGTCAGGCAGCAGGATCATGATGAAATCGGCTTCTTTAGACGCATCGGCTACCGACTTGACGGTGAGGCCTTCAGCTTCAGCTTTTTCAGTAGAGCGAGAGCCTTCGTAGAGGCCGACAATGACCTTCACACCGCTGTCTTTAAGGTTGAGCGCGTGGGCATGGCCTTGCGAGCCGTAACCGATAATGGCCACTGTTTTGCCGTTGAGCAAATCGAGGTTGGCGTCGCTGTCGTAGTACATTTTGGCCATGAGGGAAACAGTCTCCTTAACTGCGGGGCTTCAGCATTCTGGTCTGAAGGGGAATGAATGGTGTCAGCGTTTGATCTTATCAAATAGAGGGATTGGGGGGTAGGGGCGAAGTAGGCGATCTCTTTCTCAACCACAGTACTCAACTAACGGGGTCACACATTGACGACTACGAAAGCTTGCAAGATGTACTCACACCAAGAACATTGAGAGATTAGGATTCGTTAGGGCTTCTTATAGCACTTGATGTATGTTCTCAACGAGCATTTCAATAAAACCAACTGCATCATCAACGAGCACCTCGTCAATATTCCATCGGCTTCCAATATTGAAGGTTGGATCTATATCAGCTTCATGAGCAATTTTATTTCTACGATCTACAATCGAATTGAGGCGCTGTTTAATATCTCTGGTAGATCTATTCATTTGAATAGCTACTTCATCCCACAACTTTTTGTCTGAAATATATCTGAATGCACTGGCGATTTTATCTGCCTGCTGAAAGCTCTGGTATCCTAAACGTGCCCGAATCTCATCTTCCAACCAAGATGTGTTATCTAGCCTACTTACAATGCTGTTTGATATTGCAGGAATTAAATCTGAATGTAACTGTTCGAGAAACGCATAATTCTGAGTTTGTTGAATCTCAGCTTCAAGCCAGGAAGCAATGTCAATTGCTGCTAGGCGGTCTTGACGCGCGCAGCCTAAAGATACTTGAAATCGTGAGAACGCTGATTGATTTGTGTTTGCTGAAGGTAAAGGTTCAGGACGACTTCCCCTGTGGATTTCTAACATTCCTAACGTCACAACCTCATGCACATAGTAGTCAAGTGCACTCACAGCAAGAACTAACGCAGCACGTAACATATCTGACACATCAAGTGCGCCTGTAGCCTGAGCTTTCACAGAACTATGAATTGCAATTAGGTCTCTGACTCGACCAATACTGATGCGAAATTGATCAAGTGCTGACTGCATACGTGAGGCTTTCGGAACTTAGTGTAATGACTTTATCTGCTAGATCTGAGAAAGTTTGTTTAAATTCTTCCTGCTTTCTTTGATTTGCTTCAAGAACTACGCCCGAGTGCCCTAACTGTTCACGAGTCAGAGCATACACTGGAGTTCTGTGCTCTTGTGAATGAGCTATTAGGCTATTGAAGTTTGGAATTTTTGAAAGGGTAAGGTTTCCTTCAACCCCTTGATCTCTGTAAAGCTGATCCGGCAGCATCATATTACTCTGTCTAAGGGTTGGTACTAACTTTTCAGAGACGGCACTCTCAATCTTCTCAATCCAAGTTTGAAATGCAGCCGTCTCTTTACCGCGAATAATCCGATAGTTTTGAACGATCGTTCCTAAAAATCGTAAATTGACATCAGGAAAGGGATAGTTAGCCTCTCTTAAAATTTGAAGTGAACTTGCAGATTTAGCCCATGCATACCACCTAGGCAAAACCTTAGCCAAAGAATCGATTGCCATTACAGAGAAAAAATCAGCAGTAGTAGGCACTAAGAAGAAATCGCTGATCATCAACAGATTTTGATTAATCGAGCCTAAACTGGGACTCATATCAATTAAGATATAGTCTGCGTCTAACTGAAGTGCTGTTTTCTCAAATAAGTCGTTGATAGAACCTGGCAAATTCTTAAGAGCTTGGATTGAACCACTCAGTTCCTGGGCAATGCCAAGGGTAACTTCGTACTCAGCAAACCCAACATGGCCAGGTAGTAAAAATAAACCATTCTGTCCTTGTACTGGAACACAATTGATCGCTTCAATCGCTCTAGGCTGTGACTCAAATGCAGGAGCTAATCCTGTTTTTATATTTGAAGTTGTGTTGTAGATTTCTTGAATTCTTGCTTCGTCATTTTCAGTTTCTTCTCCTAGAGCCATGCCTGTGAGATTACATTGCGGATCACTATCTACAAGAATTACCCTTTTCCCTTTCGAAGCGAGCATCCAGCCTAAGTTGAAAGTGGTTGTAGTCTTGCTAACCCCACCTTTGTGATTGAATAAGGCAATTTTTTGAACCATTTCATCAAGCCTTCTTAATAAATATTTAAGTTAACTAGCTATTAACTTAAGGATACAGATAACTTAAGGATACAGACTATCTCTTCGCCTCGTTACACCTAAAGCTTTGGCTGTTGCCTATGCCAGTCAGTAGACTGCTCGTAGGCGTAGCCCGCTTCAAACAACAGATCCTCTCTTAGCACGTTGCTCACGAGCTGCAAGCCGATGGGCATGCCGTCACTATCAAAGCCACAGGGCACGCTCATGCCGGGAAGGCCTGCCATGTTAACTGGAATGGTCATCAGATCGAGCAGGTACATGCTGAGCGGATCGTCTTTGGCACCTGCTTTAAATGCAGTGGTTGGTACGGTCGGGCTTACTAAGATATCGACTTCTTTAAAGGCCGCGTCGAAATCTCGTTTAATTAACGTTCTTACTTTTTGCGCCTTGAGATAAAAGGCGTCGTAATAGCCCGCTGAAAGGGCGTAGGTGCCGATCATGATGCGGCGCTTTACTTCGTCGCCAAAGCCGTCGGCTCGGGTTTTGTTGTACATCGAAATCAGATTGGGTTCTTCGGAGCGCAGGCCATAGCGAACGCCATCATAGCGGGCTAGATTGGCGGAAGCTTCGCAGGGCGCAATGATGTAGTAGGCCGATACGCCGTAGTCGAACTTAGGGCAGGAAATGGTTTTGATTTCTGCGCCTAAGCTCTTGAGCTGTTCGATGGCGGCGTTTACGCTGTCGCCGACCTGGGTGTCTAAGCCGTCGCCAAAGGTTTCTTTGATGATGCCGACGGTGCGGCCTTTGAGGGGCTGCTTGGTGTCTTTTTTGAGAGACTTTGTGTAGTCGGGAATTTTGACGTTGAGGCTGGTGGCGTCTTTGGGATCGTGTCCGGCGATCGCACCCAACAAAATCGCCGTATCTTCTACCGTCCGTCCAAACGGCCCGATTTGATCCAACGAAGACGCAAACGCCACTAGGCCAAACCGAGATACCAAGCCATACGTTGGCTTCATCCCCACAATTCCACAGAAGGAAGCAGGCTGACGAATAGAGCCGCCCGTATCAGAGCCCAATGAAATCGGTACCTGATGGCCCGCAACGGCCGCCGCCGAGCCGCCAGAAGAACCGCCTGGAACCCGGCTAATATCCCACGGGTTGCCTGTTGTTTGAAAGGCGGAGTTTTCGGTAGAGCCGCCCATGGCGAACTCGTCTAGATTCGTTTTGCCAATAAAGACGGCCCCCGCTTCATCCAGCTTGCCAGTGACGGTGGACTCGTAGGGCGGCACAAAGTTTTCTAATATTTTGGAGCTACAGGTGGTGCGAATGCCCTTGGTGCAAAGGTTGTCTTTGAGGCCGATGGGGATGCCTGCTAGCAAGCCAATGTCTTCACCTGCCGCGATTTTCTCATCGACGGCTTTTGCCTGAGCTAGCGCCTTATCTGCCGTCAGCGTCACGAAGCTTTTGAGCTTAGGCTCTACAGCTTGCGCGGTATCGAGTTGGGCCTGAGCAATTTCTACGGCTGAGCGTTCTTTGCTCGTGAGCTGTTGGTGCAACTCGCGGATGGCTGACATAAGGGCTCCTTCATTTTCCTTTGCTCCAGTTAGTTACATTAGCAGCTCCGCTAGCGCTGTGAACTGCCAATATTTTGGCTAGTTTTTTAATGGGGTGCGATCGCCCCTCCCTTTCCTGCACCTCAACGTTAGTATCGCAGCCGACATCCATCCGGACATAACAGGCGATTTCTATCAAGGGAAATAGATATATCTGCCGATCCCCTCTTGCCAAGAGGCAGATACAGGCACACACTTGATCGTGAAGTAAGGATGGCCTATTTCTTAAGCTAAGGTTTGAAGTTGTGAAAAGAGTTCTTTCAATAATCCTGGGAGGCGGTGCTGGCACGCGTCTCTACCCGTTAACAAAATATCGTGCGAAGCCTGCCGTCTCCTTAGCCGGTATGTACCGCCTGATCGACATTCCGGTCAGCAACTGTTTAAATTCCGACATTTTCAAAATATACGTGTTGACGCAGTTCAACTCGGCATCTTTGAACCGACACATTTCAAAGGCCTACAATTTTTCGACCTTTAGCGACGGCTTTGTAGAAGTACTCGCCGCGCAGCAAACGCCCGACTCTCCGAGCTGGTTTGAAGGCACTGCCGACGCCGTTCGTAAGTACCTCTGGATGTTTGAAGAGGCAGATGTGGATGAGTTCATCATTCTTTCAGGCGATCATCTTTACCGGATGGACTATGCCGACTATGTGAAAAGGCACCGGGAAAGTGGCGCAGATGTGACGCTCTCAGTGGTGCCCATTGGCTATAAAACGGCCTCTAGCTTCGGCCTGATGAAGGTTGATGACAACAACCGCATCGTCGAATTCTCGGAGAAGCCCAAGGGCGAAGAATTGGAGGCCATGAAGGTAGATACCTCTGGGATGGGTCTATCGCCCGAAGAGGCGGAAGAGAAGCCGTTTATTGCCTCAATGGGCATTTATGTATTTAAAAAGCAGGTGCTGATCGACCTGCTGCGTAAGTATCCTGATCAGACTGACTTTGGTAAGGAAATTATTCCGGCCTCGTCGCGTGACTACAACGTGCAGGCTTACTTATTCAAGGGCTACTGGGAAGATATTGGCACGATTGAGGCGTTTTATGAGGCTAATATTGCGCTGACGGATCAGCCGAATCCGGCGTTTAGCTTTTATAAGGAAGAAGCGCCGATTTATACGCGATCGCGCTATCTCCCGCCCAGCAAGCTGCTCGACTGCCACATCACCGAGTCTATTGTCAGTGAAGGCTGCATTCTTAAAAAGTGCCACATCCACAAGTCCGTGATCGGTCTGCGTGAGCGCATTCATGCGAACTGCGAAATCGATCATTCTCTAATAATCGGCTGTGATTATTACGAAAATATGGACGAAAGTGGCGAATTTCCAAGCGGCGCAAAAATTCCCATGGGCATTGGCGAAGGCTCTGTGATTCGCAAGGCCATTATTGATAAAAACGCACGCATTGGCAAAAACGTGCAGATTATCAATAAGGATAATGTGCAGGAAGCTGAGCGCGAGTCTGAAGGCTACTACATCCGTAGCGGCATTGTCGTCGTGCTTAAAAATGCAGTCATTCCTGACGGCACTATTATTTAACGACGGCTTAGCCAAAATAGTGAATACAGCCCCCGTGCTTGCGCTTTGAGATCAGAACGCGAGCCTGGGGGTTTGTTTATGGCGATCGCTTCTGTAGCTAAATACCCTGTGGGTCGGGGGAAATCTGGTATATTCGCAAGCAATCCTTAGTTTAAGGAGAATTATGGAGCCAGACGATTTAGTGCCTGAAGACGATGATGAAAAGCAGTCGATGCCGCCGCCGGAGTCCATGAGCCCGGTGGAAAAGCTCCAGAGACGCTATTCAGATCAGCTTAGTCAGGAGATTGCTCAGCTAGAAGCTCAAAAGGCGGCGCTACAAGCTGAGGTGGATTCACTTACGAGTCATTGTGCGGTGCTTGAAGTAGAGGCGCGATCGCTACAGCAGTCTGTGGATAACGCAAAGCCGAAGGATCAAGCAGAAGGCCTGTCAGAACAACGACAAGGCACCCCAATAGACAGTCAGCAGGGTACAGCAGAAGACACCAAAAACAGCGTGAGTGCTGGGCCGCGACTACCAGGAGAGCCGGTCGCGTTGGCAGAGCCGATGCCTCAAAAAGTTGCGCCTACCGAACCCGAATTCACCAGGCCGCCTAAGTCCGTAGAACCGATAGAACTGCCTATTCCCTCAACCTCTGAACAAATAAAGCAACGGCGGATTCAGCGGCAACTCGAAAGAGGGGCGCTGCGGGTGAGCCCTCGACGAGGGATAGTGCTAGCCGCGATCGCTACTCTACTCATGGCCCTACAGTTCTGTATTGTTAGCGCCCTCAGCCAGGGCGGTAGCTGGCTCGGCATCACTATCGGACAGCTCGGCACAGGCTTTCTGCCAGCAACCGCTTTGTTGTGGCTCAGAATGCTAGTCACCGTCCCTGCGCTCATCGTGCTCGCACCCCGGCTCCATGCCGATACCTGGGAAGAGATCCAGGGCTGGATGTACAGCCGTAACCACCTGCTAACGCTGCTGATTGGAAGTGGCGTCGCGCTGTTCTGCTCTCAGGTTCTGATTTATCAATGTATTGGTCTGCTGGGATCTGCGATTGGCGCAGCGCTGCTGTTTTTGTACCCACTAGTGGCCGTGCCATTAGGGCAAGTGCTAGGAAGAGAACATGGACTGTCGGCGTTGAGCGGGCTGGCTCTAGTCGCGATCGCCATGGGCGGCGTCCTACTCATCAAACCCATCCTCAGCACTAACAACGAAGCCACCACCATCACCGCACTCTGGCTCGGTGTTCTTTCAGGGCTCGCCTTTGGCCTCTTTATCTTGCTTACACAGCTAAGCTACCGACAGCAGCCGTGTCACCCCATTCCTGCTGGCCTCGTCCAATTTGCCACCGTCGCCGTACTCAGCAGCGTTGTTTTGCTCGCCAAGCCCATCACGCCGATTTCCATTAGCTGGCTTAGCTTTGCGCTGTGGGGGCTGCTAATCGGCATTTTTATGCTGCTGGTGTATCTGCTCAACTACGCCAGCCTTAACCTCATCGGCATGCATACAGCCATTGTGACCTCAGCCGTTCCACTCATCACCCTCCTGCTGTCCTGGAGCTTTATGCCGCAGTCCTCACTTGCGCTCATTCAGTGGACAGGCATTGTTTTAGTCACGATGGGGGGTGCCGCTTTGAGTCAGGACAAGCGGCCTGTCACGGCCAAATCTGCAAAAAAATGACCTTTCAGACCTGTGCTGAGAGGTCATTTTCGATTAGTACGGAGAGAGAGGGATTCGAACCCTCGAACAAGTTGCCCCGTTACAGCATTTCCAGTGCTGCGCCTTCAACCACTCGGCCATCTCTCCACCTATTATCTGTATACGAGCCCTCGGGTGTGTCTTAAAAGACTTTTGGGCTGAACGCAACAGCTTCGCTATCCTATCAGAGATTGTGCGATCATTGAAAAGCCCTCTCGATAATTTTAAGCGGTTCCATGGCCCAAACCTACAATATCCACATTCACGACCGGCAAAAAAACAAGTCGTATACGGTTCAGGTGCCTAGCGATCGCTACATTTTGCAGGCCGCTGAGAACCAAACTGCCGACCTTCCCTTTGCCTGCCGCAACGGTGCCTGCACCACCTGCGCCGTCCGCGTGCTCTCCGGCGAGCTAGAGCAAAACGAGGCGATGGGCCTATCTCCAGACCTGCGTAAGGAAGGCTATGCGCTGCTGTGCGTGAGCTATCCGCGTAGCGACTTGGAAGTAGAGACGCAGGATGAGGATGAAGTGTACGAGCTTCAATTTGGCCGATATTTTGGTAAGGGCAAAGTCCGGTTTGGGATGCCGATTGAAGACGATTAGTACTGAAGGTGCTTTCTTGAAAGGTTTGCCTAGCTGACTGGGTGCCTAGCTGACTGGGTACCTATCAGGCTTCATTCCCCCTTCAGATGGTTTCGTTGAGAGTATGAATCGTCTAGATTAAGTCACTTATTTCAGTGGCTATAAATGACTCAACATGTGTTAATTACGGGTGCTTCGCAGGGCTCTGGACGCGCAACGGCGCTATTATTTGCGCAAAAAGGGTGGAATGTGACGCTGACAGCTCGGGGGGGCGATCGCCTAGAAACGGTCGCCCAAGAAATTCAATCAATTGGCCGAAAAGCCTTAGCCGTTCCAGCAGACGTCGGTGACGCCGAACAGGTCGCTAGCCTGGTGGAACAATCTCTCAATACCTTTGGAAAAATAGATGCACTGATCAACAATGCTGGCATCTGTTTAACGGGGTCGGTTGTGAATACGACGTTGGATGACTGGCGGCAGATTTTGGATACAAACCTGTGGGGCTGCATTCATACGGTTCATGCGGTGCTGCCGTCAATGCTTGAGCAAGGGCAAGGGACTATTGTAAATGTGGGATCTTTTGGGGGCAAAATGCCGCTGCCGCAAATGACGGCTTATTGCACCAGCAAATATGCACTGACCGGCTTTACGGAGTCACTGCGGCTAGAACTTCAGGCGCAAGGAATTCACGTGGGGATTGTGCATCCAGGCATCATTGATAGTGATTTTATGGAGCGGGCGCTGTTTCGAGGGGCATCGGAAAAAGAGGCGGATGGACTAAGACAGCAGATGGCTGAGAACTTAGGCGCTAACTGGGTGAGCCAGCCGAAGGATATTGCTGAAGCTGTCGTAAAAATGGTGGACAAGCAGCAGGCCGAAACTGTCGTAGGGCCGTTAGGTATTGCGACTGAACTAAATCGGCTGTTTCCGCAGCTAACGCAATGGGCGCTGGCAAAGGGCGTTAGCTCGTGAGATTTTGCCGTAGAAGCACCGATCAATGTAGGCAAATTTTGTACGTTATTGCGGGCACCCTAAAAGCAACAATGTGACATGAATTGTTTGATCGATTCTGGGTCTGATTGTCAGCGGTTAACTATTTTGAGCAGTGCGAAGGCAGGTGGAGACGCTCGCCTTTTTTTTGCTTATTTTTTTAGAAATGCGGCAGTGCTGCGCAAAAACTGCTTCATAAATTCATCGCGTTTATTGAGCTGATACTGTTGTTCTACGACTGCTTGAATGCCGCGATCGCCCCAGTTTTGATTGGACTGAAAGTAAACCACAAAGCTCTTGCCAGCAATCCGAGTCAGGTAGGCCGCGCTCGCACCCTGAACGAGTTTGCTCGCGATCGCAGTCGCTACGTTTACCTGCAGTCCTACCGCCAACATTTTCATCACACCTTTGGCTAAGCTCAGGGCCGCCATCGTTTTTGCCAGCGACACGGCCAGCGCTTTCGCCTCTTCAATGCTGACATCAATGTCATACACGCGGCCTAGCTCCACCACCATTTGCGCGTTCACCGCCGCAGTGGCGAGCATATCTACAACCGGCAAAGGTGTGGCTGCCAAAACGCCCGCGCCTATCCACTGATAGCGGTCGATAATAGCGTCGGCCTGCTGCTGCCTTTGAGCATTCAAAAAGACTTTGGCATCTTTGCCAATCTGTTGAGACTGAAGCAACAGATTGTTGGCAATCAGATCAGATCCTTCGTTGCGAAGTACGGTAATAATTCGACTAATAAGGTGAGCAATGTCTGGATCGGGCTGAATTTGCGTCCCGTCTGATAGCGAAACCAGCGTAGGATTGGCCGCGATCGCTACTACATCTTCACTGGCAATCAGTCCAGCGGTTCGTCTCTTCAGCCGCTGCAAAATCTGTTCTTTTTCTTCAGGCAAGAAGCGATCGCCTTTATTAAAAACGAGTAGCGATCGCTTACCCATGCCCACCAGCATACTTAGCGGCTCATATTCCACCTGATGCAAATCGTTATCCACCACAAACAGCAGCAAATCTGCCGCTGATGCCCGTGCTTTCGCTTCCTGTTCTCTCGCTTCGCCAAAAGCGCTAGCTTCCAACAGTCCTGGCGTGTCTGTAATTAAAACCTCTAATCCTTTGGCCCCTTGGGCTCGGCCTAAATCCATCATTACCCGATATGTCTGTGCCACTTGGGTTGTGCCCAGCGTCGCCGCAATCGGTGCAGCCATTTCTCCCAATAGTGCATTTACTAGCGCCGTTTTGCCAGCAGAGCCTAGCCCGAATACAACAATTTGAAACGTTCGATGCTCTAATCGCTGCGTTAAGGACAAGGATTTCTCTGCTAAAGCTTTACGGGCAATGTCATCTTCAATTTGATCAATCTGTTGCTGTGCGGAATGCAAGCTCAGCTCAGCCACCTCATCCGGTTTTTCAGGCAGAATGACCATTTGTTTGCGCTTAGGTCGGACAAACAACAGACCGTAGTAAACAAGAACGCCCATTGCACCTAGTAGCGCGATGACAATGACGACCGTGATCACCTGAGCTAGCAGGGGAGATATGGATGCGATCGCCCCATAAAGCTGACTAAGAGAACTGACCGCACTCAGCAATATGCCTAGCCCTATTAAAAGGGCGATCGCACTTATCAGCCAATAGGATCGACGCATAACAACACTGGCGACGAATGATGAGAGAAGCCGCTACAGAATAGAGCCTATCATTTTAGTCTGCTGTAAAGCTGATGAAAACTGAGCCGTCTGCTTTTCCGGTGGTGGTAGGTGGCGTGCCGCTTTCAATATTGCTGAGAGCAGCGCTGTAGCCATAGCCTGCATCAACCCCTTGTACGGTGCCTTTGCCGCCTTCTTTTGAAAGGACTGTCCAGAAATTGCGATCGCGAAAATTACCGGCCACAGACATCCAGGCGCTATCTTGCCCTGCATATTCGCCAGCAGGCACCTCGTTAAGCGTCAAATTCTCGCGGTTAAAAATAGAGGCACTGGCCGCTCCACCAAAATAAAGGCGACCGTCTGATGCACCGGCAATATCGCCCAAGCGCATCGCGTTGGCTTTAGTATTTGAGCGCCGAGGAAAGCTCATTTGTGAGGTTACTAGCTCGCCCTTGATTGGATGGACTCTGGCGTAATAGGGTAGGTGCGCAGCGCCGCTGTTGTGGAGCTGAGAGTGCACGTCTATTTGGGTGAGAAACGGATCGGTTTTACCATATTGTTCATCTTCAGTCATAGGCTGACCGCGCCAGCGAAAAATGGTGGCCGTGCCCGCACTTTCGCCAGCGGTATATAGATAGCCATCGCGGCCCAGCGTGACCCGATATAGGCGCGTATCGGCCACGTTTTGCTTAATGGTTTCAGACGGATCGCTAAAGAGAGACCACTGCACCTCTCCGTCAAAACTTAAGGCTTCTAGCCGCGCAATTTGCACGGGATTACGCTTTTTCTCAAGATCAATAAAAGAGCTGTTGCGAAAGCTGGTGACGTATACGAGCTGAGCATCGCCGCAGCTACGAACTTCTACATCAGTGATTTCTTTATAGTCGCGGAATTTTGAGAAGATTTCGGTGTTGTCTGCGTCGTATAAGTAAACGGTTTTGTTAGCGATCGCGCCCACAAACCCATCCGGCGAAATCGCAACCCGGCTCACGCCCTCTAGGGCAATTTCGCTGAGCACCGCACCGCTAGCGGCATCTAATCGAACGACTTTGTTTTCAGAGGCGATCACCAGCACCCCACCACCCGCCGCCGTGCTATTAGCAGTAATACCAATAGCACTGGCACCATCATCTGCGCCATCAAAGGCAATATCGCTAATGGCTTCCGGCAAATCTAGCTTTTGGGCAGTCTCCCCCGTAGCCGGATCTATCCAGTACAAAGTTGAGCCAGTTTCGGTGTTTACAGCAGCGATCGCGCCTTGCTGCGTCATCACCACATCTATGCCGCGATCGCCCGCTAGTGCCACACTCGATGCCAAATCCACATTGGCGCTATAGCTGCCGCCTCGGCTCACCACTGACTCATCAAGCGCACAGACCGACGCGTCGTCATCAGCTAGTACCGGAAGGGCGCTCAGCTTGCGGGCGCTAGAGCCGCTGGTGGATTGATCAGATAGCTGGCCAGTAACCTGAGAGGTAGTGCAGGCGATCGCGGCAAACGTAAGGCCACTCGCTGCTAGCCAATGAACTGGTCGCCAGGAAAATAAAGTCATGGGTTTACAGCAGATATTTTAACAACAGAAGCTACAGAAACTTAGACACGCCCTTACTGGCAGTTATAACACCTCAATTCAATCCCTTTCTTTGGAGCTTTTGCCAGGTCTTTTCTCTAACGTATAATGCCGTTGTTACCCCGCACTGTCGGACTCATTCAAGATAAGGAAATTCGCCCTATGGGACTATTTGATCAGGTTATGAAAGCCGTTGCTGACCCTAGCCGCCAAGCTAGCGCCGGAAATCTTACCAGCATTTTAGGCGCAGCTAAGAAAGTCGGACAGCAAAACAACACCGACTCCGACACGATGCAGCAGGCAATGTCTGTCATTGGTGGCTTTGTGCGCTCTTCGCTTAAAGACAAGCGCCAGTCAGAAGGCGATGCAGCAGCTCAATCGCTGATAGAAGAAGGGGCCGCAAATGGCGCATCGGTGATTCCTAAGCTGTTTAATAATTCTCAAATAGCCGAAATGATCTCAGCAGTCACGCAAAAAACCAGCCTAAACACCAATCAGGTGCAGGGCATTTTGCCGATGGTATTGCCTTTGGTAATGCAGTTTTTGAGTGCGGGCAACAAAAAAGGCGGCGCACCTGCAACAGATAGCAATCCAATTCTGATGGCCTTTTTAGATGGCGATGGCGATGGCGATGTTGATATGGGTGACATGCTAGGCATGGCTGGCAAATTTATGTAGATTATCGGCTGATTTATTTTCATTTCGTAGGGGCATAGCACTGCTGACTCCTACGAAATGACGCTTCTTGTTGGATTTTTCCACTATAGAATCTGCGACAAAAATGCCTGACTTCTTTCTTCTTTAGGATTGTTGAAAAACTCGTCTGGCGTGTTCTCTTCTACCAGTACGCCGCCATCCATTAGCACGACGCGATCGGCAACTTCTTTAGCAAAACCAACTTCGTGAGTGACACACACCATGGTCATACCGTCGTTAGCTAGGTTGCGCATCACGTCTAGCACCTCGCGCACCATTTCAGGATCGAGGGCGGAGGTAGGCTCATCGAACAGCATTACTTTGGGCTGCATGGCTAGAGAACGAGCGATCGCAACCCTTTGCTGCTGTCCGCCCGATAGCTGACCTGGAAACTTCTCTGCTTGCTCTGCAATGCCCACCCGCTCCAACAGACGCATGGCAATTTCTTCAGCTTTACCCTGAGGCCAACGGCGCACCCACAGCGGTGCTAGCGTCACATTTTTAAGCACCGTTAAATGTGGGAACAGATTGAACTGCTGAAATACCATTCCCACCTCACGGCGCACCGCTTCAATATCTTTGAGGTCGTGGGCGATCGGAATGCCGTCAATTGAAATGTTGCCTTCTTGGTAAGGCTCTAGAGCATTAAAGGTGCGAATAAAGGTAGATTTGCCTGAGCCCGATGGCCCCATTACTACAACCACCTCACCCTTATATACGTTCATGCTCACGCCTTTGAGCACGTGGAAGCCGTTGTCGTACCACTTGTGCACGTCGCGCGCCACAATAACAGCCTCAGAGCCTGAGCGATTGCGGGGCGTCATAGAGCGTTCAATATTGGGGCGAGGCATTTCAGATTGAGTCATGAGTTGGCGTCCTCTAGCGGGCAGTAAAAATAAATAAGGAAATCTTAAAGGCTCGAACGTTACGTACTATCTCAGGTCTGTATTGAGCGCGGCTTCTATGCGCTGAGAGCCGTAGCTCATGGCGTAGCAAAATATCCAGTAGATGAGGGCGATAAACAAAAAGGCTTCAACATAGTCGCCTGAGTAGCTTGCGCCTACCAGCAGGTTTCGAGTCATTTTTAGCATTTCCAACAGGCCCACAATACTTAGTAGCGTCGTGTCCTGAAAGAGACTAATAAACTGGCCAACAATTGCTGGAATCGCAATTTTAATCGCTTGGGGCAGCACAATTAGCAGCGTCGTCAGGGTTTTATTCAGCCCGAGCGACTGGGCCGCTTCAGTTTGTCCTTGCGGAATGGCCTGCAAGCCTGCTCGAATATTTTCGGCTAGATAAGCGGCGCTGAACATCGTTAAACCAATCACGGCTCGCACAATCCGGTCAGGCCGGGTGCCTTCGGGCAAAAATAGCGGAATCAGCACCTGACCCATAAACAAAATGGAAATCAGCGGTACGCCCCGAATAAGTTCGATGTAGGCAACCGAAAAGCCGCGCAAAATCGGTAGCTTGCTGCGCCGGCCGAGCGCGAGCAATATGCCCAGCGGAAAGCACAGCACAATGCCGCTAATTGCCAGCAGCAGCGTGAGTGTGAGGCCGCCCCACTTGGAAGTGCGCACGTTGTCAATGCCAAAGTCTAGTCCAGGAACAACGTATGGTAGGTTCCAAAGAATCAGGTAGGTGACTACAACACCCGCTATAAATAAGCTGCCTTTAACCAGCCACTGCGGCAGCTTTGGAATAGACACGCGCTGCGATAGCTGCCAGCCAGCCAGCAGACTCAGCAGCACTCTGGTAACTAAATACAGAAAGCTGGCGCGAACTTCTCCTCCGTTGAGTAAATACAGCACCGCAAAGTAAGAGAGAAACCACCCGAGCGAAATGAGCTGGGCGGCGAACGGTATTTTGCGGCCTAAGGCTTGTCCCGCAAGGGCCATGCCGACGAGCAGGCCCAAGCAAACGAGCAGGTTGAGAATGTGCGGTCGAGTAATGGGAAGTATGATCGCAAAGAGTGCGATCGCGCCTAACCCAATTAAAACCGGCTGACTTAATAGCTTTTTTTGATGGCGAGCGAGCAGGCCCCAGGTGAGCCCAGCCATGAGAAAAATTAGCCCGAGCATTGACCAAATTCGCCAATAGGCATCGGGCGGATATAGCCCAGACATAAACTGACCGAAGTTATCAGTGACAACGGCCCACTCGGCCTCTGAAAAGGCCCATAACAGCGCGCCGATGACAAAGTTACCGATAATCAACAGCAGCACTACGGTCAAAATGCTGTTAAACCAGCTATTGAAAAGATTCTTTTGGCCCCAGGCGACCGGGCCAAGCTTAGAGACTCTGGGTGCACCGCGTTCTGTTGGCGGCTTTGGCGGCGGCTCGGGGGTCGGCGTGTGGTTAAGACTGACATCTAGGTTGGTCATGATTTAGCGTCCCTTAACTTGAAAGACGGCGTTGAGCTGGTTCATATTGATGGAAATCAGCAGGTTGATTAGGAGATAAGTACCCATCATTACTGCGATTACCTCAATGGCTCGGCCTGACTGGTTGAGTGAGGTATAGGCAACCGAGTAGAGGTCTTGATAGCCGACTGCGATCGCTAAGCTAGAGTTTTTCGCCAGGTTAGCAAACTCACTGTTGAGCGGTGGAATAATCACCTGTAGTGACTGCGGAAACACCACTAGCTGCATGGCTTTGCTGTTGCTAAGTCCGAGCGATCGCGCTGCCTCCCACTGACCTCTCGACACGGACTGAATGCCTGCTCTCACGATTTCAGCGATAAACGCCCCGGTATAAAACGTCAGGCCGGTGACCACTGCGGCATATTCCATGGTGATTGGCAGCCCACCCGTTGCGCCATTGGGCACAATAACCGGCGTTTTCCAACCAAAGGCAAAAAGGATGATGGCGGCGGCTGTTAAAGCGATCGCACCCATTATCCCCAGCAGCAAGTTTCCGTTTTCTCCCCGCGCCAACATCGCCTGAGTCCGTAGCTTCCATACATATACCAGCCCCGCTGCTAGCCCCATTAGCGCCAGCACCCAAAGCCCCTGCGGGCTACCAATTAGCGCTGGAACAGCACCCTTAAAATAAAGCCTGTCCTGGTCGGAGTTACTAAAGAGCAAAAAGAAATCAACAAACACGACGGCAACAATAACAGCCACATCGACTGCTCGAGATAGCCAACCGCCAATACCCGCGCCAAATCGCCCCTGACGCAATCTATTCGCTGACCGCCACAGCAACCCCAACAGCAGCATTGCTAAAACCAGTAAAATCAACCCGACCCAAAGCTCAGATGGAAACTGAGGCCCCGGCAGTCGAATGCCTTTGTTGCTAATAACAACCCAGCTCAGCGCCTCATTAGGAAACACGATTTGATTATCTGCATTGGGCGTGGCCCGAAAAACCGCCGTATACCAAAAAATTAGCTGGAGCAGAAGCGGCACGTTTCGCATCAGCCCGACATAAACTCGGCTGATTTTTTGCAGTAGCCAGTTCGTTGAAAAGCTCGCAACACCTGCTGTGATGCCGACAATAGTAGCTAAAATAATGCCGACGATCACCACTCGAAAAGAGTTGATGACGCCCGCCTGCATGATTTTGGTGTATGAATGGGTGGGTTTATATCCCAAGAGATTGTCGCTCATGGGAAATCCCGCCGTATTTTCGAGAAAGCTTAGCTCGAATTCGGCTTGCCCTTTGGCTTTAAGATTGCCGTAGAGATAATAAAAAGTCGCAACAACAGCAATAAAGACAATCACCTGAAGCGCAATTTGCCAAAAGCGCTCATCTCTTAAAAGCGCTTTAATTCGGGGAAGGGGTTTGGCGGTTTTTTGTACCATGAACCTTTTTTCAAAAAAGTGAAAGAGCTGATAGCGGTCATCCGCTCTCGCCGTAACCACTTGACTATGCCAGAACCTTGCTACGCTCTTAGTCTATTTGCCTACCGTTTGGCGTAAAAGGCCCCAGGCATACCCAGTCGAAACACTCAGCGTTCTATCACAATTATCACAGAACCCTGACTGCTAATGCGTTTGGACACAAAAAAGCGCAGAGAACCAGGCACTCCCCGCTGTCTACGCTTTTTTGGTTTTCATGGCTTTAAGCAACTATTCACGTTTAAACTATTCGCGTTTAGAGGAAGGGTGGAGAGTACATCAGGCCACCGTTCGTCCACAGATCGTTAAGGCCGCGAGGCAGCTTGTTAACGGAGCCTTCACCAAGGTTGCGATCATAAATTTCGCCGTAGTTACCGACAGCCTTCACCGCCCGCAGCGCAAAGTCGTTAGATAAGCCCATATCTGTGCCGAGGCTGTCAGTGGCACCCACAAATCGCTTGATGTTAGGGTTTTCGCTGTTGACAGCTTCTTCAATATTGTCTTGCGTTAGCTCATACTCTTCCGCCTGAATGAGCGAAAACGTAATCCACTTAACCGCGTCAAACCAAGCAGAGTCGTTATTGATCGTCACAGGGCCGAGGGGCTCTTTAGACATGCTCACGTCTAGCAGTACGTGATCAGTAGGCATTGAGAGTTCTCCTCGACGAGCCAGCAATTGAGACTTATCGGAGGTCATTGCGTCGCAGCGTGCTTCTTCATAAGTAGAGTAGGCCACGTTAGCGTCTTCAAAGACCAGTGTTTCAATAGTGATGCCTTCTTGAGCCATCGCCGTTGCCAGGTTTAGCTCAGTAGACGTGCCTGCTTCTACGCAAACCGTTTTGCCTTCTAAATCTGCGAGTGCGGTAATGCCATCAGCTTCGCGAACCATCATGCCCTGGGCATCATAAAAGGTGGTGGGCGCAAACTCTAGGCCAACGGCAGTATCGCGGCCTGTTGTCCAGGTTGTGTTGCGGCTAAGCATGTCTACTTCGCCGCTTTTGAGGGCTTCAAATCGAGTACTTGAGGTGAGGTTAATGTACTCAACTTTTTCAGGATCGTCGAACAGTGCAGCCGCAACCGCCTTGCACACATCTACGTCTAAACCAGAATATTCGCCGTTTTCAACAAAGCTAAAGCCCGGAATGGCTCCTTCAACGCCGCAGATTAGCTCGCCTCGGTCTAAAACTGTTTGCAGACGGCTGTTGCCGATATCGACCGTTTCACTATCACCACTGGCACCGCTAGTACTGGGATCTGTGCTGGCTGTATCGCTACCACCCGGTGTGCCACAGCTTGTCAATGCCAAAACGCTCATGCTCGCGGCGAGCATCAAACTCCATTTTTTCATATCAAACCTCTTGTAATTTCAAGTTAATAAAGGAGCATAATTTCGCTCGACGGATTTGGCACAATAGCTGGATAAATCCAATTGTGTTGAATGTTTTATCGCACTTAGAAGCTGTTGCTACCGAAGTAAAAGTCGATTTGTTCATGATGAACAACTTATCGAAAAGCCTTGGTATATGGCACTTCTTGTGAATTCCAAACCTGTCGGGAATTAATTGGGCTCAACTTTATCACTTTTTTTACGGAGAAAGTCAGTGCTTTCCGAAGGTTGCCTTAAGATACGGGCAATTGAGTGAAAAATTACAGCTTTGTCATTTTGGGCTCGTTGTCATTTTGGGCTCGTTGTTTAGAGCTGCTGAGACAGTTCGCGGATAAGAGGAATGCGCGCGCTGATGTAGCTGTTGACAGCGGGTAGATGGCAGGGGTCGAAAGCAGGATCGGACTGAAGAGAATCTGTGAGCGATCGCACCAAACAAGTGTCATCCAAATTGGAAAGCCTATTGTTTGGAAAAGACTCTACAACAGACCAAAGCTTACGGAGGAGACTGGTATTCATATAAAATTTTAACCTTTATATTATCTTTAGGTTTAACGCATATTGGTAACCTACATCTGAGTATTGGCTTTTAAGACACCGTTCTTAACAGCAAAAGGACATTCCCGTTACATCGCTTTACCAAAATGAAATCTTAAGTCTATCTAAAGATATTTTTAAATGAGGTCGTTAACTACTGACGGTCGTACTGACGGTCGTTAGGTAGTCTGCCAATTTGGGTATCAGGCGGGTGTTAGCTAAGCCGCAGGGCGTCAAGAGAGGCGATCGCGCCCTGACTGGTTTGCCCACTCACGCTGAACAGCAGGGACTCTCGATATATTCGCTGGGCGGAATGTGTCGTCATATTAGCTGCACCGCTAGCGGCAATGACGGCTGTTTGAGCGCAGGTATTCATCAGTGCGATCGCCCGTCCGCGCAAAGCCATTTTGCGATCGTAATCAGTCTCAGGCAGCGCAAACGTTCCAGGCAGCTCTACTTGTAGCTGGTGCAGTCGCGTTTTGAGCCGTTCTATGATCTTGTGCTCAATTTGGCGACGAGCTAAGGACTGCTCTGCCGAATCGATGCCAGCCTGCACGCAGCCGAATATAAGGCCCAGTGGACTGAGCGGATTGGCGCGATCGCGACTCTCAATCCAATCTGCAGGTCGCATACCCACCACACAATCTGCTGGTAAAACCCAATCCTTTAACCGTACCCGCACCGTATTTGTGCTCGGCATTGCCGCTAGGGCCATTGGCTCATCTACAGCCAGCCCGCCTGTCGCCGTCTCCTGATCGGTTAGCGGCAGCAGCCCAAACACAGCTTCCCCTGAAGGCAGCACCGCTGCTCCTATAAACTCAGCGAAGAGACCCGCTCCGCTTACCCAAGGCACTTCTCCTGAAAGCAGATAGCCACCACCTTCCATAGGCTGCGCTTGCAGTGGACAGGGCCGACGACGTAGCTGTGAAAACCCAACGCCCACCCGCTTTTTGCCGATCGCCATCGCCGGTAAATAATCATGCTGAAGCCTCTTATTGTCGCTGGCCAATAGAAAACTCGCCGCGCTCTGATGCTGCGTTTGCAAAAAAGCCAGCGCGCCAGAGTAGCGGGCCATCAGGCTTTGAAACTGCCAAAAACTTTGAGTATTGAACCCTTTGCCACCTAGACGCTCAGGAATTTTAGGCGTTAGTAATCCCAAATGGCCCGCAGCTTCAAAAGCATTAAAAAGCAGCGCAGAATCGTCATCTAGCCGATGAGCCACTGGGGCAATACGATCTGTTAGGTAGGTCTGAAAGCGCTGTAATGTCGATGAGGTAAGCTGCGTTTTGTCGAATTTTTCTAGCTGGGCTAGATTCATGATTGCTGTCAGGGTTAAGTGACTGTGAATGGCACTTCTTTTGACCTTTAAAAGCCGAGCGCCCCTTATTCTTAACAAGATAATGTCAATCACATTTGCTTTATGAGATTGCTGTGCATCAGTAACGGCCACGGCGAAGACGTCATCGCCCTCCGTATCCTTCACTCACTACGCAAAGCAAATCCTGGCCTTGACGTATTTGCCTTACCGATTGCAGGCGCGGGCAACGCCTACCGCTTACAAAATATTCCAATTATTGGCCCCACCCAAGAACTTCCCTCAGGTGGATTTCTCAATCGCGATCCTAAACAGCTCGCCCGTGACGTTCAAAAGGGGCTGCTTTCACTGAGTCGAGCCCAGCTATCTGCTATCAAAATCTGGGCTTCAGCGGCTACCGACAGTAAGGTCACTATTTTGGCCGTTGGCGATATTGTGCCGCTGCTATTTGCCTACCTTAGCGGCCTGCCGTACAGCTTTGTGGGCACCGCCAAGTCAGAATACTGGCTGCGTGACGAGCGTGGCAAGTTTCCTGCTAAAACCTTTTGGCAAAGGCTAGAAGGCTGGTCGGGTTCGGTGTATTTGCCCTGGGAACGGCGGCTGATGTTGAGCGATCGCTGCCAGTCTATCTTCGTTCGCGACGCCCTCACCGCCACACACCTGAACCAGCTCGGCATCCCAGCCCGATACGCAGGCAACCCCATGATGGATAGCCTTGAGCCCACCGGAAAACTCAGCGACTTGCTCGCAGCGCTCAAAGCAAATCTACTCGCGCCAAACCGCGCCCTCACCCGACCAGAAAATGCGCCAAAGAACATGGCCACCGCACGATACGTCACCCAAAAGCAGCAGTTAGTAACGCCACTCACCCTTGTGCTACTGCCTGGATCACGCGCCAACGAAGCCTACGAAAACTGGGAAAACCTGCTGAGCGCCGTACCAGACCTGATAGCGACTTTTTCCAACCGACCGTTAATTCTGCTAGCCGCCATTACCCCGAGCCTTTCCCTAAACCGATTTCAATCGGCTCTTTCTAGTAGCTGGGTCACTACCACCGATTTCAGCTCAACCTACCCCACCTTTACCCGTCAAAACGTCGCCCTGCTGCTCATTAACGACGCCTACAACGACTGTCTGCATGAGGCTGAAGTTGCGATCGCTACCGCAGGCACCGCCACCGAACAATTTGTCGGCTTGGGCAAACCTGCCATCACTCTCCCCGGCAACGGCCCCCAGTTCACCAAAGCCTTCGCCACCGTCCAGGCTAAAATGCTTGGCCCCTCAGTTCAAATGGTCAACAGCCCTCCAGAAATCGGCCCCGCGATCGCCAAAATCATCAGCGACCCCGACCGCCTTCAGCTCATCTATCAAAACGGCAAGCAGCGAATGGGCGAACCCGGCGCAGGCGATCGCATTGCTTCCGACCTCTTGATAGACTAACTAAACTAAACCCTGTGTCATGCCATGACTGCTCTAGCCGCTCTGTCTCTTATAGAGATCGCCAAACAAGCCAAGCAAGCCTCCCAAGAACTCGCACAGCTTTCTAGCCCAGATAAAAACAAAATTATTGAAGCGATCGCCCAGTCCCTAGAAGAGTCTGCTGAGGCGATCGCCACCGCCAACCAAAAAGACCTAAAAGCCGCCCTCACCAACAACATCGCCAAACCCCTCTACGGTCGCCTAAAACTAGACCCCACCAAACTCAAAGGAGCCATCCAAGGCGTTCGCAGCGTCGCCCAGCTCACAGATCCCACCGGCGCAATCACCCTCCACAAAGAACTAGACACCGGCCTAACCCTCAAACGCATCGGCGTCCCCCTAGGCGTCCTCGGCATCATCTTCGAATCCCGCCCCGATGCCGTCATGCAAATCTCCACCCTCGCCATCAAATCCGGCAACGCCGTCATCCTCAAAGGCGGTCGCGAAGCCATCCACTCCTGCACTGCCCTCGTCACCGCCATCCGCCAGGGCATCACCCACGCCGGCCACAATCATGATGCTCTCCAGAATGCCGTCCAGCTTCTCACCACCCGCGAAGAAACCAACGCACTGCTCTCTCTCGACAAATACATTGATCTGATTATTCCACGCGGCTCCAACAGCTTCGTGCAATACGTACAGGCCAACACCCGCATCCCCGTCCTCGGCCACGCCGACGGCATCTGCCACCTATATATAGACAAAGCCGCCGATATTGAGCAGGCTATTGCGATCGCAGTCGATGCAAAAGTCAGCTATCCTTCAGCCTGCAACGCCATCGAAACGTTGTTAGTGCACAAAGACGTTGCCAATAAAGCACTGCCTGTATTGGCTAAAGCGCTTCAGGCTGGAGGGGTAGAACTACGTGGTGATGAAAAAACTCGTCAGGTTCTTACCAATATCAAAACTGCGACTGAAGAGGACTGGTCAACAGAATACAGTGATTTGATTTTGGCCATTCGGATGGTGGATTCATTTGACGCAGCAATTGAGCATATTGGCGAATATGGATCGCGACACACAGAGGCGATCGCCACCACCGACCAAACCGCCGCCGACACATTCATGACTAGCATTGACGCCGCCAACGTTTTCCACAACTGCTCTACCCGATTCTCTGACGGCTTCCGCTATGGCTTCGGCGCAGAAGTCGGCATCAGCACCCAAAAAATGCCCCCTCGCGGCCCCGTCGGACTCGAAGGTCTCGTCACCTACAAATACCAGCTCATCGGCAGCGGCCACATCACCAGCACCTACACAGGCGAAAACGCCAAACCCTTCACCCACAAAGACATTTAATGGACATCATCCACATCAACGGTATCAAAGCCTTCGGCTACCTCGGCGTCCTCAAAGAAGAGAATGTTCTCGGTCAGTGGTTCATTGTTGATCTTAAAATCTTCATCGATCTTTCAGCCGCTGGAAGAAGCGATGCCCTGGAAGACACTCACAGCTATGTAGAGATTGTTCAAGAAACAACAAGACTCATCGAAACCGAAAAATTCAAACTCATCGAAAGTTTGGCTGATGCCGTCGCTACTTATGCGCTTGCTAGCGACAGCCGCATCAAGCAAATTAATGTAAAAGTCAATAAGCCTACGCCGCCTATCCCTAAGTTTCATGGCACCGTCGCCGTTGAGATTACCCGTCCATAAGGCCTTTATAAAGACAATATGTCAGCATTCAACAAAGAACTTGCAAACGAAATTGCGCTCACAATTACATCCAATACTGAGCGTGAGCTAGGACTTGCTGAGGCCTTTGTGAGTGTTTGTCATTTTCTACACGAAAATCCAGATTCGCTATCCTGGCGATCGCGCAAAAATCGCCCCAATTTATATACATCAGAAGGATTAACTCGCTTAGCCGAAAAATACTTTAGCGGCTACAGACGCTCAGATTTTCCAAAAGCACCGGGAACTGTGCCTGATGAAGCCGTCAGCAGAGTCATGAGAACAGCCTATGGCTACTCAGCCACACAGTGCAAAAAAATAAAGCTAGAACATCAGCACTCAATGTGTGCAGAAAACTGCGTAGGTGCTCTGCTGGAGCGATATCTAGATTCAGTCATGCGGTCTCAAGGCTGGCACTGGTGCTGCGGCGACTTTATAAAGACTGCTCGCGGCTTGCGCTGACTATCTTTTTAAACTCATTTTCCCACTGCAACTGAGACGTTTTTTTATACCTTGAATACCTAAAATTCTCAAAAGTAGGAACCTCTTCACCGTCAATAAGTGCTTTGATCATTCTTCCAATCGCGTAACCTAAGCTCTCCGGAACAGCATTACCGACTTGCCTATATTGCTGAATCAATGGCCCTGCAAAATTCCAGCTATCTGGAAACTCTTGAATGCGCTTATATTCGTAACTACTCAGGCTGGGATATAGGAAAGATGGGATCGTCGGTAAAGGTGCTTCTGAGTGCTTCAAGAATGGAGAGACCCTGTTTTCTCAACGTCGAAATATAGCCGCGAATACGACAGAACTGCTGACATCCAGTCGCAGCCCGAAAGCATCCAGATATCTTTTGCTTGAGCTTCATCATACGCACATCGCGTTCCGCTTGATTGTTATCAAAAGGCACTCGAAAATCGAACATGAAAGCTAAAACAGCCGTGTCATGTAAATCAAGTCGGTCAAGCAAATTTTTCGAGGGCGATTGTTTCATCCGTCCTCGTTTTTTCGGCGCGTTTTCATCCACAGGTGGCGGCGGATTTGCCTCAAAGCCTGTGGTCAGTATAGTTTGATATTTCAGTTCAAAGTCGTTGAGTTGTGAGGCGCTTAATGCACTCTCCCCCAAAGCTTTAGCGATATCTACTTGGGTTTTGATGTCGCACAAAAGCGCGGTCATTTGTGCGGCCCACGGCTGCTCGTAGCGCTCCATAATAAACCGTAGTTCCCGCAGATGATGCGCATTGCATAGGCTGTGAACACAGTCATACTTGAAGTAGCTTTGCCAACCATCATGGACACTGATGCCGTTGAAGTTTGGCAGGATGTCCATCTCATCAATCGCAGCGCGTCCGCGTTTGGGATGCACAAAGTAGTAAGTTAGCTGTGCCGTTGAGGCCACGTGCAGCCACCACAGCTTGCTGTTGACGCGCAGGCCAGTTTCGTCACAATGCAT
>JBHYED010000036.1:0-45804 GCA_051860365.1 Phormidesmis sp.
AGTCATCGACGTGGCAAAAGAGTTCTTCTAAGCTAGACATAGCGGAGGACAGGGCTGATTGATTTTGGTAATCTCAGCGTACCTGTCCTTCTTTTTTATCGCTATCCTTATCCCGAACTGACGTTAACTTAGCTTATGTCGTGAGGACAAGTGACCTTTCAAGCTTGTCCACAAATATGTTCTTGCTTAAGGTGTGTAGTCGTAAGGTGAGGGTGGATTGTCGTAATAGCTAGGGCGATGGGGTCGTAGTTGTGGCGGCGGTAGAAACGCTTGGTTGTAGTAGCGGTACGAGTCTGCTGGGGCCATCGGCATAGGGGGCGGCATGGGTGCAGGTCGCACTGCGCGCTGTTGGGCCTGCAGAAATAGCAGCACCGCACACAAAATAAGTCCACCGCCACCTAATACCAGCACAACTACAACGCCTGCACCTAGCAGAATTAGGGTCGTTGACGTTTGGGCGGGCTCTATCGCAGGCCGCACTGCCGCCGCAATTTTGCCGTCTATCTCCATACTTTCAACGGAGCGTTGATAGTCCTGAATCCTAGCTAACAAGTCTTGAGTTTTCTCTTCTTGATCTTCGAGCTGCTTCTCCAGGCTATCGGAAAGCGTTTCTTGCTGAACAAGCTGAGCTTCTAGCTTTTCAGTGAGTTCCTGTTGTTTATCTAGTTCACGGCGAATGCTAGATTCTAGCTTTTCAGTGTTCTGATCTTCCGAGCCCGTACGCTGCTCAGAGGTTGTGGCCTCTACTCTGTCCAGTCGATCATTGATCTGATTAGCACGCGCTTCTTCTGGATTTGCAGACACCATACCAACTCGTGCAACCAATAGCACTAAGGCTGCGACACCAGTAGTCGCACAGCCTGCTAGATATGCGGTTGTATCGCTCATAGGCCGCTTACCCTAGCGATTTTGCTTTTGAATAAGTATCCCAACAGGTCGGTATTTGTCCGGAAGTCTATTAAGGAATGCTTGCTTTGCGTGTTCTTTGACATCATCAGCTTCTACAGTTTCGGGTTCCTAAAGCTGACTCTCCTAAAAGCTGACTCACTTAAAGCCAGTTGATCTAAGACAAACGCTGAATTTATGTCTAAATTAATGCCGGTATCTTGTAAAGTCATCGGTTGTTGACCCAACGTGTTGGCCTGCTGACAAACGCACTAGTCATAAACGCTCAAACGACTGTAAACAGCCAATTATTAGCTAAAGATTATCACACGAACTAGCAATCTTCTTCTGTAGCTATAAACCGGATGCGGGCAAAGTATAGCACCTTATATTTCCCTGGCCATCTAATGCAAAAGCGCAGTAGATGATGATACCTACTGCGCTCTATGTAATTTAAGCTATTGCTATAGGTTTAAGCCCTATTGAACAACAACTTTACCGACCATGCCAGCACCTCGGTGAGGTGCACAGAAGTAAGTATATTCACCGGGCTCTGAGAACGTGCTGTCGTATGATTCGCCAGGGGAGAACGTTAGCTGAGAATGGGTAAGTTCGTCAGCCATTGCTTTGCCACCAGGGACGCTTTTGGCATCAAAGACAACATTGTGAGGGGCCATCTTGTTATTTTCCCAAGTTACAGTGTCACCTTGAGCAATCGTGATAGTCGCAGGTTCAAAGACCAGTAGGCCGCCATCTGAGCCCATTTTGACAGTGTGATCGGCAGCAAGAGCAGGCGATGCCAAGACGGCACAGCTACTAATTACTAGGGCGGCAACCATGAATGCGGTGCCTAATTTTCGGAAAGCATTTACGATTCGTTTCATGAGTTTTTTATAAGTCCTCTAACGGCTAAATGGGTGTATTTTCTTGCACTTCATTAAAATTATAGATCGCTCCGTGGAGGTTTGGGCCGTAAGGGATGTTCGGATTTGACCACCTGTCGCGTTCGGCTATGTCTAGAGGGTTTATGAGAGATTTTTGGTAAGGCTTAATTTTTGCAAATATTCTGCTTTTGCGAATATTTTTAGCCACCAAAGATTAAATGATTAGGTGGCTCAGCCCATAAAGTCAAAATTTATTCATAGGATTGAAAAAAATTAATAACTTGTGACAAGGCCTATGGCTATCGATGTGGTACATAAGCAAATGCTTGAGCTTAGCGATAAGGTGGATACGCTCCACGGCTTGCTTGAGCAGTTGACTGAAAAGGTGAACGGAATTGCAATGATGCAAAATATCTCTGCTCATCAGGGTTTGAAGTCTGAAATGGGCGCTGTCAATGTGTCACCTGCGGCGATGCGTCGCGCGACCGATCCTTCGATGATGCACAAGGATATTTTGAGCGATGAGCCTCATTTGGAAGGCGATAAGTCTGGCTCGCCTCAAAATTTGTCGTCTGAGGTGCAGATTCAGCGTCTGACCGCACAGCTAACGGCGGCTTACAACCGGATGGCGGCTTTGGAAGAGCAGATTTTGGCCTGTCGGTTTCAATAGTGAGCGATTTTTAGGGATGAGCGGTTAGTTTTCGCTAATAGCTTTTTCTGAACTCGTTTTCTACAGCATGCCTGAGCTGTGCGCTCGTCCATTTTTTATAGAGGTAACTGGCGATCGCACACCCCCCTGCGCCAACGCCTTCTTTTACAAAGCCGCGTTCATAGGCCCTGAGCTGAAAGTAGGGTGATTGACTAAAGTTTATTTCGCTAGCCAGATACGGTGCGCCGATAGCACAAGCGATCGCCACCGTATCAGCACTAACGTCTTCCACCACCCAGCGGGTAGTTCCTACGACTATCCGCTGTTTGTTTTTCAGGCATTTTTTAGCAGAGAGCGCTTGAGCAATGGCATATACTGCCAGCATTTGAGAGCCGCCTGCTAGCATCACGCCCACGTGCTCACTGGCGGAAAGCACCATGCCTGCTGCCACTGCCTGCATGGGGTCGCCAACGGCAGCGATCGCCGCCAGCGGTGAATAATTTCTCTGCCGTCTCAAATGATATAAGCCTTGATTCACCAGTGCTATTTTCTGCTGATGATTACTATCCAAGTGGCTGCTGCTCATCTGACCCGCTACGTTATATCCCAGCGCCGTGAGAACCGCCTGCGCGGTCGTCGTGCCCCCCACCACACACTCACTCACAATCAGATAGCTTCCTATACATTGTTTTGATAAACGACGCCCCCAGTACAAACCACTTTCAAACAGGGCTTTAACCTGGCTGTGCGTCATTGCCCGCCCAGTTTGTAATTCTTGTGCGATGACGTTTGGAAGTGCGACGTGCGGCGCTCGTAGCGTGTCAGGTAGGCCCGTGCTCAGTAAGTGAATAGGAATATTTTGTCGGCTGAGTACGGCTCGCGAAATAATGGCCGGAGAGGTGCCTGCTCTGAGTGACGGTAGTGGATGGTGAGCGGCACCTGTTGCTAGAAATTCGCCATCGGCTAGGGCCGTGTAGTGACGAGCGTGAGGGGTCGTCCCTGCTGCTGAGATGCGAGGAATTATGCCTGTTTTGGTGAAGCTCAGAATGCAGGCATATAGAGGTTGACGCCCCCGGTACCGCGTCAACCAGGCGCTTGGATTTCCAGCGCAGATGCGGATCATTGCCATCGGCTAGTCTTCTATGAGTACCTGCACCCAACGAGGGGGGGCGGGCATCGCGACCCCTAGTCGTTCTAGTACGAGCCAGGCTGCTAGGTGGACGGTAAAAAGATAGACCATACTCGTAAATATCACCATGAGGACGGCTGCGATCGCAATAAATCCCATACTGGGCTGACCCCAGGCCCCTAGGCCAATTAGCCCCCAGTTTGTGAGCAACCGCACGGCCCAGTCAATAAACTGTGTGATTTGAGCGATGATATAGCCCCAAAGGTCTTCACCAGCGAGCAAAGACAATAGCCAAACTCGGAAAAACGTCCCTACAGCGACCAGCAATCCACCTGTGAAAATAGACACCTCCCACCTAGCCTTGCGTCGCCACAAGCAGCCGAGCTGAACGCCTAAAAAACCATAGGGCATCACAAAAAAGATGCTGCGAGTCGGGCCAAGCAAAATAGTAAGTAGCAGGCCGGAAACAGTTGCGGCCATCCATGCCGATCGTAGGTTCCATCGCAGGTAGACGAGCGCAATGGGGAGCGGAAATAGGATGCGGAGTAATGGGCCGGGTGGAAAGTAGATATTGATCAGCCACATTAAGCTAGCGGCGCTGGCCAAAAAAGCGGTTTCTACTAGCGGCAGCGGCCCGACGGCCTGCTGATGTGCACCTGCTTTTTGAGGCGCTCCTACGCCAGTTTCCAAGCTATCTTCTGCAACTGAAGCAGACTCTGGAATAGATCCTGAAATAGGAAAAAGCTGAGCCGAATGCTTCTGCTCTGGAACGTCATCATCTGAAATCCAAGGTTCGTCATCGGCTATCGGCGGTTCTGCCCTGCTGTCAGTGTTTTTGGGAGGGAGGCTCATAGGCAAAGCTTGTAGATAGGAACAGCACAGCGACGGTTATACCAAAAGATTCTCTAGGGCTTCTACATCGATTATTTTGAGAATATCGCGATCGCGCTCAATTAAACCCTTCTTCTCTAGCTTACTCAGTACTCTTGTAACGGTTTCGCGCGCCAATCCACTTAATCCGCTCAGTTCTCGGTGCGGCAGGTTAGGAATTTCCATGCCCTGACCTGCGGCCTTCCCCTGACCTTCTGCCAAAAATAGCAAAATATCAGCTACTCGTGACTGAGAATCTGATTCACGCAGCCGCAGCCGCCGATTGACCTGACGCAGCCGCTTAGCCATCAGCCGAGCCAGATATAGGCCTGCTAACGGTTCTGTATTTAATAGCTTAACGAAATGCTGGGCAGGCATGTTGCCAATCACCGTAGGCACCAGCGTAATCACGTCAGTAGAGCGAGGAATTTCTTCTAGAGGGGCCATTTCCCCAAAAACTTCGCCCTTCCCTAAAATATTAAGCGTTACTTCTTTGCCATCTAAGTTGTATGTGCGTATCTTGACCCAGCCTTCCAATATAAAATACACAGAATTGCCCCAGTCATTTTCTAGCAAAATGACCTGATTTGCTGGATGACGGCGTGTAACTACTTGAGCGGCTGCCTGTTCAGCGGCTTCAGGCGTCAGCTCCGAAAAAAAGGGAGTCATACGAATCAGTTCGCTGGTGTCGAGAGAGCGTGCATCCATTGGCAAAGGGTAATGCTGGGCTGGGGTTTATACAGGCATCTACGTAAAATACAGCAGACAAATGGATAAATTGACCGTATGCTAACCTCCGATATCTGCCTCCGGTATCTCGTTAATAGCTAGGGTAGAAGTGAATAGCAGTAAGCTGATAACGGCGCTTATAAGGATTTAGTAACACATGCGAGTGGTTGCGAGGCACGCTAACTTTAGCACCGAAGCTGTCGCCTGGACTACCTAAAACGCCTTACGTAGATCTATATAGGTTTAGGATATGACCCTCTGCGGCTAGAATTTTCGTCCAAAAAAGAGAAAAATATGGATATTTTCAAGAATGCCTGCGATTTTGACCTTTTAGCCTCGTCCTAGATTCGTCGTCTCGGGCTGTGCTTTTCTGCATCGCTGGCTTAAACTTTGTGCACTTGCAATCTGTACGATTGCCATATAGGCACTCACTATTTCTACTTTCCATTTCTATTTTTAAGTATTTCGCTCACTTATTCGCTGACTATCGCAGGCATCAATCGTGACTTCTCAGAAGGATCAGATTCAATCACTTATCGCTGATATTGAACAGGTTTTGGGTGCAAGTAAGCCTCGAAAACCTTGGGTTAGAGTCAGCGAGGTTGAACCGCAGCGGCAGGCGCTGGCTAAGGCTCAAGATTACCTGAAGTCGCTACAGCAAGCGTTTGATGCTCCTGGCGGCTGGGGGCCGGTTGATCCGAGTACGGGGCAGGTTATGCCTTCTGCGGCTAGTGGGCGTGAGCAAGATGCGGTGGTAGGCTCTGGGGCGACTTCTAAAGCGGATTCGGGTAAAAGAATTTTTTCGGGGTTGCCGGTGGGCGATCGCCTCACCGAGGCTGATTCTTCGGCTGAGGATGTGCTACAGGCGCTGCTCACTGAAATGAAGTTTTTGAGATCGAGCGCGCTAGAACCGCTGCGGCTAGAAATGGACAGCCTGCGAGCGGAACGCGATGACTTGCAGCAGGAAGTGAAAGGACTGGCCGAAGAACGTAGCTCGCTTGCCGCATCAGCTCATGCGGCAGTGGTAGGTGCTAATGAGCAAGCGGGCGTGACTGAAGATCAGCTCAACCAGTTTTTGGCGGCGCTGATGGAGCGTTTGCAAGAACGGCTGTCTGTGCAGGTGACGCAGACGCTAGAGCGATTAGAAAGTGACCATGCTGATGCGATCGCCCAGCTATCGCCTGCTGCTGATGCTGAAGTGCTACAGCTCAGAGCCAGCGACAGCAATCAGCTAGAAGAGATGCGCCAGCTACAGTCACGTTCGGATCAGCTACTGGTGAACATTGATTCGACGCTGCAAAGCATGTTTAAGACGCTGCAAAAGAATATTGACAGCTATCAGATTTCCTTGAATGAAGGCATTGAAAATATGCATAGCCTGGGCCGCCAGGGTGAAGTGATTGTGCGATCGCTTGTCGATCATCTCACTCAGCAGCTCGGCCAAACGGCCCCCCCTGAACCTGCCTTTTTCCCACCGCGCTCCGCTGCTCCTATGCAGCTACCGCTCACGTTCATGGACGAACCATCTGTTGATAGCTCAAAGGCTAATACCAGCGCTGATTCAGATATCGCAATAGAGTCGGTTTCTTCGCTGAATGAAATTTTGCCAGAAGCGACCTCGGAAGATTCAGCGGCTTCTACTAATGCTTTTACGACACCTGAGGACAGTTCGCCTCACGAGTCGACAAACCCGATTGACAGTACAACAGCGCTACGCCCTGAAGACTGCATTCGAGAAGATGGCACTATCGACCTCGATTTGCTGAAGCTAGACATTGATCGCAATGAGGATGATGAGCTAACGGCCGATAAATTGATGGTAGATGCAGCGATCGCAGACGCTCAGGTGGCCGCTTCTGAAGCTGAAGATCCAGAGATAGAGGCCAAGGTGACGCCCACTGCCGATGCCGTTTATCTTGCTGATCTCACGCTAGAGGATTTGACCGTTGACGACCGTTTGGCTGTTGATAGTTTGACAGCCAACGAGCCGCTGCTTGTAGACACCTTAGTAAACGAGACATCAACAGACGAGTCCCTATCTCGTTCAGTCGATGACTTAGGGCCCGCTTTTCAGCCCGCTAGTGAAACCGATTTGGCAGATATTTTGCCAAGCTTAGGCGAAACAGGCAGCGATCAGCCGTCTGTAGAGACAACTATTTTGAGCGCTGATGAAGCGAAAAGCGCTGTTTCCGAAAGCATCGAATCTGAACCTATTGAATCCGTAGATACTGAAAATACTGAATTAGAAACAATTGATCTGACAAATGTTGAAGCGAATGAGACAGCTACTGAGGTAACGGTTCCCGTTGGAATGAGTGCTGCTATTTTAGGGGCGGCGGCATTGGGCGGAGCGGCGGCTGTGCGGGCAGATGATGACGCCATGCCAATGTTTAAGGAGCTAGAAGCAATGCTCCAAGAAGATGCTGAAAATATGCCGGTCAATGCGCCTGTAGCTGTCCCTGATTCCGCATTGAGCCCGGATGTCCCGGATGATGATGGGGGGATAGAAGACGAAGACCTGGCTATGGTCTCTGTGGACGCTTTAGATGCTGTGGACGGCAGCATCGATGACAGTGTGTCAAGCGATCTGGCCGTGCAGCTAGAGGCTGATAACCAAGCTTCTGTCCAGATCGCTACGAGCGCTATTTCTCGCGGGCTGAGTGCGCTATCTGAAGGCGTTCAGTCAGATCTGGAAGAGCCGATTGTTTCTGAAGAAGATGCACCGCTACCGTCGCCCTTATCTGAGGATGCCTCTCCTTTAGAGTCGGGGCGTATTCCAGACTGGCCTGAAGATTTGTCTTGGGATGCGGTAGAAGACTTGCCTGCTACCGACCAAGTAGGCCCTTCGGTCGTTAACCTACCGGCAGTTCCTTTGTCTGAAATACCTACTGTTACGCCACCAGTAGTTACGCCACCAGTAGACTTTGATGATGACCTGGATTTTTATAGCACCGAAAATCAGGTTGCTGAAGACCAGACTGCTCAAGGCCAGACTGCTCAAGGCCAGACTGTCGAAGACCCAATCACTGAAATCCAGACGGCTAGGGGTTCGCTGCCAGCAGATGATTCTGCTGATGATTTATTAGAAACGCTATCGACAGAATCTTTTGAGGAAGATTCTGTTGCTGAACTGGCAGCCAACGTGCCGAGTGAAGCGCAAACGATCAACGATCTTGCTGGCTTCCCGGAGCTACCTGTGATCGCCTCTCCAATACCGCCTTCAACTGCTGTTATGGATGAGTCACTTGCAAGTGAGCCGGTTGATACCCTTGTGTCCGTTGCGCCGCCGAATGACGCTGACAATCCGATAAAGGGCCAGCCTGCTAGCTGGTTTTTGGGGCTAGATGTGGGTACGACTGGGCTATCGGCTGTGCTGATAAATCAGCTAGGCGATCAGGTGTATCCGCTTTGCTGGAGTGTCGCGGGTGACGATCAGTCGAATCGCTTCCGGCTGCCAGCGGTGCTGCAGCTTGACGCTCAGACATCTGTTTCGCAAGGTAGCGATCGCACCAATATTGTCGGCCCACTTGCCTTGCAAAGCGATCAGCAGCTACGTAGTATCAAGCCGCTGCTGAAGGTGGGCATTCCTAACAACGACACTGGTGAGCCCTGGATTCAATGGTCCGATCGGCAGTCGCTGCCGCTGCTATCGCTACAGAGGGCGCTCACTAACTTATTGAAGATGCTCAGCCCTGATCAGACGAGCTGTCAGGCGGTGGGCTTGAGTGATCGCGCGCGACGCTGGGTGCTCTCTCAGCTAAAAGGCGTGATTGTGGGCTATCCCAGCAACTGGCCAGATACTTATAGCTTTAATGTTCGCGAGGCCGTGCTGGCAGCAGGCATTGTGAGTCAGCCGGAGCAGGTGTTTTTTGTAGAAGAAGCGATCGCAACCCTGCTGTCGGCTCTCCCTGATCCAGCCGTAGCTGATGAGTCTTTAGATAGTCAGCAGCCTGGTTTATACAACTGCAACTGGCAAGGCAGCACGATCGTGATTAGCGCCGGGGCCACGCTCACAGAGGCTGCAATTGCCGATCTTCCTGAAGATCTTAGCCAGCTCATCTACCGCGACTTTGCCTTGCGCAGCTTTCCATACGCAGGTGACAACCTCGATCAAGACATCATCTGTCAGCTCTTACATCCACCTGCTCAGGATCGATTAGATGCGATCGCTCAGTCTTCGTCGCCCGTCGATGAAAATGTACTTACAGGCTGGCAGAGCTTAGGCCTCAACCGACTGAACTTACCGCAGACCGGTGAAGCGGATCGGGCTAAACGCCATCGTTTGCAGCAGCGGCTGAATGATTCACCCTTGGGTCGTGAGGCGGTGATGGCTGCTCGCAATCTGAAGCAGACACTGCAAGAGGAAACTCAGTGTGAAATTACGCTGGGCGATCAAACCTGGGTGATTAAGCGCAAAGATCTGGAAGCTAAGGTATTTCTGCCCTATATTCAGCGGATCAACCGGCAGGTGGATACGTTATTGAGCCAAAAGGGACTGTCTGCTCAGTCGGTGAAGCAGGTGGTGTGCACGGGAGGCTCGGCTTCTTTGGGGGCGATCGCCCGCTGGCTGCGACAAAAGTTTCCTAATGCCACCATCATTCAAGATACTTACAGCGGTGAGTATTCCAATAGCTGTAGCCGCGTTGCCTACGGCCTGGCGAACCTGTGTCACTATCCCAACGTGCTAGATCAGAACCGACACCAGTACAACGACTACTTTCTGCTGCTAGAGCTGCTGCGGGTACTGCCCGAACAGCCTTTGCCAGCGGGCGGTATTTTGCATTTGCTAGAGCAGCGCGGGATTAATACACAGGCCTGTCAGGCGCATATTTTGGCCTTAATCGAAGGGCATTTGCCACCGGGGCTGGTGCCAACGGGAGGCGATCGCCCCATGATTAGCGCCCAGTCTCCTAACATCGGCATCTACCAAACCCTGGCAGAACTTCCCCTATTTAGAAAGCAAGGCGGCCAAATATATATTGCCGATCCACAGCAGGGCGCACGTCTGCGCGCTTATTTAGAAGCACTGCTAGCGACCAAAGCCCAATCTCTCAGTGAACCGCAGGCGGTTAATCTTGCTGTGGCCCAAAATAGTGAGAGGTGAAGCTGCCGTGTAGGCCGTATGGGACGCGGTGCTTAAGGTTGAGCTTCGCGACGGGGCCGGATGTGATGTCTTGGGCGTTGAAAATGGCGAGTTCTGTGCGATCGCCCTCAGCGTTATACAGCCACAGTAAAACCCATCCGTCATCCTCATTTATCCCATCGGGCTTAGCTACAAACAACGGCTCACCGCTAAAGCCACGAGGCGCAGCGCTCCAAAACTGCTCTTCGCCCGTGTGCATATCCCGCTTGAGCAGCCCTTGCAAAGGTGCGTTACCAGTATCGGCGTGAGCTACCCCAATATATAAATACTGGTAGTCGCGGCCAACGTTTTGCGGATGAATCGTAGGAAATTCGCAGTAGCGCTCAATAGGCAGCGTCACGTCTACTTTCTCAGTTGTCAAATCAACCGTAAATCGCCATAGCTGACTGGCTGGCACATGGTCAAAATCGACCGTGCTGTAGTCTTCTGCATCGCCTAGGCTAGGGAATTCCTCGTAGCAAATTGAATCTAAAATCAGCTTCCCATCTACTTCAAACGCGTTGGCATGGTGGAAAACGAAGCAAGAATCGGTGTCAAAGAAGCGCACCTCTCCTTTCCCATCGCGAGGAATCAAGACGATTTTCGTAGGCTGCTTCGGATTGAATTGAATACACTCAGCGGCTCCTTTAAAGCCAGCAACAAAGGGTAATGGATTGAAGCTGACCGGGTTTTGGACAAAGACGCAGTAGTTCGGCGTGATGGCAAAGTCGTGGAGAAAAGCGAAGCCGGGAACTGAATGGCTGTGCTGGCGGGCCACGCGACCGTCTGGGCTAAATTCAAAGAGCTTGATGGTGCTAGAGAGCCCTGACTTAACGCCAAAGTTGACCATTCGCGGCTCGCCCTGGCAGTCAGGATCGAACTTAGGATGGGCGGCAAAGGCTTCTCCTTCTTTGAGCAGGCCGTCTAAGCGATCTAGGCCAATGGTTTCTAGAGTGTCAGGATCGAGCCGATGGGGTTCGGCGGCTTCCCATAGGGCTAGGAGGCGATCGCCCCAATACACCACGTGCGTATTCGCGATATTCTTCAAATTCACATCAAATGCGTTTGCGAGCCAGCCCCCCGGCTTTTGCGTTCCAAACACGCCACGATACTCACACTTTCCGCTTTTCTGCTCAGCAACATAGCCTTCTGTCCGCACAAACTTACTGCGATAGAACGCTTTGCCATCCTTAATCGCAACCGAACTAATCATGCCATCGCCATCAAACGGATGCTTTAGCCGATAGCCATTTACATCTGTAAGGCCAGGGCCGTTACGAAAAACGGTGCCAGTGAGTGCCGCTGGAATGTCACCTTCAATAGTATCTATCCAGTAGGCGAACTCTTCTGGCTGAGAATCGTAGCCTTTTTTCCAATCTTCTCGGATATAGGACGGTGCTGAGCTAGCAGAGGGGGATTGAAGCGTTTGCATGTATGAAAAATAGTAGTGTGTAAAAAAGCTGAGATGAGCCACTTAAATTGTGATATCGAGTCTGACGGCCGCGTCTTCTGAGATTTCGGGGGCGGCAAGCGCAAAGGCCGGTTCCTTCTCAGGCAGCTCGTTTTCTGCGTTTTCGCTTGCTATTTCTTCGTCTTCATCTCCATCTCCAATCGATGATGTCTGTGGCAACATTCCTAGAAGCGGCAGTGGCAGCAGCGTTGTCAGGTTGGTAATGAGCACCAGCAGCCACAGGTGGCTGAAATCAGTTTCAGTGACTTCCAGCCAGTGCGTAAGCAGTGCACCTAGCTCATGGGAAAGCAAGCCTGCCAGGTTCACCACTGACATTAGCAGCGCAAATAAGGTCGCTTCTACGCCCGGTGGACATAGCCGCGCTGACAGAACGAGTACAGGCATAAACGCGATTTGCCCAGCGACCGTGAGCACCAGGCTGTCGCCCAAGCTAAACCACTCATCGCCGATACCAAGTGCTCTATTGGCGTGCGTCACGAGCAGCAAGGTCGTCATGCCGAGCGCTGCCGAAATAACGGTAGACCAGCCAAAGATTTTGCGAAAGGAAACTTCTTTGAGAAATCGTTGAAAAATCCAGATGCCGAGCAGTGATGCAAAACTAGTGACTAAGCGAACGCGGCCTAAAAACTCTGGCTGAAAGCCTAGCTCGTTGGTGGAGAAGAAGAAGAAGGCTGAGTCTGCGGTGGGCGTGGCTTGCCAGAGAAAGAGAAAGAGGGCAGGCATCCAGATTGCTTTTTGAGAAACAGCACCTTTGAGCAAGCGCACCTGATCGAGCACAACTTTCAGGTTTGATTTCTCGGTGACGGGATCTTCAGAGATCAGCCAAGCGACGCCACAGACAATGAGGGGAAAGGTTGCGGTAATCGCGAAAATAGCTTGGGTGCTGATGCGCTCTAGCAGTAAGCCGCCTAAGTAGGCAGTGATCAGTCCGCCAACGGCTGAAGCGCCCCAGGCTAACGATTGCAGTGTGCCTGCATCGCTTTGGTCTTCCTGTCGGGCCCGTTCTACAACAAGTGAATCGACGATCACATCTGAGATGGCAACGGATAGGGAGGAAAGCAGGATTGCAAAGGTCGCTTTGAGTGGGGTGTCAACTAAGGTGGCCATAGAAAGCCAGGCGATCGCGCCCAGCAGTCCACTCAATATCAAATAAGGCCTGCGCCGGTACCGAAAAATCGGTAGCCCGTCAGACATAAAGCCAAATACCGGCTTTATCGTCCAAGGCAGCGCTGCAATGCCCATCAAAGCCGAAACTTCAGCTGGGGAAAGCGCGATATCATCTTTCAAAAAAAAGCTCACCGCTAAACGAGCCAAGCCCAAAATGCCCTGCACAAAGTACACGACTAAAATGGCACTGAGTTCTAAGGTAAGGGGCTGTCCTAATAGAATCCGCCGCTCTATAAACCCTGTTATCTTCTGCTTTGCAGACTGCTCGGCAGGACTGGATTCCGTCATATTAAGAAATGTAATTCAATTTCTATAATAGCCGCCTTCACAAGGTTGCCGAGAAAAGTCTTCCTAAGGCATTAGCCTAGAGGCGCTTGAACCTAAATATTGAAATCACTTGTCTACTGCGTTCCGAGCGCTGGATCTACAACCGGCTCCTCACTTTTATCTTCTTTAATGCCAAAGTACTGATCTAATACTTGCTTCACCATCGGCGCAGCAAAAGAACCGCCACCGCCACCCGTGTGCTCACCAAAGGCTACTACCACAATCTCAGGATTTTCGTACGGGCCGTAGGCTCCAAACCAGGTGTGGTTTTCTCTTGGCGGAGCTTCGGCTGTTCCACTTTTGCCTGCAATTGGTGGCAGCTTAGGGTCGTTGACCGCACCGCCAGTACCATTGGTGACTACCTCACGTAAGCTCTCTTGCAGTACTTTCACGGTACTAGGCTTCATCCCTATCGACCTTCGCCAGGTTTTGCTGTCATCTACGACAAAATGGGGCGTCACATGATCGCCTCCATTCGCCACAATTGCAAACATCACCGCAATTTGCAAAGGCGTTGCTAGCACATTTCCCTGGCCAATCGAAGCATTAATCGTATCGCCCAAATACCAAGGCTCATCTAACTCTTTGAGCTTCCATTCTTCATCGGGCACCAGTCCTTTTGCCTCTTCAAACCCTAACTCTATTCCTGTTCTTGAGCCTAGGCCATACTTATGCATCCACTCCTGCAGGCTTTTTTCCCCCACCCCTCGACCGATCTGGTAAAAGAAGGTGTCGCTGCTCATCGCCATCGCCCCTCTAAATCCCAAAGGCCCGAAGCCTGCATTATTCCAATCCCAGAACTGAATGCCGCCAAAATTTAAGAAGGCATAAGTGGGCAGCACTGTCTCTGGACTAAATTTGCCTGACTCCATCCCTGCGGTTGCGGTAATGACCTTGAAGGTGCTTGCTGGTGCATATGCCTGCATTGCCCGGTTCACCAACGGATAGCCGTTTTTCGTGATCTGCTCCCATTGAGCTTGGGTAATTCGAGTTGAGAAAATATTAGGGTCGAAGGTGGGCCTGCTGACCATTGCTCTAACCGCCCCGTCTCGCGGATCGATTGCCACAATTGCGCCTAGCTTGTCGCCCTTCGCATCCAGTGCCTTTTCTGCTGCCTTCTGTAGCTCCAAATCTAGCGTAATCTGGACGTCTTGCCCGGAGATAGAAGGCTTTTCGCCGATGACGCTCAGCACCCTACCGCTACTGTCTACTTCCACTTGCTGACCACCCCACTGACCTCGCAGCGTCGGCTCTAGGGCCATTTCTAGCCCCATTTTCCCAATCACATCACCCAGTCGGTAGTCCTGCTCTTTTAGCTCCTCTAGCTCGGCGTCGTTGAGTTCTCCGGTGTAGCCTACAACGTGGGCGGCTAAGTCACCACGTGGATAGTTGCGTACGGCCTCTGCTTCAACCCGAACACCGGGTAGCTCGTGGTCGTATTCGGCTAATGCGGTGGTTTGGGCTGAGCTGACGCCTCTAGAGATAGGAACTGATTTGTTGAGATTGTCGCTGCTTTGCGCAAGGCGATCGCTAATTTCTTCAGCGGGTACATCTAATATCTGGGCAAGCCGGGTGAGAACCTGCTCGCGTTTGGCTTCCTCTTTAGGTAGGGCAATCGGCCAAATCGATACCGAATGAGAGAGCCTGGAACCGACTAAAATTTCGCCATTGCGATCAAAAATGGTGCCTCTGGCTGGACGCCTTGGCAAAAGCAAAATGCGGTTGTCTTCAGCGAGTTCGCGATTGCGTTCGCCTTGCACTAGCTGTAAAAATGCTAGACGACTGCCAATCCCCCCAATCATCACAAAGCTCAGCAGCAGCATAATCACAACTGACTGATACTGACGACCGACAGTGCGGCCTCCTTTTTTTTCGCTGAAGCTAGAAGCGCGTTGAGAAAAAGACATGATGGCCTTGACAGGTGAGAACCCTGACAGTCGGGCGGTTGTGGTCTGCTTTCAATTTTTACAAGTCTAGCGCTTTGGCTCAGCACTTTGTGAAAGAAAAACTGAGTGAAAGAAAAACTGGCGCCTTTCTAGATATCACAAAGGCCGATAGTCTTGTAGAGATCGTCGGCCCTTGCAAAGGCTTTTTTAATTATCCAGCACGCTAGGCCGAGGCGCTGCCGGTTCGGGTGCAGGCGGCGGCGGCGGTGCTGGTGCTACAGGAGCAGGCGCGGGTGCCGGAGCAGGTGCGGGTGCTGGGACAGGTGCGGGTGCTGGGGTTGTTACATATCCATCACCGTTACCGCCACCACTACTAACGGCTGGCTCGTTGTAGGTAGGTTCTGGCTCGTTGTAGGTAGGTTCTGGTTCGTAGTAGGGTTCTGGTTCGTAGTAGGGTTCTGGCTCCCATCTCCTACTAGGTTCGTATGCGGGTTCTTCACGTCGAGCAGCTCTGCGACCACGAGATTCTTCGCGCTCTTGACCGGGCTGTTCTGCAACAACGCGACTCGGTGAAATGGGTTTGGCTTGAAGTGTGTTCTCGCGTTCGGTTAAGTTCGGTAGCTCAGGAAATTCTTCTTTCGAGATATCGTCAATAAACTGATCGACAAACCTGTACCAGGCCAACGCTGCGGTAGCACTAGCCCCGCCTGTTGGGGTGCTGTCGTCATTCCCCATCCATACGCCTGCCACTAGCTTGGGGGTATAGCCGACAAACCAAAGGTCTCTGTTTTTCTCGGAGGTTCCTGTTTTACCTGCAACGGCTCTGCCGGGAATAGCGGCATTGCTACCAGAGCCGCCTTGAACAACGCCCTCCATCATCCAGGTCATGATGGCGGCGGTGTCTGGATCCATCGCCTGCTTAGGTTTTTCATCAAACTCGTATACGACTTCGCCTAAGGCGTTGGTAATGCGAGTGATGCCATGAGGTGATATGTGTTTGCCTTTGGCGGCAAAGGTTCCGTAGGCGCTGGTGAGTTCTAATAGGTTTACTTCGGAAGAGCCTAGGGCTAAGGAGTAGGCTGGGAGCAGTGAGGAATCAACGCCCATGCGGTGTGCCATGGCGATCACAGGATCGAAGCCGACATCGACTAGGAGCTTTACAGCGACAATATTGATAGAGCTGGCGAGCGCTGTTTTTAAGTCAACACCCCCTCTAAAGCCACCGCCGTAATTTTTGGGTTCATAGCCATCTATTACGTAGCGAGCATCGGTGTAGCCTTTGTAGGGTGACATTCCAGTTGCGATCGCTGTCGCATACACAAATGCCTTAAACGTAGACCCCGGCTGTCTTTGCGCCTGAGTCACCCGGTTAAACTGGCTATCGTCAAAGTCAGTGCCACCGACCATCGCCTTAATTTCGCCAGACTCTGGATCGATTGCCACCAGCGAGGCCTGCTCAAAATCCTGCCACTGCCCGTAGTCTTCAATAACCTCTTCAATCGTTTTCTCAGCAGCCGTTTGCCACTTCGTATTGAGAGAGGTCTCAACGACTAGCCCCCCGGCCTCGATTTCTTCAGGAGAGAGCAGTTCTGAAAGCTGCTTCTTAATATAAATAGTGAAATAAGGAAATTTGCTGTAGAGATACTTTGGCTCTTTGGGCTCTAGCGTGACATCTTGCTGATATGCCTCACTGGCTTCTGCTGTAGTGATAACGCCGTTCACTTCCATACGGCTAATAACCTTATCTCGCTGCTGACGAGCCGCCTCCGGATCTACTAGTGGAGAGTAAACGCTGGGCGCTGGAGCCATGCCTGCAATCAACGCAACGTCAGCTACGCTCAAATCGTCAACCGTTTTACCAAAGTAGATCCAGGCCGCATCGGCAACTCCGTATGCACCTGCACCCAAATATACGAGGTTGAGATAGCGCTCAAGCACCTTTTCTTTGCCTAATTCTTTTTCGAGCCTTTGCGCTAAGATGGCCTCTTTAAATTTGCGCTGAAAGCTCCGATCCTGATTGAGAAAGGTGAGGCGAGCGAGCTGCTGAGTGATAGTACTAGCACCTTCTACCACGCCGCCGCTGGTGAGGTTGGCAACGCTGGCTCTGGCAATAGAGCGCAAGTCTACGCCGTTATGCTCATAAAATCTGCGGTCTTCTGCGGCAATAAATGCCTGAGAAACGACCTCTGGAATCTCGTCGAAGGAGAGACTTTCCTGCGCGGTGGGGCCGACTTTTTGCAAAATTTTGCCGTCGTCAGCTTTGAGCGTAATGGTGCCGCTGCGTTCGTACGTGAGCGCCTTGGTGACATCAGGAACGGTTTCTTGCAAGTCAGTCCAAATTCTGTAGAACCGAGCACTTGGGCCTGCTACACCCGCACCTACGAGCAGTAAAACCCAAAAGGCAGGCCGCTTGTAGGGTGGCTTGATACCCATTTCTACGCCGACACCTGTACGCGTATCGGTAGCACTTCGGCCAAGGCGATTTTGCGGAACTACTGGAGCAGCATTTGAAGCTGCCTGTGCTGACTGACTACGGATGGCTGAGGGGGCCTGCCTTTCTCTGCGGCCTACCCGCTCAGGTGATGACCCTTTCATCCGGTCAGACCATTGCTTCATCTGTGAAAAGAGGTTGGCCACTTTTTGTCGATTCTCCAGACGGCGAGCCGTCGTTAACAAAGCCTATGTGTTCGCAAGCATTCCCTGATTTAATGGGGAGTCTGTTCTATCGCAGGATGTTCCCTAATCAAGCGTAATAAATGCTAACACAGTGAGCTGATTCACTAGCGGTAGTAAGGATTCAATCCTTTCGGCTAGCTATTAGCTTACTAGCGCACTGTGGCCTAACGCTAGCGCTGTGACCAGCATTCCTAACACTAAAAATGGCTGAGCGCTCGCCTGATATTTGACGTCGTTTTCGAGCGGATTTCGGAGAAAGTACATGTCTTGAAACGTAATTTGCGGAATAATCAGCAGAATGAGCAGGACGGCATAGAGATTTTTGTGGATAGCGATGAGGTAAGCGGCCATGCCACCTTGAAAGATGTCGATCATGAGCACGCAGATCCAGGCGGCGGTTTGGACGCCGAACATTACTGGGAGGGATTTGAGACCGAGCTGGCGATCGCCTTCGACGGCCTTAAAGTCATTCACCACCGCAATGCCTAGGCCCGCCATGCTGTAAATCAGCGTCAGAATCACCACTGTCCAGTTCAATTCACCAAACAGCGCATGACCTGCCCACCACGGCAATGCAATATAGCTAGCGCCTAAAGCATAGTTGCCTAACCAGCCGTTTTGCTTCAGCTTCAGCGGTGGTGCAGAATAGATGTAAGAGACGAAAGATCCGCCGAGCGCCAGCGCAAATAGCGTTGGAAACTCGTGACCTGCCCACACATCTAACGCGTAGGAAACGCCTAGTCCACCGAGTAGCAAAACCCAAATTTGTACACGTACTTGAGCCAAAGAAATTGCGCCTGAGGGAATCGGACGATTGGGCTCATTAATTGCGTCTAGATCGCGATCATAGTAGTCGTTTATTGTTTGTGTATAGCCCGTTAGCAAAGGGCCAGACATCAACATGCAGGCGGCTGAAATCAAAACGTTTTCAACTGTCCAGGTGAATTTGCCTGATGAAGCCGCACCACAGACTACGCCCCAAATTAATGGAATCCAGGTAATCGCCTTCATGAGCTGCAGGCGAATTTTCCAAATAGACTTTTCGCCCGCTTCAGCGCCCTTCATCCCCAGCATTTGCCGCGCTTTGCCGGTGTTCTTGCTGGGGGCTTTGGAGGTGCCTGCTTCTAATTCTATGGACTCTGCTGATAGCTGTTCGTCAGCCATATAAAACTCCTTATGTATCTGACTGTATGTATCTGAAAGTCTATTTAGATTAGAGGAAATACTAGCCGAAGGAAATGATTAAGTAGCCGTCTTGAAACTTAGCGCCAGTGACCGATCGGCCATTCAGTGCAGGCGGCAAAGATAGATTATGGCGCTGATCGCCTGCTTGTACAGTGACTTCTGGGCCGTATTGGGTCAGATTCACTTGTTTTTTGTCGAAGCCGGGTAAAAACAACTTGACGGTGCTGTTGCCGGTGTCTACGCTCATTGCGCTAGGAACGTCGACTGGCTCGGTGAGTGCGGGCAATGCAGCCGCTAGTGACTGCCATTTTCCTTCGCCCGATGCGTGAGGAATTACCGCAACAGGAATGGGTGAGAAGGCTTCCGTAACCGTAGCCGCTTGTGCTCCTGTGCCTGCGCTCGTTGAGTTTGCTAAAGATCCTGCAACTGTGAGGCCAATTTGCTGAGCGGCGCTCCAAAGATATTTGCCTTGAGCGATCGCAACTTCATCATCACTGGTCACCACATACGCCCTGAGCTGCATCGCATCGCGCACCATGGCTTTGCCTTTTGCGACTGCTCCTTCTAAGCTCTGTGTCTCAGGCCGATTCCAAATATCTCCCGACGCGCTACCACTTAGAATCGCGCCTGTGATAGGGGCAATAAAAGGTGAAATAGAGCGGTAGAACTGGGAGTCTTGAAATACTTTTTTAAACCGACGGAAGTACCAGTCGATGCCGCCGATTGCGCCCCACATCCGTAGTGAAGCCTGATTTCCTGGGCCATCGTGCACGATGACGTCGTATTGCTTGCTTTCGGTGTACTCCCGAACAGCGTTAAGGGCCAAAAAATCGTCCATTCCCGGTACGACGCTCAGCTCTTGGCCATATACCGCCTTGAAAAAGGGATCTCTGAGGTACTGTGCCTCAAAAGCCTTGAGCTTTTCCCAATTTTCATTAACGAGTGCGGTGGTCTGTAGCTGTACGGCCTGAAACTGCTGGCCCTCTAAGGTCACCGGGCCAGTCGTTGGGCCAACCTCAGTGCCTAATAGCATCGATAGCGCTGGCCCTGTTTCTTGCGACAGGAGCAGCACTCGTTTGCCTTCGGCTGATAGTTTGTGTGCAGCCGCGATCGCCATTGTCGAGCGGCCTGTGCCTCCTTTGCCAAGGAACGTCAGAATCAGCGTCATAGTGGTATCGCTCGGAGTGTCTTCAATAAATTGCGGGTCTTCAAATGCACAAGCCGTCAGCGATGCCGACGGCTTAAGTCATCATTATGGATGGAAATTAGGTGAGCAGGGAGTTACTCAACCACTTTCAGTTCATCTTCAAAAAACCAGGTGGTGTAGTTGTCTGCTTCAAACGCGATTAGCGCACCGATGTTGTTACCATCGAGTACTTTTAAATCTTTAACGGTGCCGGTTTTCCCTAAACGAGCCGCCAGCGATTTTGCGACGCGATCGCGCATTCGCCGAACCTGAACTCGTTGCCCAATTTCCAAATCCATGGTTAAAAAATGTATCCTTACTTCAAATGTCCGCTCATTGCCAGCTTTCAGTTTATCAGCGCTGCGCATTCCCTTGATGATCAACTTTGTATTGAACGTGTATCTAGAACTGGGATTAAAAAATGCTTGCTAAAAGAATCCTGCCTTGCCTTGATGTAAAAGCGGGGCGCGTGGTGAAAGGCGTTAACTTTGTGGATCTTAAAGACGCGGGTGACCCGGTAGAACTTGCCAAAATCTACAACGAGGCGGGTGCTGATGAGCTGGTTTTTTTAGATATCACCGCGACCCATGAAGATCGCGGCGTCATATACGACGTGGTGTACCGTACGGCTGAGCAGGTGTTTATTCCGCTGACGGTAGGCGGCGGCATTAGTTCTGTAGATACTATTAAAAAGCTGCTGCGAGCGGGCGCTGACAAAATCAGCATTAATTCCGCAGCGGTACGCGATCCAGAGCTGATTGACCGGGCGAGCGATCGCTTTGGCGCTCAGTGTATTGTGGTCGCCATTGACGCTCGCCGTCGCGAACCGAATCCTACGGATCCTCAGGCAAAGCCAGGATGGGACGTATTTGTGCGAGGAGGCCGAGAAAATACAGGGCTAGATGCCGTAGACTGGGCCTGTAATGTGGTAAAGCGTGGGGCCGGTGAGCTGCTGATTACAAGCATGGATGCCGATGGCACGCAGGCTGGTTATGACCTAACGCTGACTGAGGCGATCGCCTCCCGTGTGGCCGTCCCTGTAATTGCTTCAGGTGGTGCGGGCACCTGCGAACACATTCACCAGGCCCTAACAACTGGCAAGGCTGAAGCTGCCTTACTTGCATCACTACTGCACTACGGGCAGCTCAGCGTCGGCGAGATTAAGACCTACCTACAAGATCAAAACGTAGCTGTCCGTCACTAATTATTTACAAAAGATTATAAAAGTCAGAGTTTTCTGAAAGAGGCACTACTGTGAACGTGTGCTTAAAGGTTGCGCAAAGCCTTGCCACAACGCCTGCTTAGGCCCACTAAAAGAGGATTTAAGCTATCAAAGCGTTTTTTTGTAAGCATATATGCCTATCCACAGAAACTGAGTGCCCTGTTAAGCTATGTGAAGCGTTCGGAGTAAACGGCTCCTGTGAGCATCATCATTTACACCCTTCTTTAGGCAACCCTTTCCGAATGATTTTTCTGATTTTGACAATCGTAGTTGGTTTAGTTTTTTGGGCACTTCGCCTAATGGACAGGGCCGTAGAGAATCAGGAATTCTCGCTCATGCTGGCGGGCTTTCTAGTGGCTTCTTCTGCTGCAGCAATGGTCGGTGTCTACTTTCTAATGAGCGACTATCTAAATTTTATCACTCAAGCAGGTGTTGCCTTTGATAGCTACGATTCAACCATGCTAGAAAGCGAACTCCCAGTTTGGTTTGAATAGTTTTGTAAGCTGGCGGTTCATAAGTAGTTAAGCCAACTAAGTCATTTCAGAAGCGGGACGAGTCAATAGCCTCATCCCGTTTTTGATTTTCATTTTTTCATTTAGGGCTCTAAATGTAAGCGACTAATCTAACGCTGCTGATAGCGCATCCCAGGTAGACTGCCCGACAACGCCATCTACAAAAAGCTGTTTGTCCGTCTGAAACTGCTGTACAGCCGCTAACGTCTCTTCTCCAAACCTGCCGTCAATCGGGCCACTATAGTAGCCTAGCTCCTGCAGCTCTTTCTGTAGCTGAGATACCGCCGGGCCAGATGCTTCAGCTCGAAGAACAGGCGGCCCTTGGGGGGTCGGATCTGGCTCAGATTGCTGTTGATCTGGCTCAGTGCTGCGTGCTGCGGTGGCTACGGGTGCTATTACGGGAGCAGGCGGTGCGGCGATCGCTGTGATGTCGCCAGGAACAGGCATCAGTTTTTGCCAGGTAGAAGGGCCAGCGATGCCATCAGCAGAAACGCCTGCGGCGAGCTGAAACTGGGTGACGGCCTCTACAGTGGCTGGGGTGTAGGTGCCGTTTACAGGCTCTTGGTAATAGCCTAGTAGCTGAAGCGTGGCCTGAAGCTGGCTGACACTTTCTCCGGTGCTGCCTTCAGACAGAACAGGATAGGTTGCCTGCGCTATGGCTGGACGGTTGGTGATGTCTGTAGCGATCGCCCCCAGCATAAAGGCCAATATGATCGAGCGTATTTTCATGTTGATGACTGTCTTATTAGCGATTTTTAGCTTTGCCTTTAGCAAGTTTTGTGCGTGATCGCCCCGTTGCGAGTTGCTTTAACCTTGTACATAGTGTGCGTTAGTCCATATCAATATAATCAAATACAATTACCGCTGCCAAATGAGCCAATTGTCAGGTAGCAACTCTCATTAACTATGGCTCAGCTACCTGTTACCTCAAGTATCTCAAGTCAGGGTGCCTTCATCACAAATGACGTCTCTAAGATCTTTAAGGGTCACCCGCTGCAATACAGCTTGCAAAGCAGATTTAGAGGCGCGCTACTAGGACTGGTTCTATCCCCTATCACATTGGGTTTGAACAGCAAAACGCCCACAGAGGTCGCTTCCGAAAACAAGCTCGGTCTTTGGCGTCTTTCTTTGGAATTGCTCCGGCATCATGATGCTTGGGTGACTCGCTGGCAGTGGATAGTATCTGCTGTGCCATCGTGTTTAACGAAGGTCGAGGCGCTGATTGTTGGCGATGTATTAGAGCTGGTGCTCTGCGATTCTTTTTGTCGGTGTTCAGGCCAGTGCTCAGCTTTTGGACATTCAGATGGGTTTAGTGGCTTTACGCATTTAGAAAATCGCTTGTTGCGGTACGATCTGCCGATTGAGCAGCAGCGATACTATCGAAGGGTGTTCGCTAATATTTCTGCTTGCCTGTCACCAGTCGCTTTGCTGTCAGTCGATTGGTCACCCCAGAGAAATCAGGATGCTGTGATTAAAGGGGTGCTCTGTGGGCTGCAACATCCAGCCAGCTATGGCCTATCGGTGCAAATGGCCGTTCAGTTTGGTGAAATAGCTACCCTGATTGCAGGACTCTTAGCCGGTGCTTTGTGTTCTCAGTCGGCATTGCCTGTGCTGTGGCAGTTGAAGCACAGCGCTACAGCCGATGATAGTTTGGCTGATTTGGCCTTTAAATATATAGATGTAGTTGCGATCGCCGATCGGTTGTTTAACCAATGGTCAGGCGTTTTGCCCAATTGCCCGATTGATGATACTGATTCTCTTCAAATAAACCCGCTAACCCATTTGTAAAAGATGATAAACACTACAATCGAAGATAGCCCAGTTCAATGCGAACCACTTCACACTGCCGCTAGTAGCCATGCTACAGCGGCTCGCTAGACCCCCTTATCTGGCAGGGCTTATGAATGTTCTCCGTCATATCGCCAATCGAACTCATCGATTGTGGTCGCGATCGTTTCTGCGGCTGAAACATCCTGGACGCTACCTAGGACGTCGTGTGAAAAGACGTGCCGAAAAGCACGCGGACAGTCGTTATCTGTCTTGGTTCGACGCTGCCAGACAGCTTTTTGTACTAGAAGGCTTTGCGCAGGCGATCTCTAAAAACGATGGAAAAACTGGCGGCAGGCCGATTGGGCAAGCTAGGTCTCACCCTGTGAACAAGTGCTCTACTGGACGCACATTGGTTTCAGGGAAAGCAAAAGACTTTAGAAATGTCTTTTCTCAACGCAATTGGACACTTATTCTATTAGCTTTTGTGCTGCTAAGTGCAAGCTTTGGCCAGCGTTTTTACAGTCAGCCGACGTTAGACGTAAAGGCGATCGCGCCTCACACATTCTACGCACCCCGCAGTGCCGTCTTTGAAGACAAAAGAGAAACGGAGCTACGGCAAAATAGCGTCCGTGACGGTGCCATGCCCGTGCTCAAAATTGACACTAAGCAAACAAATGCAGCCTTTCGCTCGCTAGACACGCTTCTGCGCCAAGGCCGTGAGTTACGACAGCAGGCCGGTAGCCCGCCCTTTCTCAACCTCACTATCCTATCTAGATCCACTCAGGACTTTCTCTTTCAAGCCTCTGATGCGGAATGGAAGACAATCTGGCGTCTTGCTGAGATGACAACTCTGTCTGCCGAGCAGCTTATAACCTTTGGCGAAGCGCCCGTGCTACCCGCTGAACCTGCTGAGCAGGTTTCTTCTAATGATGAAACATCGGTCGCTCAAAGTAAACCGGTACCGCTCTCCCCTGTGCTGGCAGCCCAAATTAGAACGTTTTTACCCGAGCAGCTTGCCGTTTTACAGGAGCTGGTGGCTTATCGGGAGCTAGCGGGCGAGGAAGGTCTTGCCCAGCTCAAGATCCGGGTGAATATTCCCCGTCAACAGTACCGAAAAGCCGCTGCTGAGCTGGCTCGTGATGCCAGCACGGAGGGACAGCCCTTATACAACTATCGGCTTTTTGATTTAACTGAAGCGGAATGGTTGACTTTAGAAAGTGTGGCCCAGCAGGTATTTTCAGAAATGATGACTCAGGGAATTTCGCCCGGTCTGCGGCCAGATTTGTTGCGCCGAGCGATTGAAGTTCAGATCCCTTCCGATCTATCTCCGACTGTTCAGCAGCTAACGGCCGATGTCCTGTCTGTGGCAATCGTACCCAACCTAGTGCTGGATGAAGAGGGCACTCAGCAGCAAGCTGAACAGGCGGTAAGAGAAATTACACCGGTGATGGTATCTGTCCAAGAAGGTGACTTGATTGTGTCATCGGGTGAGGTCATTGACGCTGCTGATTTTGCACGGCTCGATCACTTCGGCCTGACTCGCCGCTACTTTAACTGGGTTGGCCTTTGCGGCTTTAGCGTGCTGGTGGCAGCAGCGATCGCCTTTTACCTTTGGATAGATCAGCATCAGCCCCAACAGCTCACTCAGCGCGACCATATGCTAGTTCTGGTGCTGTGCTTGTTTGTTTCCGTACTAGCGTTTGTAGATCTGCCTACAATTGGCCTGCCTGCGGTTGGTCTGCTAATCGGCAGCTTCTATGGGTCGGCGTTGGGCCTTACGGTAATTGGTCTAATTGCTCTAATATTGCCGATTGGTGCTTCTGTCAGTGCGATCGCCTTGCTGGCAGGCGCGGCAGCCGCAATCGTGGGCACTTGGACAGCTCCTCAGCTCCGAGCAAGGGAAGAATTTGCGCTGCTCGGCGGCTTTGTTGGTCTCACGCAGGGCAGTGTCCATCTGGTGCTGACGCTGATGCGCTCAACGGTTTCAGCGTCTCTGTGGAAAGTGATATTTGTCGAATCAGCGATGCACGGTCTATATGGCATTGCTTGGAGCATTGTGGCCCTCGGCTTCAGCCCTTACCTGGAACATTTCTTTGATATTGTCACCCCTATCCGTCTCGCTGAGCTATCAAACCCTAATCGACCTTTACTCAAACGACTAGCCGCCGAAGCACCGGGCACGTTCCAGCACACCATATCCGTATCTAATCTCGCTGAAGCAGCAGCTCGCGCATTAGGCCGAAACGTAGAGCTAGTCAGAGCGGGCACTTTGTATCACGACATCGGTAAAATGCACGACCCGCTGGGCTTTATTGAAAATCAGATGGGCGAGCCTAACAAGCATGACCTGATCGATGATCCCTGGCGCAGCGCCAGCATTATTAAAAAGCACGTGACTCAAGGGCTAGTGATGGCTCGTAAATATCGTCTTCCAAAGGCGGTGCGAGCCTTTATTCCTGAGCATCAGGGCGATATGAAAATTAGCTACTTTTACCAGCAGGCTAAAGAAAGGCAGGCTGCTGAGCCTAGTTTGGTGATTAATGAGGCTGACTTTACCTATGAAGGGCCGATTCCCCAAAGCCCAGAGACGGGCATTACGATGCTGGCTGATTCGTGCGAGGCGGCACTGCGAAGTCTAAAGCCCGATGCTTCTATAGATGAAGCTTATACGATGGTCGATAGAATTTTGCGGGCTCGCTGGCGCAACCGACAGTTAATAGATAGCGGCCTCAACCGAGATGATATGGATCTGATTGCCAGCGTATTTATTCAGGTATGGCAGCAGCACAACCACAAGCGCATCTCGTATCCTAAAAACGCACAAGAATGCTGATGTGTCGCCTCTTTCAAGATTTACCTGTCGCAAATGCATACACCCCAACGCAGTTCAGGTGCTCAAAATATATCTGAGGTGCAATGTGGGGTTTCTGTGAATGAGCTTAATTTAAGTTACAAACATTTGCATATCTCCTAAGACTGCTCGCTCTCTAGATAGAGAAAAGATAGAAAAAACACCTTTAGATCGTGTATAGAAAAAGCTTTAAAGCCTAGCAACACCGAGGAAAATACGGCAATTATGTCAACATTTGCGGATGCTTGCTTATAAAGTCTTTAGGCGAAGTAAAGAATAAAATTCTCTCATAAAAGTTATAATACTTAATATATAAGAAGTCTCTATCGCTAATAGTGACGCTCTCTTTTGTTAGGTAGCTCAAGAAGATCTATCTCTCACCAGTGAACTGTTACTAAGCAGATGCCCCGTAGAAAGATCTTCTGACGTGCGAACTACTCTTTTACCGATTCGCGATTTTTATGAAAGCTGCCTCCTCGACTGATCTTGTCCGTACTTATCTCAAAGAGATTGGCCGCGTGCCGCTGCTCACCCACGAAGAAGAAATTATTTTAGGTAAGCAAGTGAAGCAGCTAATGGCGCTGCTTGCCGTGCAGTCTGAGCTAGCCGAAGCCTTAGACCGTGAGCCAAGCGCTGCCGAATGGGCAGCGGCGGCGAGTGTCTCTGAAGCCGACTTGCAGACAACCGTTGCGGCAGGCGAACGAGCCAAGCGCAAGATGGTTGAAGCCAATCTCCGACTCGTTGTATCAGTGGCTAAAAAGTATATTAAGCGCAATGTCGATCTGCTTGATCTTATCCAAGAAGGCACGATTGGGATGCAGCGGGGCGTGGAGAAGTTTGACCCGGCTAAGGGCTATCGCTTTAGTACCTATGCGTATTGGTGGATTCGTCAGGCGATTACTCGGGCGATCGCAGAAAAAAGCCGCACCATCCGTCTTCCTATCCACATCACCGAAAAGCTCAACAAAATCAAAAAATCCCAGCGCCAGTTTGCTCAAAAAACAGGCCGCACGCCAACAATGGCCGAAATATCGGAAGACACTGGCCTCACCATTCAGCAGGTACGCGACTACCTAGACAAATCCCGCCAGCCTCTCTCTCTAGACCTCCGAGTTGGCGACAATAAAGACACCCAGCTCAGCGATCTGCTAGAAGATGACGGCCCCACGCCCGATGACTTTGCCACTCAGTCCTCACTCAAGCGCGATCTTCGCCTGCTCCTAGCTGATCTCACTCCCCAGCAGCAGCGCGTTCTCTCCCTTCGCTTTGGCCTAGACGATGGCAAAAATATGACTCTCGCTAAAATCGGTGCCATGCTAGAAATTAGCCGTGAGCGCGTACGTCAGATTGAAAGAGAAGCTCTAACTAAGCTCCGTAAGCGCCGGAGTGACATGCGCGAATATCTAGCCGGTTAGGATCTCCCGCGAAGTGGCCTGATATGATTAGGCGCACTTTATAGCTTCTGAGCTGCTGTGAATTTACAAGAACTTGGCCTACTTCTGTTTTCGGTAGTGACAGCAGCTTGCGGACAACTATTGCTCAAAACAGGCGCACTCAAGATAGGTTCAATTGAGACCTCTGGTTTTTTAGAACGCATTTTAGCGATCGCGACCATCCCGCAGCTCATTATCGGACTCGGTTTTTACGGGCTTAGCGCAGTGACATACATCCTTTTACTCAGTCGTGTAAAGCTCAGCGTCGCAGCACCTAGCACAGCGCTTATCTATGTGTTTTCTGTCCTAATCGGCATTTTTGTCTTTAAAGAACCTATCTCTGCAATGCGACTGCTAGGCGTTGGCTTCATCGCTTGCGGCGTAATTTTAGTGATTTCTCAATAGCCTTTCTTAATAGCCTTATAGTATACTTGAACTATCCACACAGCTTGACGACCTTTTGCACCCTTACTTTTGGTAGGGGTGCTTTTTTAGGTGGCCCTTTCATCGAAACTCTGACGCGCTTGTCTATATATTTAAGGGCATATGTATGAGTCCCTTCGCGCCGTTTTTTTATGACTGCTCACTCTCGAAGTAACGCTCAAAGCAATCGTTCATCAAATAGTGTTCAGAAGGCTCAAGAGTTCTATCCGCCGAAGCAACGCCCCCTAATGACTCGGCTGGTGCAGAGTATTTCGTATCCGCTAGCCAGGGTGCTGTATAAGTGTCGGATTTCTGTGTCTGAAGCGGGCGTGGGCCGAGTGCGGGCGGTGGACGATGCGCGGCTGGTGTTTGTGTGCAACCATCCAACGATGGAGGATGGCATTACGTTATTTGTGCTGTCTACGCGGCTGGGACAGCTATTTCACTACATTGTGGCCTATGAGTCTTTTAAGGGGTTGATGGGTTGGTTTATTCAGCGGCTGGGCTGCTATTCCATCCGTCGGGGCATGGGTGACAGAGCCAGCATTAGCCAGACGCTAACGCTGCTCAAAAATCCGCAGTGTCGCCTGGTGATTTTTCCTGAGGGGGGGTGTTCTTACCAAAACGACACCATTATGCCGTTTCGTTCTGGGGCTATTCAGCTACCAATGTCTGTACTGGCACAGCTTGCAAAGAAGGCGGATTCGCCTGAAGATGTGCCTGACTTCTACGTCGTGCCGCTGAGCTTGAAATATCGATATCGTCAGCCGATGCACAGCGTAATTGAGTCTACGCTCGCTCGGCTAGAGACTCAGCTCAAGATATCAGCCTCAGATGCTCAAGGAGATAACTACCAGCGGCTGAGGCAAGTTGCGCATCAGGTCATTTTGGGTATCGAAAATGAGGCGGCGCTACCGCATGACGATGCGCTGAACTGGAATGAGCGAATTGATCGGCTAAAGCAAGTTTTTATTCGAAAGTGTGAAGCTGCTTTGAATATAGAGCCCGTGACGAACTTGCCGCTACGTGAGCGTGTCTATAAAGCACAGGCGCTGCTAGAGGATGCTGAAACGGCAGGTGATGACAGCACTTATGAGTTAGGGGATAAAAAGCTATCGCGCGAAGAGCTGTATTGGGATACGGTTCGTTTGCTGAACTTTGATGCGATCTATGATGGGTATGTGGCTGAGTCTCCGACACCAGAGCGCTTTTTAGATACGTTAATTCGTTTGGAGCGTGAGGTGTTTCATTTGGAGCATGCGCAGCCGAAAGCGCCTCGGAAAGCTTATTTTCACATTGGTGAACCCATTAATTTGAAGGCGTATTTAGCTGACTACCAGCGCGATAGATCAGGCACTATCAATCAGCTCGCTGAATCTTTGCGCCAAACAATGCAGGCTAATTTGAACCAAATGAATCAGTCATAGTAGTAGCGTTTGATCGTTGAGGATAGTTGACTTGTGTGCGTATTTTGTCTTCAAAAAAAACTTCCCAGAGCCGGTTACAGCGAAGGTTGAGCCTTTCTTTGAGCCGTAATCGTCTGTTTTTTGATTTGGTACGGCGGCGGCGATCGCGCACCGAAAACAAACCGAGTCAACTGAGCAATCGACTAAGAATACAGCGAATTTTGCGCCGACGATTGCGGCATGCCATGGCTGCTGTGGCATGCATGGGCGTGGGCATAGCTTGCTGGGGTGGACTGTTTATAAATAATCAGGTGACGTTGGGTGGCGTTCCGTACCGGGTTGTGCGTAAGTTTTGGAATAATCAGGCGGCGCGGGATGCGTATTTTGCAGGCGATCGCCAAGCCCTACACGACCACTTATCGGCGCTCAACGTAGAAAGCGATATTAAAAACTACTATCGCGATCGCTTCGATAACGAGTACGAGCTAGATCGATACATTCACCAAATTATGTTCGATAGAACGGGCTATGTCGGCAAGGCCTATGACGTGGATAATTATGGTCGGCTAAATTCGCGATCGTATTAATCCATGTCTCCTGCTTCTACCCCTTCTATTAGGCAGCCCTGTGTGGTGCCGCCGCTGCTTTCTCCAGGTGATTTGCTGTGTGTAGTTTCGCCGAGTGGTGGGCTGCAAGTTTCGGAGAAATTTGAGGAAGGATTGGCAGTTTGGCGCGATCGCGGCTATCGCATTCAGCTTATGGAAGGCTACGACGACCGCTGGGGATATTTAGCTGGAAAAGACGACCAGCGCAGACAGCAGCTATTGAGCGCACTGCAAAACCCTGAGTGCAAAGGTATTCTGTGCTCTAGAGGCGGGTATGGCGGCACTCGTTTATTAGATCATTGGACATGGCCTGCCTCACTTCGCACGGAGCCTAAGTGGCTGATTGGCTTTTCAGATATCACCAGCCTGCTATGGAGCCTTAGCAAAGAAGGCATTTCAGGTGTTCATGGCCCGGTGCTGACGACACTCGCAGATGAGCCAGCATGGTCAATTGATCGATTGTTTGACTGGGTAGAGCGGCAAAAAATAGAGCCGTTGCGGGGAAACGGCTGGAACGAGCAGCAGGCTAGTGGCCTTTTACTGCCCGGAAATCTCTGCGTAGCGACGCATTTACTAGGAACGCTTGCTGAACCTGATTTAACCGACGTGATTTTGGCGTTTGAAGACGTAGGAGAAGCGCCCTATCGCTTGGATAGGATGCTGACACAGTGGCGGGCAGCCGGTAAATTTGCCCCGATAAAAGGCATTGCTTTAGGCCGATTTAGCGGGTGGGAGCCCGATGAATCAAAAGAGAGCTTGAGTATTGATGAGGTCATGTACGACCGCCTTAGAGCGCTAGATTTGCCCATTGTTTCAGACCTCCCGTTTGGGCACGATGGCCCCAATGCTGCCTTGCCGGTTGGGCTTCGGGTAAAACTGAATGCGGCTGTAGGAACCTTATCTTGGCTGTGAGGTTTCAGCTTAAATAATGCACGGCTAAACCCTTGTGTAGAGTCGATTTGTATAAGATACAAGCATCCTTCATTTCAACTGCCGTGGTTCCTCTTAGAGATGACAATCCGACTAACACGACGCCCGTGGTGGTGTTCGGCCTGATTACGCTAAATATTGTTATCTTTTTTTACGAAATGTCGCTCGGCGGCGGCACGTTACAGCAGTTTGTTAACACCTGGGCGCTGGTGCCCATAGAGCTGACCTGTGCGCTGCCGGATAGTATTTCGGCTAGTTTTTCGTGTCCGCCGTTGATTGACAATATGGCGGCTGAAAGAGAATGGATTACGCTTTTCTCTTCTCAGTTTTTGCATGGCGGCCTGGCTCACCTTGGGGGCAATATGCTGTACCTATGGATTTTTGGTAACAATATTGAAGATCGGCTAGGGCCGGTTAAGTTTTTGATTTTCTACCTGGCCTGTGGGGCTTTGGCAGCCTTAAGTCAGTGGATTTTTGCACCGGGATCTTCAGTGCCGACGGTGGGGGCGAGTGGAGCGATCGCAGGTGTGATGGGCGCATACATCATTCGCTTTCCTCGCGCTAAGATCAGTACGTTCATTGCTATTTTTGTCATTCCGGTTCCGGCCTATCTATTTTTAGGCTGGTGGTTTGTTCAGCAGTCTTTTTATAGCTATTCAAGCCTGGGTGTAACCGCAGATACGGGCGCAGGCGGCGTGGCCTACTGGGCTCATGCAGGCGGCTTTGTCTTTGGCGTGATTTTAGGGCCGCTGCTGGGGCTGTTTTCAAAACGGCAGCATGACGGCTGGTAGTAGTGTGTTGATAGTAAGCATGAGGCGAGCAATATGACAGCGAGTGTTGAGATGCCTTTAGAGGTGTATGAAGGTCAGTTTGGCGAGTTTACGGTGAATGCGATTGATCGTCAGGAGGTCGTTCTCTATCGAGCTGGATTAGCGATCGCGGCAGCAAGTTTTGCGATCGCGACTCTCTGTGTGTTCTTTGCGATTGAGGCGGCACCTTGGGTCGCAACAGTTTGCTACGCCGTGATGTGGTGCGCTTTGGGCGTGAGCTTTTTCAAAATCCATATTTACCTGCGGCCCCTGCATCAGGCCTTGAAAGTCTTTTGGGCTATTGGTGGCGTGGCAAGTTTAGCGATCGCTTTCCTCTACCCAACGCCGCTAGCCCTTACTGCTTACCAGCAGCCGCTCACTATTTTGGGTATTGGCTTTACCTTCGCTGCGCTCAACGGCATTTTTGTAAAAGAAGCCCTTTGCTTCAATCGACTAGAAACCAAATTTCTCTTTTTATTAGTTCCTACGCTGCTGCTAGGCCACATGGCAGGTGTGCTTTCGATGAGTGCGGAGCGTGGAATGCTGGCAGTATGGGCTGTGCTGTTTGGCATATTTGCACTGCGTAAAGCGATTCAACCGATTCCACCAGATATTGGCGACAAAAGCGTTTTTGAGTATTTGGCCAAAGAGCGTTTGGCAAAAGCGCAGAAGGCTGCTTAATCGCTACTGGCAAGTTGTGAGCACTTCAATATCGGCTGCTGTGATGGCTTTGAGATTGCGGGTGATTTTTTCAATGTCCCAGTCCCACCATGCTGTTTTGAGTAGTAACTGCACGACATCATCGTCAAACCTCTGCCTGATACGCTTTGCTGGATTGCCTCCCACAATTGTGTAGGGTTCAACATCTGAAACGACGACAGATTTTGCGGCAATAATCGCACCGTCTCCTACTTTTACCCCCGGCATAAAAGTAGCCTCGTAGCCAATCCAGACATCATTGCCAATAACGGTATCGCCTTTGTAAGGTAGGCCGCCTGGTTCAGGTGTTACCGTTTCCCACCCATTGCCAAATATATTAAATGGATAGGTTGAAAAGCCATCGATCTTGTGGTTGGCGCCATTCATGATGAACTTTGCGCCCTGGGCGATCGCGCAAAACTTGCCAATAATGAGCTTGTCACCAATAAACGGAAAGTGGTACAGAACGTTGCGCTCAAAGTTTTCAGAATCTTCTAAATCGTCATAGTAGGTATAGTCGCCAACCACAATGTTGGGATTAGACACTGTGTTTTGAATGAAGCAGACTTGAGGAAATCCCTTCATCGGATGCTTGCTTTTAGGATCTGCGCCAGGTATAGGCATGTCGAATTTAAGACTCCGTTTGATTGAGTAGGGCCGCGATCGCATTCACCACATGCTGCGAGCTGCCCCTAAAAAATGATCGATCTAATGTATTAGGTGTATCGCTAGCGGTGTGATAGTTGGGATTGCGAAAGTTCGCAGTGTCGCTAACAAATACAGCCGGAATATTTTTCTCCCAAAAAGGTGCGTGATCGCTGCGTAGCAAATCAGGAAAGACATTGAGCATGAGCTTTGGAATCGGCAGCGTGAGCACTAAAGGCCAGTTACTTTGGGCTGAAAGCATAAATGCACCCAGCAAATCAGTATGCGCCTCTAGCCCAAGCACGGCTAAAAAATCGCCAGTATCAGGCACGTTCGTTACCGGTAAGCGGTCAGGATAGGCTTGGCAGCCCGGTATGCGGCAGGCATAGCCAATCATATCGAGAATAATTGCGCCTTTTACGTTGGCAAGATTGTTAGCTACGCTCGTAAAAGCGAGGCTCCCTAACAAACCGGAACCGTCGGGCTGCTGTTCTTCCTGATCAAAGAAGACGATTTTGAGGCTTTTCGGGGCGTGATTAGCCGCTGCGGACTGCAATGCTGCGGACTGGCTCGAGAAAATGCGAGCGGCTTCGAGTGAAGCAGCGATCGCACTCCCATTATCATCTGCGCCCGGCGAAGCCACTGTCGAATCATAATGTGCCCCTAGCACAATGGTTCCAGCCGCTGGATCGCTGCCGGGAATGTTCGCAATAATGTTAATACCGGGGTTTTGCTCGGTGCCATATAGCTGCTGTGTTGGCGTCAGGCCGTAGCTGCTGAGCTGCTCTGCAATGTAGCGGCGGGCGGTTTCTTTTTGAGCTTGCGTAGCGCGAGGCTGGGCGATTGCTTTTACATGTGCCATTAGCCGATCTTCACGAACATTCAAATCTACAGTGGCATTGGCTAGAGAGCTTTCCGGCAGGGCCGTCACCGGTGGCGGCAAGAGGGCCTTGGTGAGGTGCGTAACGGGGTTTCCCCAAATGATGATTGACATGGCGATCGCAGCGATCGCAAAAAAGAATCCGCCGCTTTTTCCCATTCAACGTTTTGTGTGTGGCTTAACCTATCGATATTTACACAAAACCAAAAAAAAGCAGATTACCTATCAAAGGCAACCCGCTGAGGACTCATCAATCCCTATAAATATCTAGAAAAAGACCTTAACCGGAATGCTTGAACGCTCGCTGTTCTAAAGAAAACGATTTTCAGCGTCTGGGCCACTCTCTTTTTGAAGAAGCTTAGCAAGCTGTCCACGAATATCTGCGAGCTGTGGATTGTTTACTTTTGGCACCACGACCAGGCGCACCTCAATTTCTGAAACATTCTCAATCCGCGTGGTTTTCTCCCACACTTTGCGCTCAGTATCAGACTCAGACTCGTAGCGAAACGTCAGTACGTTTTCACCTACTTCTAAGATTTCTACATTCTTAAACCAGCCTTGACTGCTCTGTATATAAAGCCAAACACCCGGCTTCCCAATTAACTCTCTGAGTTTGCCTTCCATTTGCGCCAAGCTCCAACTAGAAACTACAAAATTCAGAGTACTCAAGCGCAAAGAGCTACATCCGTCTCACGATGTATTTCTTTGCGGTGCTATCTTAAATTATTTAAGAATTTTAGCACTATGAGAAGTTTTGTATCGTGTTTGTTAAGAAGATTCTTAAAAAAATCTAATAATTGTCCTGTTTAAACCCAATTGACCCAGCGTTCCTTTTGGGCTGTGGATTTTCAACCAAAGAAAAATAATGCACTTTCTAAAGAATGTCCTTTGTGTACATATATTTCGAGTCTCGGTTCGGTAGGATGTCGACGTACCCAATCCCTTTTGATGATGCCTTTGAGAATGTCTACAGCCCAGCGCGATTTCACGTCAGTTGATGGTCAGCCTTACGATCTAATCGTGATCGGCGGCGGTATTAATGGTGCTGCCACTGCTAGAGATGCTGCGCTAAGAGGGCTGAAGACGCTGATTGTAGATAAAGGTGACTTTGCCTGTGGCACGACTAGCTGGTCTTCACGGCTGGTACATGGCGGGCTGCGTTACCTAGAATATTTTGAATTTAACTTAGTACGTGAGTCGCTAGCTGAGCGTGAAATTTTGCTCAAAAGTGCACCACATCTGGTTCATCCGCTGCAGTTGACGATTCCGATTTATGCACAGGGCACGCGAAGCTACTGGGAAATTTGGGCGGGCATGGTGCTCTATGACCTGCTGAGCTTCGATAAAAGCTTGCTCAATCATCGGATGCTACCTAAGGCAAAGCTAAAGCAGCTCTTTCGAGAGGTGAACCCAGACGGTGTGCAGGGCGCAGCGCAGTATTATGACGGGCAGGTGGAGTATGCTGAGCGGCTGTGCTTGGAAATTATACTGTCGGCGCAGGCTGCGGGAGCTGATACGTTGAACTATGTGAAGGTAGATGAGCTGGTGAGGCAGGGCGATCGCATTACCGAACTTACCTGTCGTGATGTGCTCTCTGATCAGACGTTTACTGTCGCCACACACGACAAAACCATCGTAGTCAATACGTCCGGCCCTTGGGTTGATGAAGTCTGTGATGAGGTCACTCAAGGCAGTCAGCCGGTACCGCTTGGCGATAGTCATAGAATCGGCGGAACCAAAGGCAGTCACATTGTTGTAGATGCTTTTCCGGGTGCACCTGAAGCGGCTTTTTATGTAGAAGCGCTCAGCGATAACCGGCCTTTCTTCATCCTGCCGTTTTTAGGCCAATACCTCATTGGCACGACCGATATTCCATTTGATGGCGACTTGGATCGCGTGAAGGCGAGCAATGATGAAATTGACTATCTGATTAAAGAAACCAACAAAGTACTTCCAGCGGCGCGTTTGAATCGAGAGGCTGTGAAGTTTACCTATTCAGGTGTTAGGCCTTTACCCTATGAAAAAGGCAAAAAGCCAGGGGCCGTCACGCGAAATCACGTTTTGTACGATCACAGCAGCGAGGGCGTCGTCAACATGGTATCGCTGATTGGCGGTAAGCTGACGACCCATCGGCGGGTCGGCGAGGAAATGGTGGACTGGGCCTGCAAGCGACGGGGTGAGGGTTCTAAACTGCCTTGCCAGACGAGAGTGCAGACGCTGCCAGGAGCAATTTTGCCAACAGATCAGCGAATTGCTGAGGCTAGTGAAAAGTATGCTGATAAGCTGTCTCTGGTCGTATTAGATCATCTCTTTACGCTCTACGGTGCGCGTACGTTTGGCTTGCTAAAGCTGATTGACGAATCGCCTGATTTAGCTGAGCCGATTATAGAAGGGCATCCCGATATCAAAGCGCAGATCGTCTATGCGGTGCACTCTGAAATGGCTGGGACTGTCTCAGATATCTGCCGGCGGCGAACGATGATGTCTTTGCAGTCGAACTATGGTTTGGATGGTTTGGATGCGATCGCGCAAACCCTACAGGCTCACTGCGGCTGGAGTCCTTCTCAGTGTGAGGATTCTATTACCCGATACAAAAAGCTTATGGCCGAAAACTGCGTGCCCGACTATGCGCTATCTAAAGTGCTAGGCAGTGAGTACTCAAACGGTACTGAAACGCCTTCATCTGATGAGCTACAACCTCAGCTTGCGGTAGGCTAAGAAAGTCCTACTATCTTTGTTGATACAGCCTATTTGCTTCGTTGTTCCCTAGGAGAGATCTCTTATGTCGGCATCTGCCACGATTACTGCAACACCTTCAGCGTCTGCCCAAATGCAGACGAACCAGGTCTTTCGGCTAGCGGTTTTGGGATCGGGAGCTTGGGGCTCAGCGCTCGCTCACCTCGCTGAGTACAGCGGCCACAACGTCGAGGTTTGGTCGCGTCGCAACGGTCGCGATTTGGCTGACGTGGTGGCAGATGCTGATGTGATTTTGTCAGCGATTTCAATGAAAGGCGTCGCGGCGTTAGCGCGCCAGCTAGCGGCTTTGTCACTGCCAAAGGATGTGATTTTACTTACGGCCACTAAGGGGTTAGATCCTGAGACGACTCGGACGCCTTCACAGATTTTTCAGCAGACGTTTCCAGCTAACCCAGTAGCGGTTTTATCGGGGCCCAACCTTTCTAAGGAAATTGATAAGGGTCTACCGGCGGCGACGGTGATTGCCAGCGGTGACCTAGCAGCGGCTGAAACGGTACAGACACTGTTTTCTTCCGATCAGTTTCGGGTATACACAAGCCCTGATCCGTTGGGCGCTGAGCTGGGTGGAACGCTAAAGAACGTGATGGCGATCGCGGTCGGTGTTTGTGATGGTCTCAGCCTTGGTACCAATGCAAAATGCGCCCTTATGACGCGCGCGCTGCCTGAGATTATCCGTATTGGCATGCACTTAGGCGCAGCAGAAGTCGAAACCTTTTATGGCCTAAGTGGTTTAGGCGATATGCTCGCGACCTGTAGCAGTAGCTTGAGCCGTAACTACCGCGTAGGCTACGGTTTAGCGCAGGGTAAGACGCTCGAGCAAACTTTAGAAGAGCTGGGTGGTACGGCTGAGGGTGTCAATACGGCGGATGTTTTGATTGCGATCGCCAACCGTGAAGGCATCCCCGTTCCCATTTCTCGCCAGGTTGATCGCTTGCTGAAGGGCCGCATTACGCCGCAAGAAGCTTTAGAGGCCCTGATGGAACGTGATTTGAAGCCTGAGTCCTGCGATTTGTAGTCTTATTAATGTCCACCTCATTGTTAGAATGAACACTTTTGACTACATATGGCTGATTCGACTGGATCAGCCATATGTATTTGGCCCAAATGTTTAGCTCAAATCAGAAAGCTGCAGCTCGGGGATGAGCAGCGGAGAGTCTGTTGGCAATGGGTTGAGAGGGGGTAATGCTTTGATGACTTCTTCTGCGGCTTCGGTGTTTTCCACGTTAGGTTCTGATATTGGAACCGGCTGTGATTCTTCTAATGTCTTCCAAAAGGTTTTAATCCGAGTAAAGAAGCCAGACTCGTCTTTGATGTCTTGCGGTGTATTCTCAACTATCTCTTTGTCCGTTTGAACTGGTTCATCGGCTTCAACGTTTTCGATATCCTCGATAGGCAGTTCAGGCGTAAGACTTTCAGAAGCGTCATCACTATCTATATCTTTCTCGAAGATTTCTTTCTCAATCGGTTTAACGATTTTTGTATCTTCTGTTTTTTCTTCAGCGGCTTCCTTTTCTTCAGCAGGTGCGATCGCTTCTTCAACAGCCTCTTCCACGTCTTCTGTCTCCAACGTCTGTGGAATATCTTCTATTAGTGCCTTTGATGCAAAGTCAGGTTCCTTTTTCTCCTCTTCAAAAGATGCTTTGTTACCTGGCCCGTTATCAGGAACAAATGGAACTACTTCAAAAGAATCTGCTTCTGGTTTGAGTTTTGAGGATTCTTTTAACGCATCGGGTTCAGCGTTTTCTTCTGTTTGACTCTCAAATTCAGCAGTCTCTTCTCTCTCAATCTGCTCAGAAGTATCTGGCTCTGGCAGCTCAATAACTTCGGCGAGTGGCTCATAGTTCTTCACCACAACCTGTCCAACATCACGCAAAGACAGTTCGCCTCTCGTCATTTTCGCTAACGTGTCACGCTGCTCAGGATCAAAGTTAACGACACGCACTGTGCTATTAAATGCATTCTTAATTGGATTGTCTTGGTCATCTATCAGCGTAATTTGTACCCAGTTTTGTCCTAGGTTGAATCCTTTCAGATAAATTGGCTGCCACTGATCGAACACAAAGCTTTGACCATTAACGTTGCAGCGAATCCGCCAGTCTGTAAGTTCGGGATCGCTAGCAGCTAATAAGTGTAACGGCGCGTTGTTGAGGTAAAAGTCGAGTAGGACAGGCTGTGCGCCGTAGGTGCCTTGGGGCGCATTGTAAATGAGCTGCGGCTGATTATGATTAGGCGTGTTGTCGTCGGTTTTAGCAAATATGTGAAAAGTTGTTTGAGCATAGGCTTCCTCGTTTTTGAAGCTTTCATCCCAGGGTTTTACTGCAATAACGCGCAGAGTGTGGCTACCGGGTGCAAGGTCTGAAAACTCAATGGGCTCATCCAAACTGTAAATAGATTGAGCTGGCTGGTTGTCGAGAATAACCTGTAGGTGAGGGCCAAGACCTAGTTTCTCATCCTTATATATAGAGAGGCCGCGCAGGTTTATTTTGGGCGTGAAAGTGGTGGTACTGAAGATTTGGTCGGGTTTGGGCACAGCGATAGTGACCTGTGGCCGCGTCTCTGTGATTAGCTCATCAAGATCTGAAAAAATGGCAGGCGGCGCAACTTCACTCATGCTGCTATTTATTCGCCTTTCTTCACCGACGCTAGGTAAGTCGGGTAGCTCTAGCAAGCGGACAGATTCAGACCTGCTGGAACAACTCACAAGCAGTAGGCCGATAAGTCCGCTTAGTAGTAACCGACCGATGGTTCTGGGCGATCGCTCTGCCAATTTTGCCAGCAATTCCGCTAGCCACTGTCTTACGGCTCTAACAAGACCCATACTTAAAACCCATGCTGCTTTGCCCAAACGTCATCTTTCGATCATATGGGACGGCTGCCATTCATAGATAGGTTGCTTAATTTCCTTTGATCTTAGGCAGCACCTTGATCGCCGCATGCAAACCGCTCTTTAAACCAATTTAAGTCGCCTTTTTATTGATAAAAATCCTAAAAAGTTAACAAAAGGTAATAGCCTTTATGGTTTTCTCTATACATAGTCATCAATTTCCTCTCTAAGGCCACTGATTTTTAACGGATAAAACGCTGACGAGAGAAATATATGTCGTTTTGTTAAAAGGCTAACAATCTCCTCGTTCAATCATGTAACCGCGAGCGTGGAAACCTTTAGCAGGCGGCATTTTCGCTGGTTGAAGCTTTGTTAACTTAGCGTCGGCCCAGTGCAAAGGCGTGACTATAATACGTGAGAACATTCCTTTACTTCGCTTGGGTTTAGGCACGATAAGTTAAGCCCAACGCTTGTGTAAAGACACCGTTCTTTCTCTGTCTAGAGAGGAGAGTCTCCATGACAACTACCCCGCGCGAGCGGGAGGCGACAAAAGCCAAAGTAGTGGTTGATAAGAACCCGACCCCCACTTCATTTGAGAAGTGGGCCAAGCCAGGTCATTTTGACCGGACACTGGCTCGGGGACCCAAAACTACAACTTGGATTTGGAACCTTCACGCCGACGCTCACGACTTCGATAGCCACACCAGTGACCTCGAAGACATTTCTCGGAAAATCTTTAGCGCTCACTTCGGTCATTTGGCCGTCGTGTTCATTTGGCTGAGTGGCATGTACTTTCATGGCGCTCGCTTTTCAAACTTTGAAGGTTGGATGGCCAACCCGTTGGCTATTAAGCCTAGTGCTCAAGTTGTTTGGCCCATCGTAGGCCAGGAAATTTTGAACGCCGATGTTGGCGGTGGCTTCCACGGTATTCAGATCACCTCTGGTCTGTTTCAACTGTGGCGCGCTTCTGGCATCACGAACACTACTCAGCTGTATGCCACTGCCATTGGTGGCTTGGTCATGGCGGCTTTGATGCTGTTCGCTGGCTGGTTTCATTACCACAAGGCTGCTCCTAAATTAGAGTGGTTCCAAAATGTGGAATCCATGCTGAACCACCACTTAGCAGGTTTGCTGGGTTTGGGTTCACTGGGTTGGGCTGGGCACCAGATTCACGTCGCAGCACCCATCAACAATCTGTTGGATGCGGGCGTGGCTCCTGGGGATATTCCACTACCTCATGAATTCTTGTTCGATAAAGCCTTTATGGCTGAGCTTTACCCTGGTTTTGCAGAAGGTCTTAAGCCCTTCTTTACGCTGAACTGGGCGGTTTACTCAGACTTTCTTACCTTCAAAGGTGGATTGAACCCGGTAACGGGCGGTCTGTGGCTCACTGATTCGGCTCACCATCATCTAGCTATTGCCGTAATGTTCCTTGTTGCTGGTCACATGTACCGCACGAACTGGGGCATTGGCCACAACATTAAGCAGATTTTGGACAATCACAAAGGCGATCCGCTTTTGTTTGGTGGTGAAGGTCACGTTGGTCTATACGATTTCCTGACCACTTCTTGGCATGCTCAGCTTGGTCTCAACCTCGCTTTGCTTGGCTCGCTCACTATCATTGTGGCTCAGCATATGTATGCGATGCCTCCATACCCTTACCTGGCGACTGACTACGCGACACAAGTATCGCTTTTCACTCACCACATGTGGATTGGTGGATTCATCATCGTCGGTGCTGGCGCTCACGCCGCGATCGCACTTATTCGCGACTACGATCCCGCGAAGCATGTCAACAACGTGCTTGACCGGACGCTTCGGGTTCGCGATGCCATCATCTCTCACCTCAACTGGGTCTGTATTTTCCTAGGCTTCCATAGCTTTGGTCTCTACATTCACAACGACACCATGCAGGCACTGGGCCGCCCCCAAGACATGTTCTCGGACACGGCAATTCAGCTCCAGCCTATCTTTGCTCAATGGATTCAAGGGTTGCACACGGCTGCAACGGCGGCTGCGGGCACTGCGCCTAATGCATTGGCTCCAGCTAGCTACGCATTCGGCGGCGACGTTGTTGCAGTTGGCGGCAAAGTGGCGATGATGCCAATCACGCTTGGCACCGCTGATTTCATGGTTCACCACATTCACGCGTTCACCATTCACGTGACTGTCCTCATCCTGCTTAAGGGTGTGCTGTATGCGCGTAGCTCTCGCCTTGTTCCCGATAAGAGCGAGCTAGGCTTCCGCTTCCCTTGCGACGGCCCTGGTCGTGGCGGCACCTGCCAAGTATCTGCTTGGGATCACGTGTTCCTAGGCTTGTTCTGGATGTACAACTCCATCTCGATTGTGATTTTCCACTTCAGTTGGAAAATGCAGTCAGATGTCTGGGGCTCCGTCTCGGATGACGGCACGGTTTCTCATATTACCGGCGGCAACTTTGCTGCAAGTGCAATCACCATCAACGGTTGGCTGCGCGACTTCCTGTGGGCACAAGCCACGCAGGTTATCAACACCTACGGTTCGGCTCTATCGGCTTACGGTTTGATGTTCTTAGGTGCCCACTTTATCTGGGCCTTCAGCCTCATGTTCTTGTTTAGTGGTCGCGGCTACTGGCAGGAGCTTATTGAGTCTATTGTTTGGGCTCACAACAAGCTGAAAGTGGCTCCGGCGATTCAGCCACGCGCATTGAGTATTACTCAAGGCCGTGCGGTCGGTGTAGCTCACTACCTCCTAGGCGGAATTGCCACCACATGGGCATTCTTCCTGGCTCGAATGATATCAGTAGGTTAAGGAGCGCGGAGGACTCTATAAACGTATGGCAACTAAATTCCCAAAATTTAGCCAGGCTCTCGCGCAAGACCCGACGACTCGTCGGATCTGGTACGGGATTGCTACAGCTCACGACTTTGAAACCCATGACGGGATGACAGAGGAAAATCTTTACCAAAAGATTTTTGCTTCTCACTTTGGTCACCTGGCGATCATCTTCCTGTGGACTTCAGGCAACCTGTTCCACGTCGCATGGCAAGGCAACTTTCCACAGTGGACTCAAGATCCACTTAATGTAAAACCCATCGCACACGCGATTTGGGATCCTCACTTTGGTCAAGCAGCAGTCGATGCTTTCAGCCAAGCTGGCTCTAGCACCCCTGTAAACATCGCCTATTCAGGCGTCTATCACTGGTGGTACACCATCGGGATGCGCACAAACGGCGACTTGTACGCTGGTGCGGTAGGTCTGCTCGGTTTGGCAGCAGTGATGCTGTTTGCCGGCTGGCTTCACCTTCAGCCCAAGTTCCGTCCTAGCTTGTCTTGGTTCAAGAATGCTGAATCTCGCCTTAACCACCACCTGGCTGGTTTGTTTGGCGTCAGCTCTTTGGCTTGGACAGGTCACCTCGTTCACGTAGCGATTCCTGAGTCTCGCGGTGTGCATGTCGGCTGGGATAACTTCCTGTCGATAAAGCCTCACCCTGCAGGCCTGAAGCCGTTTTTCACAGGTGATTGGGGCGCATATGCTCAAAACCCTGATACGGCTGGTCATCTATTCGGTACGTCTACCGGATCTGGCGACGCTATCTTGACCTTCTTGGGCGGCTTCCATCCTCAGACAGAATCTCTCTGGCTGACGGACATGGCGCATCACCACCTGGCGATCGCGGTTCTCTTCATTATTGCTGGCCACATGTACCGCACTAACTTCGGTATTGGTCACAGCATCAAGGAGATCCTCAACACTCATCGTCCACCCGAAGGCACTCCCTTTGGCGGCGCTCTGGGTGCTGGCCACAAAGGTCTTTACGACACGCTCAACAACTCGCTGCACTTCCAGCTTGCTTTGGCGCTGGCTTCTCTAGGCGTAATTACGTCTTTGGTTGCACAGCACATGTATGCGCTGCCTCCTTACGCTTTCATCGCTAAGGACTTCACCACTACGGCTGCGCTATACACCCACCACCAGTACATTGCTGGCTTCATCATGGTGGGGGCATTTGCTCACGGCGCAATCTTCTTGATTCGCGACTACGATCCTGCGGCGAATGAGAACAACGTGCTTGCACGCGTTCTTGATCACAAAGAAGCGATTATTTCCCACCTTAGCTGGGTTTCTTTGTTCCTCGGCTTCCACACGCTAGGCCTCTACGTTCACAACGACGTAGTAGTCGCGTTTGGTACTCCTGAGAAGCAAATCCTAGTTGAGCCTGTGTTCGCACAGTGGGTTCAGGCCGCTTCTGGTAAAGCGCTTTACGGCTTTGATACGCTGCTCTCTAATCCTGATAGCATCGCGACGACAGCATGGCCTAACAATGCTGCCGTTTGGCTTCCCGGTTGGTTTGACGCTATTAACAGCGGTACAAACTCTTTGTTCTTGGCAATTGGGCCTGGTGACTTCTTAGTTCACCATGCTATTGCCCTTGGTCTTCACACCACTACTTTGATTTTGGTCAAAGGTGCGTTGGATGGCCGTGGCTCTAAGCTCATGCCAGACAAGAAAGACTTCGGCTTTAGCTTCCCTTGCGACGGCCCTGGTCGTGGCGGCACTTGCGACATCTCAGCGTGGGATTCGTTCTACCTAGCGATGTTCTGGATGCTCAATACCATTGGTTGGGTGACCTTCTACTGGCATTGGAAGCACCTGTCTATCTGGAGCGGTAACGTCGCTCAGTTTAATGAGAGTTCTAACTACCTCATGGGCTGGCTGCGTGACTATCTCTGGCTGAACTCTTCGCAGCTCATCAACGGCTACAACCCTTACGGGATGAATAATCTAGCAGTTTGGGCTTGGATGTTCCTCTTTGGACATCTGGTCTGGGCCACTGGATTTATGTTCCTTATCTCCTGGCGTGGTTACTGGCAAGAACTCATCGAGACCCTTGTATGGGCTCATGAGCGCACGCCTTTGGCTAACCTCGTTCGTTGGAAGGACAAGCCGGTTGCAATGTCTATTGTTCAAGGTCGTTTAATTGGTCTGGCTCACTTTACGGTGGGATACATTCTGACTTACGCCGCCTTCCTGATTGCTTCAACCTCTAGTCGATTCGGCTAGCTAGGCTGAGCCATTAGGTTCGGATAGATAAGATGAAGCCCCTTAGTATTGCTAGGGGGCTTTGTTTTGCGCTACAAGTTAAAAAAGTAGAAGGCATGAACTTAAATGATTGCTAGTAGAAGCCAGGGGCCATACTTTACGTCAGAAGAGTATTTACAGTTTGAGCGTATGAGCCCAACCGTTAAGCATGAGTACCGGCGAGGTTTAGTGATAGCCATGGCAGGTGCTAAGAAGCCTCATGTGCTGATTATGAAAAACTTATCTGGGCTGTTGTTTAACCACTTTAGTAATCGAGGTAGTGGCTGCGAATTTTATGTCGCAGATATGAAAGTGAACGTGTTGAAGGGCGAAGATTATTACTATCCTGATTTAGTTGTGACCTGTGATGAGAACGATCAGCTCACGGATAATGATTTTATTGAGCACCCTAAACTGATTATTGAAATACTGTCAGACTCGACGGAAGCTTTTGATCGCGGGGATAAGTTTGCTGACTATAAGACGATTCCAGAGCTAGAGGAGTATGTGCTGGTGCACCAAAGACAGCTACTGGTTGAGCGATACCTGCGGAAGGGTAATTTGTGGGTTACGGAGACTTACCAAGCTGATGAACTTGTTGAATTTATTAGTATTGGTTTTAGCTGTGCGATCGCATCGTTGTACCAAGGGACTGAACAATTTTTTGCGCTGAAAGACAACTAAGGGAGTCGCCTCAAAAAAGAGTACCGAGTAGACTAGAGGGGTGGTCATAGACTCTGCTGTAGGAAATCGCTGATGCTAGATGAAAAGCTCAAATCAACGCTCAAGGCTGCTGCGGGGCAGCTGAGG
>JBHYED010000037.1:0-44686 GCA_051860365.1 Phormidesmis sp.
AGCCCAGTCAACTGCTGGGTCAACATCATTTGCGGTTTAATTGCCTACTGTCATCAGCCTAAGAAACCTGGACTCCATCTAGAATGGGCGTTGCCGCCTGCGGCTTAACCCGAACTGACGTTAATTATTTAATCCAGTCATCTGGCCTAATGCGCTAGTCCAAGCCCCCGATCCGATTAGGCGGCCAAAAGCGAGCCGCCGCTTTGCCAATAATGGTTTCGTCTGGCAAAAAGCCCCACACATGGCCGTCTAAGCTGCCATTGCGATTATCGCCCAGCACCAGATACTGGTTTTGGGGCACAACGCTCGGCCCCCATGTGTAATCGGGCGGCGACTTAATGTAGCGCTCGCGAATAATCTTGCCGTCAATCAGCACCTGGCCATCTGCGATTTCCACCGTTTCTCCTGGTAGCCCAATCACCCGCTTTAAATAAGCGTCATTCGTCGCTGAGCCCGAAATCACCAGCGCCTCTTCAGGGGCCTGAAACACGATAATGTCGCCGCGCTCAGGCGGATGAAAAAGGTAGCTAATTTTCTCAATCATCAGGCGATCGTTAATTTGCACCGTCGGCTCCATAGAGCCTGTGGGCACCACTCTCGCTTCGGCGACAAACTGCCGCATTCCTAGTGAGAGCACAACGCTCAATCCCATCGTTTGCAGAAGCTCAACCCAAAAGCGCGGCTGTTTTTCTGTAGGTTTCTGTGGCATGGCAATTTTTTTGGCGTGGGCTGAAGACGTCCCGTTATTCTCTCAGCCTATCTTCTGGCCAAATTGAATGACCAGCGCATTTGTGACAGTCCTTAATTCAGACCACTCTTAGTCCAGGCCACCCATGCGGGTGGGGGGCCAAAAGCGGACAACCGCACGGCCAATAATGCTTTCGTGAGGTAAAAAGCCCCATACATGACCATCTGAGCTGCTGTTGCGGTTGTCGCCCAGTACCAAATACTCTTCAGGCGGTACGGTTTCAGGCCCCCAGGTGTAGTTTGGCGGTGCTTGAATGTAGTTTTCTTCCAGCACCGTGCCGTTTAAGAATACCTGGCCTTGCTTTACTTCAATGGTGTCACCGGGTAGGCCAATCACCCGCTTAATGTACGCATCATTACTGGTTGAGCCGACGACATCTAGCGCTTTTTGAGGTGCTTGAAAAACGATGATGTCGCCGTGCTTGGGTGGATTAAAGCGGTAGCTAATTTTTTCAACGACCAGGCGATCGTCAATTTGCAAGGTCGGCTCCATGGAGCCGGAAGGAATAAACCTGGCCTCTGCGACAAACTGACGAATACCCAGGGCTAAAACAATGCTAAGCCCTATCGTTTGGAGGCCTTCTATCCACGGATTTTGTTGCTTGTCAGACACGGCTTTCAAAGATTCCCAAAGTCAAGGGTTTAACGAGTGTTTGGTCAGTTTCAGTCAGTCATGGAGAGATTGAAACGTTAGTGGCGGCGGGGCAGGTACGGTTACGATAGCTGTGACAGCTTAAGCGCTGATGGCCTCAATCATAGTAGGTGTCGGTGCGTCATGACAAAACAGGTAATCGTAGTCAATACTTCTTCGCTATGACCAATGATATGCGACTCGCTACGCCCATTATTATTCAGGGGGCTAAGGTGCTTTTGCCGTCAGGTGAGATTGTGCCAAGAGCAGTGGCGATCGCAGATGGAAAAATCACAGCCGTCGGCATCGGTTTAGAAGTCACTGCCGACACCCGCATCATTGACGGCACGGGGCTGACGCTGCTGCCCGGTGTCATTGATCCGCATGTGCACTTTTGCGAGCCGGGGTTGGAGCACTTAGATCACCAGGGGAGTCACGAAGAGGAAGATCTGTTTACTGAGAGCCGTGCCTGCGCCAGAGGGGGCGTGACGTCTTTTTTGGAAATGCCCAATACGCTGCCCTCCACAGTAATGCCGACCGCAACGCAGGACGCAACGCAGGATATTTTGACAGATAAGCTCGCGATCGCTGCCAGCAAAAGCCTGGTCAACTACGGTTTTTTTGTCGGCGTCACCGCCGCAAACTTGGACGACTTAAGCACCGCTAATCCTACCTGCGGCAGCCAAATTTCCATAGGATCAGCCCACGAACTGCTCTTCGTGGATATAGCAACAACCATTGAACCCATCTTTGCTAATAGCACTCGGCTTATTGCGGTTCACGCCGAAGTTCACGATAACGAAACCGCGCTGATGGCTACGAAGCTGGCGCTGAGCCTCTCTAAAAAGTACCGGCGACGGTTACATATTTTGCAGGTGTCTACGGGTGAGGAGGCCGAGCTGCTCAGATACGACAAGCCAAGCTGGGTGACCGCCGAAGTAACACCACAGCATTTGCTGCTAGACGTGAGCGCCTACGAGAAGACTGGCACTCTGGCTCAAGTGAACTCGCCGTTGAAGAATTCGCGCGATCGCGCGGCGCTGTGGCAAGCCCTGCTAAACGGCGTGATTGACTGTATCGCCACCGGTCATACGTCCCACACCCTAAAAGAAACAGCAGGAAAAAGCCAGGACTATCCCAATAGTCCGTTAGGGAAGCCCGGTGTAGAAACCGCTTTGCCCTTGATGCTGACGCAGGCTAAAGAAAACCGCTGTACGGTGGCCCAAGTCTCTCACTGGATGTCTACGGCGGTCGCCCAGGCGTATCAAATTCCGAACAAGGGAAAAATCGCCCCTGGTTACGATGCTGACATTGTGCTGGTCGATTTGGCGACCTATCGCCCCGTGCTTCGCGAAGAGCTTCAGACAAAGTGCGGCTGGAGTCCGTTTGAAGGCTGGACACTCACCGGCTGGCCTGTGGTTACCATCGTGGGCGGGCAGGTCGTGTACGACCACGGCGACATTGATTCGACCGTTCGCGGTCAGGCGCTTCAGTTTGGAAAAGCTGAGTAAGCGCGGTAGGCTACGGCAATATCGTCCTACTGCGCTCATGACTAATCCTTTTCAGTCTTTGAAGTATTTGCCTTGGCTAACGCTGCTACTGAGCACTGGACTCACGGTGCTGGTGGCCACAGCGATTGATGTTTTGCTATTTTTTGCGATCGCCCAGGTGCCCAGCGTTGGCCAGCTACTGCTAAGCTACGATCTTTTGCAGCTCGTACTAACGATTGCAGCGCCCTACGCGATTGGTGGACTGGCTATCTTCTTCACCGAGCAGTTCTTTCCCCAAATTTTGCTGAGCAAAGAAACTATCTGGGCGCTAGTAGGCTGCTTACTGCTGCTGCTGTGGCTCAAAACCTGGTTACCGATGATTCCAGTCATTCTGTTGCCGGGTATTAATACCCTAACGATACTGCTGCTGGCCATAGGGAGCTTTACGGCGGGACGGCGCTACTGGCGTTACTAAAGGCTGCGCCAGTCTTAGTAAAGTATCTCGCTTGAATGCCAGACATTAAAACAGGTTGTATCGAACAGAAAAATAGAGGCCGCTGTCTTGCAAGCTGTCGCCGCTGCTGTCGGTATTAACCAGTGGAATGCCCCAGTCTAAACGGGCTGTCAGGTTTTCGCCCTGCTGCCAAAGTAACCCCACCCCTGTTCCGACTAAGACGTTGCGGCCCTCTGGCGTGTCGCGGTGGTTCCAAGCGGTGCCTGCGTCTAAAAACGGCGCGACTTGAACGATGCTGTCTTCAGAGAAGCGAATCATCGGAAAGCGGGCCTCTGCCGAAATTAATGCGCCATTGTCTCGGAGTAGCGCGTCTTGACGATAGCCGCGCACCGTTTGCTGACCCCCTAGCCCGAACTGTTCAGAGGACAGCAGGCTGCTGGCAGAAAGCTGGACGTCACTTCGCAAAAAAAAGAGTGAGTCTTCATCAAGTAAGCGCACCCACTGACCTTGCCCTCGCCAAGAAAGAAACTGACTGTCGGGCTCGTCACCCTCGTTTTCAGTGGCGTTGAGGAGCCCAATACCTAAATTGAACTGCGATCTGGCCGCGAGCACTTGCTGCTGCGATCGCTGTACCCACCCCTGAGAAAACCGCAGCGCACTCACCCTTGTTTCGCCGTTGTCATCGGCCCCTGGTGACAGTGGAAACGGCCCAATATCATCAAGTCCTAGCCGTGTCTGGTTTTCCTGATGAGAAAGCGATAGCTCTAACGTCAGCTCCTGCGTCGGGGTTTCAATCAGCGGGTGGATGACGCCGACTTCGTAGTAGTGGGCGTCGGAGCTGATGTCCAGAACGTCGAAGGTTTCGTCAATGACGCGGCTTTCGGAAATGCCGCCTTCAAGGTTAAGACGGGTGTTGTGGGGGCCGACTGGAACCGAGTAGCTTAGATCCAGGCTGTTGCTACCGTCGGTGTTGGCGTAGCCCACAAAGGCGCGATCGCCAATGCCCAGCAGGTTGCCTTCGCTTATGTTAATGTGCCGACGAACGCTGCCAATGTTAGGCGATCGCCCATTATCTAAGCTCACATTCAAGTCGAATGAATCAGCCTCAGACACCTCTACGGCCAAAATGCTCGTGCCCGGCCTGACTCCAGCCTGCAAATCTGCGGAAACCGTCTCAATTAGCGGGTCAATCTGTAGCCGCTGCAGGCCTTCTAGCAGCACCTCTGCATTAATCGGGGGCTTTGCCGCTAGGCTCAAACGGCTGCGGATATAGCCAGGTTTGAGTCTGCGAGTGCCCACCACCTCAATCTCTTCAATGACCCCTTCAATCATCTGCACAGTGACGATGCCCCCTTCGAGCGTCTGGGGCGGAATCAGTGCCCCAGAGGTGAGAAAGCCTTCGGCGACGTAGCGATCAGTGACTTGCGATCGCAGCCGCAGCAGATCATTAAACGTCACCGGTCTATCCGTGTACTCAGCAAACAATTCAGCGAAATCTTCGTCGGTAAAAACGGTGCTACCTTCTAGCCGAACGCCCTTGACGACAAAGGTTTGGTCACCATTGTTAATCGCACCACCAGGCGCGTCTGTGCCGGGCGGGTTGCCTAGCAGCTCATCAACGGGTGGGAGCTTGGGTAGAGGTTGGTTCGGTAGTGGCCGCTCGGGTCGTGAGTCAGGATTAATATCTGCGGGCGGCAGGGGCCGATCGGGGAGGCGATCGCTCGGCAATGAAGGCGGCAGGTTCACCTGGGCGACACTGCTGTTAGGCAACGCTTGCCCGTAGGCTGAGCCAGTATCCTTGTGCATAGCAGGCACAGCCGTAGCTGCGCAAAAGCTCAGCACAAACGATAGACGGCAAAGAGGTGGCATAGCAACAGCGACAAAAGAAAGCTTTACCCTGTAATGTTCCCAATTCATCAACTTTTGTCCACATAATGCCATTGGCGTGCCTATGCAGCGATAGCGGTGTCTATCGGTTAATTGGGCCGAGTAATTAGGATGGGTTGCAGACCTGCCATTTGCGCGCCAACGTAGTCCTCAGACTGGCTGTCTCCTATATGCCAGGCTTGATTTGCCTGACAGCTATGTTTCGCCAGTGCCGCTTCAAATATCTTTGCAGACGGTTTAGCCGCCCCGACTTCTGTAGAGATCGTGACCGATTGAAAGTAGCTGGCTAATCCGAGCACGCCCAGAACGCGATGTAGCCTGGAATCAAAATTAGAAATAACGCCTAGCTGTATGCCTTTTGCCTGCCAGCGTTGCAGCGATGTATGTGTATCGTTATATATCTGCCACGGAGCTGCCGTCTCAAAATGGCTATACAAACCTGCATAGAACGTATTGAAGTCGTCAAACCTTTCTAACGTGCCTACCCGCTCGAACGTTTCAGCAACAACCTCCTTCCACCAGCGATACTCCAGCTCAGGAACAGCTTCCGGTGATACGTTTGGAAACGCTAGCCGCTCTGCGCTAGAGAAGCTTTTGTAAAAGGCACGATTGACCGCATAGGGATCGGTGCTGACGCCTGCTGCACGAGCCAAGTTGCTGTATAGCTCACCGACACTGCCCTTAACGCCAAACAGCGTGCCAAAGGCGTCGAGATATATCACTTTGGGATAAATAGTTGCTTGAGAAAGAGACATCTTTAACGAACCCTATTTGTTTGAACTAGACAACAGATCTTGCAACGGCTGTGTAATCCAGTTAACGCCAACGCGTATCTGGTGCTCTAACGTCGGCATTCGGTATAGATAGGTCAGTCTACGAACCACATGCGCTAGGTTGCCATCAAGCTTGACGCCCAAGCCTGTCAGCGTGGCATTGTCGCTGCCCAGAGTCATCATTTCCCCCAGGTGCTGATAGCGGAAAGGGAGCAGCGGCCTGCCAGTGAGGCTGGCCCAAATATTCCAGGCGGTGTAGTCGGCTTGCTGCAAGGCCGACTGGGCGGTGGTGGGTACCTTTTTGCCATCACCATCTACGCCGTCAGCTAAATCACCCAAGGCAAAAATAGTCGGATGTCCGCTCACCTGTAGCGTGGGCTCAATGCTGAACTGCTGACGCTCGTTGCGAGGGAGATCTAGCGCGTCTAAAGCCGGACTGACTTTGTTGCCGACTGTCCACATGACAATTTCGACCGGGAGCACATCGGTTGTGTCCTTATATTCCAAAGAAATCGTATCTGCGGTGACTTCAGTAACGGTTGTTTCGTAATCAATCCATACGTTTTTTTCGCTTAGTGCTTTTTGGGCTGCTTTTTGGTTGAACGCTGGAGAAGTGGCCAAAATTTTGTCTGCGCGCTCTACAATTCGGACTCTGCCCTGCTCCCCTAATCTTTCAGCAATTTTGCAGGCGATCTCAACGCCGCTATACCCACCGCCCACCACGGCCACTCGAATTTTCTCAAGCTTTGCCGCTTCTAGCTGACGCAGCCGCTCCTTAAGCCGATACGCATCTTCTAGGGCGCGAAAAGGGATCGCGTGTTCAGCCACGCCGGGGGCCATGTCCATCGGCGTTTCACCCCCAAGTGCTAGCACGATGTGGTCGTACGAAATCTGCGTGCCATCTGAGAGAAAAACGGACTGCCCCTGAGTGTCAATGCGCTCTACGCCGCTTTGGTGGAAGCGGACGCCTGTGTTGGCGAGTAGCTCCTCGTATGGCGGGGCGATTTCCCAGGTTTGCAGTTCTCCGGTGACCAGTTCGTAGAGCAAGGGTGCGAATAGAAAGCGATCGCGTTGATCGACTAGGACAATATCGGGCTGCTCATCGTTCCAGTCCAGCTTGCTAAGCGCCAACGCTGTATAAAGACCGCCGAAGCCGCCGCCGAGAATGCAAATAGAGTGGGCCATTGAGAAAAGCAAGTAATTTAGGTGGAGATGGGCAGAGGTTGTGCCTGTTATTGATTAGGATAGCGCCAGTTTCAACGCTACGCTGCCTGTCACCTGATAGATTCAGTATCAGATTTGCGCTATGGATGGAGATGCCCTGTGACTAACCCCGAAACTTTACGTGTGGGTGTAATTGGCGGCGGGCAGCTCGCCTGGATGATGGCTGACGGGGCTAGGGCGCTGAACGTTGAGCTGTGTGTACAGACGCCGAATGCGGATGATCCGGCTTGCGTAGTCGCTCACAAAACTTTCTTCGGCGCAGTAGACGACACTTCAGTCACCGCCGCCATGGCCGAGTACTGCGACGTGATTACCTTTGAAAATGAATTTGTAGATTTGCCTGCGCTGCGTGAGCTGGCATCGCAAGGCGTGACGTTTTATCCGCAGCTCGATTGTTTGGAGCCACTGCTGGATAAATATGATCAAAGGCAGTATTGCGATCGCCTCAATCTCCCATCGCCCCCGTTCGCCACCCTCGAAAGTAAATCTGATCTCGCTTCGTTATCAAAAAAGGTTCAAGCGGTCGGCCTGCCACTAGCCCTCAAAACCCGCCGTCATGGCTATGACGGTCAGGGCACCTTCATTTTAAAAACGCTTGCAGCGGTCGAAGACACCTGGAAAAGCCTAGGCCATCAGCCCGTACTGCTAGAGTCCTTCGTGGATTTTGAGAAAGAGCTGGCGGTGATGGTGGCCCGATCACTCTCGGGTGAGGTGGTGGTGTACCCGGTGGTGGAAACGGAACAGATTGAGCAGGTGTGCCGACGTGTATTGGTGCCTGCTCAGGTTGAGGCGAGCGTGGTTGAAGACGTGAGGGCGATCGCCACTCAACTCGTCAATAGCCTGGACGTTGTTGGCATCTTCGGCATAGAGCTGTTTCTCACCCAATCGGGCAAAGTGCTCATCAACGAAATTGCCCCGCGTACCCACAACTCAGGCCACTACACCCTGGAGGCCTGTGCCACCTCTCAATTTGAACAGCAGCTTCGGGCGGTTTGCGGTCTGCCTTTGGGCTCGCCTCAGCTCATTCAAGCCGGTGCGGTGATGGTCAATTTACTCGGCACCGAAGCGACCACAAGCGACTATGCCGACAAGCGAAACGCCCTAGCACACATTCCAGACGCTACGGTGTACTGGTATGGCAAGCAGCAGTCTAGAGTCGGACGAAAGATGGGCCATGTGACCATTCTCATTGATGCGCCTGATGACCTTGAGGCAACGGCTGAGGCGATCAGGCAAGTAGAGCGCATTTGGTACTAACCAATCCGTCAGGATTTTCTGACTTTAGAATATTTGATTGATTGGGCGAATATCCGTCACCCTTCTGTATGGATTTCCGCTAGCTACTCCGCTTACAAGCGCCAGCAGGTTCGCTATTATGAATTCAGTTCTGCTACGGCGTTGGTGACTGCCAACAACGTTTTCTGATCTATGTTTTTCATTTCAAGGGTGTCAAGATGCTGAAGCCGCAGTATACCGAACCTGCTCCTCGGAGCTTGCATTCGGAAACTACACGCTTTAGCCGCGATTCCCACCTGGCAACCCCAGGTCAAAAACTGAGGTAAGACGGCGCTGCGGTTGAACTATTGAAAGATCCTTGTCCTTTGGGCGAGGATTTTTTGCTACAGGTGAAATGCGATCGCCCTTAAAAGCTCCTATACAAAGCCCCTACACACTGAGGTATTTGCTTCTTGAATCATTCTGACGACTCTACTGCCAGCGTTGTGCAATTGCCGAATGGCCTCACGGTTATCCATCAGGAAATGCCGACGGCTGCTGTGGTTGTAGATGTGTGGGTAAAGGCGGGCGCGCGGCGTGAGCCGGCTGAATGGTCGGGGATGGCTCACTTTTTGGAGCATATGGTCTTTAAAGGAACGCAGCGGATTAGGCCCGGTGAGTTTGACTGGGCGATTGAGAGTCAGGGCGGAATGACGAACGCGGCGACGAGTCATGACTATGCGCACTTTTTTATTACGGTGGCGGCTGAGGCTCTGCCGCAAACGTTGCCCTACCTGGCAGATCTATTACTTTGTGCCGCAATTCCAGATGATGAGTTTGATCGGGAGCGGCAGGTGGTGCTTGAGGAGATTCGGCAGGCCCACGATGACCCGGATTGGGTGGGCTATCAGGCGCTGTGCGAGCTGATGTATGGAGAGCATGCCTATGGGCGGGCGGTGTTGGGCACGCCTGAGATTTTGATGGCGCGATCGCCTGAGGAAATGCGGCAGTTTCATCAGACGTACTATCAGCCAGAAAATATGGTGGTAGCGATCGCAGGCGGCATTTCCCAATCACAAGCCACTGACCTCGTTGCACAATCGTTCAAACACTTTGCCGAGCCTGTCGGCTGCCCGCATCCCGCCGCGCATCCGATCGCATCTTTACCGGGCGCGCAAGTTCATCAGCATCAAACCCTACATTTGCCTAACCTAGAGCAAAGCCGATTAACCCTAGCGTGGATAGGGCCAGGAATTGATCAAATGGCGGCAACGAGCGGCTTAGATCTAATTTCTGTGCTGCTTGGCGGGGGGCAAACGTCTCGGCTGATTCAGGAGCTGAGAGAAGAAAAGCAGCTTGTTCAAGATTTAGAGAGTAGCTTTTCGCAGCAGCAGGACTGTAGCGTGCTGAGTTTGTCGATGTGGCTAGAAGGCGAGCAGGTTGAGATAGTTGAGCAGATTGTGTGCGATCGCTTAAAAACCCTGACCACCGAGCCCATGCCTTCAGCCGAACTCGCCCGCTGCAAAAGGCTGCTCATCAACGACTACGCCTTTTCAACCGAGACACCCGGCCAAATCACCAGCCTATACGGTTACTACGCCACCCTTGCCGAGCCACATCTGGCCACCACTTATCCCCACCACCTACAGGCCCACACCCCCGACTCTCTACAGCAGCTCGCTCGCACCTACCTCAGTCCCGACTGCTACACTGCCGTTGTTCTCCATCCCGCATAGCTGCTATATCTACTGAGGAACCAACGCTGAGGAACAAAAGCAGCCCGTCAGCAAGTCGCCTCATATAGCTCGTCTCAACCAAACTTTCTCCCAAAATAAATCACCACTGTGACCCCTACAACGCCTGCTTTAAAATTGGGCAAGCAGCCCGCCACGCTACGCACCACGCTTTCCAATAGGCTCACCATCATCGCCGTCGAAAATCCGGTTGCCGACATTGTTTCCGCCCGCATTTTTATCAAAGCAGGGCAAATCAGCGAAACTCCCGAAACGTCAGGACTGTTCGATTTGCTCACCGCCGTGCTGGTGAAAGGCACCCAAACGAAAACGGCCCTGGAAATTGCTGAGGTCGTTGAATCGATGGGCGCGAGCTTAGGCGCTGATGTCGCTTCGGACTATAGCGTGGTGAGTTTGAAAACGGTATCGGCTGACTTTGAAACCGTGCTAGGGCTCGCGGCTGAAATCTTACGAGATCCTAGTTTTCCTGAGGCTGAAATTGAGCTGGAGCGGCGGCTGATTTTGCAAGGGCTCAAGTCCATGAAGGAGCAGCCGTTTAGCGTGGCCTACAACCATCTGCGTGAGGCGCTATACGCCGGACATCCCTACGGCCTGCCGCACGCACTCTCAGAAAAACGGATAGCTGCATTTACCCGAGCAGATTTGCTCAGCGTGTATCAGCGATATTTTCGACCTGACAACATGGTGATGACCGTAGTGGGTCGAATTTCGCCTAGCTTGGCAGTGAAGTTTGCTGAGCAATATTTTGGTGACTGGCACGCGCCCGACGAGCCTTTGCCAACGGTGAGCTTTCCGCCGGTAACGGTGGTCGCTCAGAAAATTGTCACTGCGCAGGAGACAAATCAGGCATTTATTGTACTGGGACATTTGGCCGGTGAGGTGACTGATCCGGACTACGCGGCGCTAAAGCTGATGAGTACTTACTTAGGCAACGGCCTCTCTAGTCGGCTGTTTGTGGAACTGCGAGAAAAGCAGGGTCTAGCGTACGATGTATCAGCGTTTTATCCGACTCGGTTGGGGCGATCGCAATTTGTCGCCTACATCGGCACCGCGCCTGAAAACGTCGAGGTTGCCTTAGCCGGACTTCAGCAAGAAATAGAGAGACTCAAAACCACCCCGCTCACCGACGAAGAACTACAGGTGTCTAAAAATAAAATCTTGGGCCAGTACGCCCTCGGCAAGCAGACCAATGGCCAGATTGCGCAAACCTACGGCTGGTACGAAATTCTGGGCCTAGGTCTGGAATTTGACGAGCGCTTCCCCGAAGCCATATCCGCCGTCACCATCAAAGACATCCAAACGGCTGCCCAACGTTGCTTTGTCGAGCAAACCGTGTCTATCCTTGGCCCTGCTGCTGCCGTAGCACCTCTAAAATAAAATGATAATAAGGCGATAATAGGGCGACACAATCACTTTCTTACTCCTTATTTTATGGCAACGTCCCAGTTAGCGTCCGGCGTCCAGTCTGCCACCTGGCAGTGGCAAGGATTTAAGGTGGGTTATCAATATGCCAGCCCTATTTCTCTAAACAAACCGCTAGATGCGGCTGATGTTCCCGCTGTTGTGCTGATTCACGGCTTTGGGGCCTCAAGTATTCACTGGCGCAAAAATATTCCCGATCTGGCCCAGACCTGTCGTGTCTACGCTATCGATCTGATTGGCTACGGCAAATCAGACAAGCCAACGCCCGGTGAGCCAATAAACTACACCTTTGAAACCTGGAGTCAGCAGATTCGAGACTTTTGCTACGAGGTCATCAAAGAGCCCACTTTCTTAATCGCTAACTCCATCGGCTGTGTCGTAGCGATGCAGGCCGCCGTAGACGATCCCATATGGATTCGTGGCGTAGCGATGCTCGACTGTTCTCTACGCCTGCTTCACGACCGTAAGCGGCAAACGCTGCCCTGGTATCGCAGTGCGCCTACGCCATACATTCAAAAGGTGCTGAGCTACAAGCCTTTGATCAAGCTATTTTTTGGTCAGCTCGCCAAGCCCAAGGCAGTAAAGCGGATTTTACGTCAGGCCTATGGTCGTAAAGATGAAGTGACTGACGAGCTAGTGTCTTTGCTGCTAGCGCCTGCTTTCGATGAGGGTGCAGTTGATGTGTTTCTTGCCTTTATTAGCTATTCGCAGGGCCCAATCCCTGAAGATTTGCTGCCAAAGCTAACCTGTCCAACGCTCATTTTGTGGGGCAAGGAAGATCCCTGGGAGCCGATTGAACAGGCGCGCGCGTATGGCGACTACCCAGCCGTAGAAGACTTTATTGAGCTAGAAGGTATTGGGCACTGCCCTCAGGATGAAGCACCTGAGATTGTAAACCCCATCCTATCGGAATGGATTGCCAGCAAGACGGCGCCCGAAATATAGACAAAAAAATACCCCATGAACACGGCCTGACATGGGGTAAGGGGCAACAGTTAAACGCTTGTGCTGCATATACAATCTCCTTTTGCTTCGAGCATCACTGGCAAAGCTGTGCCGCTTTGTGGAGTGCCACAGACAGATAATGAACGCCTCTCATAGCCTCTAGTCCTAAGCTCTAGACATGAACTTTTATGTCAAAAAGTCAGGTGCTGTCATTGCAATCAGCCAGCTAATCCCTAATCCCAATAGCGAAATGCTCAGCATTGTAATGAAAGCGATGGCGCTATTGCCTCGGCCCGTATAGAGTCTCACTCGTAGCAAAAGAGCCGCTGCTAACATCACTAAAAAGTGTCCGGAGATCCTCACCCAAACGACCAGCACGACGGCAAATGAAGCGGCGGCTACGGCCATCAGCGTATAGCCCACATCAGACTGAAAGCCTAAGAGAACAAAGTCGCGAGTTTGCTTCCATCCGATGGTGAGAACGCCGCATTCCAAAACGATGTAGGCGATCGCGGCTGCCCAAACCCAGCTAGAGCGGGTGTACTCATGCACAAAAACGCCAAAGGTCATATTAGCCAGAAAAAGTAACAGCATCGACAACCAGGGTATGCGGCCTAGTGGGCTTTGTGGTACGAGCTTTTTCATCATTTCCTGGCAGCGTCTGCGTCTATAGATTAGTGGAAATCGCTTGAACCGGGCAGCTCGGCAGGCACTGCTCGCATACGATGCAGCGTGACCTGGTAAAAACAAGCTTATGCGTTTGCGCGTCGAGCTGAAGCGATTCGGTTGGACACACGCCGGTACAAAGTCCACAGTGCACACAGCTATCTTTGTCGATCACAATTTCCCGGTTGACGAGCGACACTTCGATATTGTTGTCGCGCATCCAGTTGATTGCTTCATCAAGCTGGTCAATATCGCCTGATAGCTCGACTAAAAGCTTCCCCACCTGATCGGGGGCAACGTGCGCCCGAAAGATGTTGGCGGCGACGTTGAAGTCTTTAGCCAGTCGGTAGGTGATTGGCATGTGGATGGTGCGTTTTGGAAATGTGAGCGTTAGTCGTTTCTTCACGCAGTTGTCCTACGAGATAAGATATGGATAGTTATTGTTTCTTTACTAAGCATAAATGTCGGTTGAACCTTCTGAAGTGGCCTCTTCTGGAATGCCCAGTGTTATGGCAGAGCAGATTAGGAATTTTGTAGTGGTGGCGATCGCCTCCGTCCTCAGCATCGCCATCGTGATCGCCCTGCAATCCAAATCACCCGCCGCCTCCCTCTCTGAAATGGCAGAAGAAGCCATTCCCTTAGACATCGCTATGGCCAATGGCAAGCCGACGCTCATTGAGTTCTACGCAAACTGGTGCACAAGCTGTCAGGCCATGGCTCCCGACATTCAGCAGCTCAAAACCGACTACGCAGGTAAAGTAAACTTCGTGATGTTGAACGTAGACAACACCAAGTGGCTCCCCGAAATGCTCAACTACCGCGTAGACGGCATTCCCCACTTTGAATTCTTATCTAGAGAGAGCGTCGAACAAGGCTCAGCCATCGGTGAAATGCCGCGCACTATTTTAGCTGAAAATTTAGACGCCTTAGTGAAAAAGCAGCCGCTGCCCCACGCACAGGCCAGCGGCCTCGTTTCTGATATAGATACCGCAACTAACCCTATTAACAGTCAGTCGGACGATCCCCGTAGCCACGGCGGACAGGTCGTTAACTAATCGCCTGCCCCGTCAACTGTTTGGCCCCATTGCCATTCATCTCCAGCGGTGCAGCATCATCCAAAGACGCCTCAATCAACCCTAAAAACATCGGATGCGGCGTATTTGGCCGCGACTGAAACTCAGGATGGAACTGACAGGCAATAAAGAACGGATGGCTCGGCAGCTCAACAATCTCAACCAGCCGGCCATCTGGCGACGTGCCGCTAACCATATAGCCCGTTTCTAAAAATAGGTTCCGGTAAGCATTATTGAACTCATAGCGATGACGGTGGCGCTCGTAGATCACCTCTTTGCCATACAGCTTTCTAGCTAGGGTGTCTTCTTCTAACCGGCAAGGATACAGGCCTAGACGCATCGTACCGCCTAGATCAACCACGTCTTCTTGCTCCGGCATCAGGCTAATCACTGGGTTGGCGGCCTCTTCATTGAACTCTGAGCTGTTGGACTCCGGCAGTTCAGCAATGTGCTTTGCCCACTCCATCACCAAACACTGCATTCCCAAGCACAGGCCGAGGAAGGGAATTCGTCGCTTGCGAGCATATTCAACGGTACTAATTTTGCCATCAATACCTCTTGCCCCAAAGCCGCCTGGAACCACAATTCCAGCGACGCCACCCAGATACTTCTCTGGCCCTTCGCGCTCTACGTCTTCCGAATCGACCCAGCGCACTTTTACATCGGCACCATAGCTAGTACCCGCGTGACGTAGCGCCTCCGTGACAGATAGATACGCGTCACTGAGCTGCACGTATTTGCCGACAACAGCAATTTCAATGGTTTTGTTTGGGCTGTAAAGGCGATCAACCAGCGTGGACCACTGGGTGAGGTTAGGCGATCGCTGTTCCAAATCCAACAGCTTCAAACTTTGCACAGCTAGCCCTTCGCGCTCCATAAACAGCGGCACCTCATAAATGCTCCGCGCATCTTCCGCTGTAATCACACAGTCAAGCGGCACATTACAAAAGCTGGAAATTTTCTCCCGCATCCCTTCAATCAAGGGCCGCTCGCTCCGACACACCAAGATGTCGGGCTGAATACCAATTGAGCGCAGCTCCTTCACCGAGTGCTGCGTCGGCTTCGTTTTCAGCTCACCTGCCGCCGGAATCCAAGGAATCAGCGTCACGTGCATGTAAATCACATCATGGCGGTCCACGTCTTGTCGAAACTGACGAATCGCCTCCATAAACGGCAGCGACTCAATATCGCCCACTGTTCCACCAATCTCGATAATCACCACATCGGGATTGCGATTGCGTGCTACTCGATGAATGCGCGACTTAATCTCATCGGTCACATGCGGAATCACCTGCACCGTCCGACCTTCGTAGTCACCCCGGCGCTCCTTATTAATTACCGCCTGATAAATCGCCCCTGTCGTCACGCTATTGAGCCGTGACATAGAGGTATCGGTGAACCGCTCATAGTGCCCCAGATCAAGGTCAGTTTCTGCACCATCTTCAGTGACGAATACTTCGCCGTGCTGAAAAGGGCTCATTGTGCCTGGATCGACGTTGATGTATGGATCGAGCTTCAGAATAGAAACCGAGTAGTCGCGGGATTTGAGCAGTCGCCCTAAGCTAGCCGCCACAATGCCTTTGCCGATGCTAGAAACAACACCGCCTGTTACAAATACAAATTTCGTCATGTTCTCCTGTCGCTTTTTCCTTGAGCTAATCTTCGGGGCTGGTTCTTGTCGCGTATTTAAGCGGATTATCTAATGCTGAGCTTCAAAATGAATAATGATCAATTGTGCCATACCAACTAGATTGCCGGAGGCATCACGTTATATTGAGACAATTAGCTGCCATCTGTTGAAAATAGGCACAGGAAACGTATGGTCAGTCAAACGGCTACAGCAAGCGTGCGATGGACGACTCAGGATATTGAGGTGCTGCCTCAAAATGAGTGGACGACTTACGAAATTATTGATGGAGAGCTGTTTGTGACCAGATCACCTCACCGCAGACATCAGAAATTAATTGGCAAAATCAACAGCGCTCTAGATAGTTGGTCAGAAAAATCCGGTCTGGGTGAACCGATTATTTCGCCGGGTATCGTCCTTTCAGATGCCGACAATATTATTCCTGATTTGGTGTGGGTGAGCCAAGAAAAGCTAGCGGTGATAGAAGACGCGTCGGGTCATTTGACGGCTGTACCTGAACTCGTTGTGGAGGTGCTTTCTTCAGGACTTGAGAATATTCGACGCGATCGCGAAGCCAAGCTAAAACTCTATTCCGTTCGAGGCGCTCAGGAATACTGGATTGCCGACCGCTTTTTAAAGCAGCTAGAAGTGTACCGCCGTGAGAATGCCAAGCTAGCGCTCGTAGCGACCCTCATCGAAAGTGACACCATTTGCTCACCGCTGCTGCCCGAGTTTTCCTGTCGCGTCGGTCAGTTTTTCAGCTAAACCGCTGGGCAAGTAGCCTCAAAAGCGTCCTCTTTGCACCAAACGACCGGACGAAATCCTGGTATAAGAGTCAAGATAGCTTTTGCTTGACTGAGCGTGAGGGATTAAGACATGAACGGGTGCTGGAAGCAAAGAACGTTAGGCTTGTTGGGTGGGTTTTTGAGTGCGATCGCCCTTCACCAAACCGCCATGATCCAGCCTGCCGCCGCTCAAGACGCGACCGATCTATTCGTCGCCTATCCACCGCCAACCCACGAAACGGTTGCCGATCGCATTTTCTTTATCGGCACCGCTGATCCTAATGAGCCAGTAACAATCAACGGTCAGGCCATTGAAAATCGTAGCGGTGACGGGCACTTTGCGCCGACCCTGCCGCTAGAACTGGGCGAGAATACGTTTATGCTCATTCAGGGTGACGAAAGCGTGACATTGCAAATCACGCGAGTTTCTAGTGAGCCGCCGCTGCCGGATGGCGTGGGGTTTGCCGAAGGGACGATTTCGCCTGCGGCGGATATGGCGCGGATGCCGGGTGAACTGGTGTGTTTGAGTGCGATCGCTACCCCCGAGGCTATCGTCACCGCCACCCTTGGCAACCAGACCATTTCGCTAACGCCCCAAACCAGCGTAGACCTCCCGCCTAATTCTTCAGTCCTTACCGATCAAACTGCGCCCGTTGCCCTTACTGCTGCTGAGTATGCAGGCTGTGTTGCGCCTACAGAACCTGGCAACCTAGGTAATCCAAGCTTTAGTCTTACGGCTCAAGGTCAAACGGCTAGTGCCAAAGCCTCTGGTCAAATTAGTATTCTCTCTCCAACAGAATTTCAGGTAGCTGAAGTAACGGCTGCACAAGGTGTTGCCCGCACAGGCCCTAGTACAAGCTACTCTCGGATTACGCCTCTGCCCGCAGGCACACGTGCTGCTGTGACTGGCCGCGATGGTGACTGGCTGCGGCTAGACTACGGCGGCTGGATCAAAGCGTCGGAAACAACTATCAGCAATGCCTCAGTTCCACCCAACAGCATTATTCGTGGCATCAGCGCCGATCAAAAAGACAAATGGACAGAAGTTGTCTTTCCTTTACAAACGCCAGTCCCTGTATCTATAAAACAACAAAGTCAGTCCCTAACGCTTACACTTCACAACACGACACCGCAAACAGACACCATCTATTTCTCCAACGATCCGGTGGTAGAAAGGATGGACTTCAATTCAGTACTGCCTGACAGCGCCGAATACACATTTCACTTCAAAGAACCTCAGCAGTGGGGCTACAAGCTTCGCTACGAAGGCACTAGTCTAATTCTGTCGCTACGTCATGCGCCCGACAGTAACAGCCTACGTGGCACCACTATTTTGTTAGATCCAGGCCATGGTAGCGACCAGGACTTTGGTTCTCGTGGCCCAACTGGTTACCCCGAAAAAGATGTCACTCTAATTGTTTCTAAGCTGTTGCGAGACGAGTTTAAAGCGCGAGGTGCAGTCGTTGTAATGACCCGGGAAGGAGATGATGATTTGTTTCCGGCGGCTCGTGTAGAAGTAATTGATGCCACCGAACCGACGATGGCACTCAGCATTCATTACAACGCTTTGCCGGACGCTGGTGACGCACTTGGTAGAGCTGGCATTGGCACTTTTTGGTACCATCCACAGGCTCACGATCTTTCTACTTTTTTACATGACTATTTAGTGGAAGAATTAGACCGTGAGTCTTACGGTGTGTTTTGGAACAATCTTGCGTTAACCAGGCCGTCAGTAACCCCTTCTGTTCTATTAGAGCTGGGTTTTATGATCAACCCAGAAGAGTTTGAGTGGATTACGGATGAAGCGTCTCAGAAAAAGCTGGCCAGAACGCTTGTAGACGGTGTGGAGGCCTGGTTAAAAAGCCAGTAGATAGGTCTTATGAATGTGTTTTTTCTGCCACCTTTTAAAGATAAATCGCTGTGGCAACAGGCGATGACTCACCGCTCTTTTATCAATGAACAGCCTGCTGCTGGTGAGCACAATGAGCGGCTGGAGTTTTTGGGTGATGCGATTCTTACATTTGTCAGCGGCGCGTATTTGTATACTCGCTATCCTGAACGGCCCGAGGGAGAGCTTACGGATATTAGAGCAGCCTTGGTGGATAGGCCTCAGCTATGTCACTTTGCTCAGAGGTTGTCACTAGGTGAGCACTTGCGGCTGGGGCATGGTGCTGAAAAAGAAGGTGCAAGGCATAGTGAGCGGCTGCTGTGTAGTGCGTTTGAGGCGATGATTGGGGCTTACTATTTGGATAATGGCCGGAATATGGAGCAGGTAAGCGACTATGTGACTCCGATGTTTGAGGCGGTGGTTGAACAGGCCCAAGCAGGCATTAATGCTAAAAGCCGGCTGCAAGAGTGGGCGCAAAAACATTTGAATGATCTGCCTGTATATCAGCTAGTGGAGGAAATAGGCCCTGATCATAATAATAATAGGCAGTTTGTGGTGGACGTGTTTATTGAGAACACTTTTTATGGTCGAGGGAAGGGGCGTAGCAAACAGGCTGCTGAGAAGGCTGCTGCTGCAGTGGCGTTACAGCTATTGAAAATAAAGCATTGAACGTTGGGCTCAATGGGAATAGACAGGCTGTCAAGAAAATGAGTCTGGCGCACAATGGGGCGCAAGAAATTGTACTAAGCTTAGCTTGTCATCACTAGCCAAAATACTATCCTGAAATACTGCCTAGCTCTCTGAACTATATATTCCTGCCCTTTTGTGAACGCTATTAACCGTCAAGGTGGCAACATCTCTTCTCTCAAAAATCGCAAAAAGTCTGCTGTAAAAGCGGCAGCTATTTTAGATGGGGCCATGCAAGAGTTTTTGGCCAACGGCTACGCGGCGACCAGCATGGATAGAGTTGCGATCGCCGCAGGCGTTTCAAAGGCAACGGTTTATAGCCATTTTCAGGATAAAGCGGGGCTATTTGCGGCGTTGGTGCAGCAGCTTGCTGAAGATAAGTTTCGTACCGTGTTTGATCCACGTGATGAAAATTCACTGCAAGGTGAGCCGAGAGCAGTGCTGACTAAAGTAGCCACCAGTATTTTGAACCAGGCTGCGCATAACCCTCAAGGCTGTGAATTTATGCGGCTTATTATTGGTGAGTCAGGACGGTTCCCAGAGCTATCTGAGCCGTACATTCAAAACGTTGCAAAGCCTTTGTTAGAAGGTCTTACGCGCTATCTGGCAGCTTGCGAGGATCTGGCCCTCAGCGATCCAGAGGCGACCGCCCGAATGTTTGCAGGCACGCTGATCTATTTTGTCATTTCACAGCGGGTGCTAGGCGGCCAAACGCAGATGCCGATGGAAGGAGATCGCCTGATCACCACTCTAGTAGACTCAATTGTTACACCCTCACACCGTCCGTAACTAGGAATCGGTGCCTTCATTTTGGGTAGATATAGATTAAATCTACTTGAAATGACGCAAAGGAAACTTGTCAGATGGGTGCTGTCTCAAACGTTCCGTCCACCTTACCGAGTGAGCTGTTTCAGCAGGCGATCGCCCACTCGGCAAACGGCCTCATTATCTGTGATGCGCATCAGCCAGATTTTCCAATTGTGTATGTTAGCCCTAGCTTCGAGTCATTGACGGGCTATGCCGCAGCGGACGTGATTGGAAAAAACTGCCGATTTTTGCAAGGTGAGGACACTGAGCAGATTGGTTTAATGGAGATTCGACAGGCGATCGCCACGGGTACCGCTTGCAAAGTCCTCCTGCGCAACTACCACAAAAGCGGCCGGGCTTTTTGGAACGAGCTGACGCTTTCTCCCCTCACCGATGCTGCCGGAAACGTCACTCACTACGTCGGCACCCAAATTGATATCTCTCACTATTTAGAAACGTTTAAAGCGCTGCGAGAAAGCGAATCGCGCTATCGACATCTTTACGAAAACACCCCAGCGATGCTGCATTCTATCGATCAAGCGGGCTCAATCATGAGCGTTAGTCACTACTGGCTAGAAAAACTTGGATACCAGCGAGAAGAAGTCATTGGCCAGCCGCTACTGGCGTTCTTAGTCAATGACTCAAAGCATAAAGTCGCTTCTGTTCTATTCCAGTCGTCAGAAAACACTCCTTGTAGCGGTGTTTATAGAGACATTCCCTGTCAGTTTGTCAAAAAGAATGGTCAGCACATGGATGTGCTGCTCTCAACGATTGCCGAGTGTACTGGCAACATTAGCTCCGGCAGTTCGATGGGCGTACTAGTAGATGTCACGGAACGTAAAAAGGCAAAGGGCGAACTACGACGCAGTGAGGCGCTGCTCCGGGCGATCAACGATCTGCCGCCTACCGGCATTTTTGTGATGGATTGCGATACGAATGAAGCGCTGTTTGTAAATTCAGAGTTCTATCGCATTTGGCAGTTAGAGCGTTTTCAAGAACAGGTGATGCGCAACCGTATCAATGGTGAACAGCTACTGAGTGAATGCCTAAGTGGTGTCGACCTTGACGCGTTTGTAGCGGCTTCTACGGCCAGAGACTTTACGAACGGGAACAAGGTTGTTGAAGATGAAGTGCCCCTGCTAGATGGCCGAACGCTCAGACGCATTTATGGCCCGATTCAAGAGAACGGCGTGACGTTTGCCTATCTATACGTTTTTGAAGACATTACGAAGCGCAAAGAGGCCGTGCGGAAGCTGGCTGAGGCAACTGAGGCGGCGGAGACGGCGAACAGAGCTAAAAGTGAGTTTTTGGCAAACATGAGTCATGAGCTGCGATCGCCCTTAAACGCCATTCTTGGATTTGCCCACATTCTCAAAGAATCTAACGTTAATGAAGAACAAGCTGAGCATCTCGGTATCATTTACAACAGCGGTGAGCATTTACTCGCGCTCATCAATGACATTTTAGATATTTCAAAAATTGAAGCAGGTTGCGCTGTCATCACGGAAGGCGAGTTTGATCTTCATCGGCTGCTTGATGATCTCAAGGCTATGTTCCATACCGTCGCTGCTGAAAAAGGTCTGCAGCTCGTCTTTGAGGAATCGCCTGATTTGCCACAGATTATCTATAGCGATCGCCTCAAGCTTCGCCAGGTACTCATCAACCTGCTCAGCAACGCCATTAAGTTCACCACCAGCGGCACCGTCACCCTTAGCGCTAAGCTCGCTAACGACTCAGTTCGCCCGTCAAAAGGCCCCACTGAAACCCTATCCCTATCGTTTGCGGTCACAGACACGGGCGACGGCATCGCCTTTGCCGATCAGGCTCGTCTTTTTGAAGCTTTTGTACAAACGCAGTCAGGCTTAACCGCCCGAGAGGGCACAGGGCTCGGCCTCGCAATCTCACGCGAGTACGTTCAGCTACTTGGCGGCGAACTCACCGTCTGCTCTACGCTAGGCCAGGGCGCTACGTTCAGCTTCAGCTTAGCGGCAACCCTGGTAGAAACGTCTCTCGTTCCGATAGAAGAATCGGCAGGTCATATCGTTGGCATCGCGCCCAATCAGCCTAGTTACAAAGTGCTGGTCGTAGACGATGTTGCAGTAAATCGTAAAATGCTCACGCATCTACTGAGTAATGTCGGCTTTGAGGTGCAAGAAGCGACTAATGGTGAAGAGGCGATCGCCCAGTGGAAAGCATGGCAACCTCAGCTCGTTTGGATTGATATGAGAATGCCCGTGATGAACGGCGAAGAAGCTGCCCGCCAGATCAGAGCGCTCGATCCAGACAAAAAGACCTGTCTGATTGCCTTAACGGCTAGCGCCTTCGACAAAAACAAAGCATCAGCACTCGATAGCGGCTGTGACGACTTTGTAAGCAAACCGGTTCAGGCCGCTGAAGTATTCAGCAAAATGAGCCAGCATCTCGGCGTGCGCTACTGTTACAAAGCAACAACCCCTCACGCCCAAACGCATACTTTGTCCGTTCAAGCGCTCACACCCGCGCTGCTGGCTACAGCCTCTGCTGACTGGCGATATCAGTTAGAACAGGCCACACTCGATTTAGATGATGAGGCGATCTTGCATCTAGTCGCACAGCTACCCTCTCACCAAGCTGCGATCGCTCAGTCGATCACCAAATGCGTTGAAAACATGGCTTACAAAAAGATAGTAACGGCCATTCAAGAGGCAGAGGCCGTTAAATCCTGATTACGGCTCTCGTACCGAGACGCCCCGTTAATGCCTGATCTCACCTGCTCTAACAGCGACAAAAAGCCATCATAGTCAGCAATCGGCTTTGTACATAAGTAATTTGCAAGTGAATCTGCAAGCAAACTTGTTCTATCTGCATCCATTGCGTAAGCCGTCAGCAGCACAACCGGCAGCGCGGCTGTCTCTGAATGCGATTTGAGCAAACGAGATAAATCTACACCTGTCACCTCCTCACCCTCCCACGTCGTTCCGGGCAAATTCACGTCCATAATCACCAAATCGACCAAACCCGAGCGACAGTGCTTAAACACGTCAGCCGCTTTGTGCGTCAGCCTGACGCGATGGTTACCTAGCTTTTCTAATAGCCGTGCCGTTCCTCGCCCCAATAAATAATCATCCTCAACCAGCAAAATATTCACGTATGACGTTCCTTAGGAATAACGGGGCAGCAACCATCTCTTAATCAACATTTATGAGTTGATGATGTTTCAGACAGGTTGCCCACAGAGCCTATATCAACCGCTATTAGCCGCTGTTAATGTATCAAGAAATATCAAATCGGGAATAATATACGCAAACATTCGGACATCTGCAAGGATATGGAGAACACGTCACCCACTAAAGCCGCCATTGAAGCGACCGGGCACGAGAAGTTCAAAATATTGGTGGTTGATGATCTGCTAGAAAATCTGAGGTTGCTAGCCAACCTGCTGCGAACAGAGGGCTACGATATCCGTCAGGCTCCCGACGGCACTATGGCTTTAAGCAACGTGCCCCGCTTTCAGCCCGACCTCATTTTACTCGACATCATGATGCCGGACATAGATGGCTACGAAGTCTGCAAGCAGCTTAAAGCGAACGAGCAAAGTAAAGAAATTCCGATTATTTTTTTAAGTGCGCTCGATCTCACATTCGACAAAATAAGGGCGTTTGAAGTGGGGGCTGCTGACTTTATTAATAAGCCCTTTCATCCGGCAGAAGTGCTCGCACGCGTTAAGAACCAGCTACAGGTTAGACAGCAGAGCACTCAAATTCAGGCGCAGCAGGCAATTATTCACATGCAGCAGCAGCAGCTAGAAGATGAAATTCAGGCGCGGCAGGCGATAGAGAAAAAGTACCGTCAGCTCTTTATTAAGGTGAACGTACAGCCGAAGCGGTAAACACCCTCGAAAATAGCCGCTGAACGACCCTAGTAAGAAGTGTTACGCTCAGATATCAACATTTCTTTCTTTAATTTTCTATGGCCCTGCTTCCATCTGTGACGGCTGCTAATGCCCTTGTTGTGGGCGCAACGCAAGGGATTGGACTGGAGTTTGTGAGGCAGTTTTTAAAAAACGATCAGATTGCTCGGGTGTTTGCCACGTATCGATCCCGGCAAACGGCTGAGAATTTGTTTGCATTAGCGGGATCTCCCAATCAGAGAATCGCCACTCAATACCCCGACAAACTTCACTGTATTGAAATGGATCTTACTGACGAGTCAAAAATCGTCAGCGGCCTAAATGAAGTCAAGCAAATTGCGCCACAGCTACATTTAGTCGTCAACTGTGTGGGCCTTTTGCACAACGATCGGCAGCAGCCTGAAAAAGCACTGCGCCAGCTCAATGCCGATAACCTGCTCAACTATTTTCACATCAACAGCATCGGCCCTGCGCTATTGGCTAAAAACTTGATGCCTTTGTTCAAGCATCAGGAACCGGCGCTGTTTGCTACTATCTCGGCAAAAGTAGGCAGCATTGGCGATAACCGGCTCGGCGGCTGGTATGGATACAGGGCTTCTAAAGCCGCTCTCAATATGTTTTTAAAAACGGCGGCGATTGAATACGGTCGCCGCCATCCAAATACGACCATTGTGTCACTGCACCCTGGAACCACTGACACGCAGCTATCTAAACCTTTTCAACGCGGCGTTCCATCCGAGAAACTTTTCTCAACCGAGCGAACGGTGTCTCAGCTTATTGAGGTTCTTTGCAAGGTCACCCCGCAAGATAGTGGCGAGTTTTTCTCGTGGGACGGTAGCCGCTTGCCCTGGTAGCGCAGCTTTTTAAGGTAGCTCGGGCCGTTGAGCGATGAGCGGTTGAGGGGCGATCGCTGGTTTTTTCAAAGCCGCAATCCATTCACGTCCTTTCCGAGCCCAACGCTGCTTGGGGCTGAGTTCTGGCTGCCTGTAGTCCACCAGTTTTCCGCTAAGCTGCGGCTGTTCGGGCTCACTCAAATAGCGGTAGTGCAAAAACAGGTCACGGTAGGGAAAGCGAATATTTTCGCCTGAGCACACTCGCCTGAAAAATTTGGAACTGACGCCGATGTAGTGGAGATAAATGAGCTGCGTTCCACGGTCGAACAGAAGGCGATCGCGCTCTTCAAAATGTGGTGACGTCACGCAGCAGCCCGTACGCTGCTCAGCGGGCAATGTCCTGGCCAAATTAATAGCGCTGATGCCTGACTTCATCACCATATAGTTCAATATGGCCTGATCTGGGCCATTGAAGTATAAGATTTCAGCGTCTCCAGCCTGTAGGTGCTGAAGCAGCTCAGCGAGCATGTCGTCTGTAAAAACGCCTTTTTTTGAAGCGTAGAGACCTGCGCAAAAGATTTCAGTTTCTAAGCGATCGCGCCCAAACACATCGGTCAAATTTGAAGCATTCACGTCATATACGTGGCTTAGGTCTTTGTACTGAAAGTCATAAGTAACAAAGTCGCTAGTATCCAAACTATCGAACAATAGATCGAAAGAATCCATTGCCAAAATGTCGGCATCTAGATAGATAAATTTATCAAACGGCCCATCGAAGCAGCAAAACCGGCGGTGCATACCCAACCGATTCACACCGCTGATACCGCGCTTAGCCCATACATCGAAAGCAGTCGGATGGGCCTGCCAAATATTAGCGGCGAACGTTTCCCACTTATTTAAGATGGCTTCGTCATCAAACCACTGCACCTGCGAGTAGCGTTGCGTTGCTGCCCGACAAAGCTGCGTATTGTCGTCATAGGGCACCACACAAATGGGCAAATCGCGTCCTATGTTGTGTTCAATGCTGTTGATAAGGGCAATCATCTGATCAAGAACAACATCATTTGCCAGGATGTATACGCCATTCGCCATGGAACCAGTGACTCTTAGTAAAGGGCTTAAGGGGTTAGCTTGAATGTTAAGCGATCGCATCACATTTAGTATCGCTCAATCTCATTGTTCACTAATTATGTAAATAGATAACTACAAATCGTCTGTAGGTTCACAGTATCAGGACAAAGACTTAAAGGAAGTGTTTAGCGCGGCAGACACTAACTCAAGTATTCGCCAGTAATATGGCCTTCTAGAATACTAGCTTTCTTATGTGTTGTTACAGTTCAATCTTCAGCATATCGCGTATAAAAACGGTCGTCTACTAACAATACCCTTAGGGAAAAATGCATCAGTAGTACTGTGCAACCCACTTGAAGAGCGCATTGATGTTCGTGTCAGCCGCTCAACGATGGGACGCATCACGAAACAACTTAACCCGAGCTGACGTTAATTTACTTGCCGCCTTACTCACCAGATTTTTCACCGATTGAAAACTTTTGGTCTAAGGTAAAACAATATATTTGTTCAGCCGCAGCCCGCACTTGCGAAACGCTCGACCAAGCTATGACAGAGGCTTTCGAGGCCGTCTCTCTTACAGATGTTCTCCACCAGTTCACTTATCGTTGCTACTGCTTGTTGTCGATAAGCACGGCGGAAAGCTATGGTGCGAATCAGCACTTACGAATCAGCACTTAATGGTGGAACAGCCTTCTATATTCAGCTACCGCAACGGCTGTCGGTTAATCAAGTCGATTAATCAACAAGATATAGAATTAATCAATCTTGAAAAAACTCATATCCTTTAAACGTTTAGAATACTTAGCGTTTATAAGGATGTGAGCTACTGCTAACAAAAACGGGACTGGCGCGATTCGAACGCGCGACCTAGCGCTTAGGAGGCGCTTGCTCTATCCATCTGAGCCACAGCCCCAAATGATTTGACTTAAGACAATAGATGACCATCTTAAGCGAATCACATCAAAATAATATAGCAAGTTGCTCAGTTTTTTAGTCAGTAGCTCTATCTTTCTATGATTCAAAATTAATGGGCGCTTGTCCAGCGCTCATCCCAAGGGCCACCGCCAATCTCTAATCCTGCAAGCTGACTGGTGGTGTCTATGATGAGATTTTCATGATCTGTGGGCGATCGCTCCCATAGCTGCACATGCAAATTGCCATGCGTAGTGTCGCGGCAGAGGAACTGCAGTCCGGTTAAAGTCGGCACGCGAACCCAGGCACCTTCGTCAGTAGCACGGCCTGTTAGCACGACTCGGTGCTGGTGGCTTTGCGCAGTTACGTGCCAATAGCCCCATGGATCAACCGCCCAGGTGAAGGCTGTTTGAGTGGAAAAGAATTCGTAGAACTTGCCTTGATGATGGATGCCGATGAGGCCGACGTTTTCAGTGAACGTGAGGACTTCGCGCACACCTGCGACGGCGGTAATACTTAACGTTGGCTCATCAGCAAAGACGTTGCACTGCATCCAAAACCACTTGGCGGGAAATGCACCACCCCAGTTTTTTTCGGCGTAGGCAGGTGCTTGTTCAAAGGGATAGCGAGTCCCCTGCCATTCAATCCATCCAGAGGAAAGGCCGTGGGCCATGAGCACTTGCCAGCCGGGTTCAAAGACAGGTAGGTAAGAAAGCCAGCCAGCCGTTGCTTTGGCTTTAGGTACGCCCCAGCCTGAAACCGGCGTTGTTTCGTAATACCACTGGGCTTGAATATCACCGCTAGGCGTGAGCAATTTGCCCTGATGAAGCGTTGCAGTGGCTTGATAGCCTTCTGTAACATCACGCTTAAAAACGTCGGGTGGTCGGTACTGAGCGCGACCTGAGCGCTGATGGCCAAGGCCCAGCCGATGAGGCCATGCCCAAAAACCGTTTACGTTGGGAAAGGTGCGGCAGTAGTAGTCTTCGTTGGGGCCACCCAGAATTTGAGCGACGCCGCCGCTGTAGTCACTGCCGCCTGCGGGATCGTCAATGGAGTACATGAAGGCGAAGGTGTGGCCGAGCTTGGGAAGGGTGACTCGAAAATACCAGCCTTCAAAGAAGCGGCGGTGGGAAAGGCCGGGAATATTTCTCCAGTGGTAGCCGCTATGAGGAGGGCTGTGAGAGAGGTTGGCTGCGCTCAGCGCCTGAGACGGCCGCTTGATCATTTGGTTTCAACCCAGCGAGGGACGTATTGCCAGCCGGTTTTGAGGCGATCGCGCCACTCCCGATATCCCGGCTGTTTTTCTTCCACGAGCCTCCAAAAGTGAGCAGAATGATTCATGTGTACGGTATGACATAGCTCATGCACTAGCACATAGTGCACAAGCGGACGGGGTAAAAAAAGTAGCTTGTAGTTTAGGCTGATATCCTTTTGACTAGAGCAGCTAGCCCACACCGTCTTTTGGCCGCGAACGGAAATGCGACGGCAAGGGAGGTTCAGCTCAAACCCAATTTGACGCAGCCAGGGGGCGAGTTCTTTGTGCGCTTTGTGCGCTAGCCACTTTCTTAAAACGGCTTGGCAGACGGCGGGCTCGGTGTTGCCGCGTACGGTAAGTAGGCCGTTAAGAGACGGTACACAGAGAGTGCGATCGCCCGCGCTAGGCTGATAGGTCACTGACCAACGTTCTATATTACTTTGAGCCGCTACCGGCTGGTTGGGAGCCAACACTTTTTGAGACTGCCAGCGTAGCAGAATGGTTTTTGGCTTTTCGACATCCCAATCAGTCGGCGTTTTTTCAGCGGCGGCAAGCAGGCGATCGCGCGTTTTGGCAATCCAGCCTCGTTTTTTCTCTAAAATTTCTGGCAGCTTAGCTCGCTCAAACTTAGGCGGAATCACGACTTCCACCTCACCTTCTACCGATATTTTGATAGAAACGTGCTTGGCTCGCTGGCTTTCACGGACGCGGTACTGAGGCAGTGCTACAGCGTCTTGAGGCATCGGAGAAGCAGTCTGAAAGAGTTCTAGCTGAGACATTGTTTGGATGACTGGCCGCGCTTGATTGATGGCAAAACTGCCGCAATCCGCCTAACTATTTTACGTCGTAAAGACAGCGACCGTTAAAGTCATGAACGGTTGCTGTCTCTAGCACTAGCTAATGGAAAGATCAGCCTTTCTGAAGTCTTTCGCTAGCGGCGTCACAGCCGCTAGCGGGGGCCTTGAACCCTAGTTCGGCAAGGGCTGCTTCTAGGGCGCTAATCGCACAGAGAACGTCGCGATCGCTCACAAAGCCCAAGTGTCCCATCCGAAACATTTTGCCCTTCATATGGTCTTGACCGCCTGCTAAGGCAATATCGAAGCGGTTCTTCATCACCGAGCGAATCTTCTCAGCATCGACACCCTCTGGAACCACAGAAGTCACCGCTGGACTCGCGTTACTGTCGGGGGCAAACAAAGCTAATCCCAGCGCCTTCATCGCCGCCCGCGCCGCTTCCTTATGGCGAGTATGCCGCGCAAAAATGCTTTCTAGCCCTTCTGCCTTCATCATCTCTAAGGCTACTTTCATACCAAAGTACAAATTCACAGGGGGCGTAAACGGCGTGCTGTCTTTATCAGCAGCCTTGCGATACTTGCCCAGGTCTAAATAGAACTTCGGTAGCGTCGCAGTTTCGTATGCCGTCCACGCCCTGCTGCTAGCGGTCACAAAGCCCAGTCCTGGCGGTAGCATAAAGCCCTTTTGTGAGCCAGAGCCAATCACGTCAATGCCCCATTCATCAACAGGAATATTGTAGGAACCCAGACTAGTCACCGCGTCTACAATAATCAGCGCATCGCTGTTGTCTTTGACGACTTTATTGATGGCCTCTAAGTCGTTAAGTACGCCTGTAGAGGTTTCACTGTGCGTGATGATGACCGCTTTAATGCTTTTGTCGGCCTTGAGTTCTTTGGCAAAGTCATCCGGGTTTAGCGCTTTGCCCCATTCGGCTTTAACGAGCTGTACGTCTAGGCCGTAGGCTTTGGCAATTTGGGCCCATCTGTCGCCAAATTTGCCGTTGCTGCCAACAATGACGCGATCGCCCGCGCTCAAAAAGTTGATAATGGCCGCTTCAATCGTGCCGGTTCCGCTCACACATAGCGGCATCACATGATTCTTAGTCTGAAAAAGCCACTTCAAATTAGCATTCGTCTCAGCGATAATCTGACTAAATTCGCCGCTGCGATGCCCAATCGGATGCTTGGCCATTGCCAGCAGAACTTTTTCAGGTACCGGGGTGGGGCCCGGAATCATCAGCATTAGTTTGTCGTCCATAGAATATCGCAAGCTACTTTCTTTAGAATAATACAGCGCCCTAGCGAATAGGATTTCGCCCGACCTCTATAAATTTATGACTATTTTTGATTTGGCTTTGCTCTCGAAGCTGCTGATTGCTCGCCTGCACTCTTTTGAAACGGGATGGAGTGGCCATTGCGATCGCAACCGCTGATCTTTATGATTTGATAGGTGCGTAGTCAACGGCAAAGAACGGCAATGGCAAAGTTTGTGATGTGGGGTAGCTATTGTGAAAACGCACTGGAGAAGCGATCGCCCTACCGCGAAGCTCATCTCAAAAACCTCACCGAACAAAAAGAAAGCGGCGTCCTCACAGCCCTTGGCCCCACCACCGACAATACAAAAGTATTTGCAACTTATGAAACTAATAGCGAAGATACGGTGCGTCAGCTAGTAGAAGGCGACCCCTACTGGAAAAATGGCATTTGGACTGAATATTCCATTTATGAATGGAATCAAGTGTTTTAGTTAGGTAGATTATGGCTAGCGAACCTCGAAGCCGTCTTTATTAGTTTCATTCCATACATGAGTTTCATGCCATGAGCCAGTCTAAAAGTGAAACATCTGCTCTGATTCATTGCCTTAGGCGTCACGATTGCCGTAGTCGGTGCTAGTGGATGGTGGCTGATGAATAGTGGCATTCTTTTGGGTGGAAAATCTCAGCCAAATCAAACAGTACAAACTTCAACAGCAAACGGACAAAACGGAACCTTTGCTAATCTCTCCAATTCTTTCTCAGGCGGCACGTTTTCGGACGTCTCTAAGTATTCCGAACGGCCGTTTTTCCTATGGCGGCAGCACCACCTAGGCTCCACTAAGAGGAACATTCGATCCTAAAGTGCAACAGGCCCAGCCAGGATTCTCTTTGTTGTATAAAGGTGCTTCAGGATCAAGCGTAGGCATTCGACGTTGCTGATTTAGGGTATGAACTGACTTCTACAAGCATGGATACCTCGATAGCTACATTTCAAATTCATACAGCTATTCAGCAACGCCGGCGAGTTGCCCTTTATCCTTTGGCTCTCTATTCTGCCTTGCTTCCAAATCTTGCCAATCCCAAATACCGTCTGGTTCGATTCTTTCGATAAATGGCAAAATTCCAGCACACTGTTAGTATCAGTTCTATTCTTCTTTGAGCAGGCGGCGACTTCATGGGCTTAAACGTTTACGGTATTCCCAACTGCGGCACTTGCAAAAAGGCCTTAGCTTGGCTTAATCAACAGGGCATTGCCTACGAGTTTGTCAATACAAAAGAGCACCCGCCCACAGCAGAGATGATTGCTAGCTGGGTGAGTGAGCTAACCGCAAAACCGATGCGTAATACATCGGGCGGCTCATATCGGGCGCTGGGTGACGAGAAAAAAGAATGGAGCGATCGCCAGTGGACAAACGCCTTTTCAGAAGATGCAATGCTATTGCGTCGTCCGCTGTTTGAAAAAGACAATAAGGCCGTGATGGTGGGCTTCAGGGCGAAAGAAGAAGAGAAAGTTACAAAGCTGTCATGAGTGCTAAAAAAACAGATCAGGCAACAGATGTTGTTGTCATTGGCAGTGGTATGGGTGGCCTGTGCTGCGCGGCGCTGTTAGCGCACTATGGCCTAAAGGTTACCGTATGCGAGAGCCACACTATTTTAGGCGGCGCGGCTCACGGCTTTGAGCGCGATGGCCACCGCTTTGACTCTGGCCCCTCTTTATATTCAGGGATGTCATACAGCCCTTCGCCAAATCCGCTGCGGCAGGTGCTAGACATTATTGGTGAAGACATTGCCTGGGCGAACTACGATACCTGGGGCTGCTTTCTGCCTGAGGGCAATTTTGCAACGGCAGTGGGGGCCGATCAGTTTTGTGAGGTGCTGCAAACCCTTCGAGGTGAGGCGGCGGTGGCCGAATGGCGTGAGCTGCAAAGGGTAATGAAGCCATTGGCTGAGGCGGCGGTATCTTTGCCGACAGCAGCGGTTCGATTTGACTGGGGGGCGCTGCGGACGGCTGGGCCATTTGTCCCAAAGCTGCTTGAGCACATAACTCATACGCCAAAGCTGACCGGGCCGTTCAGCCGCATTATGGAGAAAGTGATCACCGATCCGTTTATTCGTAATTGGCTAGACATGCTGTGCTTTTTGCTCTCAGGACTGCCTGCTAGCGGTACGAGCACAGCGGAAGTGGCCTTTATGTTTGCTGACTGGTACCGGCCTGACGTGCAGCTCGACTATCCGATGGGTGGCTCGGCGGCGCTGGTCGCGGCGTTAGTGCGGGGCATTACTAAGCGTAAAGGGCAGATCAGAACGGGCGCTCATGTCACACAAATTAATACCAAAAATGGCAGGGCGACGGGCGTACGGCTGCGCAATGGCGACATGATTGAGGCGAGCGTGGCGGTGATTTCTAACGCTTCTGTGTGGGATACGCTCAAGCTGATTCCGGTGGGCGTGCTGCCTGAAAAAATAGTGAAGAGAAAGCAGGCAACGCCTCAGTGTGAGAGCTTTATGCACCTACATTTAGGCATTGCCGCCGAAGACCTTCCTCCGGATTTGGCCTGTCACCACATTGTGGTTAATGATTGGGAGAAGGGCATTACGTCTCCGCAAAATCTGGTTTTGATCTCAATTCCTTCGGTGCTAGATCCGTCACTTGCCCCAGCAGGTAAGCATACGATTCATGTGTATACGCCGGGGAGTGAGCCGTATGCGCTTTGGGAGAATTTGGCGCGGGGGAGTAAGGAATATACGGCTCAAAAGGAAGCGCGATCGCAAGTAATGTGGCAGGCTTTAGAGCGCGTTATTCCTGATATTCGGCAGCGAGCGGCGGTGTTTACTGCGGTGTCTTTAGTCGGTACGCCGCTAACGCACGAGTGCTATTTGAGGCGGCATCGGGGGACGTATGGGCCTGCGATCGCCGCCGGGAAAGCCCTTTTTCCTGGCCCTAAAACGCCGATTGACCGGCTGCTGTGCTGTGGTGACTCTACGTTTCCGGGCATTGGTCTGCCTGCTGTGGCCGCTAGCGGGATGATTGCCGCCCATAGCCTAGTGTCTGTGCGCAAGCATCAGCGAACCCTCCGAAAAATAGGGGTGTAGAGCCCGTAGCCTTTGCTTGAAAAGCGAGCCTCAAAAGCAATTAGAAAGAAACGACGTAAAAACGTGAAGAAAAGCCGCAAATCATTTGAAAAACCAGGAATAATGAACTTTTAGCAAGCAGGACACGCCCCGAAAAGCCGTATATTGATGGTGGATTTTAAGCAAACGTATCTAAGTCTTTGAAGGGCCGTTCGGGGTTATGTCGCAGGAAAATAACAGCCGGTTCGCTATTTTGGCGACGCTACTTGCCTTCGGCCTAGTCGGCGGTATTTCACTGATCCTCTGGGCGATCACCGGTCGATTGGATCGCGCTCAGCAGGTGCCTTCGCAAAGTACGAACGTGGCGGCTAGCGATAGTCTGCCTCAGTCCGTTACGTCTCGGGTGAGTGCCGGTGAGGAAATACTGTTTCCGGAGGCATCTGAAAATAAAGAAAAGGGTGTAGCGGCGATCGCCCAAGGAAATTTTGACAGCGGCATTACCGCCTTCAACACCTCGCTCGACGCAGACCCTAACGATCCTGAGTCCGTGATTTATCGCAGCAATGCCCGCATTGGCAATCGGCGATCGCTCACCGTAGCGGTCGTTGCCCCAGCCGGCGAGGCCAGCAAAATCGGCCTAGAAATATTGCGGGGTGCCGCGCAAGCGCAAGACGATATCAATCGAAATGGCGGCGTTGATGGCACGCCGCTGCGGCTGGTGTTGGTAAATGATGAAAACGATCCATCGCTGGCTCGGGCGATCGCCGAAACGCTCGTTAACGATGCTAGCGTCGTCGGCGTCGTCGGTCACTATGCCAGCGATGTTACCCTCGCCGCTGCCCCGGTTTACGAGGCCGGCAAGCTCGTCGCGGTCACGCCCGTCAGCACAGCGGTCGATCTCTCCGGTGTGAGTCCATACCTGTACCGCACCGTCCCTAGCGACAGCTTTGCCGCCGCTGCTTTGGCCGCCTATATGATCTACGCCCAAGAAGATCGCGGTGCCGCCATCTTCTACGATTCCACCAGCGACTTAAGCGGCTCTCTTAGAGAAGAATTCAAAATGTTTGTAGAGGCTTGGGGGGGCGACATTGTGGCCGAGTACGACCTCTCAGAAAGCAATTTTGATCCAAATGTGCAGCAAGATGCTGAAGACAATGGCGCTGATACGCTGATGATTGCCGCTAGCTTCAATACGCTCGAAGCCGCCGCCGCTGTGATTGAATTCAACCAGCGCAGGCTCCCTATTTTGGCCAGCAACGAGCTGTACAATCGCGCCATATTAGACGACACCGGGCCAGATTCTCAGGCGCTCACGGTCGCTGTTCCCTGGCATTTACTATCGCGGGATACTCAAACTGATTTTGTCGCCAGCTCGCGCCAGCTCTGGGAAGGCGATGTGAGCTGGCGTACCGCTACCGCCTATGATGCGCTGATTGCGATCGCATCTGGCCTAGAGCGGGACGCCAGCCGTGAAGGACTCAAGGCGGCTTTAGACGACACCGATTTTAGTGTGAATAGCGCCACCGGCCCGGTTAACTTTTTGCCATCGGGCGATCGCCGTCAGGTAGACCGCCTTGTAAAAGTAGAACCCGGCACTCGTTCCGGCACGGGCTACGACTTTGTGCCCTTCACGCCCTTCGATGAGCTGCTCGAAGACTAAATCAAAAAGCAGCATGAATTAATTCGCGTGGATTAATTCAGCGGATAGGCATTAAGAAAAATTAACTCAATCCTTAGGTACAGCGGCATTTTCTGAGAATGCAAACGACCTATCAAGAGAGGGAAATGTCATAAAGCCTTGTGATAAGGCGATTCAATGGCTGCAAAGCGAACAAGTGATTGTTATACTTGTTTACATAGCCGCTAAGAAATAGTTAATACTTCTTCACAACTACCTACATAATTCTCACTATGAATTCTGCAAAGAAACTGCTGAGCGCCGTTTTTCAGCCCAACATCAACGCCAACCTTGCTTCACAAACGACGCTCGCGATCGCCCGTGCTGTTCTCGGAATCATGATGATTCACAACGGTATGGACAAGCTAGCTGACATCGAAAGCTTCGCTCAGGCCTATGTGGCTTACCTCGGCCTGCCTTTCCCAATTACCCTGAGCTACATCGCGGCCTACACTGAGCTAATTGGCGCTCCTTTAGTGATGGTGGGCTTGTTCACTCGCCCCGCAGCCTTTGGCCTATTTAGCACCATGTGCGTAGCGATGTATCACCACATCAAAGTCGCTGGCCTCAGCCTGCCCTACCTGGAGCTGTCTGCCATCTACGCAGCCTGCTTCCTCTACTTTGCTATCAACGGCGCCGGTCTGTTCTCCTTTGATGCACTGCTTACCAACCGCATTGACACCACGGCACTCTCTGCAAAGGCCAAGCGGGTGATGCGCATTAAAGACGGCTTTTCCGCAACGGATGCTGTGCAAAAATCTGAAGTCTAACGGCTTGAAGGCGATCGCTCACAGTTGAGACAAACTTGAGACAAACACCTCTAAAAATAGTGTTCCGAGCGGCCCCAGTATTTTGCTGAGGCCGCTTTTGGGCTCAACGGCGCTAGGCGGCCTCTGTAACCAATAAGAGACGGCTATTTTGGCCAATTTTTTGGCCGGTTCTTTGATAGTGTTTAGGGGATCGATGTGGAGCCTAAGATCCTTGCCTGCTAACATTCCTTTAAATTTCGTTGACGAAGCTCAAATTAAAAATGACTATGCCAAGCAGGCCGTCTGGCTAGAAATGTCAGGCTTTACAGGTGAGCCAGGGAGCCATTGCCTGGTTCCTTCTGCTGAAGGGGAGCTGGAGCGCGTGTTGGTGGGCAAACCTGACACGCTAGATACCTGGACACTCGGTCAACTAGCGCAAACGCTACCGGCGCAAAAGTACGAACTGGCTGACGATTTGCCGGCTGAAATGGCGACTAAGCTCTGTCTCGGCTGGACGCTGGGTCAGTACCGCTTCACTCGCTACAAACGAACAGATATCAACGCGCTCCCTGAACTGGCCTTTCCTAAAAACGCGGATCATAGCTACATTACAGCGGCGGCTGAAGCCACTTATCTGGTTCGCGACTTGATCAACACGCCCGCGTTGGATATGGGGCCGCAGCAGCTAGCAGAGGAAGCTGAAAAGGTTGCGGATGCCTTTGGGGCTGACTACAGCGTGATAGTGGGCAAAGCCCTGTTAGAGGCTAACTATCCGATGGTGCATGCCGTCGGGCAGGCTAACGGACACGATAATTCTCAAACGCCGCGCCTAATTGATATTCACTGGGGCGACGCGGCTGCGCCGAAGGTCACGCTAGTGGGCAAAGGCGTTTGCTTTGATACGGGTGGTCTGGATATTAAGTCGGCGGCGGGCATGAAGCTGATGAAAAAGGATATGGGCGGCTCAGCGCAGGTGCTGGGCTTGGCCAAAATGATTATGCAGCTTGGTGTGCCGGTGCGGCTGCGGGTGCTGATTCCCGCCGTAGAAAACAGCATTGCGAGCAACTCTACTAGGCCGTCCGATATTTTGACCTCTCGCCAGGGGACGACGGTAGAAATTGGCAACACCGATGCAGAAGGCCGTTTGGTGCTAGCCGATGCCCTGACCGAAGCCAGCCGTGAGTCACCAGACTTGCTGATTGACTGTGCAACGCTGACGGGGGCAGCGCGGGTGGCGGTTGGCGCTGAAATTGCTGCTTTGTTTTGTAATGATGACCAAACGGCTCAGGCGTTGATTCAAGCTGGCGAGCAGCAGGACGATCCGATTTGGCGACTGCCTTTGCACGCGCCCTACCGAGATTTGCTAGAGAGTAAAACGGCCGATCTCAACAATATTTCTAGTGCCCCCTATGGGGGTGCAATTACCGCTGCGCTGTTTTTACGCGAGTTCATCGCTGACCAAAATCCTTGGATTCATATTGACCTGATGGCCTACAACACAAGGTCGCGTCCCGGTCGTCCAAAAGGGGGCGAGGCAATGGGGATGCGATCGCTCTTTGCCCTAATCCAATCTCGATTTGGAACCCCATAAATTACCCTCAAACTGCGATCAAAAATAAGTCTGACAAAATCGACACAGATAGGACAAATTGCTTCTACAATGTCAGCAAAATTTTAATAAATATTATTTGATGCCTTTAGCGAGTCTTTCGTTTCGGTGGGCACTTTTGTAGTGGCTTGTCCTATCAAATATTCTTGCTAAAAATCATCATCGCCGCCGGATATTGCTTCAATGACCTCTATTCCTCCAACCACTACGCCGCCGACCGTTCGCGATCGCATTCAAAGCAAGCTCACTGATTTTTTGTGGCCGCTGGTGTGGTTCGCGATTTTGGCGACAGTCGGCGGTGTAAGCCTTAGAGCCGTATCCGTGATGACGCAGAATCCGCCGCTACCAGACTGCACGCAGGTCGCTAGGCTATCGAGTGATAGTGAGCGGCTGCTGTGCGTCAGAGCGAGTGTGAAGTCGGGGTCGGCGCAGGCCTTGATTGAGGCGATTGAGCTGGTAGAACCTTGGACGCCTGATAATCCGCTGTATCACGAAGCCAATCAGCTTATGGATCAGTGGTCGAAGGCACTGTTAGACGAGCTGCAGACGATGGCTCAGCGGGGAGATGTGCGTCAGGCCAGAGCTTTGGCCGCCCGGATTCCTACCCAAGTAGAAATTTATCCTGAGGTGAAAAGCGCGATCGCTACTTGGGATAAAGAATGGTCGGTCGGTAAAGAATTTGAGGCGAAGGTGCTCAAGGCGATCGCAGCTCAAAACTGGACAGGGGCAAGGCGCAATTTACAAAGTCTCAAAATTCTCAACACGCGCTACTGGGTGAGCACCCGTCACGATCAGCTTAAGGAAAGGATTGATCGTGAAGAAGCGGCTCGCCGTCAGCTCAATGAGGCAAAAGCCCTTGCCAAGACAGGCACGAAAACGGGTGACTTAGCAAAACTCGGCGAAGCGTTTGTGATTGCGCGCGAAATTAATTTAGAAACCGCTGCCTGGAGAGATGCCAAACCCGACTTGGATGAGTGGGCCGAGCGCGTGATGCAGTACAGCTTTCAAAAGTGGGAAAAAGAAGATATTGACGCAGCGCTCAAAATTGCTCAGCTCGTGCCACCAAATTTAGCGCTCACATCTGAAGCCCAAGATCTGCTGAGCTTTGGCCATGCGCAGCGCCTCGCCAGCGGCAGCCACGACGACTGGACGCCTTCTTACGCCCAGGTATACAACCTGCTCGAAGCAATTCAAGCCGTGCAGCGCATTTCGCCGAGCAGCCCCTTTTACCGTGAGGCTCAAGATAGCCTGGTGATGTGGCAGCAAAAGCTAGACGACATGGTTCAGTTGCAATATGCCAATACGCTGGCTCAGGTTGGACAGCGGCCTACGTATCGGATGGCAATCGCCAAAGCCGAGCAAATCACTCAAGAGCGCCCCCAGCGACTTCAGGCTCAAACGCTGGTGTCCCATTGGAAAAAAGAGATTCAGCGCATTGAAGACCGGCCCGTGCTGAACACTGCGGTGAAGCTGGCGAGCAAAGGGGGCAAAGAGAACTTGCAGCACGCGATCGCTGAAGCTAAAAAGGTTAAAAAAGGCCGTGCCCTTCGTATTCAAGGCCAAACCTACATTGCCGAGTGGCAAGCTCGAATTGAAACCATTGAAGATCAGCCAATACTGAACAAAGCTGAGCAGCTTGCGCAAGTTGGAGAGCTAGCAAAAGCAATTGTAGAAGCCAGCAAAATCGCTGAGGGCCGCGCCCTGAGAGAGGATGCACAGACGGCTGTAAGCGGCTGGACGGCTGAAATTCAGACGGCTGAAGATCGACCTTTGCTCTCCCGTGCTGATCGCTTCGCGGCGAGAGGTCGCCTGACAGAGGCGATTGATACGGCTGCCCAAATTGGGCCGGGTCGGGCACTCCATGAAGAAGCCAGCGCTAGCATTGCGATTTGGGCCAGAGAACGCGCCTACATTTGGTCTTTGCAAGCGCCTGTGGTGCCAGAAAGCGACACCGGAGACTATGCCGCTGAGCCTTACAACACAGACAGCTTCACTGACTACGGTGATGAAAGTGGCGACGGCAACGAAACCAGCTACGAGAATGGCTTCTAGGCTGAGTTATTACAGGCGGTAGAGTGGTATATTCGCCCAATGAGCGATCGCCCTCTTCAACTAATGCTGGTCGATGAAGACCCTGTTTTTCGCCTCGGCCTCAAAGTGTGGCTAGAGCAGCAGGGCGACTTTGCGATCGCGGCCGAAGCAGGCACCGCCGCCGATACTTTAAAAGGCATTCAGTCTCGCTTTAAAGCCTATCAGCAAGCCCTAGACAATCCCGCTCTGCGCCCAAAAGACAAGCCGCTAGCACCGCCTATCGATCTGGTTATTTTGGATTTGGGCCTTGGTGCCAGCAAGCCTGAAGCGACCCCAGGCCTACAGCTTTGCCAACAGATAAAAACGACCTTTCCTCAGCTTCCTGTGCTCGTTTTGAGTCTTCAGGCTGAACCTGTTTTACAAGCAGCCGCCGAACGCATGGGTGCCAATGGCTTCGGCACGCGCAGTATGTCAGTCAGACGGCTGGCCCAGCTCATTCGACAGGTGGCTGCTGGTCAGTCAGATACATCATCCACGGCGCTGCCAGGTGAGCAAGTGCCCACGAGTGACTCAGCTGCACCGATTGCACCCGCCTCAGGTCGCTCTAACTCGAATCCTAAGAATCCTAAAAATCCTAAAGACACTGCCCTTTCGCGCTCAGGCGATATTCCAGGGCCGTTGACGGCGATGCGTATGAGTATGCGCCTGTCGGGACTACAGCAAATTGACCACAGTATTGCGGCGATCGCACGTCAGCGCACCGGTAGCTGGCTCAATCAAGCCATTTTAGATGGAAAAAAGCGAGAGCTTACGGCTGCTCGCTGGCTAGTGTCGGCAATATGGCGCACGCCTAAATTCGACCATTCGCCGCGCCGCAGCCAATCCCGCAGTCAATCATCAAGCAGCAGTCGTAGCGAAGCCGGCTCCGATTGGATGAGAGCGGCTATGCAAGGCGGCTACGGACAAAACTACGCCGATATGACCGCCGCTCGTTATTTAGATCGTGAGGCACTAGTGCCTAATGCGACCGCTGCTTTAGCGAATATGGCCGCGACGGAATCTCGGCTGCAGGCGCGACCGACTGACGTGCAGAACGTTGTGTTTGAAGGTGTGTTTGCTAAGCTTCAGCGCCCCTTAAAGAACATCAGCGAGTCGCCGTTAGAAATTGATATTCTGAGATCCGACAAAAAACTAGAGCTGTTGTATTTGGTGCTGCGTCAGCTTGAAGATCTGCTGGCTGATTTGCGGGCGTCGGAGGTTCAGCCGGGACAGCTTGCAACGCGATGGCAAGGTCACTCCTACGGAGTATCGCGTCAGGTTCTCCACGACCTTTGGGACGCTGTAAATACAGAATTTTTTGGTAAGTACTACACCGTACGCATAGAAACAACAGGCGGCAATGTAGAAGAAGAAGTCGTCGCGCTTTTGCAACGGGAAAAGCTGCTGGTTCAACAACAAATCATTGATCGCATTCCGATGGTGAGTGAGCTATTTGGCCACTGGCTTTTTCAAGAACAGCTCATCATTGAGAGTTCTCCTTATTTGGCGACTACGCCCCAGGCGATCGCCTACAGTGAGCGCCTGCTCGAAAACCTCACGATTCAAATCGCCAACGCGGTTATCCAACCTTTACTGAACCGTCTAGCAGATGTTGAATCCATCAAAAAGAGCTTGTACACCGGCAGGCTCATGTCCTCCAGAGAAATCGAACGGTTTCGCAACGATCTTTCCTGGCGCTATCGGCTCGACCGCCTGGTAAACGAACCCAAAGCTATTTTTGAAAGCCGCTATAACCTTTACGCGCTAACGCCTGTGGGCATTAACGTAACCTCTGTTTATGCACCGAGGCGAGCTGAGCTAGATCGGCTAGGTGGCATTCCTTGGGCAGTGACCCTAGCAATGGAAACTCGGGATGCGATCGCCCCTCGCGTCCGCACCGCTATATCTCTCATTGGCAGCACCGTTGTCTATGTGCTCACTGAAGTTCTGGGTCGCGGCATTGGCCTGGTGGGTCGCGGCGTCCTCAAAGGCGTCGGCAACGCCTGGCAAGATACCAAAGGAAAAGGCCGCCCAAAAACGGTATATCGAGAGCAGCCTCATCAAAATGATCCTGTAGAAAATCCCTATTCTCAGGACTTTAACGAATGGGAGTAGCCCTCAGCACCGATCCGCACTAAAACCGCTCAAGAAGGTGATCTCTGAAGCCACCACAACCAGTCAGCGCCGTCTATAGCCCAGAAAAATAATTGACTGATTGAACATTTGCTGAGCATCGACATCATTATCATTAGTGGAATAGGCTAAAAGCCACTGCTTCACGGCGCAGTATCTGTGTTGTGACTCGATCTAACGACGTATATTCTTGTCCATTTGATAAAGGAATTCAAAATAGATTGTGAAGTTTGCCATCCGCATCAAGATCTATTGAAATAATCTGGGCATGTTCATAACTGAAGACGTTCCGCATCAACCCCAACTCGTCATGAAATGTCCTACCTGCCATACTCACTCACTCAGCGAAGTTAGCCTGGATACTGGCTTACTCGCCCGTCAGTGCACTCAGTGCTTTGGTCACTGGGTACCGTCTGAAAACTACTGGGAGTGGTTAGATTACCGGGAGCACGCGCTTAGAGAACAGAAGCAAAAGCGTCCTATGTTGGTGATTAGCGATCGCCTTCTGCCCGTTGCAGATAACGCGACTGCTAACTTTTGTGCGGATTGCTCTCGCCTGATGACAAAAGCAAAAGTAGGGCGGGGCCTGAGCTTTTATTTGGATAGGTGCAGTCACTGTCACGGGGTTTGGCTCGATCAAAACGAGTGGGAAAACCTCAAGCAGCTAGATTTGCACCACCAAATGCACTATATGTTTTCTAGTGCGTGGCAGTTTAGCGTTCGCAAAGAGAGGCAGACTGCGCAAAAAACGCCCGCTTAGGATGTTGTTAGTCACAAAACAGGCTGTTTCTCAAAAAAGAAAAGCAGCCTGCGTTCCGTATCGTTGATGACCCGCTTTTTTTAGTGAAAGACAGGTGCTCGATAGTGAAAATCAGGGTTCAGAAGCGTGACTTAAAGGGCAAGTAGTGCTTGCTCTACTTGGGGCTGATATTGAGGGCAGTAGTGGGTCGCACCCAGGTTCATGACTGCGCCGCCATATAGGCCCACGGCGTAAGCGACTTCTTCATTAAAGTTAGTGCCATGCGTGGAGGCTTGACCAATGGCTGCATTGGTATACACGGAGTAGGCTTCTGATGGGGCGACACCTGAGGAAAAAGTTTGGCAAAACATTTGAGCGGCCCAAACGCTGTCTTCGGGGCTCATTGCCTGGGTTGCCATGGTGTAGGTAATGGCATCTTTGCCTTCAAGAAAACGGTACAAGTCATCGAGATAAGCGCTATCGGCAGGTGAGGTTTGGGCGATCGCAGCCGTGGGAAAAATGCAGGCGATCGCACCAAGGAGAGCAGAAAACTTAAGGCCTTTCATAATAGTTTCGCCGGTGTCGGCGGTAGATATTGACAAAAGGCGTGTCACCTTTTATACAAGATTTCCCGAGTAGCCGATTGAATTAAGAGGCTTCTTCTCTGTAAAATCACGGCGATCGCCCGCTGTTTTTTTAGGCTACAACCCAAGCATCTACGGATTACGCACCTACGGACGGCATCAAAACAATCACAATATTCTTAGCAGCATAGTTTCATTTTTAACTTTAACGTCGAGCAGCCTTTGCAGCGCGCTAGGCCACCGTCAGCGCACTGCCATCAACGCATAGCTCTTTGAGGAAGTAAAAAAGCTCCCTGCCAGTGCCACTACCATCACTACCAGCCTGAATGCGCCCCAAATAGCCAGCGACAGGCGATGATAGCTCAATCAAGATGTCATGCATCTCTTTGACAGACAGCGTAGAAAGGCCGAAAGATGCGAGACTCGCATACGCTGCGCAAATAGGGTCTCTCCCGATACTTTCTTGGTCTGTTCTTTCTAAGCAGATTTTGACAGCTTGAATCACCGCCGAACGAACCTTGAGCTGGTGAAAAGTCTCATCAATGAACTGATTAATCTTTTCATCAGCCGCCTCGCCATATGGTGCCTGTTGTAGGCATTGCTTTAATCTGAGCAAGTCGATTGCCCCAGGAAAGCGAGCCTTTAGCTCAGTGAGGCGCTGTAGCGTATCAGGGCGAATAACGTTCATTTTGTTCTTGATTGCAGATTTTTGAGCGTGTTCAGTGAAGGGGCCAGCCGCAAAGATGATTTTGAGCGGTGGCGCTATCTGTTGCTGTTGAAATAGGGCGATGCCTGCAATAGCTAGCGGCTCGAGCACCAGGTTAGAAACGTTCCCTTGCTTATCGGCCTTGCATTTGCCAATCACGGCGTAGGGCGTTTCACAGTATACATCTACGCCGTCGTCGCGTTTCAGCCCTAGGTCGTGCACAAAATTACTGAAGCCGAGCTTAAAAAAGCTTTTGTGTACCAGCTTTTCAAAGTCATCTGTGTTGCCTATATTGCCAGCTTGAGAAATCTGTTGAATCCAAACAAGATCAGAATCGTACATCTGAGTCTCTTCGGCCCGAGACCAGTTTAGTAAATAGCGAAGGTCTCTATCTAAGGCCATTGCACCTAAGTTATTTTCTCGCAGCGTGACGAGTTCTGCTTGCAGATCGTGAAGCTCAAAATGGGGAGACGGCGTGAGCTGAATGAGCTGCTTTTGCCTTTGTGCGAAGGTAGCATCGCTTAATAAAGAGTGCGCACTTTGATCTGACCAAGATCCTGGCACTTTAACGTAGGTTCCAATCCTATTAGCCTCTGCTGGATCGATGGCAAGCTCTATAGCCTGGTCAAATCGATGGACTTGTAGGAAGGTCACGTATATTTTGTGTCGCTCTTGCACCAGCTCATGAAGGTATTCGGCAGTCCATGCGGTGAGCGAAGAGAGTGCCGCTAGATTGTCATGCTCGCTAAAAATACGACAGGTTTTGCACCGAGCCCAAGCGTGAATGGTGATGGCGTCTGAAGCGTTTGTTTTCTGGCTGGCCTTTCGGCTTGTTTTTGGGGCTGGCTTTAGACTTTTTAGAAAGCTTGCATGATAGCGATTCTCTAAGCGTGCAGTCGTCAGATCGGTTTCAATCGGACACAGAAAAAACCGAGAGGGATTGCGGAAAGTGTTGGAGATGGCGGCAACGGTTCGCCCCTGTAGCAGCGCTTCAACATCCTGTATGGGAAGGCATAGCGCCGTGGTTAGAGCGATCGCACTCATGTAAAACTATTCGCACACAAAGCGCGTTTCCTAAGGAATATGCCTTTATAGAATGCCCACGCTCGCCGCCCATATTTACTTAGGCTGATGGTAACTACTCAGGCTGGGATATAGGAAAGATGGGATCGTCGGTAAAGGTGCTTCTGAGTGCTTCAAGAATGGAGAGACCCTGTTTTCTCAACGTCGAAATATAGCCGCGAATACGACAGAACTGCTG
>JBHYED010000038.1:0-40333 GCA_051860365.1 Phormidesmis sp.
GTCATCGACGTGGCAAAAGAGTTCTTCTAAGCTAGACATAGCGGAGGACAGGGCTGATTGATTTTGGTAATCTCAGCGTACCTGTCCTTCTTTTTTATCGCTATCCTTATCCCGAACTGACGTTAAAGCTAGGCCGTAGAAAGTAAGTCTCACTAGCTGAGTTTAATCGAAGATTTTATTGGCAGCGTCATTGTCAATATCTAAGGTTTGGCTCAGCTTTTGCAGGCGATCGCAGTCTAATATCTCAATGTGACTACCCTTCATCGCAATCAGCTCATCCTGGCTCAGGCGATAAAAAGCTCTGGAAATGGTAGCCGGGATTGTACCCAATAGGGCTGCTAGCTGACTTTTAGTCACATCTAAAGTGACCATATTTGATGAGCTGCTAGCAGCCCTTAAGTTAATTAGATAAGCGGCAAGCCGCTGCGGTACGTCCTTAAAAGAGAGTTCTTCAATGAGCCCAGTGAGATGCCGCAGATGCACAGACAAATTGAGTAATAGCTTAACGGTAACAGTGGGGTAGTGCTGGAGCAAGTCTAGAAATTCTAATCGCGGAAAAAACAACAGCGCCGAGTTTTCTAAAGCAGCGGCTGAGGCCGGAAACCTTTTTCCATCAAGTGCGGGTACTTCTGCGAAATAATCTTGTTCGCCAAAAATATGGAGAATTTGCTCTTTGCCGTGAATGGCTAGCTTAAACACCTTGACACGTCCGGTCTTTACTATAAAAAAGCCGGTGGCTTCACTGTTTTGATTGAAGATAATCTCTCCCTTTTGATAGCGCTGTAGTTGAGCAATCTGCACAACATGCTCAACATCCGCTAGGGGAATATCTTGAAATAGCGGAATACGTTTCAGCCAGCGACTAAGGTCTTGTTGATTCACTTGCGAACTCAATGGTTTTTTTGATAGATGATCAGGTTTGCCTCTTGGAAAAAAGCAATCTGGCAGCAAGCCTTTATGTCTAAAGACAGATCGTGACGGCTAATTTGATTTAAGTCAAGGCGCTTCGCGATCGCCATTATGTAAGCTAGGTCTGTAAACAAAACACACAGGCAGTACATGACAACGTTGTTTGAAAAATTGGGTGGCGCTGAGGCAGTTGATTTGGCCGTAGATAAGTTCTATACACGCGTATTAGCCGACGATCGAGTTAAACACTTTTTTGTCAATACAGACATGGAAAAGCAGAGAGAACACCAAAAGGCTTTTTTGACCTATGCCTTTGGTGGTAGCGGTCAATATAATGGCCGCTATATGAGAGAAGCCCATAAGGAAATGGTGGCTAATCAGGGGTTAGTCGGCAAACATTTTGATGCGATCGCCGAAGACTTGCTAGCCACGCTCGAAGAGATGGGCGTTTCAGAAGAACTCAGAGCTGAAGTCGCAGCGGTTGCAGCCGCCCCACAGCACAAAAAAGATGTGTTAAATCAGTAATATTTGAGTAGATATCAGGAAGCAAACCCAATGACTATTTTGCTGTTATAACTGAACGCCTTTGCCCTACAGCCTTCCGAACAGTCGGCATCCTGTCAGCTAGCGACCTAAACGCTTGCCAAGCGTGATCTAACTGATCAGATCACGCTTAAAGACAATCCTATTTCTTCTCATGCAGTTCAATGATTCGCCCATTTGTCGGCTGAGTAAGGCGAGCATTTACCTGATACAAAGTTTCAAACGTATCTATTTGCTTTTTAGATACTTGAATAGGCTCTTGCAATATATTCCAGCGTACGCCTTCGCTACAAGGCGGCGTTGTTAACGATCCTGCATAGTCAAAATAAGCAGTACTAGCGGGCAATAAATCTGCGACGTTAATCGTCGTGTTTTCAACCTGATTAGTCCCTTCTTCTTGGGGAATATGTGCCCAAATCGTGTCAATTACAGGGTTAGATGCACCTGCTTCTAGCATGACGCCAACAACGGCTAGCTCTCCTGCCTCGTTACGATGAACAAGATGCAGTTCCATTGCAGATGCCTGCTCTTCTACTGTATGTTCACTGGGTGTGTGAAAATGAAACTGCAATAGCTCATAGTCGTCTCCATCAATGCTGACGCTGCTACCTTCAGGGTAGTTTACCTGAACGGTATGACCGTTATTAACGACGACTAGAGGAACCGAATCATAATTGAACGCTATGTTTGAGGGTGTACTAACAACCACCTTCTCTATATTAATAGGTGATTGATCTCTGCCAACCTCACAAGTGGCAAAGTCTTGACCTAATCGACCCCACTGAGTCGGATTGGTATCACCCCCATAAGACCATTCAGGCGCACTCTCTCCAGCACTAACTAGAGATGAAAAAGCGACAAAACCTCCTAACACAGATAGAACAGCACACAGAGAATTAAAAGCTCTCATTTAGGTTATTTGGCAAAACTAAAACTACACGGCAAATAATACCAAAAAAGGCAGAGCGCTTTATCCTAATAAAATCGCGCCCGTCAGAAAAACTTTCTAACCGCTAAGATAAAGGCCGCTACCTATTTGGAAACTGCCTTTGTCGCCACGCTTTCATTTTTGACTCGCGCCCGGCTTAATACTCCTTACTTCACACACCATTTTTAACTCACTATTTTAAACCTGCTGTGGACAAAACGCTTTCTGAATACCCGAGGCCAACTAACTATTGTAAACAGGGAGCAGCTAGAAGAAACTGCCTGCGAGTGCTATCAGGTGGTTAAGCAAGAATATGATCGCTTGCTCAATCTATGAAATACCAAACCCGTAGAAGAGAGTTGATTGATGAGATTTCTCAGCTCATCGTGTGGAAGGTAAACAAGACTATGGCCGTCGCGCCTACATATCCGTATCAGGCCGTCTTTTCTATTCATCAATACCAGGAACAGCTCTTACTTCGCGTAATTAAAGAACTTTATAGCTATTACAGAATCACAAAAGACGAAAAACCAAATCCGCTTAAGATGCTGCGTTTTTGCTTAGAAGAAGAGACAGAAATAGATTTTTTAGTTCAACAAAGTGCCGTTCAAATTTTAGAAGATGACACCGGATGGATGGAAGACGTTCAGCTTGCGATCGCTCGCCAAGGCTGATGATTGATGACTGCTTTAGAACCTACCGACGACAGCAAAACAAATCGCTGATCAGACGGCACCTAATTTGTCAATAAAATTAGAACTCAGTAGTTCAGAATTCAGTGGCGATCGTTATTGATCAATACTACAGGCGGGCTGTGCGATCGCTACAGTTTTAGCCCGCCTAATCCCCCTAGGGCGCATAGCTATAGACGCGGCCAGTGAGATATTCTTGGCGAGCAAAGCAGCTCAAGGATTTTGCCGTGCTAATGTCTCAACCTGATTATCCCAAAATTACGCTCTCGTTTGACTATCGGGGATGGAAGATTGAGCTAGATCAAAGCGAAGAAGATGGACAAATTGCTTATGCTGCCTGGGCCAACAACGCCAACAGTAGTGTTGTGGCTGTTCCCTATGCAGCGTCGCAAAAGCTGGCAATTCAACGCGCCAAGCGTTGGGTAGACCATCAGTCAACTATTTAACTCGTATTAGCTCGTCCATCTATACAATCTTGTGTTTCACTGTCTAAATATCCCCTCCCCCGGGATTGTTATGAAGGCTGCAAGCCACTAAGCTGCTCCAAAAGAGACAGTTATTGCTTATGTGGTTTCAAGATTACTTTAGTTTTACCGACCGTTTTACCGACGCTTGTTCAGTCTCGCTTCTGCCTGTTTTAGGGTTGCATATTCCTGATGGCTTTTTGAGCCTCCCGGTGAGCCTATTTGGTTGGATTGTCGCTGTGGGGCTGATTGCAGTTTCGCTCAAACGAGTAAAGTCTACTTATGGCGATCGCACCGTCTCTCTCATGGGCGTTTGCGCTGCCTTTATTTTCGCAGCTCAAATGATCAACTTTCCCATTCCTGGCGGTACCTCAGGGCACCTGTTAGGCGGCACGCTGGCCGGGGCTTTGTTAGGGCCGTGGGCAGGTTCACTGGTGATGATCGCGGTATTTATTGTGCAGGCCGTGCTCTTTCAAGATGGTGGCATAACGGTACTGGGGCCAAATATTTTTGTGATGGGCCTGATTGGTACGTTCGGCGGCTACTACGTATATCGCTCAATCCGGTTTGCGCTGGGTCGTGATAAGTGGTCAGCGACAGCAGTGGCCTTAGCGGTGGCCGCTTGGCTGAGCGTTGTTGTGGCAGCGGTTATTACGGCGGTTATGCTGGCGCTTTCTGGTACAGTACCGCTGGTCGTAGCCTTGGTAGCGATGGTGAGTTGGCATGTGTTGATTGGAATTGGCGAAGCGCTGATCACAGTGGCGGCGATTGGCTACGTGTGGCGTACTCGGCCCGACTTACTGTTCGACCCACCGCGTCAGAAGCGCTTGGAACGGGTAGCCACTCGCGTTGAGATGCGCTAATGTTCTTGGCGTTGCAGCCTAAATCAAATGGTTGTTTATGAGCCAGTTTCTTAGATTTTCTGTTCGGTTTTCTGTTCATATATCAAGATATCAAGGGTAAATTCGCATGAGTACTCGCTCTTCTGGGGTAAAGTATGGGACTTTTTTTATAATCGGTTTAGGGATTGCTTTAATCATTGCTGCGGTTATTTCTCCTTTTGCGAGTTCAAGTCCAGACGGGCTCGAACGGGTTGCTGAAGACTTGGGCTTTATCGATACAGCGCATCCAGAGCCGCTAGCGCAAAAGCTGCCGTTTGCCAGTGTGTTTGATGGCTACGCTTTCAAGGGTGGGCCTGCTTTGGTGGCGACGCCTATTGCGGGCATTATCGGTGCGCTGGCTGCTTTTGGGGTGGCCTGGGGCGCTGGAAAGCTGCTGGTTCGCCCCGCGCACTCGTCTTCAGTTAAATCTGTTGAAACAGTCGAAACTGTTGAAACAGTTGAAGCTACTAAGGCCGACAGACGCGATTAGAAGCTGTTTTTATAAAACGAAGATAACGAGAAAATGACTGGCTTATGGCGAATTTTCGCTTTGATATTGATAGCCAAAAATTAACTTTTTGGCATTCTCTAGCACCACGTACGCGGGTGCTGTGCGTGCTTTTGTTGGTTTTAGCGATCGCCTTTACGCCCAACGCTCACTGGTGGAGCTGGGCAATTTACGGGGCCACAATATTTTGCTTAGGCGTCATTAGTCACGTCACTTGGAGCGTACTCCTCAAACGACTGGCCGTCGAATTCTCTTTTATCGGTACGGTTTTGCTTGGCACTTTGTTTCAAAGAGGGGGTGAAGTCGTTTGGCAGTGGGGGCCGCTGCAAATTACCAGCCTGGGGCTAGTTGTGCTTGGAAGCGTAGCGCTAAAGGCCGCATTGTGTCTGCTAGTGCTGAACTTGCTCACGCTGACAACCTCGATTCCAGCCCTGCTGCATTCGCTGATACAGCTACGAGTACCGCCTTTGCTGGTGGCTATTTTAGCCTCTATGTATCGCTACATTGAACTTTTAATTCGCGAGCTAGGCGCAATGCGGCAGGCGGCAACGTCGCGTAATTTGGCACTTGCCTCAGGTCGCCGTCAGCGCTCAGTAATTGGTAACATGTTTGGCGCTTTGTTTATTCGCACGTATGAAAGGGGCGAGCGCGTCCATCAGGCCATGCTGGCGCGAGGCTACACAGGCGTGCCTCACGTTAGAAATTTACCGACGGGCGGCGTTAGAGATGTGGCGACGTTGAGCGCGATCGCCTTAGTCGCACTCCTAGGACAGGCGGTCTACTTGTCTCAATCTCTTTTCCCTTAATCTCTCTAAATAGAAACCACAGAAAAGCGCTTCATGCACCACAATCCCATCTCCATCACCAACTTGAGCTACATCTATGGAGATGGGACTCAGGCGCTTAGCAACATAAATCTCGATGTGAAACCTACAGAGCGAGTCGCTTTAATTGGTGCCAACGGATCGGGCAAATCGACCTTGCTGCTGCATCTAAACGGCATCTTGCTACCTCAGTCGGGCAGCATCACCATTGGAGAGCAAAAGATGGTGCCTGAGACATTGAAAGAGATTCGCAATTTTGTTGGCCTGGTGTTTCAAAATCCAGATGACCAGCTATTTATGCCGACCGTCTGGGAGGATGTTGCTTTTGGCCCCTTGAATCAAGACGTAGAAGATCCAGAGCTAACTGACCGGGTTAAACAGGCAATGGTAGCTGTTGGATTGGACTTTGATCACTACGCGCAGCGAACGGCCAGCAACCTATCGGGCGGTGAACAAAAAAGAGTTGCGATCGCAGGCGTATTAGCCATGCAGCCACAAGTTTTAGTATTAGACGAACCCTCTGCTCAGCTAGATCCCGCCTCTCGCCGACAGCTTATTGAGCTGCTGCGGAGCCTGCCCTTAACGCAGCTCATCGCTACTCATGACTTAGACATGGCGCTAGAGTTATGCAGCTCTACCATTGTGCTAGGGCGAGGCAGCATTGTTTTTGCAGGCCCAACCGAACAGGTGCTAGGCGATCCTGACTTTCTACACCGCCACTCGCTAGAGCCGCCGCTTTGCTACAGCCGTCCCTACTGCCAAATTGACCACGCCCCTGCGCCACCTTCTACGGTTTCTGCTGGCATCCCTTTTCCTCAGGTGGCTTCACGTTGACAGCACCACGGCTGTATCAACCCTTTCTTCTGCAAGCGAAGGCGGTGTCTTAAATTCCGTAAACAAGCCCTTAATAGAGCTGGCAACAGGTACAGCCACAATCAGGCCCAGCACGCCTGCGATTTTAGTGCCGAGTAGCAAAGAGACTAGAATCCAAACCGGGTTGAGGCCAACAATGCCGCCGATGAGCTGCGGAGCGATCACGTTTGCCACTATCTGATCCAAAACGGCCGCAACCGTAACCACCCGCACCCCTAGCCAAATACTCTTCAGCGCCGTCAAACAGCTAATCACCGCAATACTGACAGACGCTCCAAAGGGAAATAGCGCCATCACCCCAACGGCAAGGCCAAAAAGGAGTCCAAACGGGACTTTAATCAGCACAAACGCAACCGTCATCGCTGTACCCATCAGCAGCGCTACCGTGAGCTGTCCTAAAAAATAGTTTTGAAAGTTTCGCTTAATGAGCGGACGAGCCCGATCGTTCCAGCGCTCAGGGAGCCAATAGAAAATACCGTCCCACAGCTTTTCACCATGTAGCAGCAGATATAGCGTTAGCACGACGGTTAGGACAATATCTACGATGACGCTAATAGCGTTGGGCAACTGCGTAAAAATGCCAGCGCTCAGGCTTTGAAGCTGCGACGTGAGCTTTAGCTCAAGCTGTGCCGTGAGTCGGGTTAAATCAAGCGGTAAATTCAGACTCTCTGCCCAATTTTGCAGTGCTGCTGCTTGAAATAGTCCTGAATCTAGCCAGGAAGGCAGCCGACTAGAAAAGTCATTCACCTGTGCCATCAGCGGCGGAACCAGCAACACACCGCCCGCGCCAAGCGCAGAGACAAACACGAGCAGCACTAGCAATACCGCAAGCGATCGCCTTAGCCGAAACCGTGAGAGCCACTGCACAGGATAGTTGAGCACAAACGACAGCAAAATTGCCGTTAAAAATATCGTGAGCTGAACGCGAAAAAAAGCGAAGACTTCAAGCGCCAGCCAGCCGTCAATCACAAATAGCGGAAACGCTAGCCCCCAAATCGCCCAGCGCGGCAGTTTATTCAACCAGTTCATAGCTCACAGCACTCACATTTGAAGATTCCCGTTTTGACAAGATAGCTTCTTTTGAAGCATCTAGTACATCCATAGGAACCTCTGAAATGCGCTGTGAAAATCCCCAGGCAAATAATACCGTAATTAGGCCGATCATTGCCCACTCGGGCGGCACTTGCTCAGGGCTCACGACCCGCAGCAGCAAGCGCAGTCCGACTAAGGTGACTGCCAGGTACCCAGCATCTTCTAGTCGAGTGAATACCTGCAGCCAATGAATAAACAATCCAGCTAAAAACCGCAGTAGAATGACGCCAATAGTGCCGCCCAAAATAATCAGCCAGAGTTCATCAGAAATAGCGATTGCCGTCGTTACACTATCCAAAGAAAAAGCCAGGTCAGTCAAAACCATTAGAGGAACAACCTGCCAAAGCGATTTTGCTTTCACCGGCTGGTCGCTGGCAGGCGGTTCTGTTGTAAAGTATCGCCAAGCTAGCCACAGCAGATAAAGTGCTCCCGCCAGTTCAAACTGCCAGAACTGCATTACCCAAGCTGCCCCAACAATCAGCAAGATTCTAAAAATATAGGCGAGCCCGAGGCCGATGTTCAAAGCTTGCTTTTCCAGCTCTGGCGTTTGGATGGTTTTGGCTAATCCCGCTAGCGCGATCGCATTGTCGGCAGACAGTACGGCCTCCATTGCAACCAGGACAAGCAGCAAAAAAAACGTTTCGACGCCAACATCAAAAGGAGAGTTTAAAATTTGGTCTAGCATAAATTCGAGCTTACCTGGTGCTTTAGCACCTACAACAAAAAAGACAACAAAAAGAGTTCTAGAGAGCAAGCGTTATGCAGGCAATCGGGTAGGCTGCACGGTATAGTTTCTACCCTGCCACGCCACAAGCCCGCCTTTCAAAACGGACACCTGGCGATAGCCTAAGTTAATGAGCTGAGTGGCCGCCTTCAAGCTTCGCTGGCCGGTTAGGCAAGTAAGCAAAATAGGCTGACTTCGCTCAATGTCTTCAAGTGAGATATCTACGTTAAGTTGTTTCGCGCCTGGAAGCATGTGAGTGATAAATTTTCTAGGTTGCACATCAATGACAAGGTACTGTGCTTGTCTGCGCTTTGCTTCATCCGGTGCTAGCAAAACAGGTTTAGCGCTTTTCGTCTTGACTGATCGATATGACATGTGTGTTTTCCTGATAGTTATTGGGTAAAAGGTGAGACGAATGAGAAAGGTAGAACAACGAATAGAACAGCAGAACGAAGCTATGGCGGAAAAATAAGCTCGATGATGATGTCGCTAGCGGCATGAAAATGACAATTCATAACTAAAACACCCTGCTTTAAACAGGGCGCTGAGGTTGCTAATGTGTTTTAGACGCTATTGAAATATTTGGAATAATATTAGTAGTTGGAATAGTTGCTGCGACTACCGAAAGACTGCCAAATCAATACTGCAACAAGCACTGAAATCTGAACAAACCACGGTGCTAAAACAATACTCGATACAATTCCAATTGCCGCCACAATCATCGCAAACACACTAATTATTTCTTCTTTTGAAACTTTAGCAATGCAGGCGGCTATGCAAAAAACGGTAAGTGCGACAAACATAATCAGTACGTGAAAAAGAGAACTTGAAAGGGGCAAACGTGCATAACATTTGATGTTACGCAGACACTTTGATCAGTAGACAGAAAGATTTCTATAGAGGGCTTTTGCTGCCAACAACGCCTGCAGAACCAATAGGTCAAAACCAGCAGGCCATTGGGTAGTCATTTCTACAACAGGCAAGTAAGCTAGCAAGTTTTGCAAAACCACCCATAACACGAGCTATCTATGACCAAAAAGCGAGTACAAAACTTGTAAGCTGTACTTCAACGAAGCGAGAGAAGCAGCTTTTTTTGCTTAATCGTTCTTTCCCAGTGTCTAATAGAAAAACAATCAAAATTTAAAATATTTATGCTGGCAGCCTTTCTGATAGCTTCTAAGTGTTGGTGAACGTCAGCATCCATGATTTTATAACCCTAATGATCGTCTTGATAGAAAAATAAACGTTTCAAGCAGAAGATATGTGCCCAGTCAGCAAGCATCATCTCTGTAAATGCTTTCTTTCTGAGACATTAGCAAAGGCTACAGCCTAATTCAACATCTTGTTTATGTATATTCTTTCTGTCTTTAGAAAGATTAACTAATGTACCCACAAAATCATGGTTTAAGTTCACATCCTGCTCAGTACAGCTATGGCCGTATAAAACAGTGATGACAGCATCACTTATGCCAAACAAAAGACTCTTCATGTTTGTGTCATACTCATCTCCAAGTTAATTCACAATGAATTCGCAATGGCAGCTAACGGGCTAATCTCCATGATGTGGCCCAAAAGTAACATGAGGGTTTCAAAGGAAGCTGTCGGTGGCCGTGGGTAGCCAAATTTCAAACTGAGACCCTTGCTGGAACTGACTTTTAACTTTTACTTGCCCGTTATGCAGCTCAATAATTTGACGCACAATAGGCAATCCCAGCCCAAAGCCACCTGACTGCCGCTCTCTCTCTTCATTAACCCGATAAAACCGCTCGAAAAGATGAGGCAGATCTGCTGCTGCAATACCAATTCCAGAATCTTCAATCTGGATCACAACCCAGCGGGGCTGACTCTGAGCGTTTAGTCGAATTGTTCCCCCTGCCGGCGTATAGCAACAGGCATTGTCTAACAAATTAACAATAGCTCGGTGCAATAGTCCAGATTCTCCTTGAACCATCACAGAATTATTGGGAAGAGTGCTTTCAAAGCGTATTTTCTGAGCGGTCACTTGAGGTGCGTAGTCAGCTTTGATAGCGGTGAGGAGCGCAACTATATCCGTCGGTTGAAAAGTTTCAGGCGGTAAATTGCCCTGGTGCCGTGCGAGAAAAAGCAAATGTCCTACGAGCTTACTCATTGACTCTCCTGTAGCAGAAATAATCTGCAAGCAATCGGTTTGCTCTGCTGGGGACGTGGGTTCCATGAGGCCAAGCTGAGCATTACTGATAATTGCAGCTAGGGGTGCTCGCAGTTCGTGAGAGGCGTCAGCGGTGAACTGCTGTAGCCGCTGATAGGCACTGCGAATGGGTTCCATTGCTTTGCCACTTAAGGCCCAACCAGTCGCAGCAATCGCGGCCAAGGCAATCGGTAGTCCAAGCCCTAAAAGCAACCGCCGCTGCTGTAGCGGGACTATCACCGGATTGAGAGAGGCTCCCACCTGCAAATAGCCCAACAGCCGCTCCTGTCGATAAATGGCCAGAGTCAACTGTCGTAAAGGAGAAGTTGGGTTGGCCTCAGTGCCCTGTAGGGTCAAAAATCCTAACGCTGTGTCCAAGTTAGGGTTGGGACTATCGCCGATAAACTGCGACAGCTTTTTTTCGGGCGTGTACCACCGAACAAAGACAATATTAGTGTCGAGTTTAATAACATCGCGGCCCAGCAAGGGGGCATTTTCTAAATCAATACGGCGTTGCGACCCTGAGGTAATCTCTTCGACGCCAGAGGTGATGACCTGACTGGTCACGAACAGCTCCTGGTCAAAAAGATAAAGGCGATCGCGAGCATCCCAGGCGTACAAGATCCCGGAAAACACGACTAGAATACTGCCCATTGAAAGGGTAAACCACCGAGCTAGAGTCAACCGGCTGTGCTCAAACATCGGCGCTATGACTCTGATGTGGGGATGCTCAGGCGATATCCCATACCATAGACGGTCTGTAGCCAGCTCTCGGCTTGCAAACTCTGTAGGCGCTGACGCAGACGATGCACCAGGATGGCGACGGCCTTACTTTCAGGCTCTCTATCCCATTCCCACAAAGCTTGTTCGATCTGATCACGACTGAGTACCTGGCGCGGGTGTCTCAGCAGGTATTCCATTAGCTGAAACTCTTTTCCCGAAAGCTGAGCGCTGTGATTTTGGCGGTGCAGTTTTAGTGTGCCAAGGTTAAGTTCTAGCTCGCCCAAAGATAGGCGATCGCCTAGCCACATCGGCGAGCGCCGCCCTAAGGCCCGCACTCGCGCCAACAGCTCCATCAGGTTAACAGGCTTGACTAAGTAGTCATCGGCTCCAGCATTGAGTCCAGATACCTTGTCGTGAATGGTATCTTTAGCCGTCAAAAACAAGACGGGCGCACTTTTGCCCAGACGGCGGTACTGCTCGCACAGCGCCAGTCCGCTGACCTGGGGCAGCATCCAGTCAAGAATCAGCAGGTCATAGGCGCGATCGCACATCAAGGTCTGAGCTATGCTTCCGTTTGCGACCGCATCAACGCCATGCCCCACTTTAATCAGCGCCTGCCGCAGCGGTCTGAGCTGAGCTAAATCGTCCTCAACTAATAGAATTTTCATAGGCGTAGCTCTCCTTAAAACGAGCCTGCCATCAGACTAAAGCAGGCCGTATACTCACCATAGACACTGAAGTGGAAGCTATGCAACTGAGAAACGCGCTCAAACTCAGCTTAGGATTTGGCGTGCCAATGCTGTTAACGGGGGCTGCCTTTTGGCTAGGTAGCGGATGGTTGATAGGTCAGGTTTTTGGTCAAAGTCATTTGGACGTGACCCAAATTGACACGACAGATGCTCAAGACATAACCGTTTCTTTCTCGATCAGAGTGCTGTCCATTGATGCAGAGATTGACCTGAACGATCAGGTCACCGAGGTGTCGGTGCAAACCGGCGGATCTGCTTTACAAGCCATGGAGTTTGAGTATCCCTTGTCAGACTATGACCAAATAGAGCAGGCGATCGCGCAGGACTTAGGCATCTCTTCTGAAACGGTACGTAGCCTGATACAATATCGCCTCGATTGAGTTGGCGTAGCCTCCCCCTGTTAATGGGTCTATCAAGCAAATTGTTGAGCGACGACCTGAATTAGAATCGGCACTATTTGAACCACCGGGAAGCTCAAGAGACTAATCAAAGCCGCCTGAGGCTTAGTGATACGCATACCCTTACTCACCGCTAAGATGACAGCATACAACGTCCATAAAGATAAAATCAGCTCAATTGCTCTGCCGAGAACAGGGAGAACCGTAATGAAGCTGAGTAGCTGAGGCGCGTAGGCAAACCCGATTGGGCAAAGCAGTTGGCGGTAGCTAGGCGGATTGAACTTCAGCCACGCGCCAGCTTTCCAAATAGTGAACGTCCAAAAGTAATAGCAGACGATAACGGTAAAAACGCTCAGCAGCACCGTAATAATCAAGGCGAGCAGCGTTGCCCGGTTGAGCAGTGAAATGAGAATAGTTGCGATCGCTCGTGAAAGCGCCGCTAGCACAACGACCATCAGCGCACTTCGCAGCGTTTTTCTCTCGCCCCTCGCCGTCTGATAAAGCCGTTCATTTAAGGTCAGCGCGTGCCAAATGGTTTGTTTAAGACCTGTTTGCCCCGAAGCCTTTTGCCTCATGATGACTCCTCAATAGCAAACGTTTTTTAGCAAACGTTTTTTCTATACTAAATTCAGCTTTGCAATCTTATCCTACTGCTACAACGAGCGCTAAACTCTAAACTAAGCAGTCTTAGAGAACATCAGATGCCGCGATGGCTCAGCCACACTTTTCATAAGTTAAGTGGAACAACTCTAAAATTTATCCTTCTCATGGCTGGTTTTTTAGCGCTTTGGGGAATGCTCGCACCGATTACAACTATTGTGTGGTGGCTCAATCAAACAGCCTCGAGCTTAGGCTTTGACGCCAAAGAGAAAGAGAAACCCAGACTTCTAGAACAGGGTGGTGTAGCAGCGGCACCTTCTCAAATTACTCAGATTGACTGTTACATTGTCTTTCTACCAGGAGTCGGCAACTTTTCACCCAACGAGATTGCCGATGGCGAAGAATATTTTATTGACCAGCTAGCCGCCCGTCACAATAACTGCGTCGCCGTAAAAGACGTTTTTCCTTACTCAGTTTCTAATAGAGATTTAGAAAATCAAAACATTTTGACGCCCCTGTGGGAAGCCGCTAAAAATAGCGAGAAATTTCCAGGACAGATGTTCATTCAGATTCGCAACCTCTGGCGGTTTGCCCTTTCTGCTGACGATCGCTACGGCCCAGTGTACAACTTGGGCGTCGCCAGTACTATTGTTGAACGAATGCACGCCACCGAGCCGATTATTCGATCAGATCAGCCGATTAACTTAATTTTGGTCAGTACTAGCGGTGGCACCCAGGTAGCACTAGGAGCCACCGATCACCTACACGATTGGATTGACAAAGCGCGTATCACAGTCGTTTCTATCGGAGGTGCCTTTGAGGGAAGAGAAGGCTTTAATAATGCCGAGCACGTGTATCACTTTTATGGCGATAGAGACAGAGTAACCGATTTGCCTCACGTACTTTTTCCAGCCAGATGGCCCTGGGTCGTGGGCTCTCCTGTCAACCGAGCACAGCAGCAGGAAAGATACACTGTATGCAATTCGGGAACGTCAGAACACACCGGTTCAGAAGGATACTTTGGTGATGCGATCGCCTTCAACAACACTTCATATTTAGAGCAGACGCTAGAAGAAATCGATCAGCTTCCAATCTGGTCGCTCGATCAATCTTTAGTCTCTGAGTGTCCACCCCAGAACGCTGATGCTGGATAGTGAGGCTTTATTGTCTCTGGTTTCTAACTGGCCTCTAAGGGCTGTATTGCGATCGCATAGCAAATAACACCAATTGTTACTGAGGTTTGTGACTAATCGTGAACGCCACTATTTCCAAGCCGCTTCGGTATATATAGTGATACCAATGAAAAGCTGGCCGTATATTGATGGCAAACCCGTTTCAGCAAGTAACTGTTGTAGACTCTGCGCCAACGCTAGAGCTAAACAACGCTGGAGAAAAAATTTGCTTTGAGCTGTTTAAAGATAGTCACCACCTGGGCCGAGATATTGACTGGGCCGACTTAATCGAAGATCTGCTGGACTGGAGCGTACTATCCCGACGGCAGGCGGTTTTAAAGCGTGAGGTCAACGGCTATCGCATCTTTGATGGCGATGGGCGATCGCCAAGCCGCAACGGCATGTTTGTTGATCAGGTGCGCATTAACGCCACTGAAGGCTACCTGCTAGAAGACGGTACACAGCTACAGATTGGACTATCGCCAGAAAACCGGATTATTGTCACCTATCGAGAAGCGACATCAGGAAGCCAGCGACCTAAAACGATGCCGTCTAAACGACGGCTCGATCTACAACAGATCAACGACTGGCCTGTTGAGCTGGGCCGGATGCCCACCCCTGGCCGCTATGCCTCCATGCAGCTAGATGCGCCTACAGTCTCTAGGCTTCATGCCAAAATTTGGTCTGATGGACACTCAGGCCACACGCTGCAAGATCTCAGCACAAACGGCACGTTTTTGAACGGGCAGCGCATTTCACGGCGAGCTGCGCTAAAAACAGGCGATTTGATTCGGCTCGGGCCTTTTGCATTGAGCTACACGCCCGAAGCGCTGGTACTAGAAGATTCAGGCAGTCAAATTCGCTTAGACGCGCATCGCCTCGTTAAGCAAGTACAAGACAAGCAAGGGCACTCCAAAAATATTCTCAACGATATTTCGCTGGTGATTGAGCCCGGTCAGCTAGTCGCACTCGTGGGCGGCAGCGGCGCAGGCAAGTCCACTTTAATGAAATCGCTGCTGAGCATTTCACCCATTACAACAGGCTCTGTCTTTCTCAATGGTGAGAATTTGCGAGATACCTGGGGGCTGTATCGCACTCAAATCGGCTATGTGCCGCAAGATGACATTATTCATGCAGATTTGACGGTTGGTGAGGTGCTTACCTATGCCTGTCAGCTACGGCTGCCGCCCGATACAGATGTGCAAGCGGTTGTGACTAAGACGCTGACGCAAATTAGGTTATCTCATGTGCGGCATACGTATGCGAGAAATCTCAGCGGCGGGCAGCGAAAGCGGGTGAGCATTGGCGTAGAGCTGCTGGCTGATCCCAAACTGTTCTTTTTAGATGAGCCGACATCAGGCTTAGATCCAGGGTTGGATAAGGAAATGATGCGGTTGCTGCGAGAGCTGGCCGATCAGTCGCGGACGGTAGTACTGGTGACGCACGCAACGGCTAATATCGGGGTGTGCGATCGCATTGTTTTTCTCGGACGTGGCGGCTATCTTTGCTACTTTGGCCCGCCTCAAGGCGCACCTGATTTTTTTGAGCTGCCAAACGATCAGGATCACGACTTTGCCGACATCTATCTCAAGCTAGAAGCGGGCGAAACCGACACCGAAAACTGCGAAAACGTCAGCGGTTGGCGCGATAAATACCGGCAGTCAGCAGCTTACAAAACCTATGTTGAAACCCTGTTGAGCCCCGGCAACAATCAACAGACGTCTAGCAAGGCGCGAGTGAGCAAAGGCGTTTCGTTTTTTCATCAGCTAAGCCTGCTGAGCAAGCGCTATTTGCGACTCACGCTGCGCGATCCGGTGAGCCAAATTTTGACGCTGATATCGGGGCCGATTGCGATCGCACTCACCGGCCTCATTCTCAGTGCAGAAACGCCCTTGGCCACGCTCGATCCGCTTGAAACAGCTCAGGCTCCGTTGGCGATGCGGCTGGTATTTGTCTTTAGCTGCATCGCAATTTGGATTGGGTTATCGAGCGCGGTTAGAGAAATTGTTAAAGAATCTGCAATCTACGCCCGCGAGCGGCTGATCAATTTAGGACTGTTTGCTTACCTCGGCTCTAAACTGTTGATCTGGCTGGGGATTGTGACGCTGCAATCTGTGCTGATGGCGGGCGTAATTTTGGTGGCCTTTGACGCACCTATCTCTAATCTAATGCCGTGGGGGCTAGGCGTTGGCGTCACGAACTTGCTGACCATTTTAGCGAGCGTGAGCCTAAGTCTGGCTATTTCTGCTTTTGTGAAAACGCAGAACGAGGCCAACAATCTGCTGCCGCTGATTATGATTCCACAGATTATCTTTTCAGGTGTTTTGTTTGAGCTGAGCGGCATTTCTGACAAAATTTCCTGGCTCATGATTAGCCGGTGGTCGGTGGCTGCTTACGCGAGCCTTGCTGATATCAATGCTATGGTGCCAGAGCCAGTCACACTACCGGACGGCAGTTTGTTAGAACAGGTCTTTTCTCAAAGTTCGACCTATGAATCTACCTGGTCAAACTTAGGTCTGAACTGGGGCGCGCTGTGTGCTCATACCCTGGTGTACTTGGGTGTGACGCTGTATTTACAAAAGCGTAAGGACATTATCTAAAATCCCAAATTAAACTTTGGATTTAATCATGAAGTGCATACTCGCATTGGGCTGTCCGTAGATAAACTTTATGCTTCCCTTTTAATTTTTAGGAGACCACTGATTGATGTCTTTTCTACCTTCTTTGTTACGGGCGCGGCTGCGGGCGATATTCCGGTACGGAATGCTAGCGATCGCAACGCTGATGCTAACCACCGTGCTGGCCTGCGCGCGGCAAACCGATTCTGTTGAAGATATGCCAGCAGATGTGAGCACGCCACCTGAAACGCTGATGACGTCAGAAGCAACAATCTTAGGCACCCAGCTAGCGCCCGATATCACTGGCCGTATCTCGCTGAGTGAAACGGCAGACGGCTTAATGATGTCAGGCACTTTTCTCAACGTGCCGATTGGGATGCACGGATTTCATGTTCACGAAGGGGGAAGCTGCGCTGAAGAAGGCGGTGCCGCTGGCGGGCACTTCAATCCCAAAGGCGTTGAACATGGCTACTTACCGAGCATGGGGTTTGAGAGCGCTCACGCTGGAGACTTGGGGAATGTGCAGGTGACTTCTGCAACAGAAGAAACTGAGTGGACGCTGGAAGTAAAGGGGCTTACGCTGACCTCAGGCGAGTATGCGGTGGCTAATCGAGCCTTTATTTTGCACGCTGACCCCGATGATTTGAGCCAGCCGACTGGAAACGCGGGGGCTCGGATTGCCTGTGGTGTGATTCAGTCACCGAGCTAATTACTGGGCCAACTACTGAGCCAACTACTGGGCCAACTCTCGGGCTAACTCTCGGGCTAACTACCGGATTAAAACCATGCCAATCTCGTTGGGAACCAGCCATCCGGCGCAGGCGCTGCAATCGGGGGCCGCTAAGCTGTGGGTTTTGCTGGTAGGGGTCAATCACTATCAGGAAGCGGATTTGCCCTCGCTGCAATATCCTGCGCCCGACTGTCAGGGCTTAGCGCAGGCGCTGAATCAGGCGACCCAGGCCTTTCCGAGCAAGGAGCTGTGCATTTATCACGACTTTGCCGACCAGATGCCGACGGTGAATGCGGTGAGAAAACGGCTGCAGGCGATCGCCCAGGCGGCTCAGTCTCAAGACACGCTGCTGATCTACTTTTCGGGGCATGGCCTATTTGATCCGCAAACCGAGCAGGTAGTACTGTGCCTTAGCGACACCCAAAAAAGCCATTTGTACGACAGCGGCCTGCCGATGCAGGAACTGTTGCAAACGCTAGGCAGCTCTTTGGCAAGACAGCAGCTAGTGTGGTTAGATGCCTGTCATAGCGGCGGTTTAACGCTGCGAGGCACGGTTTCGGGAGCGAAGGGGACAGCGATTGAAACTGCTACGGCAATGCCGCCAAACCCAACGTCAAGGCTGGTGGAAGTGCTGCGACATCGGGCGGCGCAAGGGCAGGGCTTTTATGCGTTATTGTCATGCGATCGCACGCAGCGCTCCTGGGAATTCCCAGAACTCGGCCACGGCGTTTTTACCTACTACTTAATGCGCGGGCTGCGGGGTGAGGCGGCTGATGCACAGGGCGTGATTGATGCAGACGGCCTGTATAAATACGTGTATCACCAAACGCTGCGCTATATCGACAAGGCAAATCAGCAAATTCGGCTGGTGAACCGGCAGCGTAAGAGCAAAGGCGAAACGTCGCTAACCTCGGAGTATCCGCTGCAAACGCCCAAGCGAATTGTGGAAGGCATGGGCGAGATTGTGCTGGGAATGCGTCCGCAGCAGGCGTCACCTCAGCCTCGACGCAGGGCGCTGATTGTCGATGGCTTGAGAAGCTATCAAACGACGTTAGCGCTGAGCAAAACCCTGCAAAATATGGGTCAGTATTCGATTGACTATTGGCCGCAGCCAGGGAAAGCCTGGGAGAATGTCAAGGCGGCGATCGCGACCTGCCTAAACTCAGCACCCACCGAAGCAGACGGTCAGCTTCCCACCGTTTTGCTCTACCTGCGAGGCATTCTGGAAGAGAGCCCAGAAGGCTCGACCTGGCTGGTACTCGGTGACGGCGTGCGGCTCTATCGTTCGTGGCTGCGGCAAACACTCAGACAGGCCCGAAACACGCGGCAGCTCGTCGTGTTGGACTGCCCCCGAACGGTTGGCCAGCGTGACTATCTAGGCGCTGATCCCTTGCAAGACTGGATAGAAGACTTACAAATAGAAGCTGATCGTGGCCAGTGCATTATTGCGGCGGCTTCACTGCCGACTGAGCCCGAGCAGTTTGCACAGGCACTATTAGAAACTTTAAAAGCGGCAGACGTGCAGATCGGCCTGCCGGTGGCCGCGTGGATTGCTCAGCTACAGCTTCATTTAGCCGGTACGCCGCTGGCTCAGGCGGCTAGTGAGGTGCAGCCATTGAGCTGGCTGTCGGGAACGCAGGGCGTAATTGAGGTGGTGCCTAATCAGGTCGGCATTCAGGCCAGTCAGCGGGCCGACTCTTTCGACTTGGGCGTGTGTCCTTATATGGGGCTGCGGGCGTTTGGGCTGGAGCAATCTCAATACTTTTATGGGCGAGAGGCACTGACACAGCAGCTTATTGAGCGACTACGGCATGAGCCAGCTTTGGCCGTTGTCGGAGCTTCGGGCAGCGGCAAGTCGTCGGTGTTGCAGGCAGGGGTGCTGGGGCAGCTATATCAGGGCAAGCAAATTCCGGGCAGCGAGCAGTGGTGGATTCGGGCAACGCGGCCTGGGGCAACGCCGCTAAAGGCGCTGGCTCAGCGGCTGGTGGATTCTGGCACTGAGCGGGAACGGGCCTATCAGGCGATGCAGATAGAGGCGATGCTGTATCAGGGCAGCGATGGCTTTGTAGAATGGCTGCGATCGCGCCCCGAACCCCTGGTTCTATTAGTCATCGATCAGTTTGAAGAACTGTTTACACTGGCGGCTGCAAGCGACCGTCAGCCCTTTCTCGATTTGCTCTTAGAGGCGGTTCACTATGCGGGCGATCGCTTCAAGCTCATTCTCTCCGTCCGCGCCGACTTTCTCCCCAACTGCCTAGAGCACTCCGCCCTAGCCACGCTCCTCCAAACCAACAGCGTGCTGGTACCGCCGCGCCTGACGCCAGAGGCTTACCGCGACGCCATCCTAAAGCCTGCTGATCAGGTCGGCTTGCAGATAGAACCGGGCTTAGTGGATTTGCTATTGCAAGAGGTGAATCAGGCGGCAGGTGAGCTACCGCTGCTGGAGTTCGTTTTAGAAAAGCTGTGGGAAAACAGGAAGGCCGGGAAGCTCACGCTGACGGCCTATCAGCAGCTAGGCGGTTTGCGAGGCGCGTTAGAGCGGCAGGCTCAGGCCGTTTATGACAGCTTAGATGCGACGTCTCAAGAGTGTGCTCGCTGGATATTTCTAGCGCTGACTCAGCTAGGCGACGGCACTGAAGATACCCGCCGCCGGGTACTGAAGTCTGACTTGGTGGTGGCTAAATATCCGGCAGCGCTGGTAGATGAAACGCTGCGGGTGCTGACAGCCGCAAAGCTGGTAGTGATTCGGGCCGACGATATGGCCCCAGTTGGCTACAGTCGAGGGAATTTAGACGATGACACGGATGTTGACGAAGACATCGAGAACGAAAGGGTAGACGAGGCTGCGCTGCCGTTGCTGCCCATAGCACCCATGGAGCCCACAGTAGAAGTGGTGCATGAAAGCCTAATTCGCCACTGGTCAACGCTGCGCTGGTGGCTGGCGGAAAATCGCGCCCGTTTGCAGTTGCAGCGTCAGCTTTCGCAGCAGGCAGCCGCCTGGCAGCAAACCCAGCAGGTTTCAGGACAGCAAGCGACAGACTTTTTGCTGACAGGCGGACGGCTGGCGGACGCAGAAGATTTGTATATCAAGTACACCGACGAGCTGTCGGAGACAGTACAGCGGTTTATTGAAATGGGCCTGGAGGCCCGGCAGCAGCGGCAGGTGCAGGCAAAGCGTAGGCTGAAACGAGCCAGAGTCGCGGCGGGAGTGATGGGCGGACTGGGGGCATTTGCCCTAGCCCTCGGCTCACTCGCCTATCGCCAAACCATCACCGTTCAGCTCCAGAAAATTGAAGCCTTAAACGTCTCTTCTGAAGCGCTGCTGTGGTCATATCAGCCGCTGAAATCACTACAGCAAGGTATTTCAGCCGCGAGACAGCTTCAAGAAATAGGCTGGATTCAAAGGCAGCTAGCAGACCGATCGCGCTGGCAAACCTTACGTTTGCAGACGGCAGCGACCCTGCAACAGTCGCTCAGCTTTGGCCAGATGATAAACCAGCTAGAGGGTCACTATCAAGCTGTGAATGCAGTGCAGTTTAGCGGTGGTGCTGGTCAGCGTTTAGTGTCAGCAGGTGACGACGGCAGCGTCATCATCTGGCGGCGTGATGGATCGCAAGTTGCGAGTCTTTTTCCAGGCACGGCGACTACAGATGTTGGCTTTGTCTCTGAATCCTCAGGGCTAACGACGTTAGCGATCGCGACCAGCACAGGTGAAATTCAACTATGGGACGTAGATGAGCAGGGCGCTATTGCCCTGCAAGACACGCTGAGCGGCCATCAAGACTGGGTAACTGGCGTGGCGGTTAGCCCTGATGGTGAGCTGTTGGTCTCGGGGAGTCGCGATCGCACGCTCAAGCTCTGGCGCAAAGACGGCACCCTAGTTAAAACCGTCACTGGCCATAGCGGCTGGGTAAACAGCGTCCGCTTTAGCCCCGATGGTCAGACCCTGGCCACGACTTCGGAAGACAAAACTATTCGGCTATGGACGCGCGATGGCACGCCGATTAACACCTTGAGCGGACACAGCGATCGCACCACCGACGCCACCTTTAGCCCCGACGGTAAAACGCTCGCCTCCACTAGCGCCGACGGCACCCTACGGCTGTGGTCACTGCCCACTGGTACCCTCAAATACAAAATTGCCCAGGCCGAAACAGACGCGCCGATCTCCGCTAATCAACTCAACACGGTCGCCTTTAGCCCCGACGGCAAAACGCTGGCGGTCGGTCAATTTGATGCCACCGTTCAGCTATGGCGAGTAGAAGACGGCCTCAAGCTCGATACGCTGACTGGCCATATAGGGTCGGTGACGGATCTTAGCTTTGATCCCAACGGCCTGCTCGCATCGGCAAGTGCTGACGCGACCGTTAGACTGTGGGCCATTCGCCCGCTCGATCCGCTTGCTGACATGAGTATTTCTAGCATCAGCGTCAGCCCGATTGCGTCCGCTTCTAATCAGTTGTTTGCCACGGCAGACTTTACCGGTGAAGTTGTTCTATGGCAGCAAAATTCGCAGAAAGCGCCAACGCCAGTGAGAACCTTGAGCCGTCATGAGGGTGGCGTGCAGGCGATCGCATTTAACCCTGCGGGCACCCAAGTCGCCTCAGCCGGCGTAGAGGGTCAAATAACGGTGTCGCGAGTAGCCGATGGGACTCAAATTGCCACGACCAAAGGCCATGAAAATCGGGTGACTAGCATCGCTTTTAGTCCCGATGGGCAGCAGCTCGTGACGGGTAGCGCAGATAAAACCATTCGGCTGTGGGCGCTAGCCGACAACTCGCTCACCCTTATTGAGACGCTCACGGGCCATACCGATGAGGTCACCAGCGTCCGCTTTCACCCACAGCGGCCACTGTTAGTCTCTGGCAGCTACGACAGTACCGTCCGGCTGTGGCAGCTCTCTCAAAAATCGGGCGTGACCTTAGTGCAAACCTTGGACTCAGCCAATGCTGGCATTTCGGAAGTGCAGTTTAGTCCGAAGGGCGATCGCATTGCCGCCAGTAGCTGGGACAGTCGGCTGTATGTGTGGCAGCTACGAGGACAGTCCGCTCAGCCCCACAACACCCTCGGCCCTCACGATGGCGGCGTCAGCAGCGTCATTTTTAGTGGCGATGGCAGAGCCTTATTAACCAGCAGCGGCAACGGCACCGTGACCGTTTGGGACGCTGAGCGCGGACAGCGGATAAAGCAGGTGCTGAGCCGTCAAAATAATGGGCCGGGTGCGCTGGCTCTAAGCGCTGATAGTGAGCTGCTGGTCGGCGGTGCAGTGCAGGGTGGGTTGTCCTTGTGGAACTGGGATTTGTCTGTGCTGCTGGGAGAATCTTGCGATCGCCTCGGCAGCTATCTACTCACCAATTCCAGCTTGAGTCCTGAAGCGAGAGCGCTTTGCCGCTAAAGATTGAGCAAATATTGTTTTTATTCTGATGTGAATTCTGCATACCGCATGTTGTCCGTCCGTATACAAGGAACGAAGACAACTCCACCAGGTCACTCAAATGATTTCTCCTAAACGGTCTCACCCGGTTCCTTTCCCAACGCAACTGTTGTTAGGCACGCTGCTCGGTTTTATATCGTTAGGCGCGTCTGCCCAGCAAGCCTCCGCTAACCCACTTCAGGCTATCCCCATCGTGAGCGATATCTTGGGCATAACCAATCGCCCCGTCCCCCTGCCCGATCAGCTAGAGGTCTTTACCGACAGCGTAAATAACAACAATGTTTCGGTGTGCGTACTCACCTGCATCCCCGGCGGCATCCCCGGCGGCATTCCTGGCTTGCCAACGGGCGCTCGTCCCCCACAGCAAAGGCCCAACGGTGCTCGCCCCCCGGCACCCGGTCAGATTCCATCCGGCGCTCGCCCGCCTGCACCTCGTCCCAACAGCCCTAATGTCAGCATCGATCTTTCTCCTATCAACATTCCACTCAAATAGAGTCTGCCGCAATAGAGCATTGAGTAAGCAAGAAAAACATTAATTTCTGACACGCTCATCTCAAGACAAGAAGGTGCGATGCAATACTGATGAAGTGTGCTTTTTTACCGCTTACAGGTGTGAAATATCCATGACATTACGCCGAAGGTTATGCCGTTTTCTTGTGCTGTTTGCGATCGCACTGTCGGCGACAACAAGCCTGGTAAGCTGCGGCAGCAGCGTAAACACCACCTCTACTGACAAATTGACTATCGGCGTCGTCAGCTATGGAGACAGTGAGGTTTCACTAGAGCAATATCAGCGGTTTCAAAACTATCTGGCTGAAGAAACTAAAATTGCGTTTGAGCTAGAGCTTGCCTACAACGAACTACAGGCGGTTCAACAGATAGAAAATAGTAACTGGTCGCTGGTATTTGCGCCGCCTGGGCTGGCCGTGCTGGCTGGGAAGCGAGGCTATACCCAGCTATTTTCACTAGATACTGCTGATAAGTCAGAACACTCTTTGATCGTAGTCAGAGCAGACAGCACCGCGCAGTCTCTAAATGATTTGGCCTACAAAACGGTGGCGATGGGTAAGCCGGGTTCGGCTGCTGGCTACTATTTGCCGCTCTATAATCTGTATGGCTTAACGCTCGAAACGGTCAAGTTTGCGCCAACGCCCGAAAGACTGTTGCAGTGGGTAGATGACGGCACCGTTGCAGCCGGGGCCATCTCTGAGCAAGAATTTGCGCAGTACAAAAATTCATTTTCAGATGCGGACTTTCGCGTTTTGTACCAAAGCAAACGTAAAATTCCCAGCGGTGTTGTGCTGCTCGGCGTTGTAGAACGCGGCCAGGGTGAATTTATTAGACAGGTGATGGAAGCGGCGCCCTCAACAATTACAAGCGATGCTCAATACATTCCCGCCGCGTCACTGCCCAACTATAGCGACATGGTAAAAGTCGTGGAGCGCGTTAGACCACTCGAAGACCAGGTGAAGCGATCGCCTGCCGTTTTGACGCTAGAACATCTTGATGCCGATACTAATGATTGATGTCGAGGCCTTTTCAGACACGCCAGAGCCAGATCCTTCAGGCACTGACGCGACTGAGCCTCCCTTATAGCAAGTGCCCAAGCAGTAATGTTATTGCTGCCTTGACCGCAGCGACATGATAGAAGCCATCACCCAACTGGAAATTAAGATTTACTCAGTACAGCGACTGAACGGGTCAGCATTAAGATAAACTGCTGACAACATATTGTGGTGATTGAAGGTTGGTACGCCTGCGTCTAAGACGCCCCTACTGTTGATAGCGGTGTAGGTCATACGCGCACATCACTACTTTCAATAACGTTTATGGCAATAGCTTTTAGGGGTGCACTTCTGTTGTGTCTTTAGCAACAGAATATTTTAACTGCTTAATTTTTAACGCTTAAAACGCGGAGGCCTGATACAAAATGTATCGCTATTTAAGACTCATGCTCACCACTGCGATCGCGCTACCTATAGGGCTCGCAGCAGGTACGCTCACTGAAGTACAGGCAGCCTCACTCTGGAATGAATCAACAGACGGAGATCTTTCAGATATTGGTGCGATGCCCACCTTGCTATCGCCGCTCACATTGGGCAGCAATACGCTGAGTGCGACGTTCAATGCCGGATCGGCAAACCCCTCACCCGACTATTTCACCCTCGACATTCCCGACGGTCTTGCGCTCAGCGAGATTGTTCTCAAAGACTGGCAGGCCTCTCCAGACTTTGAAGATATTGCTTTTTTTGCAGTGCAAGCAGGCAGCGTTTTTGACTTTCAGGTGCCTGCCGACAGAAGCAATGCAAATGGCCTGTTGGGCTGGACGCATTTGCGCAGCACTCAGGTCACTAGCAATACGGTGTTTAGCGAAATGGCGACCGCGAATTTGTCACCCGCTGACTCGGGCGCAGCCGCAAGCTACGCGGCTGAAGCTGAAACCTATTCGGCTGAGCTAGTGGCGCAGTTCCCTGACCTGCCCGATAAGCTTCGCGCCCTAGAAAATCAGTGGGTGCCGGGCGCTACAGGCTTCAGCACGCCGCTGTCGGCAGGTCAGTATACGTTCTGGCTGCGGCAAGGATCGGACACAGATATTACGGCGACGCTCGACTTTACGACCATCGCCGCGACCGATGCGGTTAAAACACCTGAACCCTCTAGCCTGCTGGCGCTAGGTGCGATATCGGGCGCGGGTCTACTGCTTAAGCGTCGTCGGTTGGCAGCGTCAAAATAGTGAGCGAGTATCGTGCCTTTTATTCTGGTAAAGGCACGATGTTGCTTTGCTTAAGTCGGCACTGATGCTGCATAGTTACCGTGTTTTAAGCATAAATAGAAGGAATAGGGTACATCAACTTTTTTGTGTATCCTTATGCGTATACCTGCTGGTTCGGCCAACGGTCGTTTATCTTTATGCCAGCCTAAAACCGTCCTCCTTCCACCATGAGTAAGCCCGTCATTCCTAACGGAACCCTAATTGATAACCGCTATCTCATCCAGAGAGTGTTAGGGCAAGGCGGGCTAGGGCGAACGTATTTGGCTGGCGATACCCGCCGATTTAACGAAGCCTGCGTGCTCAAAGAGTTTGCGCCTAGCGGCAGTGGCAAGCACAGCTTAGTAAAATCGAGAGCACTCTTTAAGCGAGAAGCTGAAATTCTGTACCATGTGCAGCATCAGCAAATTCCTGACTTTCTGGCTTGTTTTGAGGGTGACGGGCGGCTATTTTTAGTTCAAGAATACGTCAACGGTCAAACGTACTCTGATTTGCTCAAAGCGCGGCGCAAGCAAAAACTGACGTTTACTGAGCCAGAGGTGATTGACTGGCTCAACAATCTGCTGCCCGTGCTGGAATATATTCATCAATGCAGCATTATTCATCGGGACATTTCACCCGATAATATTATGCTGCCAAAAAACAGTAGCTTGCCGGTGCTGATTGACTTTGGGGTGGGTAAGCAAATTGTCGATGTGCCGTCGCTGGAGGAGGACGCTGAAGAGATTTCGTACGTGGGCAAAATGTCGCTGGTGGGCAAGGTAGGCTATGCGCCGCATGAGCAAATTCGCCTGGGCGTGTGCTCTCCTAGCAGCGATTTATATGCGCTAGGGGTGACGGCAGTGGTGCTGCTAACCTGCAAAGATCCTTCAACGTTAATGAACCAGTATTCACTGCAGTGGGAATGGCGATCGCACGCCGATGTCACCCCAGCCTTTGGCAAAATTATCGACAAAATGCTGGCAGATACCCCCGCTAACCGCTATCAGCGATCGCCTGAAGTTTCTCACGACTTGGCTCGACTGGCAGCCATAGACGAAACCATGATCAGCGTGGCCGATGCGTTTGAGCCTACGCCCACGTCAGTCAAACCCTATATTCCGCACACGGTTGTTTCGCCTGACCCTCAAAATGACCTGTCCGTTTCTAACGCGCCGTTTTCATATGCACCCCCTGCAGGCGCGCCATCTGGGAACGTGCCACCTAAGAACAGGCCACCCGCGAGCACGCTCTCTTCTGACTTTATTTCGAAGTGTCAGCGGCAGCTTGCTGAATACCTTGGCCCCATGGCTCCGGTTATTGTGGATGAAGTTGTTCAAAATCAGCAGCCCACGACGCCGATGCACTTAGTCGAGCTGCTGATGCCTGAAATTCCAAGTTCGCAAGAGGCGATCGCATTCCGTAAAGCGCTGTTAGAGTAGGCACTATTAGGCGTAAATGCGGCTTAGGACAAATCGGTCGGCTCCTGAGTGCGGGCCCGGTTGCTTCGCATTGTTTTATCCTGAGTGGTGCGATTAATGCGATCCATTGCCAGCATCAGGCTGCGCTTCATGCGCGTAAACGACCGCGCCAGCATACCCACCTCATCGTTAGACGTTTGTTCAAACTCAATATTCATATTGCCACGACTCACCTCTTCTGCCATTTCGGCCATGCGCTTGAGCGGTGCGACCACCTGCCGACTCAGCAACAGATTAACCAGGAACAAAACGAGGGCAAAAATTGCAGATACCACCATCAACAGTAAGAAAGTGGCTTTTTTCGCCTTGTCAATCACGGTGCTTGCGGGCACTGAAATCATCTGCGCCCCAACAATCTCATCCATTTGCCAGCCAAACCCGTTGTTTGGCCCATAAAAATCGATCATGCTAGGCGGTGCGGCTTCTACGGTACTGTGGCACTCTAAGCAACTGGCTTTAGAGATTTGAATGGGCCTAGCGATGTAGAAAATTTTGCGGCCTTGAGCGACTCTCATGCCATTAATTTCTGTCTTGCTGGCATCTGCTTTAAAGTCACCGACTAGCTCGGCTTCAAAGCTGTCTGCCTTGTCTCGAAGGTTAGTCGGATTGAGCGTAGCTTCTTTGTAAAAGAATTCGTTGTAGTCAGCACTTTTGCGAAGATTTTCAAAGACTTCGCGGGCGGAGTAGGCCGGTACGGTTTCGGGTAAAAACTGCGTGTCGAGGCGATCAATCAGCTCGGGCTTGACGCTGTTGTCCGTATAGCTGCGCACCGAGTTCATGGTTTCCATCAGCAGCAGCGCTGTTTTGGTGACCTCAGCTTCAGCATTTTGTCTGAGTACGGTGGAAAGGGTGACATGACTGAGTAAGATGCCCCCTAACAAAATTAGCAGCAGTGCCGCTGTGAATTTCTGTCGTAGCTTTAGCTGTTTGAACATGGCAGTTAAGGAGAACGTGAAAAGAGAGGCGCTAGAAGGAAAAGCGTTGAAAGAGAAAAGCTGAAAAGAATGCGTGAATACCAGCTAAATATCAGCAACCTACGGCTGGGCGAGCGGTGAGGTGCAGTAGTCGCTCAGCCATGCGGCACCGTTGAGCGATCGCAGTGGCGTGACGACCAAATCGCTCTGAGGGAGCTGCGCCAATACCGCCTCAGTGGTTGATTCAACAGTGGGGATGACGGTGGGCAATAGCTGACCTAATAGTGGCACCTGCGCCGCCGCTTGCTGAAGCGTACCAAGGCCTGTTTGGCACAGGTCACCCATCCAGGCCACCTGATCGTTAAAGGGGCCAATACTCTCGGCGCGCACCGCATTGAGTGTTTCTTGTACGGCTGGTGACTGCTGGCTCACAAAGCTCTCTTGCCCCGGTGCTAGCCCCATGGCCATATCCACCGAGTCGTAAAATAGGGGCAAAATAAAGTATTCAATGAAGCCAATCGCGCCGTTTGCAATTGAAACAAACTGACCTGCGCTGAGCTGCACAGACGTTTTACCTTCAGCATCTGTGACTGTGACTGGCCCCGCCGGACTTTCGGTTAATACGCCGACTAATGACGTGTTGCTGGCCTCATCGTGCTGAACAAAAAGCGCCGTACCGCTCGCGACAATGTTTGCCTCTGGCGTCTTGATCCGGCTGGCCCCTAGCCCCGGACGAATCATCAGTAGCGTGCTGCCGTTAATGAGTTCAAAGCTGCGCTGGCCCGGTGGAAAGTAGAAGGTGGTGCCTTCACCCGTCCGCACTAAGGAGCCTTCGTTAAAGATCAGTTCGGCCCGCGATCGCGCACCCGTTTGCAGCGAATCTTGGGGAATCATGCGATCGCCAACGCCTGCCGGACTCCAGCCACCGCTCTTTTGCCTAAGCGAAACGCTGTTGCGAACCTGATACACCTCAGCGTTTGTAAGCGTCGCCTGGGCCTGGGCTGAGCGCAGGCTGCACAGTGAAAGGCCGACGCCTACGAGAGTGAGAAATAAGCTGTTGTATAGGCGTTTCATAGGGCAGGTGAGGAGTAGCGATTATTGAGAGGAACTGATGAAAAAACGCGTTGGAAAAACAGGACTGAACGCTCCTTGTTTTAGAATCGAAGAATTTCTGGCTCGTACTGACTGGGCGCGGGCTCAATCTTCCAAACGATGCCTTCGTCAGGGGCTAGGGCCACATCGACATACAGGCGCTCCACCGGAGCCATGGCGATCGCCCGATTTTCTGCAAACGGCTGTAAGTCTTCACTCAACAGCTCCAAAGCCACGCCTAGCGGCACCAGCCCGGTAGCCTTAGCCAGTTCAAATTGCCATGCATTGTCACCTGCGAGCAGCGGCATCACCTGTAGCGTGTAGGTTTCGCCCTCAATCTCAAGCTCTCGGCACAGCACCGTTTGGGCGGCAACCGCTTCCGTATCGCGAGCCGCCGCCACCGTCTGATACGACATTTGCTGCCAACCGAGCTGATCTGAAATCTGACGGGTGAGCGGCCCCATTAGCCGGTCACTAACCTGCACGATCCCTGCCTGTAGCCACTGCCGAACCGACTGCTGAGTGCTTCCCCAGCGCTGTTCTGCGAGCTGCCTGCGCCAGCCACCGTTGGCAACCAGTGGCCCCCACTGTTCAAAGCCCACTGTTAGCCGGGGTTCGAGAAGACTGTCTGCGCTCAGCCGCGCTATGAGCTGACGGGCCTGGGCAATCGAGAGAGTAGGGAGCGGCGCTAAGGGTGTGCGCTTGATGGCTTCGGGATAAAGGTCTTGGGCGACAAGCAGTACGTTGAGGTCATCTGTCAGATGGGTGTCATCTAGGCTATAGGTGCGATCGCGCCAGTCATACGTGCCTTTTTCTTTCAGCGTTTGGTGCGTTGCAAAGCCGCTAAAGCGCACCCAGCTATCTTCTGGGCCATCATCAGGATTAACCTGTAGCAGCAGGTAGTAGTCCCCGGCCCAGCTCGGAATATCGACCCACGACTGCGGCACTCTCAGCTCATCGCCGTCAATAACTTCGGTTGCCAGCACAATTAGCCGAGCGCCCTGACATGTTAGAGCGCTGCCGGTAACCAGCTCCCACACGGTAGAAAGCAGTGGTTTGGCAATCGCAGGAGCGGCGATCACCCCTTCGGCGTTCAGCCAGGTTGTGACCGCGTTAAGCCCGAGCTGATTGAGGTAAGCTCGCCAGCGGCTAGCGGGCGTGGCGAGAAAACGGCTCTGCTGCCACGCTTGCGCTTGTTGATGCGGATCAACCTCCATATATAGGGTGTCTAGATCAAGTAAGGCGGCGTCAGCAGTCATAGAACCAGTGCGTTAGTGCGCAAGAATAAAGGTCAGCGTCGCTGGGTTAAAGGGCGGTGGGGACTCGCTGGTAGTGCGTGACCAGCCACGCTTCTAGTGCAGCGCTCGTATGCTTTAGTACGTCCGGTGAAGGGGTGATATGCAGCGTCTCCTGTCCCCATTGGGCTAAAGCCGTGATGAGCTGCTTTTTGACGCGGGAGAGTGCCCGCGAGATGCCGTATTGCTTCATGCCAAGCTGGCTAGCAATTTCTTTTTGAGTAGCGCCGTCCTGGTAGTAAAGCGTGAGCAGACGCTGTGACGGGCTTTCGAGCTGGGCGATCGCGCCTAATAAGACCTCCCCGAGCTGAGCCTGCTGCTGCGATCGCTGCGAGTCTGCTTCGGCTTCAATCATCTCGCCGAGCGGAGTGGCCTGCTCATCATCGCTAAGCGTATCGATATACTCGCCCACGTCCTGGCCCGCAACGGTTGTATTCATCGACACCGAGCCCGGATAGAGATAGCTCCGAACGGATTTAGCGGCGATCGCAATCCAAGTTTCTACATCAACGGTTGTAATCGCCTCTCCTCGCTGGGTAAGGCTGGCCCTATCGACATTGGCCTGCTGTGCGATCGCCTGCCAGCTTGCCGCATCGGGGGCACTGAGCTTGCGAGTGCTGCCGCTTTTTTCGGGAGTATATACCAGCCGGTACGCGCGCCAAACCAATAAGTAGCGCTCAATATCTGTGGTCGAGAGGCCTCGGGTTTGCAAGGCTAGCGTCAGCCGCTTTTGGCTCACCTTGCGTAGCAGCGACCAGTCGGTACAAATGTCCACTTCTTTTCGCTGCCGAAGCTGGTCGCGAATCAGGCTGCTAAAGACGGCACTGGCATAGCTTTTTAAGTCGAAGCCCTGTTCGGCATTGAAGCCGCTGAGCACCTTATCCAGATGGGCGATCGCCATTTGAAAGCAGTCAGAGACGCCGTACTGCGTGCTGGTAAAGCTGGTGCCTGCTTTGTGGGCTACCCAGTAGCAAGCCTCTTGCAAGTAAGACAGCAGATGAGCTTTTGCTAGGCTTTGGGGGTTGGCCTGCCAGCGCTTGTGCCAGTAAAGCACCCAAAACCGGGGCGAACTGTTGATTGTTGTTTCTGCGTTGGCTATCTGTCCAGCGGCTTCTGAGCCAGAGAATTCAGTAGCAGAGCGTTCACTCGCTTGCTTCATATTTCGCTTAAGGCGAGGATCGCTGGCCCATTGGCTAAAGCGGTCAGCCTCAAATTGGACAAAAGATGAAAAGGTTTCAACGAGATTATGGCGAGGGCGCATACTTTTGCAAAATCACGTATAAAAGCTGACGACATATCTCCGTCATTTCTACAGTAATAATTATTCGCACTTTCAGAAGCGCTTTCTATAAATTCTCAATATTTGCTGATTAAGTTCTTTAAGAAATAAAAATAAACTTAATAAAATTGCAAGGTGAAGGCTTACGAGCATTACTCAAAAATTGGCCGCTCATTAGCCATATAGCAAAACGCTGAAGCAAAATTAAAAAGCATATGTAGGGGGCTCACAAGATTTTTTCTTTTTTAAAAACCTGACCATTAGCCAGTCAATTTCTCAGTGCCTTTACGTATTCTTTATGTAACATTTTTTCTCGCTGCTTTGATTATGTGTTTACTATGACGCAGGTAGTAAAAATACAAATTGTTGCCTCATCTTATTTGTTTGAAGCCAGCAGAATGTCCAGAATGACGCGAAGACGTGTGTGGTTTAGGGTGCGCTCATAAGCAGTACTAACAATTTTAAAACAAAATAATGGCAGACTGCAACGAGCAATTTTTAGGCGATCTCTCGGACAATTTTCAAGATCCGACAGCGCATGAATTCTTCCCAGGTGAGCTGGCCTTATTTACAGGCTCTAATGTTGTTGAAGGCAGTACGATAGGTGGCGGTAATCCGCCGGGCGATCGCGACTTTTTCACCTTTGAAGTACCCACCGGCTTCAAGGTCAAAAATTCCATTCTGCAAGACTAAAAGTGGGGAAATGATAGTACAACTGGTCACCTTAACAGGGGTAGGGCATTAAGACCAATGTGCTCTCTGTTGATGGTGATAGGGGTAAGCTGATTGATCTGAGTAGTGAAGGCAGCCAGGTGACGGCTACGTTTTCTGGCTTTCGTGAAGCGGCTTACGATAATACGGTTGGATTTTTGGATTTTATCAGGTGGACAGCAACGGCGGCGTGATTGATCCGCTAACAGGTTTGATGATTTTGCCAGGACAGTCGGGGTATAAAGCAGTCGCGATCGCCCAGCGGATCGACACAACGTTATCGGGTGAAAACAATCAGGAAAAAATAGTAGGCAGCGTCAGTCTAGATGCTGGCGGTTCTTTAGGTATGTTTTTGGCAGTGAATAGTGCCGATCTATCTGCTAGTAAAATATTCTTTTCCTTTGCAGCGGCCAATAGCGACGGCCTAGATCATGTGAAGGCGCTGGGTAACAATGCGCTTGGCTTTGAAGATTTGGTAGGCCTAGGCGACGCTGACTTTCATGATGCGGTTGTGAGGGTTTCCTTTACCTAAGATTCTTTGAAAAATAACGCTTCAGAGATCAGCTAATTTAATTGACGCTCGACTTACACCAATAGCCCCGTCCTGAAAACCACTGTGCTTTCAAGGCGGGGCTATTCTATGGTTCTTTCAGAATATTTTAGTGCGTGCGTGCATACTGCTTTGATTCTTCCCTATTAAATAAGTGTCGGGGAAAAGCCCCAAACCACACAACACTTACTTTACTTAAGAGAAACACATCATGTTAAAGAAGACACTTGCATTCGGTTTATTAGCAGCTAGCACTATTGGTTTTGCCATTCCCGCCCAGGCTCAAGACGCGCAGCAAAACAGCCAGGTCATTCACTCCACAACCGTCGGTGCAAACGGCAGCAACGTCACTAGCGTTAACAACCAAAATGCTGAAAACTACCTGGGTGAGAGCGGTTACGGTTATAGCAACGATGCTCCCGATTTCCAAGGAAATCAACAGGGCATTGACTCAACCACTGTTGGCGTAAATGGCTCTAACGTCTTCAGCGGCAATTCTCAAGATGCCAGCAACTACAATTCTGATGCTGACTATGGCTATGGCTATGGCTACGATTACGAGGAGCCTACGCTTCAGGGTAATCAGCAGGGCATTGGTTCTACAACAGTAGGCGCTAACGGCTCTAATGTGTTTAGCGGCAACGTTCAAAATGCTGAGAATGTGAGCGAAGAACAATCCTTCGGCGGCTGGTTATTCTAAGCTTTTTACTCTCTCAATTTAACAGTTTTATTCCGACGGTTTCGATTTAACCCTCTCTTATTAAGGAAACAACATCATGTTAAAGAAAGCACTTACATTCGGTTTGCTTGCAGCTAGCGCTATCGGTTTTGCAATGCCTGCTGGAGCACAAGATATTCAACAGTCTAGCCAAATTATCCAGTCCACAACGGTGGGTGTTAACGGCTCACATGTTTTTAGCGGCAATGCTCAAAGCTCTCAAAATACAATCAGTGACTACGACTACGGCTATGATTACGACTATGACGAGCCTACGTTTCAGGGCAGTCAGCAAGGGATCGGCTCTACAACGGTCGGGGCAAATGGTTCTCGGGTAGTTAGCGAGAATGTTCAACGGTCTGAGAATACGGTCGTGGATGTGGATGGTACGTGGGGGCCATACTATGGATTTTAAGGTTTAGAGCTTGTACAAAAATTATAAAGTGACTCGACTAAAAGCCATGACCTCTAATGTAGGTAATGGCTTTTTTTGTACTGGCTATATGGTTTTTTTGCGTAAGAAGCTAATGGCTTTGCCGGATGGGTGGGTGATAATGAGCACAATAGGTAAATATCGCAGTGGCTTTAGGTACTTTCTTCACAGGAAACTACCTTAGAAGCCTGATTGGGAGTAAGTTCTATAGAAAGACGGGAACGGAGTGGGCGATCGCGCACAATCAGAACAGATTTGTTGATGAGTAGGAGGCGATCGCACATAACCAGAACCTATAAAGCGCAGCTTAGAATCAAAAGCAGGATATCTATGAAGAAGACGGTATTTTAAATGCGCAGTGGCAAAAGTGGAAGGACTTGGCAAGTGAAGACAAAAAATCTCAAAGCCCTGCATACTCTCTAAATCCCTCCCTATTAAATAAGTGTCGGGGGTTAAACCCCAAACCACACAACACTTACTTCACTTAAAGAGAAAACATCATGCTAACTAAAACACTCGCCTTCGGTCTCTTCGCAGCTAGCACTATCGGCCTTGCGGTTCCCGCCCAAGCACAAACCGCGCAGCAAAACGGCCAGAGCATTCAGTCTACAACCGTTGGCGTCAACGGCTCCCACGTCTTTAGCGGCAACACCCAAGACGCGAGCAACTACAGCTCTGATGTTGATTACGGCTACGGCTTCGACTACGAAGAACCCACTTTCCAAGGCAATCAGCAGGGTATCGGCTCCACCACCGTCGGTGCAAATGGCTCCAGTGTCGTAAGTGAAAATATTCAGCAGTCTGAAAACACTGCTATTGATTCTGAAAATGTCTGGGGCCCATACTTCGGCTACTAAACTCGATGCGTATGAAGAGGTTTTGGGAGGGGGTGGGCCAGCAACCTATGGCCCCAACCAGCCCCCCTATCTCCTCTTTCTTCTTTTCTTTACTCACTTAAGAAACTCATCACCATGACAAACCGCTATAAAACTGTTGGACTCCTCTCCACGCTTTCAATTCTCATTCTGTCCTCCTCGGCGCTGGCAGATCAAAGCATTCATCAACGCATATCTGGTAGCACTCACGCTAGCGAAAATGCTACTGCCGTGAGCCATACCGAACAAGGTGCTTACCAAACAACTGATCAATCTGGAGACAGCAATGCAGCCCAAATGCTTTGGCAAGGCATTCTCGTTGATACCGTTTCAAAAGATCACTCAACAGCCACGACTCACGTTACCCAGTCATCCACTCAATCAGTCGTGAGCGGATGGAATGACGACTTTGCCCAACAGCTACGCCAAAGTGCAGGGGTCAGCAACGCCGCTTTTAACAGCAGCACCTCGCAGAGTGTGACCCAACAGAACGGCACTCAGGTGTATCAGGGTTTCTAACCCGTCTCCACCTTTTACTCACATATTTCTCACTTGCAACTGTTAACGCACATATCAGCTTCAGGAAAAAATCATGATGCTCAAAGGACTCTCTCTCGGACTACTCTCTCTTTCATTCGTGCCAGTGCTGTTGGCTCCAGCTCCAGCACTGGCCGTTTGTGTGGGCATAGACGTTCCTACGCAAATTGCTGTTCACGACGCTGAAAGCGAAGCAACACAGTACAGTGAATCGCAGTTTGAGGCCGAGCCCGGTTGTTTTGGCAGCACGACGGTGAACACCGGAACGCAGGTACACACTGGCCAGGGTGATATTTATCAAGAACAGGTTAATAACCATCAGCTCGGCGGTGGTGGCGGCGATCAAAGCTACTATCCAGAGATTGATCCAGTGTTTATTTCAGTACCAACTCAGGTTGATGTAAACGTGCTGCCTGAGACTTCTTACTTAGATGGATATGATTTAGGCGGCTACGACAATACCTACAACTACGATGGATAATGCTATGAGTTTCTCAACACTGCCGCTTTCGGGCTTAGCAATTCTGCTTACTGCAACCGGGCTTCCGCTTGCGGGCAATCTGTCTGTTTCAACAATGGGTACGCCTTACGCCCAAACAATTCAAATCTTCCACCACCGCAACCCTCGGCCCTTTTTGGATCATCGTCACTGGCCCCAGCGACCAGCGACCGTTCAGCGCCAATCTAACAGCCAATCTAACAGCCAATCCAACAGCCAGTCTAATCAACAGTCCAGTCATGTTTATAGCGGGACGAGCCACCTGAATCAGCCACACATGCTGACAGTTTCTACGACAGCGCGATCGCTCAACGCCACCCTCAAAATCAACGGCCAAACCATCAAAACCTTAGTCAACGCCTCAGAAGTTATTGACTTATCTGAGCACCTGACATCGGGCGTACAACTACTGGAGATTACCGGCACCTACTCGCCCGCCTCTGCCAGCACTCAAATTTCATTCACCGGGCCAGGGACACAAATATCTCAACAGGTGAGCGGCAGCGGCACACTTCAACAAACGCTGAAAATTTCAGCACCTTAACTGCCCATCAGGTATACCCACTGTGTATTGTGTATAAAGTGTGATTGCAGTTTTGCTTTATTACAGTAATTGCAGCCGATGATAGTAAATAATGATACTTAACACAGTGGGCGAATAGCTTGAAAGCTCGACAGGGAGGGGCAACGCTAAGTTTGAAATGAACTATCAACACTTAATTGAGTGCGGCGTCACCCAGTGGAATCAATGGCGATCGCAACACCCTAACCAACAGCCAAACCTCAGTGGCCTCAATCTTCAACGCTCCTACCTATTTGAAGTCAACCTGATGGGCAGTAACCTCAGTGGCGTGGATCTCAGGCGCGCCTGTTTAATTGGTGCTAACCTCAGTCAGGCCAATCTCAGCGGCGCAAACTTACGCGGTGCCTACCTCAGTGACGCTAACCTGAGAGAAGCTAACTTAAGCAATGCGGACTTAACCGGTGCTCAAATGACCAACGCCGATCTCTTGCGGGCTAACCTACTAGGTACGTGTCTGGCCCCCGCGAAAAACGACACGATTCAGCCCTTACACGCGTCCTCATCACGTCCGTTTTTACCGGAGATGCAGCAGCTAGAGCACGTTTATCAAAAAAGCGTTGAACCTTCTAACCGCTCAACAGAGAGTACGCTAACGTCAGCATGTATTGCTCAGTGTCAGCAACAGCTTACGGAGTACTACATCGTGCCCATTGCCAACATGCTGGTAGACGACATCATCGCCACGCACCATCCTAAAAACGCTCGCCGCCTCGTGGCTCTCATTTCCGAGCAGCTATCTCACGAAGAGGCCGAGCGTTTCTCTCAGCATATTCTTTCACGGTTTTAGAGACTCTTCTAAAAGCCTTTCTAGAGACTCTTTTATAGACCCGATGAACGGAGCTGCCGAGGCAGTACCAGCAGTCCTAAAGCCGTCACCACACTGAAGGCCCACAGGAAGGAGGCTTCCGGCACTTTAACGCAGGCATCAGTCGTTTCGGGCGCTTGAATGCAAGACGTGTTGCGTGTATTGACGCGCAGCGTGAGGAGCGTAGGCTGCAAAACGCTGTGCTCGAATTGACCCAGAAAGCGGATGTTGCCCACTTCTTCGTTCGCACCGGACAGCAGTTGACGGTTACTGTCTAATATTTGGCCATTGGTCTGTACCTGTAGTACCTCGTTGCTACCATGATCCAGCAGGCTAGTGTTGACGACGGCATCTAGAGTGAAGAACTTCAGCAGGCTACCGTCGGGTGCTAGCAATGAAAGCGAGAAATTAGACTTAGCCGTGGCTCTTTCTTGCAGCGCATCAACCGTGTTGCGAAGGAAGGAAGAGAGTTGAAAGTCAAGTGAAAAGGCTTGCTGGGGCGTTGCTAAAAACTGACCAAAAGCGTTTGAGGTGATATCAGAGGTGCCAAAGTAGCGGGTGCCGTCTCCTTGCGATCGCGCTTCAAACAACCCATCCAAGCGAGTTTTATCTTTTGAAACAAAGTCTAAGCTGCCATCAAAATTATTATCTACGGTGCCTTGCTGGGTATGTGCGATCGCATCGGTTGCCAGCGTAGACGCTTTAATCTTAGGCAACACACTCACATTGTTAATAGACAGGCGAGACCCTGAGAACGAAAACGAAGCGGCCTCCCCAGGCACAGCAGTCAAAGCAATGCCAGATACCGCACAGGCGGCGACTCCAAAGCAAAAACGAGAAATGGGCTTTAGCATAAGTTTGAAGAATAGTTAATGAAGAGTGAGAATACACTCGATAGCGCATGAAAGGTATTCAGATGCACCCGTTATCTAGCTCAGATGAATTCATAGTAGAGTTCACTGGCTGAGCACAGTACCTTTTGTAATGCTTGTCAGTATTTCTATACGTTGAGTAGCCTCACCTTATGCATGAGAACTTGTGCATAAGCCTTCATGCATAAGTTAGCGACAAACTTCCTAATAAATAAGTAAGCACCTATCACCTTTGCTAAAGAAAATCTCCTTTTAGGCCAGTATCATGAACGTTCAATGGCATACACTCATCAATAAGCTGCTGTTCTGGCTAGTAATCGAAATTATCTTAAACCTAGTCGGTCTCGACAATATCGCCGACTACGGCGAATTTCTCCTTTCAGACCGCACCATGCCTCGCACATCTATAATTGCCCCGTGCTAGAGTGCGGGTTTGTTAGAACAGATAGCGACAAAATAGAGGAAGAGTGGCTGCCGCAGAAGTATTATCCGTAACGTTGCTGTGAATTAAAAAATAGACATTACTGGCACTGACTCCCTTTTAAGAAAGCGTGGAAGTTTGCTCAAATAGATCTAAATGACCTCTGCTAACTGCCCTTCCCCCTATTTATTATGTCTGATGGCTCTTATGCCTCCAAACGACCATCCGCGTAAGGCTACTTCTAGTTCACAATCTCATGCAACTACATTCAGCTCCATTCAGCCCTTCGGAGGGCAGGGCTCCCTTATGAGAAAATTGTCTCGTAGATAAATCGTCCCTACGGCTAGATAGTGGCACGCTCGCCAGTAATCATCTATTTTTTGCAGCTCGTCATCAGTCAAAACCGCGCTCGTCATTTGCATTGATTGAAAAGATAATTTAACCATAGTAAAATCTAAAGTCCGTGTAAGTCTTTTCTACATGAATGAAGTATTAAATTCATACGTTAGAGACGCATCAACGTAAAATAGACTCTCTTCCTTCAATTGTTTGCTTACTCAATATTCAATGCCGGCAGACCGAATAACATTCATCCAGCAAGCATCCTCTTCCAAAATTTTAATAGCATTTTGTTGAACTAAAGACGCTAACGTTGTTTCTTCTATCAAACAGAAATACAACATTTTGATCGGATCAGGGCTTTCATCCTGCGTGATTCGATAGTGGCCATACATTTCTTTAATCACGCGAAGCAAAAGCTGTCTTTGATAATAACGAATAGCGAAAACGGCCTGGTGCGGATACTCAGGAGTGGTAGCTAACGTCTCTTTAATTTTCAAAATCACGAGTTGAGTTATCTCATCAAGTAGCTTTTTTCTAAGCGGCTGATGTTTCATAAGGTTCATGAGCTAGCTTTTCGCTAGGCAGACATGATCAGCACCTGCAGTGCTGTATTTTATCAAACTCTGCTTTACACACATAAATTGCTTTACACATTATAGACACAAGAGGTACAAGAGGTACAAGAGGTACAAGAATTAAAAGATACAAGTATTAAGAAAATTTCTTAATGCTACTGAATCATAAGCCAAGATTTTGAGGAAGTTGTGAGGAGTTTATTAGGAAAATTATTCTAAGCAAACTATCTTGAGCAAATTATGAGCTTTTATGGCTTTCCACCTTTCGGCAGATTTCGGTGGGAAACACATCGAACAGGTTAAAACATGTCGGTATGTTCGCTATGGTCATTACGTCAGCTAAAACGCAATATCTTCTTTCGGATGTCTTCTTTTAGAGGCTTGTTGTTTTAGCTGATTTTACTTCTGTTTTCACCTAATTACTCGCCAGAAATAATGACTACTACTCTTCAAAAGCGCCAAAGCGCGTCCTTGTGGGAGCAATTTTGTCAGTGGGTTACAAGCACCGAAAACCGCCTCTACGTAGGTTGGTTCGGCGTCTTGATGATCCCTACACTGCTCACGGCCACCGCC
>JBHYED010000039.1:0-40145 GCA_051860365.1 Phormidesmis sp.
GACTTTCCTGACCCTTTTGAATGGATGCTCACCCACATAGGGGAACTGCCGATGCCTCGACGGTCTGCTAAATCACAGCAGCCAAAATCCCTACACGCAGACGGGTTCCCGGCTTAAGTTGGTACCCTTTTTGAAGACTTAATTGAAATAGAACAGATGAATGCTGAGCTAGTGAAAATTGCAGAAGAGGTGCACCAGAGGCTAGCTAACAACAAACGCAGCGGCTACACCCTTACGCTAAAAATAAAGTACAACAATTACGACACCATTACCCGCAGCCGCACACTAGAAATACCGATTCAAAAAGCTATTGAAATTCTACCTTTAGCGAAAAGTCTTCTGGCTGTTCACTTAGAGAAAAAGCGACCTGTCCGACTCCTGGGCATTACATTATCCAACTTAGCTGAGCCGCAACTGCACCGTCAGCTCAGCTTCAATCTTGTTAACTGAACGAATTCAAAACGACTCATTAAAGCAGGTGTAACCATATTTTGCATGGCTGCTCTTACAAATGTTTACCCCTGTTTGTTTCTATCTGGGAACGACTTAGTATAGACTTATATCAATGAAAAGTTTATTTTAATTGGGTTTCATCTATGGACGTAGGGGGACTTAAAACATGCATATAATGAGTCGAATTGACGTTAGAAACCTGCAAGACGGCCTTTGTGGTGGCGTCATAGTCGCTGTCATTGGGCTACCGATGACGTTAGCGTTCGGCATAGCTTCTGGTGCTGGCACCGTTTTCAAAACTATGGAAGGGTGCTTTAATCAAAGTTTTTCGGCGCCTTTCGGTGGCGGGCCACTCTAATTTCTGAGCCAATCTTTAATACCTGTTGTACATAGGGAAGCAAGGCTTTGTGCCTCTAAGCTTGAATGATCCATGGCTATGCTTGAAGCGTTTGTGTTTGCGACTGTTTTTTGTGGATTTTTTGGAATTGTTTTTAAGAAAAATTTGATGATGAAGATCATCGCAATGGACGTAATGAGTACGGGCGTCATTGCTTACTACGTTTTAGTGGCGTCACGAACGGGTATGTTTACACCCATTGCAGGCTCTGGCGGTGAACAGTCAGCCGTAGCCTACGCTGACCCCGTGCCGCAGGCAGTCATTTTAACGGCGATTGTGATTGGATTTTCAATTCAGGCACTCATGTTAGTGGGTGCAATGAAGCTCTCTAAAGACAATCCAACGCTGGACTGTAATGAAATAGAAGAGAGCCTTACGTCATGAGCGAGGAATTATTAAGCGCTGTGACGGTGGTATGGATAGCGTGGCCTTTGTTTTTAGGGTTCGTGATCTATCTATTGCCTTCGCTAGCTCGATATCTATCACTAGCGATCGCACTCGCTTCTACCGCCTACGGCCTGTATCAAATTATCGTCCCGGCTGACGTTAGCCTTCAGCTCCTAGATAGCTTCGGCATTACGCTCAGCATAGATGCACTCAGCGGCTACTTTGTGCTGACTAACGCGCTGGTAACTATGGCCGTTGTGCTGTACTGCTGGCCGAGCACCAGCGGAAAAACCGCGTTCTTTTTTGCCCAAGTCGCTTTCTTACACGGCAGCATGAACGCTGTCTTCATCTGCGCAGATTTTATGAGCCTGTATGTGGCCCTAGAGGTGATTGGCGTAGCGGCTTTTTTGCTGATTGCCTATCCAAGACGCGATCGCGCTATCTGGGTCGGCTTGCGCTATCTGTTCGTCAGCAACACGGCCATGCTGTTCTATCTTCTGGGCGCGGTGCTGGTTTATCAGGCGAACAACTCGTTTGCGTTTGAAGGTCTAAAAAATGCACCCTGGGAGGCGATCGCACTGATTTCAGTCGGCCTGCTCACCAAAGGCGGCGTCTTTATCTCGGGCCTGTGGCTCCCACGCACTCATGCCGAAGCCGACACGCCGGTGTCTGCGCTGCTCTCTGGCGCGGTGATCAAAACCGGCATATTTCCGCTCGTTCGCTGCGCCTTGCTTGTAGAAGAAATTGGGCCAATGCTGCAAATTTTCAGCGTTGGGACTGCGCTATTGGGCACAGGCTTCGCACTGATTGAAAAGGACACTAAGCGAACGCTGGCTTGGAGCACCATTTCACAGATGGGATTTTTGCTGGCAGCGCCGGCGGTGGCAGGCTTATATGCGCTGAGTCACGGGCTGGCCAAAGCGGCTTTGTTTTTATCCGCAGGCCGTTTGCCCAGCCGGCAGTTTAGCGCGCTCCAGCAGCAGCCTATGTCGCGATCGCTATGGCTAGTAATCGTTGTCGCCAGCCTTTCTATCTCTGGTTTTCCCTTGTTAGCAGGCTTTAGCGCCAAGGCCTTAACGCTAAAAGCATTGGACGGGTGGAGTGCAATCGTCATGAACCTCGCCGCTGTTGGCACCGCCGCCGTATTAGCCAAATTCATTTTCCTGCCCTCCGGGCCAAGTACTGCTATCAGTCTGAACACTGCTACTAGCCCAAGCGACGCCAAAAGCAGCAACAGTTTCTGGATAGCCGTTGTTCTTTTACTCGTTGGGCTAGCCGTTGGTGGCATTTTCAACATCGAGCAATATACAGCCATAAACCTAGCTAAGTCCATAGGAACATTAGCAGGCGGCTGGGTTGTCTATTATCTTTTGTTTAGAAAACAGCTCGCGACGGGCTCAAAAGAAATTGCCCTGTTCCAGGCTTCCGAACGGTTAGAACATCTGATTGGTTCAATGAGCATTGTCTTACTATTGTTGTTTTGGTGGGCCACCCCATGAGACTTCTCGACTTCTCCTTTAAGCTTTGCCTTTGGTTTCTACTCACCGCCGACGCTAGCTTAGCGAACATCGCAATTGGCGTTTGTATTGCCTTACTTTTGCCCACATTTGGCAAGCGCCTACGCCGAAAATCGTCAAAGCCTGTCCTAAAAGCTTGGCTAAAGATGATGTGGCAAGTGCTGCTAGCCATCCCTCGTGCCTACATTGAGGCGATAGAAATGATGATAAATCCGCACACCATAGAGATGATCACCACAGATCCCAGCGAACCGCAGCAGACACGTGGACTGCTCTTTCTAGACATCTTCTTGATTACCTTTACCCCCAAAACAATCGTAGTAGACTACACCGAGAGCGAATCAGGAGAGGGCCACTATCTTGTACACAGCGTACACAGCGTCAGTCAGAGGTCAGCGAAATGATCGGGCTACTCATCACAATGACAGTGGCACTCATGATGCCAATTTATAGCCTCTGCCGAGAAAGCTTTTTAGCCAATAGAAACGCCTTACCAGCGATTCAAGCTGAACGTATTTGGTCAAAAATGCTTGCATTTACCAGCATTTCCACTAAAACGTCTGTGATGATTCTAGTGGTTTCGGTATGGCGAGACGACTGGATGGTGGGGCTCGTGGGCGTGCTGATTTTGAGCGTTGGCAATGCCTCTCTGATGCTGATAGCCCACACGATCAGACGGCTAAACATTAAGCGGGATGTAAGGGAAGCATGGAACTAATTGGCACGATTGCGAGCGGCTTTTGTTTTACTTTGGGTGCCATATTTTGGCTGTGGGGCACTGCGCCCTTGTTAGATTTGCCCTCACAGCGCGATCGCTCTATCTTATTCAAGCTGCACAGCCTTTCTGTTTCTGACACATTGGGCTCTATGAGCATCATTGCTGGGCTGCTCATTCAGCTTTCTCGAGAGTGGCCTTTACTGTTGTTGGCGCTATTTTCTCTGGCCATCTGGAATACGGTGCTGAGCTATGTGTTGGCCTACTGCTATTACGACAACTTAGGAGAAAAGCCAGGAGATAGTCATGTCTGAAAGTATTTTAGTGCTATTGATTGTAGCGCTGATGCCAATATCAGCCTGCTTGCTAGTGCTGCAAGTCAATCCTTATCGGGCGCTGGTGATTCGGGGAGTGTTAGGTGCGATCGCCGCGCTCACCTACACCTTATTTGGCGCAGCCGACATTGCCCTGACAGAAGCGCTCATGGGGACGATGCTTTCGGTGACGCTGTATGCGATCGCCGTTCGCTCCTCTATGCTCTTGAAAATAGGTGTCGTTGAAAGCGAGCAAACAGATATAGATGACGTGATGTATGCTGCCGTACAGCATGCGATTGATCGCTATCATCTGCGCTTAGAAATACTCTCCTATCCTTCTAATCGAGCCATGCAAACAGCGCTCAAAAGAAGGGAAATTCACGCACTGTACATTCATATTCCGCGAACGCACTTACGTACTAGAGTCAAGCATCTGCATCAAATTTTACAAGCAGAGCTGCCACCCAAAACCGTGAGCTATATAGACATATCTCGTCTCCCCGCTCAGCCTGATCTTTTGCTGGAGACCTCGTAATGAAATGGATTTACTTATCTGCGGGCATAGCACTCTTTATTAAAGTGCTGCTATTTCCCAACCTGGCCGCAGACGTCACTGACCTCTCTATTGTCGAAACCGTCGTTCAAGAAACCGGCGTCTCTAATGCGGTATCAGGCATCATCTTTAGGAACCGACTGTACGACACTTTGTTTGAGGTCGTCGTCTTTTCAGTCGCCATCATGGGCGTTCGCTTCTTACTCTCTGACGAACAGCCTGCGGCAACTGTCCACGCCTTCACCGATCACCCTTCTGTTGTTCTCGCACAGCTAGGCGCAACCATCACGGCCTTAATCAGCATTGAGCTAGCTATTCGCGGGCACCTTAGCCCAGGCGGTGGCTTTGCAGCAGGTGTTGCAGGCGGTACAGCCATTGGCCTAGTCGCAATCACCTCGTCTATGAGACGCATGGAGGCACTCTATAAGCGCTGGCACGCCGCCATGTTAGAAAAAGTTTCGGTGCTAATTTTTATTGTGATCGCCGTTCTTATCCTACTTGGGCTAGAGCTTCCCTACGGCAATCTTGGTACGCTCGCTAGCGGCGGCTGGATTCCTATTCTCAACGTGCTCGTTGCGCTTAAGGTCGCTCTCGGATCTTGGGCTGCTTTACTATTATTTATTCGCTATCGTGGGTTACTGTAAGTCACAACTGCTTGACTTAAAAGCTCATGAGCGACAAAACAGAAAAAGAAAAAATGCTCGCTGGGGAGCTGTATTTAGCCAGCGACCCAGCGTTAGTTGAGCTGCACTTTAAAGCGCTCGATCTTCTCTACGACTTCAACACATTACATCCTAGAGAAACTGCCGAGCAGAAGAGAATGATTCGTCAGCTCTTTGGCAAAATTGGTCAAACGTTTTCAATTACGCCGCCTTTTTACTGCGACTACGGCTGCCACATTTTTGCAGGAGAGAACCTATATATAAATGCCGACTGCACCATTTTAGACTGCGCTGAAGTCCACCTTGGCAACAACGTTTTAATGGCTACCAAGGTACAAATTTACGCGGCCTATCACCCAACCGATCCAGCGCTTCGCCTCACACAAAAAGAGCTAGCTGCCCCTATTAGCATTGGTGATAACGCGTGGATTGGCGGCGGCGCAATCATTTGCCCAGGCGTTTCAATTGGCGCAAATACTACCATCGGAGCCGGTAGCGTGGTCACCAAAGATATTCCAGACAACGTAGTTGCCGTTGGAAATCCGTGCCGAGTCATCAAATCTGTATGATAGCTGCTGTTAAAGTCTCTCTTTTATCGTGACTTTAATGCCGTATTTTGGTCGTAGGGTGAATCTTGGCTCTACTTCAATGGTTTGATCAGGGACTAAAGTGACTTGAAAACGTTGGGCGATCGCACTCAAAATCATCATCGCTTCCATTAGTGCAAAATTCTTCCCAATACAGACGTGTGGCCCCGCGCCCCAGGGCATGTAAGCGTACTTCGGCCTACCTTCTGACCGCTCCGGCAAGAAGCGATCAGGGTCAAACGCTTCTGGTTTCTCCCAAAACTCAGGGTGTCGCAGCGTAAAGTAAAAAGCAAGATTAAAAATAGACCCCTTTGGAATGTGATAGCCTCCAATCTCGTCGTCTTCCAAAGCTGCTCTAGGCGCAAGCCCTGATCCAGGCGGGCGCAGCCGCAAAGATTCATCAAACACCCGTCGCATATATTTCAGCTTAAACAAATTTTCAAACGTCGGGATGCCTCCTTGTAGAACAGAATCTATCTCATCCTGCATTTGCACCATCACCTCCGGATGAGTTCCTAGCAAATGCCACGTCCAAGCTAGAGAAGTTGCTGAGGTCTCGTGCCCCGCGTCAATAAGCGTGATCATTTCGTTGAGTAGTTGCAGGTCGCTCATGCCCTCTCCCGTCTCTTCATCACGAGCAGCCAGCAGCATCGCCAGCAAGTCTACGTCCTCAATCGGGTTGTCTCGCCGCTCCCGAATAATCTCTAAAACAGCTTGATCAACGGTTTGTTTAGCCATGCGAAATTCTTGATTGGTTTTGGTGGGCACCCAAAGTGGCGGCATCAGCGGATTGGTGAGGCGCTGGAAAACATAGTCGATCAGCACTTCTAGTGAACCTCGCAAGTTGTTTGTGCGATCGCTCACGTCCACACTAAACAGCGTCAAACTAATAATCTTCAGCGTCAGCCGCGTCATCTCAGCTGCAACATCAATCACCTCGCCCGCTGGCTTCCGCGCCCAGTCGTCCACAAGCTCATTCACGCAGCCCCACATAATGCCATGTAGCTTAGCGAGCTGCTTTTGCTGAAACGTAGGCTGCATCAACCGCCGCTGCTGCCGCCAAAACGCACCCTCGCTAGAAAATAACCCTTCGCCCTGCACCATCCCCATCGGCTTCAGAAAAAAATCAGGCTTCTCATACCGCTCCGAATGTGTCGTTAAAATATGCTCCATATGGTTTGGATGCGTCGCCAAATAGATCGTCATTCCCGGCAGTATCGGCAACCGCACTAAATCCCCATACTCGCGCCAAAATCGTCCCAAATACTCAATTGGCTGTGACTGAAGCTTTGAAAGTCCCAAGAGCAAGTACCCAGAAGGTCCAGGCGCGTTTGTTTTATAGGGAAATTTTGAAGGAACAGATACCTTAGACACAGTGTTTTTCCTCGCAAGAAACTACCGACTATGCAGCAGAAAATTTATGATTCAAGCAAATTGTAACGGTTCATCTCGCTCGTCGTGACCATCCACCTCAGTCAATGCAGGGAAGGCAAAAATTAAATTAAAAGCTTTAACTCTTTGAAGCCAGTATTTTTATCAAAAACACGCTGGAATTCAATATTAGGGAGTAAGGCGATCGCAATTTCCAAGGTCGTATACACCTCGCATCCATAAACAACATGTCCCCCTTTACACGCGCCCTGCGAATTAGCCACGCTCATGTGCAAATGCCCGCCCGCTTCGCTAAGCATCCCGGACAGCGTAAGGATCTCGTGCTTCCCTGCTAGTTCAGCATGGCTATCTTGGCCCGCAAATCTGAGACGCACCTGAGACAAGCTGCCGACTGCGCTAAGGATGACGCCCGCACGGATATTTTGGGCTTGTGCGATCGCCTCTAACTCTCGTCTTACATCAGCCCCCGGCCCAAGTCTCAACGCCAACGTCTCCAAGCTGCCTTGCACCACAGCTACTTCTGACATACCACCTCTATTTTGTAGCCATTCGGATCGCGGACGTAGGCTGCATAGTAGTTCGGGTGATACTGAGCGCGAATGCCCGGTGCACCTTCATCCGTGCCGCCTTGTGAAAGGGCTGCGGTGTGAAAAGCATCCACAGCAGATCTATCAGCGGCACAAAAAGCGAGGTGAAAACGAGGTGGGCTAGGAAGCTCTCCTAAGTTTGTTTGTTCAGCGTCTTTTGAATAGAGCCAAAAGGAAACTTGATTGCTGTCTACATAGGCGGCAATACCGCGATCGCTCATCGCAAACATTCGACTAATGCCCAAAGGCTTCAAAGCCGCATCGTAGAAAGCAAGACTTTGAGATAGATCGGTAACGCCTACCGAAAGATGGTCAAACATGGAAGAGTTCCTGCGTTAATTATCAACAGTACTTACCAGCGTCTACGCTCTAGTAGGCGATACCTGCTAGCACAGCGAATAGTCAAACATGCTGAAAAATTCCCTATGAAATGCCTACGAGCTTTTCGCTCAGCTCCCATAATTTCTCGGCCTTATTGGCATCTGCCGCTTCGTTAGAAACCTCCTGACAAAAGGCCTCACGACTTTCGTCTTGTCGGTTGCCCCAGCTCCAATACACACCCGACTTATTAAAACCTTCATCGGCAACAACTTGAGCTACGCGCTTGCCCGACTCCTCTTCGCTCACATAGCCGCCAGTAATGTTCTTTTGAAAGAAAGGAAAAATGGTTTGAAACAGCTTAGGCGCGTCTCTAAACAAATCTGACTCTGCGACACAGCCAGGATAAAGCGCGTTGAAAATAATGCCCGTATCTTTGTTGTAGCGGCGGTGCATCTCTAGCATAGTGAGCATATTGCACAGCTTGCTGTCTTTATAGGCTTTTCCAGGCTTGAACTTTTTCCCGTCAATCATTGCAATCGGCGTTTTGAAGCCCAGCTCCATCCCTTTGAGATCGCCCAGGTCTGGCGGTGCCGGAATCGGAATCTTACCGCCCAGCTCCTTAGGATTAGCCGTCACGGTTCCTAAAGTCACCAGGCGCGGTTCTGGATGAGAAGATTTTTTGAGATCTTCTAGCATCAGATTGCACAGCAAAAAGTGGCCCAGGTGATTGGTGGCAACGCTAATTTCATACCCGTCTACGCTACGCTCAGGTGACTTGAGGCTGGGCTTATAAATCGCCGCATTCACCACCAGCGCATCTAAGGAACGGCCGGTTGCACGGAAGTTGTCTACAAACTTGCGAACACTCTCTAGTGAAGATAAGTCAAGTTCGATGATGGTGTAGCTTTCAGGACTAATGCCTTGCTCTTTGGCAACTCGCTCGGTTTTGGGCAAATTGCGGCAGGCCATAATCACATGCCAGCCCTTTTGCGCGAGTGCTTTGGCGGCGTAGAGGCCAACGCCTGAAGAGGCTCCAGTGATAATAACAGTGGGGCTTTGCTGCTGTTCCATTGGGGGACTAGGTGAAACTGAACTTCCATAGATAATGCTGCCATATTGGGGCCGGGATGCAACCAACCGTCATGTTTTGCAAAGTTGTGAGTGGCTTTGCTAAGGCTTTGTTACCAAAGGCGTGACCTGTGAGGCAAACCAATGGATGGTTTCGAATGCGCCCGTTTCTAGTTTTTTGGCCAGATGCTCTCCTAGCTCACTCAGCAGATTTTCTCGCTGCTCAGCCTCAAGTGCGATGTAGCCTGAAAGCGTGCTCAGCAGCGCCAAATATTTTTCAATACTATATATAGAGTGATGAGTGTCTACTTCGACGGGTGTGGCTTCAAAGTATCCCGAGTCGCCTACCATTTTCGCGAAGTTCTCGAAGTTTCCCTGATAATAAGCCTGAGTGCGGTGCTGTTCGTGCCCCATCTCTGCTAGGCCATGACGCTCGTAAACGGGCTGTAAATATTGATAAATCTCATCGCTTGGCTGAGGTGGGGTGGCCCACAGCAAAATGAGCGAGCCGCCAGGATTCAGTGCTGCTGCTGATTTTTTGCAGGCGACTTTCGGTGAGATCCAATGAAAGGAGGTCGCGGCAAGTACCGCATCGAACCGTTGATTTCCTAATGAATAGTCTTCAAAGGTACTGTTGTGGATGGTGACGCTATTTCTATAAACTTCACAAGATTTTTGAGCCAGCTTACAGGCGGCTGGGCTCGGCTCTACGCCATCAATGCGAAAGCCTTTTTCTGCAAAAGCTGTCGTCGCAATGCCGGGGCCACAGCCGATTTCCAACAGGGTTTCTTTATCATTCAGTTGAGCTACCACTCGCTCGATCAGCGAATTAGGATATGTTGGCCTTGCCCATCTGTACGCTCTAGCCGCGCCGCTGTACCACTGCCGCCGTTCTTCTGGGCTGTGATGTTCATCAAAGGCTCGATACCAGCTATACCACTTGTTATTTTCGGCAGTCATAGGTGAGCTCTCTAAATTCCTATGACTCTATCAACTCTCTAGCAGTAAGGGAACGCCACATCTATGTCTTAGTCAGGGTGGACATTGGTGCGATCGCGATCGCTATGACAACGCACGCCTAGTACTAACCCAATAGCTACCGCCTCGGTTCTCACTACTTTTCCGATTTTGATGTAGCTCTATACAATAGTGACAGCAGCTCACGGTGATTGTTCATGCAACTGAAGCGTCCTATTTTAGTCGGTGGTTTAGGCCTCTCAGCCAGCCTATGGTTGATGAACGTGGTCGGCCAATCGCCGCTGGCAGATGGCTCTACGATGCTGGGGGTACTCGCCCTAGGATCTGGCATATGGTGGCTCAAACAGCAAGGCAGCTCCAATATCGACTTTGAGCCCCCGCTGGCCATTGGCCCCGTTGATAGATCCGCCGTTGAAGTTGTGATTGCGAAGGTAGAGGACTGCTTAGATACGCTAAAAGCAGAGCTGCCTGAAGACACAAAGACTGATGCGCCCGTGTGGTCGAAAATTGAAAAGCAGCGTGAGGCGATTTCTCAACTGCTTGCCAACCTTGATAGAGAATCTTTTTCTCTTGCGGTTGTTGGCAACAAATCTACAGGTAAGTCAGCGCTAGCCTCTCAGCTAACTAAAATCTGGAAACCCGCTAGCGTGAGTTCTATTGTAGAAGTGGCTGGTGAGAAAGCACTGCCCCCTGCAAATAGCGATCTTGTTCTTTTTGTGACGGCTGCTGATCTTACGCAGTCTGAGCTACAGCGTATTCAATCTCTGTTAAAAGCAGGCTACAGGACACAGATAGTTTTTAATAAGCAAGATCAGCTTACGCCGCTAGATCGTCAGTCTGTGGTGTCGAGAATTCAGACGCGGGTGGAAGATTTGGGCCTTGGCGTGAGTGCGATCGCCACCAAACCAAACCCCATCAAAGTCCGCCGCCATCAAGAAGACGGCCAAGTGACAGAACTGACCGAACATCCAGAGCCACAGCTCAAAAATCTTACAGACCAGCTAAATCATCTGATTGAAAACGAAGCTCAGCAGCTAGTGATGACAACAACGCTGCGTCAAGCTAACAGACTGTTTCTTGAGTCTCAGCAGCTATTGAACAGCTACAGACGACAAAAAGCGATGCCGCTGGTCGAGCAAATGCAGTGGGTTGCAGGCGGCAGTGCGTTTGCCAGTCCATTGCCGAGTTTAGATCTGCTAGCTTCTACCGCGATCAACGCTCAAATGATTGTGGACTTAGGCGCGGTATACGGCCAAAAATTCTCTTTAGAACAGGCGAAAACGGCCGCCGGAACCCTTGCTGAACTGCTCGTAAAACTTGGCCTTGTCGAGCTTTCTACACAGGCGCTTGGTAGCCTGCTCAAAACTCACGCGGCCACTTATGTAGCCGGTGGCGCGCTGCAAGGCGTGAGCGCTGCCTACCTCACCAGAATGGTCGGTATTAGCTTGATTGATTTCTTTGAAGAGCAGAGTTTGCTAGCCCCTGAGCAAAGGAATTTTGCCTTTAGTGAGATGGGCGATCGCCTCCAAACCTTTTTCAGAGCAGCCAAGCAAACATCCGCCCTCAAAGGCTTCGTCGATCAGGCGCTCACCCACTTACCCTTAAAGCAACAACCTCAAGCCGCCTAAACATGGCACAAGCACCCCCTAGCCAGCTAAATCCTTTAGTAGAACAAGCCCGCACCAGCCTCAGGCAGGCTATAGACCGCTACATTCCCCAGCTCAAAATGACCCGGCTTGACGCTCAAGAACTGAACCGTCAGGCCGCAGTCAAAACCGGCATCGATCAGCTCACAACGCTGATGAACAAGCTAGACAGCTCACTTTTGCGGGTGGCGGTGTTCGGGCTGGTAAGTCGTGGAAAATCAGCCGTCATCAACGCACTCATGGGTGAAAAGGTGTTGGAAACCGGGCCGCTCAATGGTGTAACACAGTGGCCGCGCTCGGTGTACTGGACACCGGATACAGAAAATCGAGCGTTAAAGCTGGAGCTGATAGATACTCCTGGGCTCGATGAAATTGAAGGAGAGTCGAGAGGTAAAGTTGCTCAAGAAGTAGCGCAGCAGGCCGACCTCATTCTTTTTGTGGTTTCTGGCGACGTCACTCAAACAGAATATCAGGCATTACAACAGCTTTATGCTACTAGCAAGCCGCTATTACTCGTATTCAACAAAATAGATCTTTATCCAGAGACCGATAGAGAATCGGTTGCCAACAATCTGCAAGCCTTGTGGCAACAGGCTGAAAGTAAGGCTGACTTGCCTAAAGGCGCTAGGCTCGTAGACGATATTGTGATGGTGTCTGCTGAGCCGACGCCTTTACAGGTGCGCGTAGAATGGCCTGATGGGAGAACAACTGAAGAGTGGGAGAGTCCACCAGCGCAGATAGAACCGCTTAAAACAGCCTTACTCAAAATTGTGAGGGAAGAGGGGCCGACGCTGATTGCTTTAAACGCGCTGCGGCAGGCGGGCGTAATCGAACAGACTTTATCGAGAGAAACCGCTGAGCTGAATCAGGGTAATGCAAATGAGCTGATTTGGACGTATGCGAAATACAAGGCGATCGCAGTCTCTCTAAACCCAGTTGCCATTCTAGATATCCTCGGCGGCATTGGCTCCGATATCGTCATGATTCGTGCCCTTTCCAAGCTCTACGGTTTTCCTATGACTCGTTTTGAAGCCAGTGCGCTTTGGCAGTCCATCATCCGCAGTTCAGGCACACTGCTGCTCAGCGAGTTCGGCACCAGCCTTATTCTCGGCTTCGGCAAAAGCGGCGCAGCCATCTGGAGCGCCTTTGAAAGTTTCTCTGGATTTACCGCCTACGCAGGCGCAATGACTGCTCAGGCAGGGGCCGCAGGCTATGGCACTTACGCCGTAGGGCAAGCTGCGAAACTGTACTTACAACAGGGCTGCACCTGGGGGCCAAACGGCGTCAATACCGTCATGCAAGACATTTTAGCAAGGGCAAAAGCAGACTCTACGCTAGAGCGCCTGCAAAATGAGATCAAAGAGACCATTGGCAATCCGGCAGAAATGGCCAAAGTTCAGGCCGAGTTAAACACGGCTGCTCAGACTTCTAACACTTCAGAGTCTCTTAGATCTTAAGTCTCTTTAGAAGTTCGTGCAAGCCTGAATAATCATTTAGAATCCGAATTATTAAGCTCGTCTACAACAGGCTGACGCAGCGTCCCCGCTAAAGACTCTCCGCCAAACTTCTCTCCTACCCAGTCAAACTTGATCTCTCGCAGATAGTCTACAACCCAGGTTGCTCGCCGCTGCAACATATGGTTTGGGTAGGTATGCGCCACGCCGACAACTGGAACCTGAGCGCTTTTAGCCGCCTCAATGCCTGCAAAAGAATCTTCAATCGCAATGCACTCACTAAGCTGTAGCTGTAGTTCAGGGTATTTTTCGTTAAGCTTCTCAATTATCTTGATATAGCCATCTGGTGCAGGCTTACTACCTTCTGCCGAGAGATCCTCACCTGTGACAATCACTGGAAAATGCTCGGTCAAATCAGCCTTTTCAAGCACGCTCAGCACCTGCTGCCGTTCAGCGCCTGTAACAATTGCCATTTTCACCTGAGCCGTCCGACATCGAAAAATCAGATCGTCTAGGCCGGGATAAATCGGCAGCTTCTCTAGATTATCTAGCCAGGTTTGGTAGGTGGCCGATTCTTGGGCCAGCATTTTATCCAAAGCTTGGGGCGGAGTAGTTCGGCCTCTTTGGGAAAGTAGAGCCTTTAGGCAGGCGCGATCGCTCCGCCCCAAGCACACATCATGATAGTCGTCTGGATTAGGTCTGAGGTTTTCGCTCAGCAGCACCTGCTCACTCAGCGTCTGGCGCACCGCTTCGTCATTAATAATGATGCCATTAAAGCCCAATAAAGCTGCTTTGAGTGCCATAAGTCTATAAGTACAAAAGCAGCGCTTAGCCGCCCTACTCAACCCATCAATGTATCTACCTGCATGTCTATCTTAAGCCTACAGGCGAATCTGATGGTATGCAGTCTCGGCTGAGGAACGCATAACATCGTCAACAAAGGCATTGCCTCTAAAAATATGCCTAAGATGGAGGTGTTTGAGCAGGCCTTTGTCGCTCACGCATCTTTTACACAGGAACAGCTACGCTATGCAGACCACCGCAGACGTTATCGTAATTGGCAGTGGTTTGGGTGGGCTAGTCGCGGGCGCGTTGCTCGCTCGCTACGGGCGGCGGGTGATTGTTTGTGAGAGCCATACGCTACCGGGCGGCGCAGCTCATGCGTTTACGCGTCAGGTCAACGGCAAGCGCTTTACCTTCGACTCAGGCCCCTCTTTTTACTGCGGATTGGCAGAGGCTGCTTCAGCCAACCCACTTAGCCAGGTGCTTGCAGTCCTCGGGGAAACGTTGGCAGCCGTGCCCTACGATCCTTTTGGCTACTACCACTTTCCAGAAGGCACGCTGCCGGTATATGGCGATGGGGAAAAATACCGGCAGGCCGTGGAAAAGTTTAGCCCAGGTGCCGCCGCTCAGCTTGCAGAATTAGAGGCCCGGCTGCTCAAAATTTATGCGCCCTTGAAAGCAATTCCGACCCTAGCGCTTAGGGCTGATGGGTGGCTACTGCCTTTGCTATTACAGCGGTATCCTGGGGCGATCGCGCAAATGCTGCCATCCCTACCAGACTTAGGCCGCTCCATGGCTGAGGTAATGAACAAAGTCACCCATGAATCCGAGCGAGATCCCTGGCTGAAACGGCTGCTAGATCTGGAGTGCTTTTTGCTGTCAGGCATGAAGTGCGAGGAAACGGTAGCGCCTGAAATGGCCTTTATGTTTGGTGAACGCGCCAATTCAGTGATTGACTATCCGGTGGGCGGTAGCGGCGCGATTGTTGATGCTTTGGTGCGCGGGCTTCAGCGCTGGGGCGGTGAGCTGAAGCTTGGGGCTCACGTGGATAAGATAATAACGGAGAGGGGAACTGCAAAAGGCATTGTTTTAAAAAATGGCGTTGGCGGAGCCTCTCCACAGGAGACTCGCATTACCGCACCCACAGTCATCTCCAACGCTACGATCTGGGACACCTACAGCCATCTGCTCGATCCTTCAGCGCTCCCGGCTAACTATCGCACACAATCACTCGAAACGCCTGCCGTTGACAGCTTTATGCACCTGCACCTAGGCATTCGCGCTGAGGGTTTAGAAGACGTTCCGATTCATCATGTTGTTGTTCACGACAGTAACTTAGATGTGACCGTTCCGGGCAATACCTGCATGGTGTCTATTCCAACAGTTCTCGATCCGCAGCAGGCTCCCTCGGGCTATCACACCATCCATGCCTATACGCTAGAGCCTTTTGAAGGCTGGGCAAAAGACGAGCACTATGAAATTAAAAAGAGAGAGAAAGCAGAAACACTCTTTCGCGCGGTAGAGAGAATTATTCCGGACGTGCGATCGCGCATTGAAGTCGAAATGATTGGCACCCCGCTCACCCATAGCCGGTTTTTACGACGCTATAAAGGAACTTACGGGCCTGCCATTGCCGCTAAAGAAGGTCGGTTTCCTAGCTGTAAAACGCCCATTAAAGGCCTCTATCTCGTTGGTGACAGCACACTTCCCGGCATTGGCGTTCCTGCTGTCGCCGCCTCTGGCATCCTATGTGCCAACAGCTTAGTCACCCTCAAAGAATCTGTTGGATTGCTTACACTATTAGAACAATCAATTGCCAGCGGATCTCATGAAGCTTAAAACTTACGGCTATGGTGTTCTCTTGTTCAGCTTAGTAATCTGTCAAGCGGCAGCAGCAGCCCCGCTTCGAGCAAAAGTCACTCAAAGCCAAGCTCAAGCGCCTACGGTTCTTTCACAGCGCCCACTTTCCACCCAATTTGAACGAATCTATCTCTCTTCGGCAGGTGAACTGTTGGGCGCGCATATTGTTATTTCAAGAACTGTACTCTACGTCGATACCGCTGGCAGGCTGAGTCTTTCTGCACGTGACTACACCGCTGAACTTGGCTATGACTACAAAGGGCAGCTTAATCGCATCGGCAACACTGAAATTGCTTACGACTACATAGGGCGAATTCAACAGATTGGGAGCACGCTCATTGCCTATGGCTACAGCGGGAAAATTGCCCGAATTGGACAGGCTGCGATCGCCTACACCGCCAGAGGAAAAGTGGCTCAAATAGGTGACGTCACCATCCAATACGACCGCAGCGCTATCGACACTATTTCATCAAACTACACTAGCGCGGGCGCTAGAATTATTATTATTAACCACAAAGCCCGCCTCTAAAAAAAAGACGGGCTCTTGGTGATTAAGTCACTCGCGATCGCTTACTTTGCTTTTTGCGTGCGCTCAACCGCCTTCAGCATATGATAGGTAATCAATAGCTGCGTCAGGGCCAGCGGGTAGCTTTGAAGCGTTTCGCCCGTCGTGCCCACTAACTTACCGACATCCTGATTGCCCTCCAGGCTACAGAACTGACCTAGATAAGGAACTTCATTACAAAGAATACGCTCTAGCTGCTGCACCTGCTCTTCGGTCGCATGACCATCTATAGAAAGGACATCAACCGGCTTACCCATATCACGATCTAACAACAGCCGAATCGCATCACCCAAATCATTGCCTTTGTCATCCAACAAATGCGTAAAGTCGGGGTGGGGCAAAGTAGGTCGCAATACGAGCTTTACATCTAGCAGCAGATCGTTGCCTTCTTCTGACTCATCGCTCGGGGGAATAAACGACACAATCACATCTGACCACTGACGCTGAGGGCGGATGAATGCTTCAGAGTCAGGCTCGCGTTTACGTAATGCCTCCAACACTTGCTCGTCGGTATAGCCGCGCTTGCGAGTATCACGCTTAATTTTCCACTTAGCCCGCAAATCCTCGGGGGGTGCTAGATATACTTTTACGTCGTAGGCATCGCGAGCGGCTTTGGTAGAGTAACCCAACAGACCTTCTACAATCACAAACTTTTGAGGCTCGATGTACTCAGGTGCATCAAACTCGCCCGAAGTGTGATTGTAAATGGGCTTGAGAATAGCCTTGCCGTTTCTTAGATCCTGTAAGTGCTGCTCAATGATATCGAGATAGTTACAGTCGGGGTTTAGGGCAGAGATGCCCATTTCGGCCCGCTGCTTACGGTCGTAGCGGTGATAGTCGTCGGTGCAAATGGCTACAACGTTGTCTTCACCTAGCACTTGCGCGATACCACGCGTCAAAGTCGTTTTTCCAGCGGCGCTATCGCCCACAATGCCAACGATGATTGGACGTTCAGCCATGGTTCCTCCTAATATCTCTCTTGAGAGCGTTTTGCTTTGCTTTGGTATTTTATCAGGACAAATACCATTCAATTCTAGGGATCAACGGTCATTGACTCAAGCGATCGCTCCACGAACCCGTTAAATACCGCTCATATTCAGCTCAACTATCTACCAGTATTTGCTGATAAACACTTGTGTGCAACGCGCTTAAAAAACGAGCCGCATCACGAACTGGCCCTGATACCCTTCAGCTTAAAATCTGAAAAAGCTACTTTATAGGCTCAATCATCTTTTCAGAAAGTCTCAGGATTTCACATGGTTGTTCAAAGCGGATTTGTTAAGGCTGCGTTCGTTTTTTCTACTGCGCTCAGCATGGCTCTTTTGACATCAGCGCTACCGGCTTTTGCACAAGTTTCTTCTTCCGAAGAAACTAAAAACGTTTCAGCAGTCACCGAGGCTGAAGCAGTGCCCGTGGCTGACGGCGGAGTGGTTGAAGAACAGATTGTCTCAGATGAAGAAAGTGAAGCGGCCATACTAGAAATAGCAGAGGTCATCATGCTAGATACGCATGAAACAGATTTAGCTGAGATAAATGAAATCGAAGCGGAGAAACCCACACCCACACCGGGCGCTTCAGAATTAGAAGGTCTCACCAGCACCAGCCTGGATCTCTCTAGCCTGACCGCCGAATCCGTCCCCGCTTTAAAAACAGCGCTCAATAGCGACAACGACCTAACGCAGCTCTATGCCGCTGACGCCCTTTGGACACTCACAGGCGACAGTGAGCTAGTGCTCCCCACGCTCATATCGGCAGCCTCGTCTAATAATTTGAGCACCCGACAGCTCGCGACTGCCGCGATCGCTCACTTAGGTCAGCGAGCCCTACCCGCTATTCCCATGCTAAATCAGCTTGTCGGCAACAGCGACGCGTCCACCCGCAGCCTTGCACAAAACGCCTTAGAGATTATCACCAGCCGCGATCGCCCTGCCACCACGCTCGGCATCATTCGCAGAGAAGTCCGCCGCACGATCATTGTTCCAGCAGCCGTAAGAGCCATCAACCGTCTGTGGCAATAATCTGTGGCAATAAAATCTGTGGCGATAAACAGACACATGAGCCTAATCGTGCTTAAGCAATCGAGCCGTTTCTCTACTGCCGAAAACGCTCTTTGGCTGATTCAAACGCCTCAGCCATCACTTGCTTAATCTTTTCAGGATCAGGCTTTTTGCCACCCATAATGTCCCCAAAGTATGCGCAGGCACCTTCTCCTAGCGCCCAGGTATAGCCCGCCGCCCAAGATGCCGCAATCACACTGCCAAAACCGGGAATAAATTTGATGAGTTCTCGCCCAATCGCCTGTGCAAAAAATCCTCCTGCGATCGCACTTACCACGCCGCCCGCCTGCGATCGCGTCAGCCGCTGCCCATAGAGCTGCCCCAACACGCCCACCATCGATACCTGCAAAGCCGTCAGCACTGGCATCGTCGCAAACGGCAGCGGCACAGCAGCCAGCGTCGCCGCAATCACCGAAAAAGCCGAAATATACCGCCGACCCACATCTCGATACAGGGTGCCAAGCTGAGCGCTGGCCATCGCCTGATCGTCTATAAGCTGATAGATAGCGTTAGATTCCGCCTCAGGCAGCAGTTCGGCTAAGACGTCACGCAGCGCCTCTTGCCCATAAAACACGGGGTCAAAGCCATCTTCTTCAAGCGTAAAATCTAGCAGAACAGCCCGGTCAAAACAGCCTTTGAAGGCCTCCTGTAAGGCCACAAACGCGCGGTCTAACTCGGCATGTTCCGGCGGGTAAGTGGGGTGGTTTTCCCATTCAGGTGGATAGATCTCGTGTAGGCAGGTCACGGCTAGCAGGCAAGGCACATCGGGATAGGCTTTTCTGAGCTGCTGCATAATTTGCTTGAGCTGATCGACCGCAAAATCAGTGATTTTAACCGTCAGCACCAAAATGCGGGCACGACGGCTTTCCTCCGCCAGCTCAGCGCTCAGCTCTTGCACAATCCCTGCAGTTTCCTGTCCAATATCGCCAAGCCCCACAGTGTCTGTAAAAATCAGCAGCGGCAAATCTTCAGAAGGATAGGCATAGCGCTTTGTATTTTGAGTATGCGGACGAAATCCCTGCCCGACAATATTTGCCGAGACTCCTGTGAGACCCCTTACAATCGAACTTTTTCCGGCTTGCGGCTTACCAATCAGCAATGCTTCGGTCGTTGGCAGCTCAGCTTTGACCTGCTTCAAAATCTCAGCAATCTGATCTTCATCAACGCTAAACACCTTCAAAATATTGTTGTCTTTAAGGCTGCTCTGAAGGCTGCTTTGAGCGTCGTTATATAGCTTGCGTAGCTGAATTGAATCAGCCGGTAGCCAGTCTTTCGGAATCCAATCTGTCAGCGTTTCAGCGGCCTTTTCGCGAGCGGAGCGAAACCGGTTGAGTGCAGTATTTCGCCATGAAGTTTTTTTAGTAGGCTGTGTCTCAGCAGGCAATGTGCTAGCCGAGGGCGACTGCTCAGGAGTATTGGCGGATTTCTGTGGATGATCGCCCATGGTTTTAGCCCGTTTTGTCTTGAGGGTGTTCTAGACACGCTTAAGATTAAATTTTAGCGGCAATTGGGCAGCTCGGGGTTTGCCTGTTAAGTCGGTCAGCCGGTCAGCGACGATCAAAGTGCTCGTAGGCATACGGACAACGTAACAACTCTAGTGAATGTCAAGCTTATAAAAACTTTATTAACAGTTTTAAGAACAACATTGACTGTTGTTTGTAGGCGATCGCGCATCACTCAGGTCACCTATAAAATCTCTCAATCACACAGCCCCACAAAGATATTTCAGCATCAACAGACTCTGTTTATTTGTTTTATCTCTGCGTATATTCGGTTACGTGTAGGGTCAGTACGCTTTTCTTTTTTCAACTTCTTGCTGTTATGAGTGATAGCTTTTTCTCTACTAAGGCAATTCTATATTCAGCAGCCCACGCAGTGCTCTCGGAAAAACGCTGTTTTATCAGCCAATTCGCGCTACTTAGCATCCTTCTACTTCGCCAAAAAAGATTTATAGAAATGTCTTTCTCTTCTAAAGTTCGAGCAGCCATTAGCACCATTACCGTTGTCTCTATTGCCGCACTCGGGATCATCAGTCCAGCCGCTGCTCAAGACCAGACAAAGCTGCTCTCAACCAACGAGTTCTCAATAATGACAGGCTATCTGTACGAAGGAGAGAGCGTATATGCCATTTGTGACGAAGATTGTAGTGATATTAATCTGTATCTTTACAATCAGGATGGCTCAATCACTTATGACGAATACGGGAATGCCGTAGCAAATATCGCAACAGATTCTTTTCCGGTCGTTACCGCACCCTACGAAGGCACCTACAGAATAAAAGCCTACATGTCGTCCTGTAGCACCAGCATCTGCAAAATTTCTGTTAGCTCAGACAGCGGTTTTTAGGTCTGTATTTTTTTGCAGCGCTTCAAGCTTTATTTTTTGACCGTGGCTCAGTGGCTAAGGCGATCGCTCAGCCAATATTTCAACGTTTGCGTGAATTCTCAAGGGTAAGGCAGCATCTTCAAAGTGCTCTCTTGCCCTTTTTCTTTGAGAGTTTTGAGAGTTTTCTCAAGGGCGGCGCAGCATCCTATGAGAATATGGCTTGTGCCGATAGCTGTTTTGCTTTTTTATGCCACCGATCTCTGATTTCAACATTGCCCTTCCTGAAATGGGCTGTGGCACCTGGGCTTGGGGCAATCGCCTGCTTTGGAACTACGAAGAAGCGATGGACGCTGAGTTAAATGCGGTATTCAACCACTGTGTAAGCCGTGGCGTAACGCTTTTTGACACGGGCGACTCCTACGGCACCGGTAAGCTCAGCGGGCAAAGTGAAAAGCTTTTGGGCCAATTTAGCACCGCCTACGAAGGCAAAAATAAAGACAAAATTTGCTTGGCTACTAAGCTTGCGCCCTACCCCTGGCGGCTCACCTCGCACACGATGGTGGCTGCGGGTAAAGCCTCTGCTCAGCGGCTAGGCCATATAGATTTGGTGCAGATGCACTGGTCTACCGCCAACTATCTGCCATGGCAGGAAGGGCCGCTGTTGGATGGATTAGCAGCGCTTTGTAACCAGGGACTGGCAAAGGGGGTAGGGCTTTCTAACTTTGGCCCAAAACGACTGCGGCTCGCTCACAAACGGCTAGCTGACCAGGGCGTAGCCATTCAGACGCTACAAGTTCAGTACTCACTGCTGTCTACCTATCCAGTGACAGAGCTGAATATAAAAGAGGTTTGCGATGAGCTAGACATTCAGCTAATAGCCTATAGTCCGCTAGCGCTAGGGCTATTGACGGGAAAGTACCGAAGTCAGGCGGATTTGCCGAAGGGGCTGCGTAAGTTTGCGCTCGGTCAGATTTTGCCTGGGGTTCAGCCTTTGCTCAATTGCCTGAGAGACATGGCCAAACAAAAAGAGAAAACGATGGCACAAGTGGCGATTAACTGGTGCATATGCAAGGGGGCGATGCCAATTCCTGGTGCGAAAAGTCTTCAGCAGGCGCAGCAGAATACAGGGGCAATAGGCTGGCGACTGAGTGAGGGGGAAATGGATGCGCTAGATGGGGCCTCGGCGGCTTGCTCCAAGCAGATGGTACAAAATATTTTTCAGTCTCGCTAGCGGTAGAAACGAAGAGGCCGTCAGCCGTGTGCGCTCCGTATGCGCTTTGGTTGAGCAGGTTTCTTCTATACTTAAAGCGTCATCAGGCGTGATCTTCTAGCCAATGGAGAGCGCTATTTTTTCTAAATCGTTCCTATGTCGCGCGCACCTCTTAGCTGGTCAGAGCTAGAAAACCTTACTGACTTTCAAATGGATACTGTTAACGGGCCAACGAACGCTCAGGCGTGCCTGCGGCTGTTCGGCAAAGACGAGTCAGAAGTGAGGGTGACGCTGTATCGCGATAATCATGCCTGGTGCCCTTACTGCCAAAAAATATGGCTGTGGCTAGAGGAAAAGCGGATTCCCTACCGCATTAAAAAAGTAACCATGTTCTGCTATGGCACCAAAGAAGACTGGTACAAGCGCAAGGTACCTTCGGGAATGCTGCCAGCGTTGGAACTCAACGGACGGATTATTACAGAGAGCGACGATATTTTAGTGGCGCTAGAGCAAGCATTTGGTTCGTTGAAGCCGCTGGAATACGGGATGAATGATCGGCAGGTGTTACCGATGCGGCGATTAGAGAGGTTGTTGTTTCGAGCTTGGTGTGGGTGGCTGTGTCAGCCGAGCGGCTGGTTTGGCCAGGAGAAAAGAAACAAAGAACAGTTTTTGGCGATGGTTGCTGAGGTGGAGGCGGCGTTGAGTGCAACGCCTAGTCCCTATTTTCTAGAAGATTTTAGTATTGCTGACGTTATTTTTACGCCCTATGTAGAACGAATGAACGCCAGTTTGTACTACTACAAAGGCTATTCGCTTAGAGAAGAGAACCCTTACCTATCGGCCTGGTTTGATGCGATGGAGAGCCGCCTAACCTACCGAGGCACACAAAGTGATTTTCATACGCACGCGCACGATCTGCCACCACAGATGGGCGGCTGCTATGAAAACGGCGAGCCTCAAATGCTGAAAAACAAGGCCAGGGTGGATAACGGCCCTTGGCATGATTTGCCGGATGTAGCCTACCCTGAGCCAGAGAATGCGACAGCAGAAGCGCTATATCGAGTGATTAAGCATCGGGGCAACATCGTGCGGGTAAACCCGGTGGAAGATAGTGTGTTTGATGAAGCGCTGCGGTGTGGGCTGACGCGGATGATGACGGGTGAAGACTGCGTGCCGCCTACGGGGAGTGAAGTGGGGCTGAGGTATTTGCGCGATCGCATCAATGTCCCCCGAGATATGTCTATTTACGCTGCTAAAAAGCTACGCACCGCGTTAGAAGAAACGGCGGCTTTAGTTAGCGATCGCCAAGGCCCACCGATTACCCTCAGACACCGCCGCGACCAAGACCCGCTAGCGTTTGCGGCGGCCTCCTAACAATCATCTCTCAACAGATTGATGGCTACAAATTGATGGCTACATCCAGCTTCCTAACAAAATATAGGGAGCCCAGTAGATAGGGTGTTGGTACTGAGGGTCTTTCAGCATTTGTAGCTGAGCGGCTCGGATAGCGCCTGCTCGGGTCATCCCTGGCGTGATGAGCTGCTCGTAAAAATATCCAACAAATTGAGACGTCGCCTCATCGTTAATAGCCCACAGCGATCCAACGGTGCTGCGCGCACCAGCTTTAATGGCAACACCGGTTAAGCCAAGGGCGGCCTGCTGGTCGCCGCTAGCAGTTTCACAGGCGCTTAAAACCAGTAGATCGATGCCGTCGCGATCGCCTAAATGCGCCTGAAGCATCTGACTGATCTCTTGCACATTAATGAGCTCGTCCCAGGCGACCAAATAAGTCTCTTCTGGCGTAGAGCCAAACTGGCCGTGAGTCGCCACGTGCACAATCGGGTAAGTGGCTGCATTAAGTCTGGTTGAGAGCGCTTCTTGAGTAAATTTTTCATCTAACAGAATGGTATAGCGATCAATACTGTCTGTGATTTTTTTAATCTCTCTATTCACGTAGGGTAAAGGCGATCGGCCCTGCTGGCTTTCAGTAATGCCCGCGATTAAGGCTCTGAGATTCGAGGTATCCCACGGCTGAGGATTCAACAGCTTTAGTCCTGGCGTGAGTGCAACAGCATAGTCTTCAATCAGGAAGCGATCGCCATCGTACAGCGCGGCCATTGGAATATTTTGCAGCGATCCATCTAAGACAAAAACCAACGTGTCTACACCGCTTCGATCAATCACGTTACGAACAGGCGCAACCAGCCAGCCATAGACCGTTTCGCCCAAAGGAAAAAACTTTCTATGGCTGCGAATCACGAGCTGTTGGCGAAGCTGAGCCGTAATATCATTGACCTCATTGGCGGAAACGGCAGTCGAAAAATGTTGAAGGGGCTGATTCGGTAAATGTAGAATGACAGACAGGTGATCTTCTAATATCAGCGTGTAAACAATCGCTGCGCTAGCGTCAATCTGATTGATATTGATCGGCGTGACATCTAAACACGCTTCTCGAAAGTAATTGTCTAGCTCAGCGAGTCGGAGTGACTCGATCACGTCTTGAGCACTGGCTAGTTTGTTTTGATAGTCGGGGGCTTGAGGATCGGTTTGTAGCAACAAACTTACTAGCTGCCGGTAAATAGGCTCTACATTTTTCTTAAACGAGAACTGAGTGCTAATATCTGCCGTATTCAGGTCGCCCCGTAGCTGAGAAAGAGAGCTTACAGCCTGGTAGTAAGCCTCTAACGACTTTGAAATAGAGCGTTCTGGATTCTGAGGATTTTTCCAGAGTCTCCCAAGCTGCCACTGCCACTGATAGGCAATATCGGTGGCGCTGATCGTTTCACTGAGCGTGAGGGCTCTTTGGGTTAGCTGTTGTGCTGGCAGCCACTGCTGATTTTGTTCGTATAGTTTTCCGAGCATACCGAGCGCGTGAGATTCAGCGCGTCTGTCTGCTAAGCCCTGGGCCTGCTGGGCTGCCTGTCGAATTTGGCTAGCAATCGTTTCCAAGCTAGGGGCCGATAGCAAAGCCTCCTCATTTTGTCTCATTTGCATAAGGCAGCTAGCCCAGTTGATTTGATAGTAGATAGTTTCTCGATTGACTGGTAAGCGGCCAAACTGAGCCTGAATTGTTGGCCATAGCTGAGCGGCAGCAGTCCACTGTTGAGTATCAATAAAAAGGTTGAGCTGGGCTAGCTGAATCGGCACTTGCTGGGCCGCTGTCGCGTTTTTGGATTCAGTTGTATGGTCAGAAAATGCTGCTAATGTCTCGATAGCTTGACTATAAAAATTCTGGGCGGCGACACTATTTTTGAAGCTTTGCGCAGTATGGCCTAGGCTCAGCAGCGTTGCGCTTATTTCTAAAGAATTGTTGTATTGCTTGGCGATCGCAAGGCTTTGGGTGAATGCCGTTTGAGCCGCTGAGAGTTGACCGCTGAGGCGAAGGGTTTCACCTAAGCGTCTCAAGGCGATCGCCTTCAGTTCAGACGACGGCTCCGACGCCATTTCTTGAGTGACTGCCTCAAGCTTATCTAATGATTTTTGATAAAATCCCAGCGATCGCAAGGCCTGCGCCTGATTAATTTGAGCGCGGCTTTGACCCAGGAGATCGCCCGTTTGCCCATAGGCCTCAGCCGCCTGCTCCCAGCTTGCCAAGGCGCTTTCAGGCTGACCTAGCTCGATTTGCAAGCTTCCTTGGGTCATGAGCACTTGAGCAATAACTGAGTTAGGAATAGGCGATCGCTCAGTAATCAACAAGAGGCTTTGGGCGATCGCGCTTCGAGCTTCGTCCCACTGACCTATCTGCTGATAGCTCAGTGACAAATTGCTCAGGGCACCAGCTTGGCCCGCGTAGTTTTGCGTGGTGGCGTGGGTTCTAGCAATTTGCTGCCATTGGGCGATCGCCGCCAAAAACCGACCGTCAAGATACATCTGTCGGCCCTGCATCTCCTGCGCCACAATCGACGCCTCAGCCGACACCTCCCCTTGGGTAGCTGGTGTCTGCGCTATTCCAGGCAAACCCATCACCAAAAAAACACTACAGCAAACGCTTAGCAGCAGCCCTAACAAAGCCGCTGCACAAAACCTGAACCCACGCCACCGCTTTCTTGTCATCGCAAATACTCAATCGATACTGCACCTCACTGTTTAGCCAGTGCAATTAGCGGCGACTAAAGGCCCTGTGCGCTCCGATTGAGAAGCAACTAAACTTACCTGTCCGTGCTCGTCAGTTTTCCAGCCGATTGCTTCCACCCATGGGCGCGTCTTTTGCTGAACAATCAGCGACCTAAAGCTACTCATTTTAACATCCGTAGCAGTCCCACTAGCCCCACCAAGATCAACCAACGGAACATGATTTTCTACTGGGTTAGTGGGCGCGGCTGGCAAACCACCCCGCGCTGTCACCACAAAGCTATTACCATTCGCGCCACACTTTTCACTGACGGTTCCATCCGTTTTCAAGGGCCGATCAGCAATATTTATCAGCTCCAAATCCGTTTCAGAAGTCAGCCGATTAATCCGGGTTGTACCGCTAATCCCAAAATCAGAGCTTGCATCAATGTCATTTGTTCCGTTATTAAGCGTCGCGGGCCGTGGCTGAATGCCGTACAACCCTCTGGCCATAATCTCAATGTTGCCACCACGTCCTCTAGTCGCTTTAGCTACAATATCGCTATCTTCCAATGAGCCCGCCACAATAAAGTCTGCGTCGATGAAGATATTACCGCCATTTCCCTGCCCATCTCCAGCCCCAGCCCTCGTAGAAATACCGCCGCCACGACGTAGTAATAAAGTCTCTAAATTGCTCAGCCGAAGATTACCACCATTTCCAAACTCAGCCGCTGCCGTTAGCTGAGCACCAGCATCAAGCCGTACAGACCGAGCATTTATCTTTAAATCGCCCGCATCTCCGCTGCCAACACTATTGACAGACACACTGGCACCATCGTTAATCAGCAGCTTGTCGGTATTGATCGTTAAATTGCCACCATCTCCTGTCGGTTGAAAAGGAAATCCTTCTATTCCTGAAGAAGCTAGGATTCCACTTGAGACCTCTCCTCTAAAGTCAATCTCAGCCGTTCCGCTGATCTCTATAAAATCATTCACGTTAACGATTAAATTGCCCCCTTCTCCTGGCCCGTAAGTGACGGACTGGATTTGGGCTCCACCAAAAACACTCAATCGCTGCGTATTAATCTCTATATCTCCACCTGAACCAAAGCCTTCTGTTGATGTCGTCAGAAGACTAGGTGAGAAGCTCCTAGCACCACTTATTTCAATAGATTCAGAAGCATTAATCCTCAAGCGACCACCTCTGCCTGAGCCCGTCGTTCCACCTGAGATAATAGCGCCTCCGGTAACCTTCAACCTTTTCGTAGAAATATTGAAGTTCGCACCACTACTCGAATTTTCCTCCTCGAAAGATGGAGAGAAGAAGATGACTCCTCCATTTATTTCTATGGATTCATCAGCAAAAATGTCTATCTGACTTGTTTCCGAGTCTCTCTTTGTTAGGTTTGCAATAGATACCTGCTCGCCCATCAAGATATGACGACCATTCAAAGAGATGCGTCCTCCGTCACCGCTGGTATCTAACACAGATCTATTCTCAAGGTATATATCTTGAAAAGATTGCGTGCTCTCAAACTCGAAACTGAAATCGGGCGTAAGAGAAACCTGGCTGTTTGTAGCAACGCTGCCAAGCAAAATTTTCCCACCAAAGGCGGTTAGGCTCCCGTTTTCTAAAAAGATACCGTTACCAAGAAAAGCGAGTGTTTTTCCAGTATCTACATGCAGTCCAGCGCTTGTCTGTAAGGGCCTGTCATTGTCTGATAATCCTACCTGAGACTGGTTGGTGATAGCACCCGAAAGCGCATCAAAATAAAGTCCCGTGGGAGTGCTTATAGTAAGCAGCGGTGGGACAGATTCGGCGGCAATGAAATTTACACCATCTGAAAACTGGAGGCTGTCTGCGGTGCTGGCAATGAACGAACCAGTAGTGGCTAATGATGAATTTGGGCCGAAAACAATACCATGAGGATTTAGTAGAAAAAAGTTGGCATCTCCAGTGCCCGTAACGGCCAAACTGCCGTTGATATGCGAGGCTCTCTTAGACACTCTTGTGAAGATATTAGCTGCACCATCATCTGTAAAAGTGACGGTGACGTTGCTAGGGATACTAAACTCGCTAAAGCTATGAAATAGGTTATTGCCCGCACGACTGCTACCTGAAATGGTGCAGTCCGTCGTGCACTGGACTCCACCGACAATGTTGGTCTGTGTTGAGCCATCAGGATGAACGTTAGATGGGTTTCCCTGCGCTGGCAAGCTGCTCAACATCAGTGAAAGGCTACTGAAAGATAACAATGCCAGACGGTATTTTTTTGGCATACAGCACAAGAGAGATAATCGTTCAGTGGAACTCAGTTAAGCTATTCTTCTACAGCAAGTTTTCCCTTAGGGTTGTATCCACCTACGTATCAATTTTTCCCGGCATAGCATAGCCATGAACACAAGTCGTATATTAGCGACTTTCATATAAAAAAGCCCTAAACTCAAACTGCTTCAGGGCTTTTCTTAACTAGATTTTATAGCCTTGTGCCTGTGCGCATCAAAAACGAAGCAACTTGACATCAGGAGCACAGGCAACCTACCTAGCCTTAACACTAAGTTATTCCTTAGATGTAGCAATCACAACCATTGATTCTGATAGTTTGCTCGTCTCTACTTTAACGACAAATCCAACCAAAGCCAGGAACATAGAAACAATAGTTAGTCTCAGTGCTAATCTCTTCTTCAGACGTAGCGATCGCAACCGTCGATTCAGATAGATTGTCTGCCTCTGCTTTAACAGCAGTAGGAAGGGCGATCGCAGCTGCAATAGCCAAAGAAACTGTCAGGGATTTCGTGATAGCAAGTTTCATTGAGACACTCCAAAAAATTGTAGTTCAAGGATTTTCTAAGAGCGTAAACTCTCTTTACTTCCTCCAGACGATAGTACAACGTCTACCAATTAAATCATCAGTACTGACTAGCCGTACAGGCGTATAAAAAAACACACGCTTATGAAATTAGCCAGGTTTACGTATGATATAGACATCCTGTTTTCACTCACATTCAGCATCCCAACTCTGCCCAAAGGAATACGTAAGCACGGGGGCGCTAGCCGGAAAAATTGGCAACGAGCTTCGGTATCTTCTCTGTTTATAAACAAAGGTCACTTTCCTAAAGTAAGAGTGTAAAACACAACAGAACCTTGACTTGGGGGTTAAGCAAAAACCCCCGGCGTTTTTGAACAATTCCTTCTGATAGGAGCATCTACCACATGAAAGCAATTATTAAGCGACCGTTTCCAATGATATCTATCCCGCTCGGGCTGTGCAGCCTGATGGTAATCACATCCATAGCGCCTGCGAGCTTTGCTAGCTCAGCACCTGAGCTGCACCTGAGCGCACAGCCAGAATCTTCAGACGACCTAGAGCCTGGACTCCCTGGCCGTCGTATAGGGGGCGGCACCCGCAGAGATACGCTGTTTGCTAACGTATCTGACCAGCTAGTCGCGTTAACAACATCTAGCTCATTGACTATTACAGCAGCGGCTCAGCCCGTCTTCCTTTTTCACGTACCTGAAATGACCTCAGCAAACATAGCTGAGTTTGTCTTGCGCGACAGCAACGACGAACTGATATACGAATCAACATTTTTAGTCTTACCAGAAGGTGGCATTATCAGCACCAAGATGCCCCAAACTGCTGATATGCCAGCACTACACTCCGATGAAAACTATCAGTGGTACTTTTCAATTTATGCTGAAGGAGCCGACCGTGCAAACGATGTGGGTGTGCACGGCAGCATCCGTCGGGTCAATCAGGCTGACTGGTTGGCGCAACAGTCTGTAGAAGCTGATCTATCTGAACAGCTTATGACGGCTGAGCCACTGATGAGGGCAAAGCTTTTGTATCAGGAGGCTAATCTTTGGCACGATGCGGCTGTGACGCTACACGAGCTGCGTCAGGCCGAGCCTAAGAATGATGCGATCGCCTCCGAATGGACTCAACTTCTAGAATCAGTCGGTATCACCAGACTAATACAACCCTCTTCAGCGTTTACTCAAGCAAGCATTAAGTAGATATAAGAAAGTAACAAAAGTAATTGGTAGCCAAAAAATACTGCCCCTCAGCTTGATTTGCCTGAGGGGCAGTATTTTTTAAAGCGGCAGAGGTATCCACTCAACAGCTACCAAAGGTTTACCTGAGGGCCACCCGGATAGGTCCATCTCGCAGGTGCACCAGGACGCAAATCTAAATGCACAAATCCATTGCCCACGGCCAAACCGCCTTTAGGATGATAGTTTTTGAGCTTATAGAATACGTCGACTAGATCCATCCCTTCTACCCAAAAGTCAACGGCATCGCCGTACATATGCCTAGAATCGCGCGCGCCCCCCACGTAGCGGTTGCTAATCGGATCGCGATAGCCAGAAGTAATGCGAATAGGCCGGTTGCCTAAAAAAGCACGCACTTCGTCCATATATTTGCTGAGCTTAACAATGCGCTGAGTGACCGTCGCATCGACCGGAATACGTGAGCCGCCTTTTGTCAGCTCAGCCCAGCTAAAATTTGAGACGCTAGGCTCGAAGTAAACAGGCTCATAAATGCCGACCGGGCGGCTAATGCCTGGAATAGAGATGGTGGGGCCAAAGTCAGGAGAAGGCTGCGGTTCGGCGACATCGGCAGCCGGTTCATCCTGCTTTGGATTGTTTTTAGGCTCAGTCCCCTCTACTTTGGCGTGTAGCCCATACACAAACCAACGAATACCCTGATACCCTTCCATAGGTCGATCGAGCTGAATGAATACATGGTCGTCAGCCTCGCTATTTTGAATCCCCTCATAGGGAAACTGATCCACAATCTCAAAAGAGGTGCCGGCTTTTACAGTCACAAGCTGATCGGGTATGTCTTTATCTTTAAGCTGGTTGGCTTGAGTAGGCAGAGCCTTCAGAAATGTATCGGTAGTGATAACGACCTTCATAGTACGTTTGTTGCTTTTAGTGCGGTAAAGGCGATAGGAAAGATGTCCTAACATACATACAAGGTGCCCACAATTGCCCCTAACCTCGATGATTTTTTTATGACCGGCTACCAGGGAAGAACTTCACCGTTTGAATGCCAGAAGGTACCAGTTGACGCTAACGTAAGCTGATCAATTCGAGTCAGAAGGCCCGCAACAGATTCTTTGGGAGAGATCCCGTTGGCAGTAAAGTCAGTCATGCCCGTGCTCACTAAGCCAGGATGAAGAATGGCTACCGCAATACCCGCATCTTTAAGATCGTAAGAGAGAGATTTACCCGCCATTGATACGGCGACTTTTGACATCCGGTAAGCGTACGAGCCCCCAGAGGTATTGTCTTCAATCGAACCCATGCGGCTGGTCATAATGGCAACTTTTGCGCCATCTGCTTTTTTCAGGTTGGGCAATAGGGCCTGGGTGAACTTGAGCGGGGCGATCGCATTCACCTCAAACAGCTTTCGTATTCCCTCCACATTCAAATCGCTCAAACTCGACCGCTGATAGATGCCCGCGTTATTAATCAGCACATCTATCGGCCTTTGATCTAGCGTTTTAAGAAGCGTTGATATAGCCTCATCATCACCAATATCAATCCCCGTTTCAACCTGCACACCCGGCTTTTGAGACAGCGCCGCTAGCTCATCAGAGCCGCTACGACAGGTAGCAATCACCTCATCGCCTCTCGCCTGTAGCTGCCTGCAATATTCAAGGCCAATGCCTCTATTTGCACCCGTGATTAAATAAGTCGCCATTCGTTATTTCGGTATTTTGGTAAAAAATTCGCGCTTCAATTTTAGATTACTCACTCGTTGCTCACACTCACTCATTGATCACTCATTATCATTAATAGACACCAGCTCCAGCTCAAAGGTCAGGTCTTGCCCTGCCAGCGGATGGTTGCCATCAAGGGTCACCGTATCCCCTTTAATATCGGTAATCGTTACCGCCATCGCCTCACCATTGGGCACCTGCATCTCTAGCCGCTGTCCTGTTTCCAGCTCAAAGTCAGCCGGTATATTTGATTTTTCAATATCTGCAACCATCTCTTCGCGGTACGGGCCGTAGGCCTCGTCTACCGGAATAGTCTTGATCACGGTTTCTCCTGGCTCCAACCCTGTTACAGCCGCATCAAATCCGGGGATCACCATCCCTGTTCCCAAAGTAAATTTCAATGGCGCGCGGCTTTTGGAAGAGTCAAATACCTGACCATTATTGAGCGTGCCAGTGTAGTGAACTTTAACGGTGTCGCCTGCTTTTGCCTGAGCCATGGTGAAAGATTTTGTGATTTATTACGGCTATATACTATGGCTATAGTAGCGCCACAGCGTCAGCTACTTTGTGAGAAGTGTATTTCTTGATACAATCGAAAAGCGCGCCCTTCGCCAATTGCACCGTATGACCAGGGAAAATAACCCTGAGCCCGTCTAGTGATTGCGAATAATCTACCCAAAAGTTCTACAGCTTTTCTACAGCTTAAAGTGCGCTGCTGTGACAAACGTTCCATTTTCTCTCGCTGAATTTACGTGTCTTATCGTCGCCCCGACAATTTTTTTTCAAAAGGTCTGCTGTTTCGCTCTGTCTGCTTAGTGATACTCATTACCGTTGTCTATACGCTAAAGCTTTTTACAGAATCGACCCATGCAAAGCCCAAATCCGACTCTATAATTTCTGTTCCTTTGCTAACGCCCGCTCAGAGCAACAACCCGGTTAGCAATTTCTTTGAAGAGCTAAATCATCAAAGCTAGGCCCAGATCTCTTTTTTGAGCACATGCGTTCCCGAGATAAGCTTGAGTGAAAGAGAGTTTTGAGGAGCTGGCCGTATGAGGATGAGCATCAAGCCTTGGCAGATAGCTGTGTTGGTGGCTCCGATTGCTGCCATTGTCATATTTTTACTGGTAGCCGCAGGTCAGCAGATCCGCGCCTGGGGCATTAACTGGATCTGGGCCGTTGTTATTTTTGTTTTGCTGGGGTGGCGGTGGCTGGTGGCTAAGTGGACGCGTCCAGCGATCGCAGAAGCCGAAGCCCTAGTATCTGAAGTCACCGCTGAACTAGAAGCGGCGGCTGAGGAGGCTGAAGCGGCCTATCAGGTAAACGCTGGCAGCAGGGATAGCTCCGGATCACAAGTCGAAGCGGCACTCGTAAAGATTTTGCAAGATGCCCAAGACGATCCGCCAGTGTGGGATGACTGGACGCTGTTTTGGCAGCGGTGTTTGGCACTAGTGACGTCCGTTTCTCAGGTATATCACCCGGAGGTGAAAAGGCCGCTGCTCAGTATATATGTGCCGGAGGCCTATGGGCTGATTCGGGGCACGGTAGATGATACCGATCGGGTTATGCAGAAGCTTTCTCCAGTGCTCAGTCAGGTTTCTATTGGGCAGATGGTGGAAGGCGTGGAGATGTATCGCAAGCTGGAGCCATCGGCTAAAAAGCTAATCAAGGCGATTAACTGGGCGCAGTGGGTGCTAAATCCGGCAGCAGCGATCGCCCGTCAAACCAGCTCAAAATACACGGGTCAGGCCAATCAGCAAATTCTACTCAACCTCAGCAACATGCTGCGAGAAAGTGCGCTGCGGAACCTAGCGCAGCAATCCGTTGCGCTGTACGGCGGTGGGGCGAAAGTAGCGTTTGAAGAAATTACGGTTGAGGCTAGTACACCCGCGATCGCTCAAGCCCAAACCCAGACCCTTCAAGACATTTTAGAACAAGCTGAACCTGTAGAATCTGTTGAGCAAAAGCCAGTCAATATTTTGCTTGTAGGCCGCACAGGCGCAGGTAAAAGCAGCGTCATTAATACGCTATTTCAGGCAGAGAGAGCAGCGGTTGATGCTTTGCCTAGTACCGATAGAATTCAGAGCTATCAGTGGCAAATGCAGGCAGGGCCGGGGCAGAAAAATAGCGCTAGTGAAACGCTGACGCTGTGGGATACACCCGGCTATGAACAGGTCGAACGCGCAGATCTGCGCGAACAGGTGATCGACTATGCCAGCGAGGCCGATCTCTTACTACTGGTCACGCCAGCGTTAGATCCGGCTTTACAGATAGATGCTGACTTTTTACGAGATATGCGCGAGTCCGTCAGCGATTTACCCGCGATCGCAGTCGTTAGCCAGGTTGACAAGCTACGACCCATTCGCGAATGGAGCCCGCCCTACCACTGGAGAACCGGCGCTTGGCCCAAGGAAACTTCTATTCGAGAGGCCGTAAACTATCGCGCAGAAAAGCTTAGTGAGTACTGCGAGCAGGTGCTGCCGCTGGTCACACAGGCCACAGCGGGTGAAAAAGAAAGAGCCGCTTGGGGGGACGATGAGCTGTCGACAGCGCTAATGGAGGCGATCGCTCCAGCCAAACAACTTCGTCTGGCCCGCTTTTTCCGCAACCGCAAGGCCAGAACCTCTGCCGCCGCCAAAATCATTAATCGCTACACCTTTCAAATGACGACCACCGAGGGCATCGCCAAGCTGCTCAAAAGCCCTATTTTGCAGTTTGTTTCAACGATGACTACTGGCACCCCAGCCCTGGGGGCGGTGCTTACAGAAAAAATTCCGGTAGAAGAAGTGCCGATTGTACTCGGCAAGCTGCAAATGGCTTACGAACTTTTTTCGCTGCTGACTGAAGAGAGCGGCTGGAAGGCTACTGGCACCGCTGGCTTTGACCTGCTTGCTCTGTGGCCACTGCTGCTCAAAAATAACGACCGCGCCGCCGACAAGCAGGCTTGGGCCTTTGGCCACGCGCTTATAGAGTACTGGACTCAAAACCTTTCAGCCGCTCAAATGGCAGAGCGGATTGAGTTTTACCTCAACCAACCAAAAACTCAAAAAGGATGAGTCCAAATGCGATCCAGCGGTTGGTTTGAAACATCAGGAAAGCCGCCGTTTGTCCATGACTTAAGCAGCGTCATAGACTTCGAGGCATTTGACCGAGGCAAGGCATACAAATAGGTGTCGCCTCTGACCACTGGATCGCTGACGGCGACAACGGCTAGGTGGCTAGCGATCGCTCGGCAGGCTCGTTGCCGTTGCCAAATATATCGTGGCAGGCACGCTGTACTTAGCCAAAATCGGCGCTGCCATGGTGAGAACGACTGCTAAAGCACAGCGCTTATAGGAAAGGAATAAAAGAACGTTTAGCAAAGTAATTTAAACAATACTTAACAATTGAGATAGGATATGAGGGATTAGAGACCATTGCCGATATTGCTGCCTTCACAGTCATGACCTTTTCAACACAACAGATTTCTGCTAGGAAATGGGGCATCTACAGCGGCTCCCGCTTGCTAGCAACGGTTGGCTCTTGGCAAACCTGCGAGACTATCCTGGCGAATCTTTCTAGCGGTCGTAGGGACACGCCATCCCCAGATACCGACCGGCTCTATCAGGTGCCTGCATCGAAAAATACTGAAGCCGAGCACAAAACAGAAGGAGAGAACACTCACCCTAGCGACCAGCAGATTGCCGCTGAGCTCAATGCGAAGCAGCTCAAAGTGAGTGAGCTAGAGGTCGCAGTGCTCGCTGTTCAAAAGCAGCCGCTAGTGTCCGCTGGGGCTCGATCTATGTGTTGATCTATGCGTTGATAATTTGCGCATTAACGGCACAGAAAGGAAAACAGGGAAAGGAAAAACTACGTGTTGCTAAAGTCTCGTCTATGGTGGTGTGGTGCTCTGAGCATGGCGCTTTTAGCTTCTTACTGGATCTTAAGTGGGAAGGAGAGTGCGATCGCGCTGAGCCAACGCCCTGCTGAGCCCGTAGAGCAATTTTCTAAACAGCTCTCACCACCCGGTTCCTTCCAGTCCAAAAATAATGCGGATGTGTTGGCAGCGATCGCCGCCAGCCAAGTCGTTTATCTCGCCGAAACTCACGACGATATTGCAGATCACACCGCACAGCTAGCGATTGTGCAAGCCCTCAGTGAGCAGGGCGATATCGTCATCGGCCTAGAGATGTTTCAGCGCCCCTTTCAACCCACACTAGACGCTTATTTAGCTGACGAAATTACAGAAGCAGCGCTGATTACCCAAAGTGAATATGAAACGCGGTGGGGGTTCGATTGGGAATTTTACGCCCCCATACTGCGCTACGCCAAAACCAATCAGATTCCTGTACTCGCGCTAAACACGCCCACTGAGATCACTCGCAAAGTCGCCATCTCTGGCTTAGAAAGCTTAAAAGGTGACGATCTGACGTACATTCCACCCATTGCAGACATCAACACCGACAACCGCGAATACGAAGCCTCTATTCGTGAGGTGTTTAGCGCTCATGGAGGCATGGGCAACAGCATCAGCTTTGACAATTTTTTTGCGGCGCAAGTGCTGTGGGATGAAACGATGGCCGAACGTGTCACCCAGCAGCTCAAAGCTGAGCCAGATCATCAGGTGGTTGTGCTTGCTGGTGATGCGCATATTCTTTACGACTACGGCATTCCCAGTCGAGTCGCGCGTCGAATGCCAGCGGTCACTCAGGCAAGTGTATTGCTAGCACCTGAGCAAGAATTGGCTGGAGCAACTGACTTTGTTTGGGTAACGGCTGACTAAGGCACTGGCTGGCGTTAGGTACTAGGCACGGAGATTGCAGACTGCGCCTTAGAGGCTCGAAGCTGGCCACAGGCGGCATCTTTTTCTAGTCCCCGTGAGTAGCGAACGCTCACAGCGATGCCTTTATCTTTTAGCTGCTGAGTAAAGCCTTCTACGCGCGACCTGGTGGGCCGCTTGTAATCAACTTCAGTAATGGGATTGTACGGAATCAGATTTACATGACTCTGAAAGCCGCGTAGTTCGCTAGCCAGCTCTATGGCGTGCTCAGGCAGGTCGTTCAAGTCGGCTAGGACAATGTACTCAAAAGAGACGCGTCTGCCTGTGAGCTTCACATAGTCGCGGCACTCGCCCAGCAGGTCTTGCAAAGGATATTGCTCGGCGCTGGGAATAAGCTGGGTGCGCAGCGTTTGGTTGCTGGCGTGCAGGCTAACGGCCAGCGTGACCTGTAGCTGCTGATCGGCCAGGCGGCGAATGCGGCCCGGAATACCTACCGTAGAAATAGTGATAGAGCGCTGCCCGATGCCAATGTCTTGATTAAGCGATCGCACCGCAGCCACCACATTATCCGTATTCAACAGTGGCTCACCCATCCCCATAAACACAATATTGCTCACCCGCTGCCCAAAGTCTTCTTGCACCGTGAGCACCTGATCGACAATCTCGTAGGTTTCTAAGTTTCTGGCAAAGCCGCCTTTGCCCGTCGCACAAAAGTCACAGCCCATCGGGCAGCCGATTTGAGAAGACACGCAGACCGTCAGGCGCTTGCTAGAAGGAATGCCCACGGCTTCAATAATGTGGCCGTCGGTGAGCTTGAGCAAATATTTAATGGTGCCATCAGGCGATTCAGAACGATATTGGACGTGCGATCGCCCCACCGGATAATCCTTCACCTCAGCCCGCCATTTTTTAGAGAATACCGTCACCTCATCAAGCGACCGAATGCCCTTTTGATAAATCCACTGATGTAGCTGCTTACCCCGATAGCCCGGTTGGCCGTGAGCCACCACCCACTCAGTCAGCGAAGCGACAGACTGGCCTAATAGAGGCGTTTGCTGTGCAGGATCTTTGGCCCGTGTCACAACGGCTGAAGCATCAAGAGTAGTCGCAACCATAGGGGTTAAAAGTTAAGTTTTGAAGAGGCAGTTTTTTATTGTAAGTGCATCGTAGCGACTATTAGCGCGAAGGATCGCCATCGTTCATCAAGTCTACGAGCCCTTCGGTGAGCGCCTTCGGATCCATAAACAGCACCTTAGAATTATCGCTCTCGCCAATCTTCTGGTTCGCTGCTACATAGCGCTGAGCCAGCAAATACTGCAAAATTTCCTTACCATTCCCAGTCGCCTGTAGCGCCTCAGAGAGCAACCGCATTGATTCCACATCGGCCTGGGCCTCCGAAATCTTGGCATTTTTCTCATAGGCAGCCGCCCGCTCTTTCTGCATCGCGTCAAGCACGTTTTGCGGTGGCTCAAGCTTTTGAATTTCAACTCGGTTCACCTTCAGGCCCCAAGGTGCGGTCGCTTCATCGAGCACATCTAGTAAGGCACGGTTAATGTCGTCTCTAGAAGAAAACAGCTCTTGAAACGCCATCTTACCGACTTCCGAACGCAGCGTCGTAATCACTAGCTCCTGCATCGCGAAGTCTACGTTTTCAACCGCATAGTAGGTACGCTCCAGGTTATAGATGCGCCAGTAAATAATAGCGTCTACTTCCAGGTTTACATTGTCTCTGGTAATAGCCTGCTGCGGTGGAATATCCAGCGTTTGCTCGCGCAGAGAATCTTCTAGGGCAACCGAATCTAGCAGCGGCACAATAATGTTTAACCCTGGCTCAAGGGTTCTGCGGTACCGGCCCAATCGCTCTACGAGTGCGGCGTTACCTTCTTTAACGATGCGCACGGAGCCAACACCATAACCAACCAACAGAAATCCAAGTATGGCTGCAATTGACGAGAACATGGACGGTAACTCTTGAAGTGTGCTCTCTACTTAGCACATATTTGCATAAGGTTTGCCTAAGAAGATTGCTTTTGCTTGAGAAAGTATAGATGAAAATATTCAGGCCTGCGCTGCGGCTAGCCACACGGCTCCCGTGTCTTCCGCTAGACATCCGTAAATACCTGGCGGGAACGCTGTAATTAGGAACCTATTTTATACATTAGGCCTCCTCAATATTACTCATTTTGTTTGATATAAAGTCATGTCTCTATCAAAAATGCTTGTTTGGAGTGCGCTGGGTGCTGTGACGGCAACCATTAGTGGCTCACTGATGGTTGGTCAGCAGGTGCTAGCTAGCCCAGCGTCTACACTCTCTAACGAGCTAGCGCAGATCAACCGGATATATCTTGCTCAAGTCAACAATGCCGATCTGGCCTGCTATCTGCGGAGCTTAGAAGGTGTTCAGTATGACCTGAGCGCACTTTGTGGTGGGTTTGAGACAGCGCAAGAAGTGGTGTTGCAAACCGGAGATGTGCAGGTTACGCTGCGTTGGGATACCGCAGATGATTTGGACTTGTATGTACGCGATCCGTTTGGTGATGAGGTGTTTTATGGCAATCCTGCGATCGCCTCGGGCGGATTATTAGACGTAGATGCCAATGCCGGCTGCACGGCGCAGATGGCCGCACCCGTAGAGAACATATTTTGGCCGACAGGAGAAGGCAAGCCTGGTGATTACCTCGTCACGATTGAGCTGTTTAGCCACTGTGGCGCTGAAGTGCCGGTTAACTTTACGCTGACAACGCTGATTAAAGGAGAGGTTCAAACTCAAACGGGCAGTGTTTCAGCCGAGCAAAGATCGGTGAGCTTCCCGTTTGTTTTCCCCGGGGCGGAATCAGCAGCAGAAGCACCAACAACTGAGCCGAATGCCGATCAGTAAATCATCAAAAAAGATTAAAGAGCACTATATTAATGTGCGCTTAGCGTCAGTGGAATTTCTACGGTAAAGGCGGTCTGGTTATGGTCGCTTTCCACTTCAATCGTGCCTTCAAGGTGGCCGACTAGCTTTTGTGCTAGGGCCAAACCTAAGCCAGTACCGCCCTGCTTCCAAGGATCGGCGCTAGGCACGCGATAAAACTTGTCAAAGATGCGCTGGCGTTCGGCCTCTTCAATTTCAACCCCCGTATTGACCACGCTAAAGCTCATGCTGCTTGCACCACCTGCCACTGCAATATGGATGCTGTGCTGAGGCGGTGTGTACTTACAGGCATTATTAATCAGTTCGGCTAGCACACGCTCAATGCTCGCTAAATCAGAAATTAGCTCTGGTAAATTCTCTGGAACAGTGACGGTAATCGTCTGCTCCCGGCTGTTAGCCCTGGGTTTGAACCCATTCACCAAATTAGGTAGCCAGTTCGTCAAATTAATCGGCTGAAGCAACATAGGGTGATTGCCAACATCAAGCCTTTGTAGATCTAGCAGGTCGTTAATTAAACTAATTTCACGTTCGCACTCTTCTTTTAAAATCCGATAGTAGCGGGCAATCCGGCCCTGCTCCATCTGAGGCTTTTTAAGCTCACTGTCTAGATCGTGCTCTTGATTGAGAGTGACGCCCAAAAGCTGAAGGGCCACGCGCATGCTGGTGACGGGCGTGCGCAGTTCGTGAGAGACGGTGCTGAGGAAGTCGTCTTTGAGCGTATTGAGGCGTTCTACTCACGGTTCGCTGAAAAATATAGGAGAATGATAAATAGCTCAATCCCTGTCCAGAACTGTATTCTAGCTAAGCGATGGCCGAATTAATTAGTAACGAACGCGTCGATGATATCCCGCTGTTGCT
>JBHYED010000040.1:0-38478 GCA_051860365.1 Phormidesmis sp.
CGCAGCCCAGTCAACTGCTGGGTCAACATCATTTGCGGTTTAATTGCCTACTGTCATCAGCCTAAGAAACCTGGACTCCATCTAGAATGGGCGTTGCCGCCTGCGGCTTAACCCGAACTGACGTTAGCTTTAGCACCTGAGGCCACTATCGATTGTTTTTAAAGGCCTTGGCAACCGACCTTTGCACAGCTTCTGAATTACTTGTAGCGCTTTGCACAAAATGCTGACCTAGTTCATCATCTTCGCCCACTCTTGTCCGATGACGCTCTGAGACCACTTGTTCTGGATCAATTCCTTCAAAAGTAGGCGGTATCCAAACGCGAATGACGAGCAGCGCGCCTAATACGAGTAAAAACATACAGGCAACTAGGACTTGCGGCCAGGCGGTTTCTAAGACGCCTCTTACAATGATTTCTCTTAAGACAGAGACAATAGAGACTTCAACAGCCACACCGATAGAGACTCGATGCTCTTGGAGATAGATAATTAACAGACGAAACAACTCTACTAAAATAAGTATAGAGAGAATGTCTGAGGTAACGGGTTGAAAATCGAACGGTGGCAGTAGCGACATCACCATGTCTTGAAGCTGAAGCAACATAAAGCTGAACAGCCCAATGCATAAGCAGATGACGATAAAATCCTGGACTGTTTCGAGTAGGCGGATGACGCTATCACTATTAAGCCAGCGATACCAGGGTAGACGAGATGATCTAGGAGTGGCCATAGAGATTGCCTGATAATTTATATCGCTAGAGGTCTTTGTTCCAATAGTTTACCTATAACCTTTACAGATTGAAACATAGTCAACATATAAATTCCATTTATGTTTCATAACGTTTGTTTAACTCCCCGGCTCTACGCTGAGATTAGCATCCACACAATCAAAGCCGCCGATTGGCTAAATCCAAACGACGGCTTATGCAGCTTCTCCTGTAAAGAAACCAACGGTTGCTACGAGTTAAAGCCTAGCGCTAGCTAAGCCTGTTCATTCTGAAAAACTGGCCTCGGTTAAGCGTAATTTCGCCATATCCAGGTACCCAAGAAACCCACTCTCCTGGAAAAGTTTCGCACAGCAGCAGCGCTTCGTCGTGACTGTAGTCAGATGGGGCATTGCGTAAAGATACCCACATGTCACTTTTGGGCTGAAAGGCAACATGGCTGCTCGCAGATCCAGTCGATACAGCAGAATGAGCGGGAGCAGTGTTCATAGTCATGATTCGATTTTTTAAAAGTTCTGTAGTCTATGTTACAGAAAAAACGTGAGCCAAGACTATTTTGTCTTAAAAGTACAAGTATTCATGTCTAAATGTAGATATATGGGTCGCTCGGCACTCATTCTTACGGGCTAACGTTCTACAGCCAATGTCGGGGATAGGTTCTGCCGGGAGCAGCATGACTGAAAAGCACTGTGCAGATCACCATCATCACAGAGCCGACCAAAATTGGCGTTAAAATGTATTCCCATGAAGCGTTGCCTAATACGCCTAAGAGGGCAACGGCTCCGGCTGGTGGATGCACTGTTCGCGTGAGCTGGGTGACCTTAATAGTTGTGGCTACTGCAATCGCCATTACCCAAGGAGCCGTTCCCCACAAACCCACACAAATCACGCAGATAATGGCCGCAATTAAGTTGCCGCCGATGATATTACGAGGCTGTGCTAGTGGGCTATCGGGTACTCCGAACACCAAAACCGCTGTTGCCCCCATGGGCGCAGCAATAAAAGGATAGGGCGTTGAAGCCGTGAGATAGGCTAAGAGTGCAATGCAGATAAAAGCACCTAGCCAGGACAGCAACATGTGCTGAAGCGAAAATTTGGGCTGGCAGGCCTCTAGTTTTCGGTTGAGTATTCTTCGCCAGCGACGTACCCCGCGACGTTTTGAATAGGCGGGTCTGCGGTCAAACGATGGCTGGGAAATACCGTCAAGCGTCTGCTGAGGGACATCACCCAGAAACCACAATCGCTTCCCAGGCTGATTCGGGCTTTGCATAGATATGTTGTGTGGTAGGTAAGAATTTTTAAGTTATGTCATGATATCTTAATATTTTGATCAAAACCATTATAAAGTATATTTTGATACAGAATATTTAAGATAAGCTGCACTCATCTCTGTGTCTCTAAAGGTGGGTGTTTCTGAAGCCTGTTTTTAAGCTGTCTCTCTGAAGCTGTGCAGCTATGGCTCTAAGGCTCGGTTTTAGTCTTCATCTGAGATTCGATGAACGGTAGTTTGGGCGAGAGAAAGAAGCCTACCAAACTCGCAAATAGAATGGGCGTTAACGGTGCAAACCCGGTTAGTTTGGACAGTAGGAGCGTAGTGCTGATAGGGGTGCGCGTCACGGCGGCATTGAGCGCTGCCATCACTGAAATCATCGTTAGGACAGGGTGCAGGCCAGGAATGAGCAGTGCGATCGCTTTGCCAATGCAGGCTCCTGTAAAAAACAATGGAATAATAAATCCGCCGCGCCATTCGCCGTTTACGGTAATTGCGATCGCGCCCATTTTAGCCAATGCTAAAATCAGCAAAAACAAAGCACCTTCACGACTTTCCACTACCAGATTGAGTTCTTCGTGTCCAAAGTAACGAGTGAGGGGAACCAGTACGGCTAAAATCCCGAGTCCTAATCCTGCTAGGGTGGTGCGAATGTAAATGGGTTCGGGCAATTGAGCGAACAGCCACGCGCAACTTTTGACCAGGCGAATGAAAATCCAGGCGGCGATCGCACCGACAACACCAGAGGCGATCGCCAGGGCAAAATCATCTACATTGTCAACGGGATACTGAGGAAACGTCCAGGTGGGATTAATGCCCAAATGGGTAATTAGGACGAAAACAATATAGCTAGAACAGCTCGACACCACTGCTGGTAAAACGGCCTCATAGTATTCAGCAAAGTGTTTGTGGTGCAAAATTTCTAGCGCAAAAAAAGCCCCACCCAGCGGCGCACCAAACAGGGCTGTACAGCCCGCTGCCATGCCTGCGACACTTAGCGATCGCACATCTTCACCCTGTAGCTGCAAGCGATCAGCAACCCATGTGCCAAACGAGCCAGTGACCTGAACCATAGGAGCCTCCGGCCCCAAACTGCCGCCCGCCGAAATGCTGACCAAAGACGATAGCACCATCGACGAATTTTGGTGTGTATCAATACGTCCACCACGAAAATGAATGTTATCTACGATTAAACTAATTTCGCCAGGGTTTCCAAGAAAGTGAATAATCAGACCAATCAGTAAACCCGACAAGGGCATGACCAGCAATAAGCTGGCCCCCTGAAATGACTGCAGAACATGAGTCAACAGTTCTAAAATATTCCAGTACAGGCCAGCAAAGAGGCCGCTACCTACGCCAATAGCGGCCCAGCAGACCACCCAGCGCGACAGCGTGAGCGGATTTTTAGCTGATAGAAGAGACAGCCATCGACCTCGCGGCAGTCGATTGAAGCGATGTTTTTTGGGAGGCACCATTTGTAATAGATTGGGTTTGCTGATGTCTCACTGTTTCAAATAAGCTTCAGTATGCTTCGACAAAAACTGACACAGTGACGCTATTGCGTTGCAGTTCCTCTATATTAACTGTCTGCCGAAAGAGACTACTGAAGAGATGATTGTCAGGCGAGTGAGATTTTTTAAGTTGTGTCATGGTATCTTAACCTTCTTAGGCAAATCAACACAAAAGTATATTCTGATACAGAATATCTCAGACAATTTAATTCCGTTGTTGTGCGCTTAAAAGCAGACTGTCGATTCTAATGTGGTGATTTTTGCCGATGACTTACTATGTTGCGCCCAACTTTCTTAATAAGCTGGCTGTTCATATCACCAAGAACTATCTTGATTTGCCTCAGGTTAAAGTTCCTTTGCTATTGGGCATTCATGGCCGTAAAGGCGAGGGCAAAACGTTTCAGTGCGAGCTGGTGTTTAAGCGCATGGGCGTTGAGGTGGTTTATATCTCTGGAGGAGAGTTAGAGAGCCCTGATGCGGGTGACCCGGCCAGACTGATTCGGCTGCGCTATCGGGAGGCGGCAGAGCTGGTGCGAGTGCGCGGCTGCATGGCAGTGCTGATGATTAATGATTTGGATGCGGGGGCGGGTCGCTTCGATCGAATGACGCAGTACACCGTGAATACTCAGCTCGTGAACAATACGCTGATGAATATTGCGGACAATCCGACTAATGTGCAGCTACCAGGTAGCTACGACGAAAAAGAGCTGCCCCGAATTCCGATTATTGCGACGGGTAACGACTTTGCCACGCTGTATGCGCCGCTAATTCGCGACGGGCGGATGCAGAAGTTTTATTGGGAGCCTAGCCATGAGGATCGCGTTGGCATTGTGAGTGGTATGTTCGCTAATGATGCTCTGCCCAAAGGAGATGTTGAGAAGCTGATTGACTCTTTTGACGATCAGGCCATTGATTTTTTCTCGGCGGTGCGATCGCAGATATATGATGAGCAAATTACCCAGTTCATCCACTCTGTTGGCATCGACAATATTGCCAGAAACATTGTCAATTCGCTCAAGCTCCCTAGCTTTACCCGGCCCAACTTTCAGCTAGAGCATTTGATAGAAGTGGGTAAATCGCTGGTAAGAGAACAAGATCGCGTCCGCACCATGGGTTTGGTGGGTGAATACAATCAGGCCGTAACGCCAGCCCACAGCCCAAATCAGATTCCTCGTCAGGTGTCGAATCAGCCCGCGCCCTCTGAAAAAAATAGTGCCGCGAATGAAAACAGTGCCGCGAACAATCATCACTCAGACCAGCATTCGGCGTCTGATGATCAGAAGTCTAATAGCTTTGATTCCAGTCATTTTGAATTTGATAGGTCACCGAAAACAACTCAGCAAGCGACCTATCCTACTGCTAGTGCCGTAAGCAATTTGCCGCAAGTGGCACAGCAAACACTGCAAAACATTTTGGCTCAAGGGCATCGTCTCGGCATTGAGCATGTAGATCAGCGCCGTTTTCAGATGAACTCATGGAAGTCTTATGCAATCCTGAGCAGCGATCGCGAGGCTGAAGCTGCTGAACGGTTAGAGACTTGTCTTTCAGAGTTTCCAAAGCACTATGTTCGGCTCGTCAGCATCGATCGTCACACAAAGCGACGGATGAACGAAACTATTATCCAACGTCCTGATTAGTGCTGAAACTCTTGAAAAAGAGACTATATTGTGACGCTAGCTTTGCATAATCCCCCCTCGGGGGTAGTGCAGCAGCATAACTCAGAATATACTTAACAACAGTCTTATTGATATACAGATTAATATACAGAAACTGAAATTGCTCCGAATAAAAAATTTTTACCTGCTATTTCTCATTGACTAAAAGTTTTATGTCATTCAAGCTCTCTTACTCTCAAGGTAGGTTGCTTGCGCAGGCTGAAACACGTCCTAAAGGCTCAATTGTGTCATTTTCTCAGCCGAAGCTTGTTCAATTTAGGCGTCATGACAACCTACAGGGCCGTGACGGGCTATGGCGAATTCATTCGGGATATGTGCGATCGCTCACCTGGAGTCCAACAGGAGACTTTGTGCCACTGGGCTTTTGGAGCAAAGGCGATATTGTTGGCGATGCGATACTGCAAAGAAGTGGCCTAGCAACCTCACAGATTCATCATTGCCAAACACAGTGCTTAACAACAGTACTTGCTGAGCCCTTAGAGAAGAATGACGGCTACTTGCAGTCGATTATGCCAGCCCAAATTCGTCAGTCAAATGACTTGCTGCGGATTGCTTACTGCCGCCGATCCGAGCTGCGACTGCTCCAGTTTATCTGCTGGCTAGCTGATATGTTCGGCGAACCTACAGATGAAGGTCGCCGGATTTTGATTAGGCTGACACACCAAGAAATAGCCGAATCCATTAGCTCCACCCGAGTGACCGTTACTCGTTTGCTAAAAGCACTGGAACGTGATGACAAGATTCGCTGGGCCGCTCAAGAAAAAATAATTTACAACAAAACGTTTGAACAGCTATAAATGAATAGCTTTGAAACCTTGCTAATGTCTTCTACCCACTGCACCATTCATCATAGTCACGGCCTTTAAAGGTCTCTTGATAATCTTGCCAATACTGCTCAGAAGCCGTTTGTGGTATTGACTCAGATTTTTGACGCGCTAGCTCCGCTTGTAGAGTGTCTACCGCTACCCAAGCATTTGCGCAGGCTGTAGAACCTGCTCCATGACTGGCACAAATTTGGCGAGCTGCGGCTGTTAAGCTTTGAATATTGTTTGCTAACTCTCGCGATCGCGGCATCTCTTTGTCGGTGCTATGCGCCAAAATATCAGAAATCGATAGGATTCCTAGCAGCTCAGATTGAATAACGGGCGCGCTATGTAGATTGTGCTGAGTCAATAAGCGGGCTGCATATTCAATTCTCAAATTAGGATTGAGCACAATGCAAGGCTTGGTCATGATCTCATACACTCGAACTTGCTTAGGATCATGACCAAAAGCAACAACTTGGCCAACCACATCACTAGCAGCGACAACACCATAGGCATCGTAAGCGTCACTAGGCTGCACGATCAGAGCATGAACACTTCGCCGATGCATAAGATTAATGGCTTCTGCTACCGATGCAGAATTACGAATAGTTACGACCTCGGGCGTCATAATATCAGCAACTTTCTTCATGAGAATTTTTATGAGAATTTTTATGGGCAACCCTTCCTAGCGATTTCACTTCACTGAAGGGTTGTTTATCTTCTCTATGCAGCTTATCTATTCAACTCTATGCAGCCACCATCTTAGAGAGATTTGTTCGAGCAATGTCTTCGTAGTGCGCCTTGGGATGAACGACCGTGACTGAACAAGGTGCATGGTGAACGAGATAGCTGCTGATACTGCTAGGGTTTGTGCGATCGCGACTGCCAGTAACAATCAAATCAACATTATTCTTTTTCGCAATTTCACAGAGCTTCTGGCCGGGTGTTCCGTGAGCCTGTAAATAGGTTGTCTCAACGCCAGCGTCCGCTGCTGCTGCCTGCCGTTGCTTAAGCAGCTCGGCGTAGCGATCTTCAAACTGCTGCCACTCTTGCTCGTACTCTTTTTGTGCAGAGCTGTCTACGCCTCTTGAGAAGCTTCCGGCTGAAACCAGAGGCTGCTTAGGGCTATCGTACGCAAACCCATCTAGTACGTGAACTAAAAGCAACTCAGCCTTGAGTGACTTGGCCATTGCTAAGGCCGTATCAAAGGCCCATTCGCTAGAAGCTGATTCGTCTGTAGCGACTAGAATTTTATTCAACATGCGAAAGAACTCCTATCTTTAAGTGTTTTCTGTATAGTACGCTACCGATTATAAGGGACTCAAAAGAAATAGCAAGCGAAAAACAGGCAAAAATTGTTGCTTTTTATGAATTTTCCGGGAATATCTTTCTTAGTGAATAGTTGTGGTGCGATCGCTCCCTGACAAAGCGCCTTGTCAAAGCTGCCATTCGATAGCCACAGCGACATACGTTCTTATGCGATCGCTCAATTTTTTGCTAATCTAAAGCCGCCACAAATTCTTCAGTTTCTCAACGGCCTCCTGCTGCCTTTGATTGATGACCGCTGGCGTCCACTGGGATTGCTGTAAAACTTGAGTTGTCAAAACAAACGAATTAATACCGCCTGCGCTGCTAGAAAAATATCCTGCTTTTTTCTTATCAAAGTCGTAATTCTGTGCCTGCGAATTCTTTTTGCGAGAAAGTAAAGTCAGGTTGCCAATTTTGTGTACATACTGATTGCGCTCTTGATCGCTAAACCACTGCACCCACTGACTGTCCTTGCTCGGATTTTGAGGGAGAACATGTTCTATCGTGATAATTGGATATTTATAGGTTGCTATGCCGTCTGTAAATGCAGAATCGAGGCGCAGAAGAACGTACTTTCTAATACGAGCCATTAAGTATAGGTCGCCATTTAAGGCATCTAATATCTCTGTAGTTTCGGTTGGGGTTAATTGTAACGGTGCACTATCAGCATAGAGGTCGTCACCTTTTTCAATGCTCGTTAGCAATTCTGCATAACGATTTATTCGAGTGTTAACGTTCGCTCTTAAGATCATTAGTCCTGCGGCAAGTCTCTCTAAGTTAACGAAAAATCTCTCTAGAAACTCAGGCGAGTAACTTTTGTGTTTTGAAATGTACAGGATAGCTGGTGGAATCCAATCAAAATTGTCTATTCTATTCAGCCATTCTAAACAATCGTTAACGGTCTCTGCTTCCTGCCCGCCCTGGTAGTTTGCCTTTTTGATAATCTCTAGCGCATCTGAGTTTGGTTTCAAAACCTCGTCTATAAAGCGTTCGGGCGGCTGAATAGCTGGCAGTATAGAATCACGAAACTCTTTGAGCGCCGTTTCGCGAAGCTTTGATTTCTTCTGAATCATGCGGATGTGCGAGAACAATTCTTGGAATGCCTCTCGCCCTAAATCCTCTTCTTCGCTTTCCCAAATTTGCGTGTAGCTATCTTGTTTTTGCTTAGAGATGGCTCCGATAATTTCTGATTTGAGTACATCAGTCAGGCTTAAGTCGCGTCCTCTAGTATTTAAGACTGAGAATATTCGATAGGCTGAATCTAAATCAGGCGTAGAGACAACTACTAAAAAACACCTCGTCACTAGGTAGCTGACGAGGCGCTCACGCTTTGCTTCGTCTAAAGGAGACAACGTGTCTAGAAAGTAGCGGGTGTTCTCCTGAATGCGCTGTTGGCTGTCCGGAAGCTGACTGGCATTCAACTGAAGTAAGCTATCTATGCCTAATTCCTTTTGAATATGATCACAAAAAAACTTTTCGTCCTTTGAGCGAAGTGTGAGTCTGTAGCTAGCTGATCTTTTCTCATATTTGTCTTCTGGCTGATAAAGATATTTTGAAATTCCTGGCTCCTGGCTTAGTTTTCTGAGAACCGATAGCAGGATAGTCAACGTCGTGAGTCGCTGCTGCCCGTCTACGACATCAGCTTTAGCATCCTCGGAATCGTTTCCCTCAGATTTGATTAAGACAATGCTTCCTAAAAAATATGAGTTGACTTTTGAGATGTCGTCTGAATCGTCACCTAAAAATGATCTTATATCAGCAAGTAATTCGCTGGCCTGTTCTGTTGTCCAGGAATAAGGTCGCTGATATGGAGGGATAGAAAAGGAGTAGGCTTTGCTGAAAACTTCTGATAATGGTCTCTCGGTTGCATGAATAGCAGTAGGCATATTTTTTTAAATAATTTGGTAGATAGTAAGGTCGATATCACTCGTTATGATAGGTCAAATCATTTTTTTATTAGATGGGTTGATATGACGATAGATAATGCTGAACTACAGCACTTGCGCCGATGTGTTGAATTGGCGCGTGAGGCCCTAGAAGCGGGTGACGAACCGTTTGGTTCTGTGCTGGTGGGGGCAGACGGATCTGTTTTGGCTGAAGAGCGCAATCATGTGGGGTCGGGCGATCGCACTCAACATCCAGAGTTTGCCTTAGCTCGCTGGGCCGCCAACAACATGACACCAGATCAGCGAGCAGTCGCCACGGTTTTCACTTCCGGGGAGCACTGTCCCATGTGTGCCGCCGCGCATGGCTGGGTGGGGCTAGGTCGTATTGTTTACGCCAGTTCTTCTGCCCAGTTAGCAGACTGGCTTACAGAGTTTGGCGCGTCAGCACCTCCCATTCAGGTTTTGCCCATTCAAGAGATTGTTCCTGAGCTACCGGTAGAAGGCCCGGTTGCCGAACTCGCTCAGCAGGTGAAAGACCTGCACCGTCGTTTCTACAGCGCCAAGGCGTAATTTTGACACCTGCTTGTCAATAATATCCCCCACCCCCGGATTGCTTCGATCTGTTGAAGACGATACGGTTACTTTTGGTTTGGTGTTATTTGACTCATGGGTTCTGACTATTCAATATGCAGATATTTAATCGAAAGCGTTTAATTAAGGGACTAGGCGCTTTGTTGGCTAGCTGTGCGATCGCAAGCTGTGCCCCAACTTCCACATCCACCGATAGCAGCGACACAGCTCAAAAATCAGCTCCTCAATCTGGCTCTGCTGAACAAATCGTGTTGGCGATCGGTGGAGAGAGCGAAGAAGGCTACGATCCAACCCTGGGCTGGGGCCGCTATGGCGCCTCACTGTTTCAAAGCACCTTGCTAAAGCGCGATGAAAACCTGAATATTGTCAACGATCTAGCGACCGATTACACCGTCAGTGAGGACGGTAAAACTTGGACGGTAACGATTCGAGAAGATGCGGTATTTACTGATGGAGAGCCACTGAGTGCAGCAGACGTGGCCTATACCTTTAACAAAGCATCCCAAAGCGGTGGGCTTACCGATGTAACGCAGCTAGAGCAAGCGACGGCTGTAGATGAAAAGACTGTTGAGCTGACGCTGAAGAAACCGCAAAGTACCTTTGTGAATCGTTTGATTACGCTAGGAATTGTGCCAGAACATGCGCACGGAGACGACTACGCCCGTAAGCCAATCGGATCTGGCCCGTACAAAATGGTGCAGTGGGATGAAGGCCAACAGCTTATCGTAGAAGCCAATCCTGACTATTACGGTGAGACACCTGGTATTCAGCGATTGGTGTTTTTGTTTATTGCAGAAGATGGCGCGTTTGCAGCGGCCAAAGCTGGGCAGGCGCAGATCGCCGTTGTGCCGCCGTCGCTAGCAGTGCAGACGATTGACGGGATGACTTTGCGCGATGTCACCAGCGTGGACAATCGAGGACTGACGTTTCCATACCTGCCCGCCAACAGTAAAAAAACGCCGGATGGTGATCCCATTGGAAATGATGTGACGGCTGATTTGGCCATTCGGCAGGCTGTTAACTATGCGGTTGATCGTCAGGCGCTAGTCGATGGCATTTTGGAAGGCTATGGCTCGCCTGCCTATGGCCCGGTAAGCGGCTTGGCCTGGGAAGAGACTAAGGCCGACATTGAAGATGGACAACCCGAGAAGGCAAAAGAGATTTTGGCTGAGGGGGGCTGGGCCGATAGTGACGGTGACGGCGTTGTTGAAAAAGACGGGCTAAAAGCTGAGTTTACGATCCTTTACAGGGCGGATGACAGTATTCGGCAGGCGCTAGCGTTAACGACGGCTGAAATGCTGAAGCCGATTGGCATTCAGGCAAATGTGGATGGAAAAAGCTGGGACGATATTGAGCCGTTGATGCACAGTAATGTGGTGGTGTTTGGCTTTGGTAGTCACGATCAAACAGAGATGTATAATCTTTATCATTCTCAGTCGGCGCAGGGAGACTACAACAACGCAGGCTACTATGCTAATCCAGCCATTGACAATACGCTCGACTTAGCGATGGGCGCACCTTCAGAGGCGGAGGCAGTGACGTATTGGAAGGCGGTTCAATGGGATGGCAGTAAGGGTGTGACTGCAAAAGGAGATGCAGCCTGGGCCTGGTTAGTGAATTTAGACCACACTTATTTTGTTGATGAGTGCCTAGATATTGGTCAGTCGCAGATAGAGCCTCACGGTCATGGCTGGCCGATTACGGCGAATGTTACCGAGTGGAAGTGGACATGCTCGTAGGAGAGAAACTATGGAGCGGGCGGATGGCGGCTGTGCTGGTATTTGTGGTGCAAAAGCTGTTGCGGTTGGGGTTGTTGTTAATAGCGGTCGCTGTTTTTACCTTTGTGCTGCTGAGCTTTTCGCCGATTGATCCGGTGCGGGCCTACATTGGTGCAGATATGCTGCAAATTAGCGCCGATCAGCAGGCGTTGATTGCCGAGCGTTGGGGCCTGGATCAGCCAATGGGGAACCGTTTTTTGGACTGGCTAGGACAGCTTGTGCAGGGCAACTTGGGGACTTCACTGGTGTTTAATCAGCCGGTGAGCGAGGTGATTGCTTTGCGGTTTCAGGCCTCTTTGCAGATGCTCGCGATCGCCTGGTTTCTCTCTGGCCTACTCGGCCTAGCACTGGGCATTATCTCAGGTGCACTCGAAGGGCGCTGGCCAGATCGGCTGATTCGTCTATATGCCTATACCCTAGCCTCTGCACCTACGTTTTGGGTCGCGTTGTTGCTGCTAATTGTCTTTGCGGTGTCTTTTAAAATAGCGCCGATTTGCTGCGCCGCGCCGCCGGGTGTGCTCTCGCAAAATGTCACTTTTTGGCAGCATTTACACCATTTACTGCTGCCTGCGATTGCCCTCAGCATTATTGGCATTGCCAACATCGCCTTACACACCCGCCAAAAGCTAATCGACGTGCTCCACAGCGACTACGTGCTATTTGCCCGTGCTCAGGGCGAGAGCCTATGGAATATTGTGCGCTACCACGGCTTTCGTAATATTCTTTTACCGGCGATTACGCTACAGTTTGCTTCCTTGAGCGAGCTGTTTGGCGGGTCGGTGCTAGTTGAGCAGGTGTTTTCCTATCCAGGGCTAGGCGAGGCGACGGTGCAGGCGGCGCTGCGGAGCGATATTCCTTTGCTAGTTGGCATTGTGTTCTTTAGTGCGCTATTTGTCTATACCGGTAACACCTTGGCAGATTTAGCCTATCCCATTATCGACCCGCGCATTCGATTAGGAGGTCGATAGCAGATGACCATAACCGTTAATTCACCTAGAAGACAGTCATCGAAAAGATGGCGGCAAGACAACAGAAGAAAACAGACTTTAGGCGCGATCGCGTTATGTAGCATTTTTCTCTTAGGTGTTATTGCAAGCCCCTGGTTCTTGGGAGAGTCGGGACTTAACACAGTGCTCACCCAGCGTAATCAGCCGCCTTCGCTAGCTCATTTATTTGGGACTGACTGGCTTGGACGCGACATGTTTAGGCGATCGCTCCACGGCCTTTCTCTCAGTCTGCGCGTTGGGCTACTGGCTGCGAGCGTTAGCGCGGTGATTGGCACCAGCTTAGGGCTAGCTGCTGGCACCTTTGGCGGCTGGGTTGATGCGGTGATTATCTGGATTGTGGATGTTTTCTTTAGTTTGCCTCATTTGGTGCTGCTGATTTTGATTGCCTTTGCAGTGGGCGGTGGTACCAAAGGCGTGATTATTGCCGTGGCGCTGACGCACTGGACAAACCTGGCGCGGGTGATTCGAGCAGAAGTACTGCAAACGAATAGCGCTGAGTATGTGCATTTATCTCGAAAGCTAGGCAAATCGTCGCTTTGGATTGCGCGTCATCATATGGTGCCGCACGTGGTGCCGCAGCTAATTGTAGGCCTTATTCTGTTGTTTCCTCACGCGATTTTGCATGAAGCAGCGCTGTCTTTTATTGGCATTGGCCTATCGCCTCATTTACCTGCCATTGGCATCATTTTAGCCGAGTCGATGCGGCACCTTTCCACCGGCTACTGGTGGCTAGGGGTAATGCCTGGCGTGCTTTTGCTGCTGTCTGTAAAAGTCTTTGACTGGCTGGGCGAAAACTTGCGATCGCTCCTCGACCCTAAAACCAGTCAGGAATAAGTATGCTCTCAATTTCTAACTTAGGCGTCACGTTTACCCAGTACGATCAGGGCCTTCACCGCAAGCAGCTCACCGTCATTACAGATTTAGATCTTGACGTGCAAGCCGGTGAGGTGGTCGCTATTGTGGGCGCGAGCGGTTCCGGTAAAAGTCTCCTGGCTCATGCGCTGTTAGGGATTTTGCCAGAGAATGCTACCGTCAGCGGCACGATGCAGTTTCAAGCACAACGGCTTACGCCTGAACGTTGTCAGTCGCTACGAGGGAAGGAAATTGCCCTAATTCCTCAGTCGGTAGGCTATTTAGATCCACTGATGAGCGTTGGCAAGCAGGTGCAGCGGGTGGCCCAGCTTGCGGGATGCTCTAAAGCTGAGGCGATCGCACAAGTCAACAAAACATTTACTCGCTACGACCTGCCAACAACGACAAAAGATCGCTATCCCTTTCAGCTCTCGGGCGGTATGGCGAGACGGGTGCTCGTCTCTACCGCCGTGGTCACCGAGGCCCAGCTTGTGATTGCCGATGAACCGACGCCGGGGCTGCATCCTGATGTTGTGAAAGAAACGCTTAGCCATTTACGAGAACTTGCAAGGGAGGGACGGGGCGTCATTTTGATTACGCACGATATCGAGGCGGCTTTGCAGATTGCCGATCGCGTTGCGGTGTTTTATGCCGGAACCACCGTGGAGATAGCGGCTGCTAGAGACTTTTCTCTGGGCAAGCTGCGACATCCTTATACACAGGCACTTTGGTGATCGCTGCCGCAAAATGAGTTTGTGCCGGTGCCGGGAAATCAGCCGAGTCCTGAGCACCTGCCTAAAGGATGCTTGTTTAGCGATCGCTGCCCCTGGGTGAGTGACCTTTGCAGAGCAGAGCGACCGCCGCTCAGACTAGTCAAAGAAGGATGGGTGAGGTGCGTTCATGCTGAGGGGTGATAATTTGTGGTTTCGCTATGGCGATCGCCTGCCCTGGGTCATACGAAACAGAAGCTTAGCCGTTGCGTCCGGTGAAGTGTTGGGCCTGATGGCGCCTTCAGGGTATGGCAAAACAACCCTAGGAAGGCTATTGGCAGGTTATTTGTCGCCAAAAAAAGGGCAAGTAACTCTAGCCGAAAAACCTGTGTCTCAAAAAGGCTATAGCCCGGTGCAGCTCATCTTTCAAAATCCAGAGCTATCGATCAATCCACGCTGGCGCATTCGTCAAATTTTGCAGGAAGGCTGCTCGCCAAAGCCTGCGGTACTACAGGCACTGGGCATTCATTCCGGCTGGCTCACTCGCTATCCTCACGAGCTGAGTGGCGGTGAATTACAGCGAGTGGCGATCGCCCGCATTCTCAATCCATCCACGCAGTATTTAATTGCTGATGAAATGACCGCCATGCTCGACGCCAACACACAGGCACTGATCTGGCAGGGCGTACTGTCTTTCGTGCGACAGCAACAAGTCGGGCTGATTGCGATTAGTCATGATGAACCCTTACTGCAAAGACTTTGCGATAGAATCTTGAGGTTAGATAACGATTCAATTGGTTCACAAGCGCCCGTCCAAGCCGCTAGCGTTCATTAATTTTTATTAATCTATTGTCAAAAAAATGTGTCAAAAAAATGTCAAAGCACTCTTCAAAACACTCCTTTAAACTCTACTATCTTCGGCTGATATAACAGCCATATCCAGTCCTACTTAGAGTTATTCAGTGCAATCTTTTTCAACAAGTTCCTCAGCAGATAGCAGCAGCCCAGAGGCCTCGGCGTCTCTTGACACTAGCGCTCACCATCTTCCACTTGTAGGCGATCACTCACATAGTGAAAGCAGCGATCATGTTCATAGCGCAGCGTCTCGCAAAAAAATCGTCAATCGCCTTTCTCGTATAGAAGGGCATCTGCGCGGCATCAAAACGATGATTCAAGACGATCGCCCCTGCCCAGACGTTTTGATTCAAATTGCAGCCGTTCGCGGAGGACTAGACCGCGTTGCCCGCATCATTTTGGATGAGCACTTGAGTGAGTGCATTACTCGGGCTGTTGATGAGGGCAACATTGAAGCGGAGGTCGCGGCACTGAAGGCGGCTCTCGACAGATTTATATAGCACGAATTTCTATTCGCGTGACTTTATCTGCGTGACTTTAGCGTGACCTGAATGCCATGTTCGGGCCTGAGCGTAATCGAAGGCTGCGGCACGATCAGGTGATCAGGCACCAGCGTGAGTTCGTATTGTTGCGCAACGGTTGCCAAAATTAGAACAGCTTCCATCAGCGCAAAACCCTTGCCAATGCAAACGCGAGGGCCATCTCCGAAGGGAAAGTAAACGCCGCGTGGCAGCTCTTTTTCAAGGTTTCCTAGCCAGCGTTCGGGGTTGAATGTCTCTGGCTCGTCAAAGTATTTAGGGCTGTGGTGCAGCACCCACTGGCTGAGCATTACCACGCAGCCTTGGGGGATCAGATAGTCTCCTATCTCAACATCTTCTACCGCTTCACGACCAATAAGTGAGACGGGTGGATACAGCCGCATAGATTCTTTGATGACTGCATTGGCATAAGGAAGCTGAGACAAATCGGCAGGGGTCGGCGATCGCCCGTTCAGCACCTCATCAAGCTCTGCATGTAGCTTTGCTGCAGATTCAGGATTTTGAGAGAGCAGCATCCACGTCCAAGAAAGCGCATTGGCGGTCGTCTCGTGGCCTGCGAGCATCAGCGTAGCAATTTCATCTCGTAGCTGCTGATCGCTCATGCTGGTGCCGTCGTCTTCATCTCTTGCCGACATCAGCATAGAGAGCAGGTCACCGGGGTCTTCTTCGCTTTCTCTGCGATCGCGAATAATCTTGTAAATGGTGTCGTCCATTGCACTGATCGCATTGCGATAACGCACGTTTTCAGGCCGTGGAAACCACTCCCAAATCAAAAAGTTTTGCCGACGCTTGCTGTCAAACCAATTCATCGCCACATCAAGTGCGCTCGCCACGGTTTCAGCTTCGCCCGTAGAGACATCTTGATTGAAGATAGATTTCATCACTATGTTGAGCGTGAGCCGCATCATGTCGATATGAATATCGCGATCGCCTTGGGTATCCCACTCTGAAAGCATTTGTTCGGTGTAGTCCACCATAGTGCTGCCATAGTTGGTAATGCGACTGCGGTGGAAGGCAGGCTGAGCTAGGCGACGCTGCCGAAACCAAGATTCGCCTTCGTTGGTTAGCAGGCCGTTGCCTAAAAGCGTGTGCAGCGCTCGAAAGCCTCTGCTCTTGATAAAGGCGTCTCTTTCTCTGAGAATGTGGGTGATGAGATCGGGGTTAGTGACAAAGCAAGCAGGCGTTAAGCCCAGGCGCAGTGGCACAATATTGCCATAGTTGTGATCGCACTTTGTTAAAAAAGCCAGCGGATCTTCGCCCAGCTCAGATAAGTTTCCAACAATACTGCTGCCCTCTGGCCCTTCTAGCTCAAAAACATTTTTTGCAAGTGTTTGAGTCATCTATTTTATTTCCGTATTTACAAGTTCGTATTTACAAGATCGCTGCTTTAGAAACTGTTCCCTAGCGTATTATCTAGAAAATTTTGCAGTGTTTCCATTGAGCTTTTTTACACTAGCGCAGGTTTTATCCAACCCGTTCTAAACAGGCTAAATTCATACCTATAGATATAGATATTGTTCTTTACGGTTTGATTCGAGCAGCGCTGCTGTACAAGCCTTTAACAATTCGCACGATTTGACTTAGTTCTGTGGCAATCGGCGTTTGCGTTTTGATGGCCTGCAAGGTTGGGGTGGTTTTGGCGGAGTGAAGGGTCATCTCTGAAAAGCGATCGCTGTGGAGCTGTTGGATGCGATCGCACACAGCCTCAAGAGAGTTCTCCAATGGTGGTAGCGGTGGCGGCGGCTGATGATGACCGATTGCAGTCGCCAAGTTCAACAACGCATGATCAATTGCATCTGAAAGCTGTTCCATCTGGGAGAGATTATTGGTGCTGCTCACCTCTTTGAAATGTTCAGCTAAAGCTGTGGTTGAGCTGTACAGGCTGCGAATATAAAACACCAGCGTCATCACTGGCTCAATTTCGCCTCGAACATGGCGGGGCTCGCTGAAGAGTCTTTGTGCGATCGCTTCGGCATTGGCATTTTGTAGAGCAGCCTGATGGCGTAGCCGATATAGTGAGCTAGCGAGAATAGGATCTTCTGTTGGCTGAGCACTCTGTTCACCTGCACCTGTTAAAGGTTGAGGCGAATACTGACTCATCGTAATTTGAAAATACGCCAGATTTGCTTGCAGAGTCTTTTCTAACTGGGCAGGTAGCTGCTGCCGCTCCCAACTAGGAAAGAGCATATAAATGCCAGCAAGGGCGATCGCGCCGCCTATTGTAGTATCGACTATTCTTTGAATGCCAATTTCCCAGCTCCCGATTCCGGTCGCCTCAAAAATTAAGACGATAACCAGCGTTAGCATCATGATGAAGAGGCTGTAGCTTAGAGGGCGCAGCGATATTGCTGCAAACATAGCAAGTAAAAGCAGGAGCGCCAGCGCCAGTGGATTGTGAATCACCATCACCAGTCCAATACCCATAGCACTCCCTACAATCGTGCCGAATACGCGCTGCCCAATGACCCGAGCGGTACCGCCAAAGTCAGGTTTTAGCGCAAAAAGCACCGTGAGCGTTACCCAGTATCCTCTCGGAATAGGCAGCAGGCTGCTGAGTAACTGCGAGAGCGTGATTAGTATCGCTAAACGCAAAGCGTGGCGAAAGGTCGCAGCGTTAAAAGTAAGGTTGTTTTTAGCGATATCGAGCCAGGAGATCGTGTCTGGCTGAGTCGATAAAAATTGCTGCGGCGCCTGCTTTGTTGTTTGTTTTGCTGTTTGCTTTGGCTGGGCGCCGCTTACGGTCGAGCTAGCAATACGGTTTGCGCTGGTTTGAATTTGTGTCGATAGGTCGCTTATGCTAACAACTATTTTTCTAATATGAGCAATTTCTGTATAGTCTGAGGCCTGAATCGCTATGGTTTGCGCTCTTATATGATGGACTAAGCTTTTCCACTGATTTTCTAGGGCTTGTGTGCTGTGCTTTAGCGCCTCTAACGGGACAGCCTGTTTGTGATCAGGGTGATTTTGTTTGAGCGCGGTAGAGAGATTTTTTAAAGCGATCGCAACTTGCGCTGTAGCCTGTTTCGCTTCTGGTTGTAAATGCTGAAAAAAACTACTTTGAGCCGTTGTTTCGATGAGTTTTGCCAGCGCCACCAGCGCATGATTCATCTGGTTAGCCGCTTCAATTGAGGCCAGCAGACGGTTGCCTCTAGCGCTACTGAAGCTATCTGTCTTTTCTGTAGCCCAGGCCGATGTCCAAATATTGCGGGCAACGCTCAGCTTTTGGATGGCCGCATCCTGCATCTGACCTAAGTTTTTGCTTTGGCTGCTGGCTGTGTCAGCGTTTGGCACGTTAAAGAGATTTTGCGCTGTGTAATCAGCGATCGCACTCAATGCCCAATAGCTTTCAGCCACGGCTTCTGCCACCGGTGCATAGGGATAAACGACCCACAGCAGAGACGCGATCGCCATTGCCCACAGCCCACCTACCAAACAAAAAAGGCACTGCTCAAACAGCACAGACGCATTTGAAAAGGTAGAAAATTTTGCCAACGAAATAATAAACATCAGCAACGTTGTAATGCTGATACTGGCTATTCCAGAGCCCCATATGCTGGCAAAGCTGAGCAAGAAGGTGAGCGCGAACGTCACCATAATCGTCAGCAAAAAATGGTGGCTAATCAGGTTTGCCAGCAGCAGCGCTAACGTAACGGTGATCGCTGCTCCCCCCATAATCTTGGCCTGCTGCCGGTAGGTGCCCCCTACAGTGATGAGCCCGACAGATAAGGCTGATAAAGTTGGAATAACGCTTACTTTAGGATCGTGTAGCAAAAAGCCTGCGACCACTGGCCCAATTAAAATTAAAAGTATCCGCACGCCATAAGCGTAGGCAGGCTTACCAGGTTGAATTTGAAACGGCTGCCGTAGCCAGACGAGAGCAGATTGTTGTTGAGCGCGCATTAATATATATGCAAGTAAATGGTTACGCCAAAGAAAATTAGGAGACCTTTAAGCCAATGCTTCTGCAAAGCTGGATGACGACAAAAAGCACGGCGGCAATCATTGTTGTTTATCCATGATTGCACAACCCTCAAAGAACACTACGACCACTCTAAAAAGTTCTCTATTTGGGCAGCTAAGTCCTCCGGCTCAAAGGGTTTGGCAATCAGTCCCTTGCCCCCTGCCAAATAAAACTTATGTCGATCAGACGCGTGAGTTTTTGCAGTTAGAAAAATTACTGGAATATGGCAAGCTGTTGCACTAGCCTTTAGTTTTTCTAAGGTCGCTAGCCCGTCGATGCTAGGCATCATCACATCCAGCAAGATAGCATCAGGCTGTTCAGTCTCGGCCAAAGCAATCCCGGCGGCCCCAGAACTAGCGGTCGCAACCTTCCAGCCTGCTGATCTCTTTAAGCTGAGCTTAGCAATTTGTAAAATGGAAAGATCGTCGTCAATAATCAGAACAAACCTATTAGCGGCTATGGTATTGGCAATCATAGTTCTCATTCGATTGGTAACGTAAAATAAAAGATGCTGCCTTGACCTAAGGCGCTCTCAACCCAAATTCTGCCACCATGCTTGCGGACAATATTATGGCAAATGGGTAAGCCCAAGCCCGTACCCTCTTTTTCTCGGGCATCAGAGGCATCTACCTGCTGAAATCGCTCAAATATGGCTTCTAACTTATTGGCGGGTATGCCCCTGCCCTGATCTTTCACGGAAAACAAAACCTCACGATTATTCGCCCGTGCTTCACGAGCATTGACTTGCGCTGTAAGCCAGATTGTAGCCCCTTGAGGGGAAAATCTAATAGCGTTGCTCAGCAAATTAGTAAGCGTTTGATGAATATGATCTGGATCGGCCCAAAATTCGATAGAATCTGCCTGAGTTGCGATCGCAATGCCTTGTTTGTTGGCCTGCATCATCATGGCGTCTGCCGCTTGCGAGAGCATCTGGCCCGCATAGCAACGCTGCTTAATAAGCGTTACCTTGCCCGACTCAATTCTTTCTAAATCAAGGATATCGTTCACTAATCGAATCAATCGCTTTGAGCTACTAACCGCGATATTGAGCATATCCAAATCGTCTTTTGAAAAGCTGCTTTCTGTGGTCATTTTTAGCAGTTTCAAAGAGCCGTAAATAGAGGTGAGCGGGGTTCGTAGTTCGTGGCTAACAATAGAGATAAATTCGTTTTTCATCCGTGCCACCTCATTTTGCTCGCTTACATCATTACCTAGAAAAAAAAAGCCTTTGACCTCTCCATCAGCGCTCGTATTGGGAATATAGGTTCCACTGATGTGGTGAAGCGTCTTGTCTTTAAAGGTGATTTTTGTTTCAACAGTTGTTCTTTGCCCAGATAGTGCCTGTTCTATGGCAGGTTTAATCTGTTGATAAATGTCTGCTTTTAACAAATCACGAACATGATGGCCAATCAGCTCTGCTTTGGGAATGCCATGCCATGCTTCGTAGGTTTTATTAACAAATTGGTAACGTTGCTGGCTGTCAACATAGGCGATGAGCGCCGGTAAGGCATCGGTCGTGAGGCGAAGCTGCGCTTCACTCGTTCGCAGTGCCTGTTCTACCTGACGGCGCTCTTCAATTTCTTGCTGAAGCTGAGCATTTGCCGCAGAGAGTTCAATAGTTCGTGCTTTTACTTGCTGCTCTAAGTGGTGGAGCAGTTGAGATTGTGAGAGAGCAATGCCAATTTGATCGGCGACTTGCCGCAGTAGCTCCGTTTCCATCGGCGTCCATTGCCTGGGGCGATCGCACTGATGGCAAATCAACAGTCCCCAAAGCGAGTTCTGTTGCAAAATAGGTACCACCAAATTGGCTTTAACTTCAAACTGCTTTAAGAATTCTGCATGGCAAGGCTGAATGTCAGCGCAATCAATATCCTCAATTGCGCTGATTCGCCCCTGACAATACCGCTCAACGAAGCGCTGTTTCAGGCAGGGGTCAAAGAGATCATAGCTATAGACCTGGGTGAAGCCTGGGTTAACCGCTTCTTGCACCACTGTGCCCAGGCCTTCAGCGTGAAGCTTTAACTCAAATACCAGCACCCGATCAGCTAGGAGAAACTGTTTCACCTCAGTGGCCGCTGTTTCTAGAATGGTGTTAAGATCTAAAGACTGGCGAATTTTAAGGGTGATATCAGAGAGAAGCTGCGATCGCTCATACTGACGTTTTAGGGCCTCTGCTGAGTATTCTGAATGCATGATGAAATTTAGAATGTCTCATATTTTAAGGCCAAAAATTGAGGATCTTATGAGGAGACGGCTCAAACCCATTTTTAGAACCCGTTTTTAGACGGTATCATACTCTATGATCTGGCCAAACGATTTAAAATCCGGTTCGCTAAGTCTGCACCGATAACCGGTTTTTCAATATAATCATCAGCTCCTATCGCGAAAGCCTGACGCTGAGTTATGACATCCTGATGCACGCTCAGGAATATGACGGGTAGCGGGTTCCAGCGCGGCTCGCTGCGCAAAATTTGGCACAGTTCCAGCCCATTAATCTCGGGCATGTCTATATCTAGCACCAGCAGGTCAGGCTCAACGCTGTCTAAAACCGTTAAAAACGCATGAGGATCGTCGAGCGTACTGATTTCAAAGCCCCATGATGCCAGACTAATCTGTATTTTCTTTAAGATGTAGGGGTCGTCATCGACAACCAGCACTTTTGCACCTGCGCCCGTTTGCTTCAGACGCTGAGTAACGGCAGCGATCGCCTGTGGCGGTGTGATGGTGGATGACAGTAGCGTGCGAGCACCTCGGTGAATAAGATCGAGACGTTCGGTCAGGCTTTTATGGTCTGCGATCGCCATGATGGGCCGCGAAGGGGCTTGATGGTGCAGCCGTTCTAAAATTTCAAAGGCAGAACTATCGGGTGCAAAAGAGAGATTTAATAAGAAAATAGCCGGGTCGTCTGTTTCAATAATCGCTTTGGCTTGCAAAAATGAGGTTGCGATCGCCACGTTCAGCTTGCAGGTTCTCGCCTCTTCAACGAGGGCCTGTGTGAGTTCACTTTTATCGCCGATGATTAAGAGCAAAGGCAGTTCATCTTTATCAAGGACTTGCTCACAAACCACCTGCCTTAAACCATTGAGATTTTGATAAAACTGCTGTTTAGCTGCAGCGGTAGAAAGCGCCTGAGCGGTCAGAGCGCCCTCTATTGCCTTGGCGTGGATAGACCCTGCAGGAAAGCCAAAACTCCCGAGCGAACCAGCTAGCTTATGCGCCGACGAACTCGCCTGTTGATGAAGTTCCCTCGATAGCTCATCGACCTTTAACGCTGTTGCTGCTCTCTCCAAAACAGAAATTCGTTCATAGGTCATAGCCTTAAAGTTCTCGAACACTTCAGCCATCTGCACTGAGGGTTCCTTTTTCGCTCTTTTCTCTTGCGGCGTAACAGCGTGAGGCGGCGGCGTTAGCCGATAGCCAACACCATAAACGGTTTCAATCATACTAGCAGGAACATTTGCTGCTTTCAGCTTTTGCCGCAGACATTTGATATGAGTTCTAACCGCGCTATCAGCCGGTGGATCAAAGGCCCAAATGCGATCAATAATGGCATCTATCGTAAAAACATGGTTATTGCTTCGCAACAGTAGCTCTAAGATCGCGTATTCTTTTGGCGTCAAATTTAACGGGCGATCGCCATTCATCACCTCAAGGGTATCTGGGTTAAGACTTAAATCCCCCCATCTTAAGATAGGAGGTAAGGCCTCCTGGCTACGCCGCAGGAGTGCATGAATGCGAGCAACAAGCTGATCAAAATGGAACGGTTTAACCACGTAATCATCAGCACCCGCATTAAGGCCGTCAATAATATCGGCATTATCGCCGCGTGCTGTCAGCATGAGGATTGGCATACTATGACCTTGAGCACGCAATCTTTGACAGAGCGTGACCCCATCAACATTAGGTAACATTCGATCAAGCACGACCAGATCGTAGGTAAACAGCGAGATAAATTCCCAGGCCACATCGCCTTTTGTGGCAATATCAATCACATACCGTTGACTGCTGAGACGGCTAGAGAGCGCCTCCATCAACAGTTCATCATCGTCTACCAGCAGGAGTCTCATTCACTCAGATAAAATAGATTTATTTAATTGAGGCAATAGCCACATGCAATGTTTAACTCTACAGATACTCATAGTTGTCACATTCATCCTAATGGAATAGCTTTGATTAAGCAGCCTATACATATCTAAAGAGCCCTGCCATTCAGATCTCATTCAGATCTCACAGTGTCCTCAACATCTTGTCTTACCCCAGTAAGGCGTACTGCAAAAGAGTGAAAACGTTGCAAAGGTTCCTCATCAACGCTAATGAGAGAGCAAGGAGAGGATGACGTGAAATAGCACACAACTTACTCATACTTGTTTTCTAATCTGATAGATGAAAACAATAGCGTAAGAAGAAGGTTCCTAATGACTTTTTCGACCACAATTCACCCGGCTTACAAACCAGTGCCCCAACCAATGGACAGATCTCGGTTTTTGATTGTTGGGTACGGTAACGAGCAGCGGGGCGATGATGCGGTAGGGCCGCTCGTTGCAAATGCTGTGGCTGACTGGAACCTACCGTCTATCAAATCTATGTCTGTTCGCTATCTCACCGAAGAACTCGTCCATGACGTTGCCGCTACCGATTACGCTATTTTTGTCACGGCTTGTGACGACTCTAGCCGTGCGCGCACTATCCAAATCGATCCGGTTGAGCAAGGCAGCCGTATGTTTCATGCCCTGGCTGTAAAAGATATCCACACCTGCAATCCTCGATCATTGCTAGATCTTTCTCAACAGATCTACGGGCGTGAACCGCTGGCCTGGTTTTTACAGATACCTATCGAAAACGTGACTGAGGGCGAAGTGCTTTCCTCTAAAACAGAGCATTGGGGTGATCAAGCTGTAAGAACAATTGAACAATTTTTGAAAACCTACCGGCAACCTGCATGGATGGGCTTGAAAAATTTATAGAACTAAGTAAGTCGGTCTGTGTTACGACACAGGCCGACTACGTAACGCATACTGCGGCTTTTGCATCTAGTCAGATGCGAGCGCCCCAAGACACCCAGTGCAGCAGCTCTAGCTGCATCTCGCAGGTTCCCGATGCGTTCAAGCGATCAAGAATTGCGCCTTCACAGTCAGTAGCTTCTAGCTCATCGATCTGTAGCTGGGCACCTGTCAGATTTGCATCTCTAAACGTCGCTGAGCTAAGCTTAGCCTCACACAAATTAGCGCCCTGTAGATTAGCACCACTCAAGTTGGCAGATCTTAAATCTGCGCCTGTGAGATCTGCGCCCACTAAATTAGCCGTTTGTAAGTTGGCTCCGATGAAGTTAATGGCCTGAAGATTGGCCCCCGCAAAATGGGCGTCTACCAGTTCGGCATCTGTCAGGTTTGCACCGATCAAATTAGCCCGACTAAAATCGCTGCGACTAAGATCTGCACTACTAAGATCGCAACGGCTGAGGTCGATGCCTACTAGGCATTTCCCAATCAGGGAGACACCGCGTAGCGATGTGTGAGAAAAGTCGCGATCGCCCTGGTTATATTCGTGTAATAATTGTTGAGTCGTCATTAGCTGTAGCGTCATGAGAATTTGCCTCCTAAATGCAGCTAGAAATAATCTTATTCCTAGTCGCATCGTTGCGTTGTTGTCATATCAACAGGTCATTCGATTTTAAAGCTTCGTTCTTTGAGCAACAGTCGAAAAACCTATTCTTATTCTTTCTCCTCACACCTCATACTCTAAGCCTAAAGTATGAGGAAGTCGTGAGCTAGAAGCTGTCCCAGTCTTTGAAACTACGAGCTGCTATCTGTCTAGTTCTGCCCAGAGTAGTCTCGGTATCAAAACTTCTATTACCCGTAATACCTTCGAGCTATACGATGCGGAATTAGGCACGATGCGGAATTAGGTAAGAGCAACGGCAAAGTTCAAAACCGTGTCTGTAATCTATTATTCCGATTAATTCAAACGGATGACCCTGCTAAGGTACGTAGGCTAGATAAGCGAGCTAGAAGAATCTGAACCCTACAAAGCCGCTACGCGTACAGCGTATGTGAGCGCTTATCACAAGCACTGATGGCCCGGTTTAAGGAGCATCCGCCGTCTAGTCAGGCATTGTTAAGCGATCGCGAGACAGTGAAGGGCTCGATTTCTCAACGTTGCTTACTAGACTTTCTGTTAGCTGTGCCTGCCAACTGTGAGCAAGGGCAGCACAAAATCAAGCAGAAGACGGCGCGATAATTTAACCGGTTTCACGCTGCTGCTCTACATTATTTTAGGCTGAATAAGAATATCTCATTTGGAGAAGAGAAGATTATGACACTCTAAATTGAGCCTTGAGTGGGATTCCTCTGTTCTTTAGTCAGCGAAATTCCTTTTTTATGAAGCTTACTACCACCGAGGGCTGATTGCGTACTAAGCCACTCAGAGCAAGGGGGGGGGGAGTCTCCAACCAGTAGCAATATTATAGAACCTTACGATAGATCTGCTCAAAAGCTTTCTATCTCTTTAGGTACTTTAGTTTATCTCTTTAAGTGCTCTAGTTTATCTTCCTAGGTGCTCTAGTTTGACAAAAATTACATCGTTCGTTCAGGATTACTAATATTTGAGATACGGATTCCCAAATATATTTGCAGGTGGTATATTTATCATCACTATCGTTTTCGCTAATTACTGCGTTATCAGCATGAGATTGAAGTCTTCTAACTCTAATTATGGCAACAGCGCTGCTCGCTATTAGATTGAAATGAGCTATTGAGACAAAAATTTATAGGCCGATAAGAATGGAAACTTCGAAGCTAACTTCGTGCACTGTGTTTTCGACTGCTCTGAAGCTGGCTGCTTTTATCTTGTGCGTCTTTTTACCTGCGAGACCAGCCTTCTCATTAGACAAAGAAGCCAGCACAATAAATATTCCTCAGCGCTTTTCTCAGCTTCCGCAAATAGGTGACCAAAGTGCAGACAACAGCATCCCTTTTTCTGGAAACATAGCTAATAGCGAATATCTTTTGGGGACGGGCGATCGCCTCCAAATCAGCGTATTTAATGCTGCTGACTACGGTGGTGAGTTTGGCGTACTGCCAGGGGGCGTTTTGAATCTTCCTTTGGTGGGAGAGGTGCCTGTTGCTGGGCTAACTATTCAACAGGCATCGGATGTGCTGTCTAATCGGCTACAGGAATATGTGCGTCGCCCTAGGGTGTCGTTGAGTTTGCTAGCAGCTCGCCCTTTACAGGTGGCTATCGCCGGGGAGGTTAACCGGCCCGGTGCCTACACGCTCTTGGCTGAAGGCCCAACTGAAGGCAGGAGGGATATTTTGGCCACACCGACACTGACTCAAGCCATTAGCCAGGCAGGCGGCATTACACAGTCCGCTGATATTCGAGACATTGTTGTGGCGCGCAACCAGGCGGGTGCTGCGAACGCGAACGCGAGCGATCGCGAGATTACGGTCGATCTATGGCAACTCTTAAAAGCAGGACAAATCGATGCCGATTTGCCTTTACAGCATGGCGATCGCATCTTCATTCCGCAAGTCACCGCACTTAGCCTGGAGGACTCGGTTGAGCTAGCCTCAGCCAGCTTCTCTCCAGACGAGATTACGGTTAACGTGGTCGGTGAGGTAGAGAGTCCAGGATCTGTTTTAGTCCCCCCCAACACCCCGCTCAATCAGGCGCTTTTGAGTGCAGGTGGATTTAATATCCGGGCCCGGCAGAGCACAGTGACGCTCATTCGCTTAAACGACAACGGTAGCGTTGCCAAACAAGAAATCGACATTAACTTTGAAGCGGGCCTCGACGGCGACAGTAATCCTCCGCTGAGGCCCAACGATACGATTGTGGTGGGTCGAAATGGACTAACCAGAGTCACCGATACTCTCGGCACTGTTCTTTCACCCATTAACAATGGGTTTGGCCTTTTTCGACTCTTGGGACTGTAGCTTTTCTACAGTTGGCTAGTTGGAGATCGGTATTGGTATAACCCCTTTAGCTGTTGCGTGCAGCTTCTCAGTCAGGATATCTACCTTGATGAAAATTTGATGAAAATTGCTCTAGTTCATGATTATTTGACTCAGAAAGGAGGAGCCGAGCGTGTGTTTGAGCTACTCTGTCGTCATTTCCCAGAGGCAGATGTTTATACTTCTCTCTATAGTCCGGTTGCCAGCGTTAACCTCGGGCCTGATAGGGCAGTTCATACCAGCCACCTTCAGTCTATTCCGGGAAGCGTGAAATACTTCAGGCTGCTAGCCCCCTTTTACTTCTCAGCCTTCGAATCGTTAGATATGCAGGCTTACGACCTGATTATTAGCAGTACGACAAGCTTTGCGAAAGCCGTTCAAAAAAGGCCCGACGCCATTCATATATGTTTTTGTCATAATATTACTCGCTTTCTATGGGATACCGATACTTACTTACGGCAATATCAGAGCTATAGGAAAATGTACCCGCTGATTCGCCCTATCTTTAATCGGATGCGTCAAGTTGATTTCAAATACGCTCAAAACCCTGATATGTATGTAGCTAATTCGAGCACGGTGGCAGCGCGAATTAAGCGAGTTTATCATCGCCCTGCTATCACCATAAATTTTCCAATTGAGGTCAATAATTTTAGCTTTAGCGATCAAAAAGATGATTTCTACTTGGTGTCTTCTCGGCTCATTAGCTACAAACGGATCGATTTAATCGTTGAAGCCTTCAACTGGTTAGGATTGCCGCTGTTAATCATTGGCACTGGCCCTGAGAAGGCTCGTTTAGAGGCTAAGGCGCTCGATAACATTGCCTTTTTAGGACATGTCAGCGATTTAGAAAGATCGCACCTGATGGCTAAAGCTCAAGCGGTGATCGTCGCTGGCCTCGAAGACTATGGACTCGTTCCGATTGAGGCTAATGCTAGCGGAACACCGGTAATTTCCTATGGCGCTGGAGGTGTGCTAGACACTCAGATACCTGGTAAAACCGGCGTTTTCTTTGATCGTCAGTCTCCAGAGTCGATCCAATCAGCCGTGACCCAAGCCGCTCAAATTGACTGGAACTACAGTGCGATCCGTAACCATGCCATCAGCCGTTTTTCAGAAGCCGTATTTTTTGAGCAAGTGGAGCAGACTATTGATCGAGCCCTAGCTAATCGTGCCCAGTTGCAGCTAAGATCGCGCACAGATGACGCAATTCCAAGACAGAAAGCCGATTCTGGTGTCCCTTTGAGAAATATCCATAGAACAACGGCCATCAAGGAGAAGACCTAGTGACAGACATTAGCTTATCAGAAACTCAAGAGCCTGAATTTGGTTATGGTCAGCTAATAAAAATTCTGTGGCGACGGGCTCCTTGGGTTATTGGAGCTTTAGCAGGCAGCCTTGGTTTGGCAACCGTCATCACAATATTGCGATCGCCTACTTACCAAAGCTCTATGCAGCTATTGGTAGAGCCCAATGTCTCTGAATCAATCAGCCTTAACTCAGAAGACAGAACTCGGTCAAACTCTTCTTCAGACACAGCATTAGACTATGTTACTCAGCTTAATTTGATGCGTAGTAAACAGTTTATTGAAGATGTCGTCATTATCTACCCTGACGTTTGTAAAGAGGGATACACTCAAGCGGAATGCATAGAGAATTTTCAAGACTCGCTTGAGCTCTCGCAGATTGAAGAAGGCAGTACTAAAACACGTATCTTTGAAGCTGTTTTGACAGGCGACGATGCGATGATGGTGCAAAAGTCTTTGAAGGCTCTTCAGACGGTATATATAAGCTACAACGAGCAGCAACAAGAGCAGCGACTCGATGAAGGGCTAGTGCTAGTCGATCGGCAGATTGAGCAGGTGAAGCGCGATCTTAATAAGTCTCGGCAGGCGCTACAGGACTTTCGCCGAGAGGGCGGCACAATTAACCCTGAGCAGCAGTCGCTTGAGGCCGCTACAGCGCTTGACCGGCTCGCTCAAACTCAGGAGGCGGTTCGGGCAGACTATCAGGAGGCAGAGGCTCAGTACGGGGCCATTCAACAGGCCCTTTCTGTCGATCCCCAGCAAGCAATGATGGCTGCTAGGCTCAGCCAATCGGGTCGCTACCAGACCCTGCTAAATACTTTGCAAACGACTGAGATAGCCCTCTCGCAGCGCCTCTCGGTCTATACCGAGTCGGATCCTATTGCTCAAGACTTGCAGGCACAACGCGATCGTCAGGTTGATCTTTTGCGCCAAGAAAGCCGTCGTTTATTGGGTGCAGATGCTAATGCCGACGAGCTTGATCTTCTCTCCAATGGGCAGCTAGGAGAAAGTAGTCTAGCGCTCGTTGACGAGATGATCAGCACGCAGATTAGGCTCAATGGACTAGCAGCCCGCGAGGCGAGTCTGGCTCAAACGCAGCAATCACTTCAGCAGCAGTTAGATACTTATCCAGCGCTTATTGCTCAATATGACCGTCTCCAGCCCGAGGTCGAAACGCAGCGGACGTCGTTGCAGCAGCTTTTAGAAACTCGTCAGGAACTTAGCAACGAGATTGCTCAAGGTGGCTTTAAGTGGGAAGTGGTTGAGCAGCCCGATCTAGGACGTAAAATTGCGCCTGAGCCGGCGAGAAATCTGGCACTTGGGGCGATCGCAGGTCTGTTTTTAGGCGGGGTACTAGCCTATGGCAGAGAATCTATCGACACCGTTGTCCGCACCTCAGAAGATCTCAAACGCCAAACGGCGCTACCGCTACTGGGCGTGCTGCCTGAGGTGAGCGGGCACTCACCTAAATTCATTCCCGTCAATCTTTCTCGTCCGGCTTCATTAGCGGCGATCGGTTCTACCGTGAGCCTGGTCCATTGTGAACCGTTCCGAGAAGCGGTTGATTTAATCTACAAGAACATTCAGCTAGCGGTTTCGCCCGTGAAGTCATTGATGGTGACGTCGGCGATCGCAGGTGAGGGCAAAACTACATTGGCCGCCGGATTGGCACTGAGCGCAGCGCGATCGCAGCAGCGAGTTCTCTTAGTCGATGCCGATTTACGCAACCCTTCCTTGCACGAGCAGTTAGGACTTTCTAACCAGCAGGGCCTAACCACTCTGCTGACCTCTGTAGAAACGCTAAAGCCGCTCAGCGTCTTACTCGCAGGCAGTCAGCTAGACATTCTCCCAGCCGGCCCGCTTTCTGAAGATCCAGTGAGACTGCTCAATTCTCAACGAATGAGGGACTTAGCAACTGTGTTCGAGCGCCAATACGACCTGATTGTGTTTGACACATCAGCCGTGTTAGGGCGGGTAGACGCCCTGCAAATTGCCTCGCTTTGCCAGGGCGTCATCATGGTTAGCCGACTCGATCAAATTACCCAAGATAATCTTACTCAGGCCACCACAATTCTGGCACCCGTCAACGCGATAGGCATTGTGGCAAACAGTTGTCGCCGCCCGCTGTCATCAGCTGGCCGCGTTCTCTCCCCCAAAGTTGGTTCATTGTCTGACAGTAACGTATCAGATCAAAATGGAGCCGCCGCTTCCCGCCGTCGTTGACCCACACCACCACTGTTCATCTACTACTTTCAAGCATCCTATGGTTCCATCTACAGCTCTGCTCAAAACGCCCAGAATTCTACCGTTAACTCAATCTGTTGATAGCGGGCTTGCTCACTCAAACTTGCTTTGGCGACGACAGATACTGCTGATTCAATCTATAGAAACCGCTGCGCGAAACACGTCGCAACCCGTCCCTGCTCTGCAAAACCCTCAGTGGTTTAAAGATTGCCTAAAACAATCTCCGATTGAAATAGTTTGGCTAGATATGAATTTAGGAGAAGCGGCCCTTAGCCAGTGCGCTGATGCTTGTGCCAGTACTGGCAAGCGCGTACTAGTGCACTTGCCAACAACTCAATCCTTACCGAAGCTGCGCTCTCCCTTGGCTTGGCGAATTAAGCGAATGGCTGATTGGTTAGCAGCCGCTGGTCTGGTAGCTTGTTTAAGTCCCCTACTGTTATTGATAGCCGCGCTAGTGTTATTAACTTCGCCCGGCCCAGTTCTCTTCAGGCAGTGGCACATAGGTCATCGTGGTCAGCTATTTCAAACATCTCAGTTTAGAACCATGCGATTGAACACTGAGCGCCCTCACCATCAGTCGATAGCGGGTCAAACAGGCCTACACAAGTTAAAGAACAACCCGCAAATAACGTCGGTCGGTCGCTGGTTGCAAAAATATAGCCTAGATGAGCTGCCTCAGTTATTTAATGTGCTTCGCGGCGAAATGAGCTTAGTCGGGCCAAAGCCTTGGACGCTGTGTGATGCAGTGCGAGTTGAGACAACCCTAAGGTCTCGGCTGAACGCGCTTCCAGGAGTAACTGGTGTGCGGCAGGTAAATGCGCACTCGAACGAAATTGACATCAGAAAAATGAGTCGAAAAGACTTAGATTATCTTTCTGAGTGGTCAATTTCTAAAGACTGTAAGCTACTATTTTTGACATTGCTAAAAAGCCTAAAGGCGATTTTGGATTCGGGCTCTGACTAACCTAATAAGGCTTTAGACAGAAGAGAAAAAACGTCATCCCACTGATAAGATCAGGCCCCGAGAGAACATGTCGAATGCACAAATCAAGAGGCGGAAGGAACCCTTCAAAGTTCCTTCAACTAGCTGGGCTGCCATCGCCGCTTATGGATTGCTATCAGCTTTTCTAATCTTTTTGAAGCTTGGCAGCTTGGTTAATATTGTTTTTCCGCTGGGTGCATTCGTCGTTGGAATTCTGCTTTACAACACAAGTCCACCTATTTATGTCGGGTTCATTTGGTGGTTATGTTTCTTGTCGCCCTTAGTTAGGCGCTTAGCAGACTTTAATGGTAGTTACACAGTTCCTAGTCCAGTTTTGTTAGCCCCCTATTTTGCAATTCTAGTCTCGCTACCTACCTTCTTTCAAAAACTGCCTAGTGCGGCCCGCAAAGGAGGAATGCCTTTTATCCTAGCCACTTTCGCGATTCTATACGGCTATTGTGTGGGCTGTGCTACCGGATCACTTTTTGATGCAACACAGGGACTTTTAGAATGGCTTTCTCCTATCGTATTCGGATTCTATCTCTTCTTTAACTGGCGATCTTATCAGCAAAATAAATCCGTTACCCAGAAGGCGTTTATATGGGGCGTCTTATTGATGGGTATTTATGGCATCTATCAATATTTAGTAGCGCCTGCTTGGGAGCAATTTTGGCTGATCAATTTTATTGGCGAAGATGCTTCGACAATAATTATGCTCGGCACCCCTTTTGGCACACCAGAACCTTTAGGCATTAGAGTCTGGAGCACAATGAACGGGCCTTATACGTTCGCATCCTTTGTGATTCCAGGCTTACTGTTTCTCTTAAACTATAGCGGGCCGCTTCAGCCTGTTATATCGGCAGTAGGATACCTCAGTTTTTTGCTTTCCTTATCTAGAACTGCATGGGTAGGCTGGTTTGTATCTATGAGCGTATTTTTTGTTACGCTCAAACCTAGCCAACAGCTACGGTTTATAGTCCTGATCATTATTGTTTTATTAGTAACATTACCCTTCGTCATTACTGGCCCATTTGCTGAGCTTTTAACCTCCAGAATAGAAACTCTCTTTAACATCACAGAAGATGGAAGTGGATCTGAACGAACCGAGACTTACGGTGCTCTTTTTGGAAAGGCCATTACGTCATACTTAGGATACGGTATAGGAAATATTCCTGATGTCGGCAGGGTGCTCGATAGTGCAATACTTTTAATCTTATTTGAGCTGGGCTTATTTGGAGCGGTAATCTATCTACTTGGGTTGCTATTATCAATCTTATCTAACAGTACTAATAAGGATATAAAGGCCGACAGCTTCCTAAGCGTATCTAAAAGCTTTATCTTTGGCAGCTTATTTATGCTTCCTTTAGCGCCCACTCTAAACGGGGAAACAGCCATAGTAATATGGGGCTTTGCTGGCTTGAAGATTGCCGGAACCAATTTATATCTCAATCGAACAAGAAACACATGACACTACCCAATGTAATCGGAATAGGGGCTGAAAAGTGCGGTTCAACTTGGTTATATCTACTGCTCAAAAGCCATCCTGAAATTTATATGTCAGAGAAACGAAAAGAGATTGACTTCTTTAATAGAAGATATGAGGAGGGATTGGACTGGTATGAATCCTTTTTCCCCAGTAACCGAGACGCAAACGAGTTTTCTACAGTAGGAGAGTTTAGCCCTTCCTATCTTTATTATCCAGCCTGTGCTGAAAGAATAGAAAAATTGGGCTCTGTCAAAAATCTGCTGTTGATTGTTCGCAATCCAGCTGATCAAATGTATTCATATTACGGGCAAGCCGTTAGAGGGCTTAACTATCAAAAGACGTTTGAAGATTTTCTTGAAGAAAATCCTAAATGCTTAGAGAAAGGGTTATATGGAAAACACTTAAAACCTTTTTTGAAGTTTTATAGCCAACGACAGATTTTATGTCTGATATTTGAAGAGTCAGTCAGTGGCGTTCAAGCCACGATGAGCAAAGTTTCTCAATTTTTGAGCGTGGATGTCACGAAGTTTCCGAATGGCTTAGGAGAAGAAAAAGCAAATGAATCATACATTCCTAAGTATAGAAAGCTGAGCTACCTAGCCGATCGAGCTAGGAACGTTTTACTTAAGTATGACCAAGACTGGCTGATCAACCTAGCGAAAACTATCGGCATTCAGACTGCACTGAGGGGGGGAGGCGAAACCAAAAAAATTCCTTCTATGAGTCAGAAAATGCGTCAAAAACTACTTGACTATTACCGCGAAGATATTGAAGACTTAGAAAGTCTGATGGGAATAAGTCTTAGCGTTTGGAGTCACGATTCTACAGTTGAAACAAGCAGATAAAGGTATTAGGTTTGTTTATCCTTAGTATCGCTGAACAGTCCTCCTACACCTCATAATGAAGGATTATCTTCAATGCAGTTTTTTATATCTAAAATTAGATGGCTATTTAAAGGGGAAACCGGCGTTTCTGCAACCCTTCAAACCGTGTTCTCGCGGTTTTTTATACTAGCGATAAATCTAGGAACGGGAGTCCTTACGGCTAGGATTCTCGGGCCAGAAGGCAGAGGGGAGCAGGCCGCAATCGGCTTCTGGCCAGGGGTCTTGGCCAGTACGTTTACCCTAGGGTTGCCCATATCAATTGTTTATAACTTCAGGCGGTATCCAGAGAAAAAATCAGAGATATTTGCGAGCGCGCTGATTCTCTGTTCAATTTTAGGACTTGTCGCTTCCCTTGTTGGCTATACCTTTTTACCGTTCGTTCTCAATAAGTACTCAGCAAAGACTGTAGCGTTTGCCCGAGTAATGGTTTTTACGACAATCGCCATTCTTTTTAGTTTAGTGCTTTACGGGGCATACGAAGGCATACAGCGATTTTCAGTGTCTAACAAAGCACGTACTCTGATTGCAGTATCAACCCTATTCCTACTCGTTTTATTTGCACTGACAGGCACTCTCAACTCACACACTTCTTCGGTCGCATATTTATCTATCTATGTGCCCATTTCTCTTTGGCTACTCGTCGGGTTATGGCGCATTCTCAAGCCTAAATTTACGAATATATTGCCCTCGTCAAAGTTACTTGTTAGCTATGGCATACGTTCCTACGGAATTGATCTCTTTAATGCGGTTTCTAATCAAGTGAATCAAGCATTGGTTGTTAGTGCGCTAACCCCGTTAGAAATGGGCCTTTTTGCAATTAGTACTAGCTTCACTAATATGCTATCTATATTTAGAGTGTCTATCGTAACGGTGCTGCTTCCTAAAATGGCGGCGCAGTCAAAAGAAGAAGTGTTGGAAGTCACTGGTCGAGCTACTAGAATATGTGCAGCCTTGACGCTTATAACTGGTCTTGTGACGGTTGTTATAGCACCTCAGCTAATTACGCTGCTTTACGGTGCCGAATTTTTAGAAGCTGTTATTTTATTTAGAATTTCGGTGCTGGAGGTTCTTCTTTTAGGTATTACGCTAGTACTTTCTCAAGCCTTCTTATCCTTGAATAAGCCGGGTATTGTTACAGTTTTACAAGCAATTGGGCTGGCTGCGGGTGTTCCGCTTCGGCTGGCTTTAATTCCTGCTTATGGTTTTGTAGGGGCAGGAATAGCAATACTGCTTTCAACTATTATCAGGCTTATGTTCATACTTGCTTGTTTTCCGGTCTTTTTAAAGTGTAGGGTGCCCAATCTTTTAATTACTAAAAACGATGTTTTGTACTTAACTAAGACTGTCTTCAAAACAACTTAAAAAGCCTTTGGCTTATTGATGTCCTCAAAATCTAACTATCATGTTAGTCAGGTGTTATGCTCGTCTTTGTTATTCCTTTAAAAAGTAAACTTGTATCTCATTCGTGGCCCACTGTAAGCAATCTATTTGAAAGAACCTTGAGGTCAGTTTGCAGGCAGACATCGCCGAACTTTAAAGCTATTGTTGTCTGTCATGAGAAGCCATCCATCAAGTTCAGCCATGAAAACATTGAATATATTATTGCTGATTTTCCTCCACCAGAATTGATTGGGGATTCTGCTGAAGATCACACCAGAAAAGAAACCGATCATGCGAAAAAGTTATGGCTTGGCTCAGTTCGCGCAGAATCTTTCAATCCTTCGCATGTGATGGTTGTTGATGCTGATGACTGTATCAGCCGTAGATTGGTCGCTTATGTGGATGAAAATAGCCATAGCAACGGATGGTATATCAACCAGGGATTTGAATATCCTAATGAAGGAAATATTATTTATCCAAAATCTAAATTTTATACAAAATGTGGGACAAGCAACATTATTCGATATGATCTTTTAGTGTCATTGCTTGAGACTGATCTCGACAAGGTCAATATCAAGAATGATCTAATTTATATGCGACACAAGCTTCCGCGTGGCCACTTTGCCAATGCCGGTAATTCGCTTTTACCTCTTCCCTTTCGAGGTGCTGTTTACGTTACAGGACATGGCGATAATAACTTTCTTGAGTATTTTTCGAGCAAGCGAAAAAGCTTTTCAGACTATGGAAGGCTGTATGGTGGAAAGTTGCGAAAACGACTAGTAGCCGAGCCGGTTACAGAAGAAATACGAAACGAATTTGGCTTGTAGGTATACAAAGTGAAAGTTGAACTTCCTTTGAGATTTTGTAGATTTGCGGAATGTTTTATATTGAGTTTTTAGGGATAGTTTGATGAAGCCGGCTGATGTTGTTGTTATTCATGAGTTCAATGGGCCAAAATACTTTGAGGCGCTCTCTTTTTTGCAGAGAGAAAGAGAGATTGATGTTTTGACTTTTAGAGAATCTAGTGTCCTAAAGCAATTTATCCGTAATATTTTTCGAGATAAGAAAAATATTAGCAGTTCGATAAAGCGAGCTTTTGAAAACTTTTCTCTTCGGTTGAAAGTACCGTTCTTTAGAAATAAAACGGTCGTACTAGCCATACCTCCTTGGGACTTCCGGATGCTTTGGTACGGTCAGTTGGCCAAACACAACCGACTCATCTATCACACATCTTGGCCTAACTGGAGGATAGATGCCGTTCCACGCCAGTATGGCTTTTTTAGCTATATTCTTCGATGGCACTGGCATCGTGTACTGCAATCGGAGTCTGCTCAGATAGTAGCGGTTGCTTCTAAGGCGGCTGAGAATTTGAAGCAGCCATTTTCAGAAACTCATATTGATGTTATTCCCCACGTCGTAAGCTCTGAGTTTGATCAGGTTGCGATCGCTCAGCCAAAGGCATCCTTTGGTGTTCTGTTTGTAGGGGAGCTAATTGAGAAAAAAGGGGTGAGCTTATTACCTAAGCTTATCGAAAAGCTTACTAGTCAGTCATTTCACTTTGGTATTGTTGGAGATGGCCCCTTGAAGGCATCTTTTGACTGTTTTCAAGATTTGCCAAACGTGACGGTTTATGGGAAGGTGAGCGATCGCAAAGAGCTGGCTAAAATCTACGCTGACCATCATGTGCTACTTGTTCCTTCTCAAAAAACGAGCCGGTGGGAGGAGTTATTTGGGATGGTGATTGTTGAAGCGATGTCAGTTGGCCTACCTGTAATTGCCTCGAAGCATATCGGCCCATGCTCCATCATCACAGATCAAAAAGATGGATTTCTAGTGACAGAGAAGTCATTGGATGAGCTGATCGGTCATATTCACTATCTTGAGGAAAACCCTACTGTTTGGCAAGCGATGTCAGCCAATGCCATAGCGACTGCTCAGCGCTATTCATTAGCAACCATTTCAGCCCAATGGCTTGAACTCTTATCTTCATAATTTTGTCACTAAGCAGTCAACTAAAAGCCTAGCAGGGAGCGTCATCTATGAAAATCCTATTTTTAGATCAGAGCGGCCAATTAGGCGGTGCAGAACTCTGTCTAGCTGATATTGCACAATATTTTAGTGAGACTTGTTTGGTAGGTATCTTTGAAGAAGGTGCTTTTCCTGACTATCTGCGTCAGCGCAATATTCCAGTCGATGTTTTGACCAGTCGACCGCTCCAGGTAAAAAAGGACAGCGGCTTGCTGACAGGACTTAAAAGCCTGAAGCGACTAGTGCCTCTCATCAGAACCGTGATTCAGCTTAGTCAAAACCACGATTTGATTTATGCCAATACACAAAAGGCTTTGGTTGTAGGAGCGATCGCTAGTCGCTTCAGTCGTAAGCCCCTTGTTTATCATCTCCACGATATTATCTCTGCCGATCACTTTAGTGCGGTGAACCGTCGTCTAATTGTTACGCTTGCCAACCAGGCTAGCTTAGTTATTGCTAACTCCCAGTCTAGTTTGAATGAGTTTGTACAAGCAGGTGGGCGCTCTGATCGAATCCACGTTGTTTATAACGGCTTTCGACTAGAAACCTATGCAAACTGCACTAATCAACAAGTGCATTTGCCAGAAGACAAAACACGAATAGACCATAAAGAAAAAGAGGGTAACACCTTAAGGCGGGACAAAAAGTATTGGCCAAGGATGTATCAATAAGCACATCAAACGAAAAGCTCTGCGGCAAAGCCCAGAGCCATGTATCGTCACCCTAACAAGTTTTCAACGTGGGTA
>JBHYED010000041.1:0-38335 GCA_051860365.1 Phormidesmis sp.
ACTGATGGGCTATGGCATACGCTGACTGATGATGGGTATATTTTTGCGCATTTGACCTGGCATATGGAGCAGGCGGGACAGGCGGAGATGATACATGCGCTGCTGCGGGCGAGTGATGGGCGGGGGCGGAATGGGTGGTATGAGGCTTGTGATGCGATTGGGAAGCCTGCGGGATTTGTGACTGATTTGGGGCGAGCGTGGGCGATTGCGGTGGAGAATTATGCGGTGGCACCGGGGGAGACGGTGGCGTTGTTGTATCGCTATGCACTTGTGCGAGGGTCGCTGAATAGCTTGGCGAGTAATGTGCCTGCTGAGATGGTGGGTGGGCTGGTGAAGGAAGGCTATTGGCAGGCGGCGCAGGGGCTTGCCTATGCGCAGCAGGCACAGAATCCTTGGCAAAGAGCAGCGTGTATTTCAGCGATTGTGCCGTATATGCCAGAGGCATTACTGCCAGAGGTGTTGAAAACAGCGAGGCAGATAAGGGATGCGGCCTACCGATCTTACGTGTTGAGCAAATTAGCAGAGCGCTTTCCTAAAGTTTGGCCTGATGTACTAACCACCATTCAGCAGATAGAAGATCGGTATGGAGATCATCGACATCAAACACAGGGATTCTCGTATAGAGCTTTAGCCCTCACTGAAGTTATTGAAAAATTGCCGACCCACTGCTTAGATGTAGCCGTTGATATTAGTCGTCAGATTCAAGATACGGCTGATTGTGCAATGGCAATGGGTGAACTTGCACAGCATCTGCCGGAGCTACGGCCCGAAGCGCTGGCAATCACTCGCAAGATAAAAGATGAAGGTGCTCGGTCACGTACACTGAGCGCTATAGCACAGCATCTGCCGGAGCTATGGCCCGAAGCGTTAGCGACCACTCGCGGGATAAAAGATGAATTTCCTTGATCGCTTGCGCTGGGCGCTATGGCACGGCATCTACCGAAGCTATGGCCCGAAGCGTTAGCGACCACTCGCGAGATAAAAGATGAATTTTCTTGATCGTTTGCGCTGGGCGCTATGGTACAACATCTGCCCGAAGCACTATGGCCTGAAGCGCTAGCAATCACTCGCGAGATGAAATCTGAAGGCTCTCGGTCGCATGCGCTGGGCGCTATGGCACAGCATCTGCCAGAGCTATGGCCTGAAGCGCTAGCAATCACTCGCAAGATAAAAGATGAATCTTCTCGGTCGCGTGCGCTGAGCACTGTAGCGCAGCATCTGCCAGAGCTATGGCCTGAAGCGCTAGCAATTACTCGCGAGATAAGGTCTGAAGATTATCGGTCACGTGCACTGAGTGCTATGGTACAGCATTTGCCCGAAGCACTATGGTCTGAAGCGCTAGCAATCACTCGTGAGATAAAAGATGAATCTTCTCAGTCGCTTGCGCTGAGAGCTATGGCACAGTATCTGCCAGAGCTATGGCCTGAAGCACTAGCAGTCGCTCGCGGGATAAAGGATGAATATCACCAGTCGCTTGCGCTGAGCACGATGGCGCAGTATCTACCAGAGCTATGGCCTGAAGCACTAGCAGTCGCTCGCGGGATAAAGGATGAATATTATCAGTCGCTTGCGCTGAGCACGATGGCGCAGTATCTACCAGAGCTATGGCCTGAAGCACTAGCAATCACTCACGAGATAAAAGATGAAGAGTATCGGTCGCGTGTGCTAAGAACTATGGCACAGCATCTGCCTGATTCTTTCTTACGTGGAGCCTTAGAAGTTGCCTGGTTAATTCAAGATAAATATTACTGTGCCCAAGCGCTCCAAGGATTTTTATATTCACTAGAATCGTTCGACATTCCCTTTCCCGAATGGGTTCGCATTCTAGATATTATCGCCTACCAAAATCGTTCTGAACTGATTGAAGCCCTCCCAGACAGTAGGCTAACCATTACGAGACTAGGTGACGACAACACTCTTCCTACCATTCTTCAAGCCGTCCGCGACGTTTGCACGCAGTGGCCATAGCGCTAATATCGAAAGCTGCATCGATTCAAATAGGCCATTGATCGGTTCATACAAAAGAGCGATCACTTCATACGAAAGAGCGATCGCCTCTCCCCCTCCCCGCATCAATCCACACAAGCCCCCAATCAATCCAAACGACACCTGGATCGATCCATACAAGATACAAATCGATCCAACCCTCATTCAAATCGATTCACCCAAGCCATCTATCAACCCAGACCTTACGCAGACTTATTGAGTAGCCAAACAGATTAATCCGCTTCGTAGTTTCACCAGTAAAAGCGAACGCAAAAACGCTCCGACCCTAAAAATATCTGTATATCTGCTACCACCTCGCTATTATTTTTTACTATTCCCACGGGCACTGTATAAGCAGCCAAACCACCTGCGCTACAAAGCCACCAAAAGTTGTTGCTACGTTCACACCTTTACTTAAAACTTACCAGGAGCATCCCAATGCCACGCGTCAAAAAACAATCGACCGTTCTTCCCCTAGCCGAAAAGCGCGTCGCAGGCATGAAACTCATCAACACCAAGCTCAACCTCGGCGGCGGCTGCACCGTCGCCACCATGGAAGCTCAAATCACCACCGCTCGCCAAAAGCTCAAAGCCTATCACGACTTGCTCAGCCAAGCAGACGCCGCCGCCAACGACCTCGAAGAAGCCGAACAAGACCTCAACCGCCTCTCTAACAAAGTTCTCCCTGGCGTAGCCGTCCTGTACGACAAAGACAGCAACGAATATGAAATGGTCGGGGGTACTCGGCCTAGCGATCGCAAACGCACCAAGCGCCAAGCCGAGCAGCTAGCTCTGGTGTAGACAACAACTATTTTTAGATACAACAGAAAAGGGACTTGTGATAGGCGATCGCAAGTCCCTTTTTCCATCTGTCAAAATACCAAATAACTCGTTCGTACCGGACTTTTCAGTGATGATAAACTGAGGCTTGCGGATGGAAATTACTGGGGTCAGGGCTCCAGCTACGAAAAGGCCTATGAAAAAGTCTCCTTACCTATGTAGCGCTCAAGGCTTATCTTCAAAGCTCAACGATGCAAATGTTGTTGTGATTGACACACGCTTTTCTCTATCAGAGCCTGAACTCGGCCAGCGTCAATATCAGTCGGGCCATATCCCAGGCGCTTACTATTTAGATCTCAACCAAAATTTATCAAGCGACGTCAAGGCCCATGGCGGTCGCCACCCGCTGCCCAACTGGGATGTCTTTGTTGCTAAGCTCAACCAAATGGGCCTTTATTCCAACGCGCCTGAAGGCCCAACCCAAGTTGTTATTTATGATGATTCACGGTTTGCCTTTTCGGCCCGACTTTGGTGGATGCTGCGCTACCTTGGGCACGAGCAGGTTGCAATATTAGACGGCGGTATTAAGGCTTGGGAATCGGCAGGCTTGGCGCTGAGTAAGGAGATACCTGAGCCGAAACCGGGTGAGTTTGTTCCGCAGTTTCAAACAGATTGGCTGGTTAATATTGAGACGCTGCGGCAGATAAAAGATCGGTCGGAGGTGGTGGTGATGGATGCGCGATCGCCCGCAAGGTTCCGAGGCGAAGTAGAACCTATTGACCCAATTGCAGGCAGCATTCCAGGTGCAATCAACGCATTTTGGCAGCAAATCACCACTGAAGACGGCCACCTTCAAAACCCTGGCATACTGTCTGACCACTGGCATGAACTCAATCCAGATGATGAGATTATTGTGTACTGCGGCTCCGGTGTGACGGCCTGCGTCAATCTATTTGCCCTGGTGCTAGCAGGCCATCCGATGCACAAGCTTTATCCCGGCGGCTGGAGCGACTGGTGCTCCTATAAAGCGTAAGGATAAAGCGTAAGGATTACCCAGAACTATGGCTGTTCGCATTTATGGCAATCGACCGATCAAAACGCTGCCGGGGGAGGCAACTCGGCCAACGTCAGCTCGGGTGAGAGAGGCTTTGTTTAATATTTGGCAGGGGCAAATTGCAGGCTGTCGGTGGCTCGATATTTGTGCGGGCAGCGGGGCGATGGGCGCTGAGGCGCTGGGCAGACGGGCGGCTGAAGTTGTAGGCCTTGAAAAATCGGGCGCGGCCTGTCGGGTGATGACTGAAAACTGGCAGATGATGGCCGGGCCTGAGCAGCGCTTTGAGGTGCTAAAAGGGGATGCTGTGCGATCGCTAAAGCAGATTAAAGCCGGGGCTTCAGCCGGGGCGCAAACGGGCGGCTTTGATCGCATTTATTTTGACCCGCCGTATTCGAGCGCGCTATATGCGCCTGTGCTGGAGCAGTTGGCCTGGTTTTTGAGCCCACAGGGTGAGGCAGCAGTGGAATATAGCGCGACTCAGTGGCAGCCAGGTGAGCTACCGGCGGATTTGGAAGTCGTTAAAGAGAAGCGGTATGGCAGTACGAATCTGATCTTTCTGCGGCGTTCGGTTACCTAAATAAATAGGCCTGATAAGTATTTATGTCCGGTGGGGTGCTGCGAAAAAACGGTACTTGCGGCACAATATGACTAAAGCAACACTTTTGTTGCTAAACTCGCTTAAGCGCAGTTTGTATGGACTTGACCACTGCTTTTAATCACTGGCTAAGGTCGGCCATACGTTCGCAAGACATAGGAGATTCGTAATGGTTGCCACCGCTGTTCAGACTAAAGAGCCCGTTCAAAAGCGTTTGTCGATGCAAATTGAAAGCATCGCTGAGAATACGACGACGCTAAGATCTCAAGATTGGGATCGCGATAGATTCGACATCGAGTTTGGACTTCAAAACGGTACCACCTACAATTCCTTTATTATCCAAGGCGAAAAAACGGCGCTAGTCGATACCTCGCACGCTAAGTTTCGCGAGCTGTATATGGATGCGCTCAAAGGCGAAATTGATCCTGCCACGATTGACTACATTGTGGTGAGCCATACTGAGCCCGACCACAGCGGACTGATTAAAGACGTGCTGGCGCTGGCTCCCAATGCGGTCGTCGTGGGCGCAAAAGTTGCGATCGCCTTTCTAGAAGATCTCATTCACACGCCCTTTGAGCGCCGGGTCGTCAAAAGCGGTGAAACCCTAGACTTGGGCAACGGTCACCTACTCGAATTTACCAGTGCGCCCAACCTCCACTGGCCCGATACTATCTTCACCTTCGATCATAAAACCGGTATTCTCTACACCTGCGATGCCTTTGGCGCTCACTACTGCACCGCCGACACCTTCGACGAAGACCTCGAAGCGCTCACCCCAGATTTTCGCTTTTACTACGAGTGCCTGATGGCTCCAAACGCGCGCTCTGTGGTTTCAGCGATGAAGCGCATGGATAAGCTGGATGGCACCATCAACACGATTGCCACCGGCCACGGGCCTTTGCTGCGGCGCAATGTGGAGGAGCTGACGGGGCGCTATCGCGAGTGGAGTGCGCAAAAGAACAATGCAGAAACGCTGGTGGCGGTGTTCTATGTGTCTGACTATGGGTATAGCGATCGCATTTCTCAAGCGATCGCCCGAGGCATTACCAAAACAGGCGTCGGCGTAGAGATGGTGGACTTACGCTCTACCGACGCGCAGGATGTCAACGAAATTGTCAGTCGCTCAACCGGCATTGTCATCGGCATGCCGCCGTCTACCGGCAAAGGATCTGAAGAAACGCGCGCGGCTTTAGGCACTATTCTCGCGGGCGTCGGCGACAAGAAAACGTTTGGTTTGTTTGAGTCCTACGGTGGAGACGACGAACCGATTGATACCCTACAAACCAAGCTGCAAGATTTGGAGCTAAAGGTTGCGTTCGATCCTATTCGCATCAAAGACACCCCGGATGAGTCAATTTATCAGCTTTGTGAAGAGACGGGAACCGATTTAGGTCAGGATTTAGCTCAAAAGAAAAAAATCAAGAAGATTAAGTCTTTAGATGCCGACCTGCAAAAGGCGCTCGGTCGCATTAGCAGCGGACTTTACATCATCACCGCGAAAAAAGGTGAGGTGCAGTCGGCAATGCTGGCGTCTTGGATTACGCAGGCGAGCTTTGAGCCGCTGGGCTTTACGGTTGCCGTCGCCAAAGACAGGGCGATTGAGTCATTTATGCAGGTCGGTGACACCTTCGTGCTAAATATTTTGGAAGAAGGCAACCATCTGCCGCTGATGAAGCACTTTTTGAAGCGCTTTCCACCCGGTGCCGATCGCTTTGCTGGCGTACGAACGCGTCCGGCTACGAACAAGTCACCGATTTTAGCCGATTCGCTAGCTTACTTAGAATGCGAAGTGGCCAGCCGTATGGAGCTGAGCGATCACTGGCTGGTGTATTGCACGGTGGATGAAGGCAAAGTGGCTAAAGAAGAAGCGCAAACGGCTGTGCATCACCGCAAGGTCGGCAACTACTACTAACCTCATAAATGCCTGCAATATAAATGCCTGCGATGTTGATGTAGCCGCAGGTGTGGAATATAAACTGCTGTGAAAAGAGAGAGATTATGACTGCTCAAACCCCTGTGTCTCAAACGTCTAGTCAAGAATCTGCGGCTGAGGCGGGCCATAAGAATGTGCCCAGAGATGTTCAGGTGCTGCCGATTGCTGCCGATACGATTGCATTGCGATCGCGCTCATGGGAACGCCTGCGCTTTGAAATTGAATACGCGCTTGAAAAAGGCACGACTGCTAACTCATACCTGATTCGAGGTAATCAAATTGCCCTGCTCGATCCGCCGGGGGGCTCGTTTACTGAAATATTTGTTGAGGCGCTAAAAGCTGAAATTGATCCGCACGATATTGACTACATCGTGCTCGGTCACATTAACCCCAACCGCATTGAAACGCTGAAGGTATTGTTAGCGCTAGCGCCTCAGGCAGAAATTGTTTGTTCTAATCCGGCTGCGATCGCCCTCCAAACAGCCCTAGAAGACACCGAACTCACCAATCCCATTCGAGTAATGAAAGCGGGAACTGAGGTAGATCTAGACCTTGGCCAGGGTCACCATCTACAGTTCATCGCGACGCCTACACCGCGCTGGCCCGACGGCATGTGCACTTACGACAGCTTTAGCGAAGTGCTCTACAGCGACAAGTTCTTTTGCGCCCACGTCTGCGGCGAAGAGGCTTATGATCTCAACCGAGAGACGCTATTAGAAGATCAACAGTATTATTTCGACTGCACCATGGCCCCAAATGCCAAACAGGTCGAAACGGCGCTGGAAAAGCTGAAAGACTATGCGCCTCGTCTGTATGCGGTGGGCCACGGCCCGCTGGTGCGCTATGGCGTTGCTGAACTTGGCCAGTACTATGCAGAATGGGCGGCGAAGCAAAAGCAAAACGATCAGTCAGTTGCGCTGATTTATGCCTCTGCCTATGGCAATACGGCCACCATTGCGCAGGCGATCGCGCGTGGCATCACCAAAGCAGGCGTCAGCGTAGACTCCATTAACGCCGAGCAAACCACCTCGGCTGAAATTAAAGCCGCCGCCGAAAACTCTGCGGGCTTCATTATAGGTTCGCCTACCCTTGGCGGCCATGCCCCGACTCAAATTCAAACGGCTTTAGGCGTTGTGCTTTCAGCAGCGAGCAAAACAAAGCTAGCGGGCGTCTTCGGCTCCTTTGGCTGGAGCGGCGAAGCCATTGATCTGTTAGAAAACAAGTTTAAAGATGCGGGCTACAGCTTTGGCTTTGACCCAATTCGCGTAAAGTTTACGCCTGATGCAAAAACGCTCCAAGAGTGCGAGCAGGCAGGCACGGACTTTGCCCAGCAGCTTAAGAAGACAAAGAAAACAAAGGCGCCTCGGGCAACGGCGTCTTCTGTGGAAAGGGCGATTGGGCGACTAGTCGGCTCAATGTGTATTGTGACGGCCAAACAAGACGATGTGAGTAGTGCGATGCTGGCGTCTTGGGTGGCTCAGGCGACGTTTACGCCACCTGGGTTTACGGTGGCGGTGGCGAAAGATCGTGCGGTAGAAGACTTGTTACATACGGGTAGCGAGTTTGTGCTGAATATTTTGGCAGAAGGGAAGCACCTGGGGCCGATGAAGCACTTTTTGAAGCCGTTTGGGCCAGGGGCAGATCGCTTTGAGGGCGTGGAGACGCGGGAGGCCCAGAGCGGTCAGTTGATTTTGGCAGACGCGATCGCCTTTTTGGAATGCACCGTTGCCAATCGCATGGACTGCGGCGATCACTGGGTCATCTATGCCACGGCCAGCAGCGGCGAAGTGATGGATGACCGTGCTAAGACCGCCATTCACCACCGCAAAACGGGCACGCACTACTAATCGCTACAATCGTAGAAGCATAAAAGACCGCAGGCTACATGCCTTGCAGGGTTTGCCTAAAAAAATAAGAGGGAAGCAAGATGCTATCTGTCTATATTCCTGTCAAGCCGCTTAGCTTTGAAGAATACCTGACCTATGATGACGGGTCAGGATGTCGCTATGAGCTATTAGATAACGGGGAACTGATTGAATTGCCATACGAAAATGACATCAACGTTATTTTGGCGACAGACCTATACGAGTATCTGAAGCAGTTTGTTAACCGCCATCTGCTTCGGATGAATTCGACGGCTATTCAGGTAACGCCAACGGCTATAGCGCTTGCAGATGGAAGAACTAAAAGAATACGCCAGCAAAGCCGTATTCCAGATTTGGTGGTCTTGACATCCATTGGTGCCCAGCAGATCTTTGGAACACCGAGCGGTCTGGCTTTGCATCACGATAATCCACTGCTGATTGTGGAGTTTGTGAGTGAGTCTAATGCTGGCGAAGATTATTTTGACAAGCGGCTTCAGTACGAAGCGAGAGGCGTGCGTGAATATTGGATTGCCGATCGCCATCAACAAAAGGTGACGGTGCTAGCACGGGTTAACGATCGCTATGAAGAGGCTATTTATCAGGGGGATGCGGCTATTCAATCGAGCGTGCTGCCGGATGTGGCGATCGCAGCCAAACAGATCCTGACTGTCGATGAACTATAGATGGCTCAAAACAGATCGCCCAAAACGCCCTGTGTCTAGCCTAAAACGTTTTGTGTGGAGGTTTTGACATCGGTAGGGAGCATGGGAAAATTGAGAAATCGCCTGTCAATACAATCTTCATGCCCTCTGTTGCGCCCGGATTTGATTTGTTTAAGGAATGGCCTACAACAACGCCTCAAGCGTCTGAGCCCGCTTGTTTTCTAAGACACGCTCAGCAGCAGGCAATCGCGACAAATCACGCCAAAATTGCCAGCATCACCTTCCCAATTCCACCGATTGCGCCGTGGGCCGCCCTATCCATCCTTGGCAAAGCGCACCACCGTCATGTTTACTACGATTCGCCTCAGCCCTGGGCGCTAGTGGGCCTTGATGTGGCGGTAGGCTGTAGCGGCACCGGCCCCACCCGCTTCGATCAGGCACAGCGCTTTATTCAAACCTGGCGATCGCAGTTCATCTACGCCGAACCGATTGCCAAGACGGTCTTCTCTGGTCGTTTTTTCTGTAGTGCAACGTTTTTTAATCAGCCCTCCCAGCCATTACCTAACGCCACTGACCCAGCGCCGTTTGAGCCCGTGTATGTGTTTGTGCCACGGGTGCAGGTAATGACCATGGGCCTAGCGTCTACCGTGACGTTCAACTGCTTGATGACGGCAGCTACTGACGTTGATGCAATGGCACATCAGATCCAGGCGCAGATTTTAGCTTTAAATGCTGCGCCTGCAATCGGGGAAGCGCGGGCGGCGTCTCAAAAAACCGTTGTAAAAGATGTGGCGGCGTTTGAAAAAACGGTGGCCGGTGCGCTGAGTCAGATCAATGAAAATGATTTGCTGCATAAAGTGGTGCTAGCAGATGTGATGGACGTGGTGGCACCTCAGGCTGTAGATGTGGTGCGATCGCTCCAAACTCTACGGAAAAATCACCCCGACTGCACCGTATTCTCAGTCGGCAACGGTCAGGGTCAGTCCTTCATTGGCGCTAGCCCCGAACGCCTGCTGAGCATTAACGAAGGTCAGCTCACCACCGATGCCTTAGCTGGTTCAGCCTCTCGCGGAGACACGTCCGACGCTGATAAAGTGATCGGTCAGGCGCTGCTAGACAGTGAAAAAGAGCGCTACGAGCATCGGGTGGTGGTGGAATTTATTGCACGCCAGTTGCGATCGCTCAACCTTATTCCTCACCACGCCACCGCCCCCCGACTCCTACAGCTCCTCCACATCCAGCACTTACACACCCCCATCACCGCCACCCTCAATCCCAATACAATCTCTCCTTTAGATGTTTTGGCCAAGCTTCACCCCACCCCCGCAGTCGCCGGACTCCCTCGCGCCGCCGCGTGCCAGCTCATCAGTCAGCACGAAACCTTCGACCGCAGCCTATACGCCGCCCCCCTTGGCTGGATCGATACCCGAGGCAACAGCGAATTTATCGTGGGCATTCGCTCGGCGCTAATTGACGGCTGCAAGGCCAGACTATATGCGGGAGCTGGGATTGTGGCTGGCTCTGAACCCGCGAAAGAGCTAGCCGAAATCAAGTTAAAATTGCAGACGCTGCTCAACGCACTGGTTTAAGGTGGGATGCCTCTCGACTTTCGTAACGTCAATAGCCTGTGGGCATCGGTTGCTGTCGAAACGCTGGCCCAGCTAGGGCTGACGACGGCGGTTGTTTGTCCGGGCTCGCGATCTACACCGCTCACGATCACGCTAGCAAGGCATCCTGATATTGAGGCGCTGCCAATTTTAGACGAGCGCTCGGCCTCTTTTTTTGCGCTGGGCTGTGCGAAACGTCAGCATCAGCCGGTGGCGCTGGTTTGCACATCAGGAACAGCGGGCGCAAACTTTTACCCGGCCGTTATAGAAGCTTACGAGAGCGGCGTGCCTTTGCTGGTGTTTACAGCCGATCGCCCGCCGGAAATGAGAGACTGCGCGTCAGGACAAACGATTGATCAGCAAAAGCTGTTTGGCCGATTTACTCAGCACTATAGCGAGATGGCGGTGCCGGTGGCCTCCTTACCGATGTTGGCGTACCTGCGGCAGCAGTTGTTGAGTGGCTGGGGGCAGGCGATCGCGCCAATGGCTGGGCCAGTTCACTTTAACTGTCCGTTTCGCGATCCGCTGCCGCCGCTGCCCGATGGCACCACGATGCAGCTCAAAGACGCGTTTGCGAACTTTTTTGACGCCGTTGTGCCGCCCTCACCCGTCATTGTGCAATCTCAGGCGGTGCCGGGTGAAAGCTGGATACAGTGCGATCGCGGCTTGATTATTGCCGGCCCAGCAGCACCCGTATCGGCGCGGCACTACTGTCAGGCAATCAGTCACCTCTCTGGCGTATTAGGCTGGCCGGTGCTAGCAGAGGGGCTTTCGCCGCTGCGAAATGCTGCTGCGCTCAATAACAATCTGATTTCGACTTACGATCTAATTTTACGAAAGGGCGATCGCGCCGAGACCTTAGTGCCCGATATCGTGGTTCAATTTGGCCCTTTGCCCATCAGCAAAGTGTTGCGACAGTGGTTGCAACAGCATCAGCCGCTACGGTGGGTGGTCGGGCAAGGCCGCAACCTAGATCCGCTGCACGGGCCAACGCGGTTTATAGCTTCTACAGTTGAACAAATGGCGGCTGATTTTAGCGACTGCAATCCGGTAAGCCCAGGTGAACAAGACTATCTTCAGCAGTGGCTCATCTGTGAACAGGCGATGCAAACCTCTCTCCACCATCGGCTTACAGAAGAGACGGCTTTAGTCGAAAGCAAGATTGTTTGGTTACTTTCGCAGCACCTGCCAGAGCGTACGCCCTTGTTTGTAGCCAACAGTATGCCCGTGCGCGATGTGGAATATTTTTGGCCCAAAAACAATCGTCAGATTCAGCCGGTGTTTAGTCGAGGTGCCAACGGTATTGACGGCACGCTTTCTACGGCGATGGGGCTAGCGCATCACAATCAGCCGACGGTTTTGCTCACGGGCGATTTGGCATTTTTACACGATACGAACGGGTTGTTGAATGCTCATCAGCTTTCAGGGCATTTAACGGTGGTGCTGATCAACAACAATGGCGGGGGCATTTTTGAGATGCTGCCGGTTGCTGAGTTTGAGCCTGAGTTTGAGAAGTATTTTGTGACGCCGCAGACTGTAGAGTTGTCTTCGCTGTGTAAATCCTATGGGGTTGAGCATCGGCGGATTACGAACGTGAAAGATTTTGCGAGCTGTGTGGCGGCGCTATCAGGACGAGGGATGCGGGTGTTGGAAGTGATGTGCGATCGCAAACAAAGCGTTCAGCAAAGAAAATCTCTTCTAAGCTCTCTATAGCCATGCCCCATCTCAAACAGCAGAATCACACGCTGCACTACGTCGCCGCTGGCAATCCTAGCCATCCACCGCTGCTAATGCTGCACGGCTTTTTAGGCAGTCATCAAGATTTTTCAACGGTTCTACCCGCGCTATCCCACTCTTTTTACTGCATCATTCCCGACTTTCCTGGTCATGGTAAAACGCTAACAAATCCGGACTGTTACACGTTTCCCATCGCTGCTCAGGCCTTTGTGAACCTGTTGGATCACCTCGATATTGTTAAAGCTCATCTACTAGGATACTCAATGGGCGGGCGACTGGCGCTTTATCTGGTGTGTCAATGGCCGGAGCGTTTTGCAAGCGTGGCATTAGAGTCGGCTTCACCTGGGCTCGAAACGGCTGAGCAGCGACGACTGAGGGTCGAAAAAGATGAGGCGATCGCTCGCAAACTAGAAACCCTCCCACTCTCCGATTTTTTATCGCAATGGTATCAAAACCCACTGTTCGATAGTCTGAAAAATTATCCTAAACAATTTCAAGCCATGTTGAGACGGCGGCAAAATAACCGCCCAGCAGAATTAGCCTGTGCCCTACGCAGCCTTGGTACGGGCCGTCAGCCTTCGCTGTGGGCTAAGCTTGCGCAGGCAGAGTGTCCGCTACTTTTACTAGTGGGTGAAAAGGATGAAAAGTTTGTTGCGATCGCCCGCAAAATCATGTCTATGTCCTCCAAAAAATCAGACACAACCTTAGCCGTTGTTAAAGACTGCGGCCACAATATTCACCTAGAATCTCCTGACGGCTATAGCCAACAGGTTTCTGATTTTATCCGCGCAGCGATCGCTTACCCGCCCGATACAAATTAATCAGCGGCTGCGGCAACCGCTTCTTCAGCTTTTTCTTAACCGACTGTTGAAAGGTCGTTACCTTTGGTTTGCTAACCGGAACATGACCAACGGGCTGCACTCGACTGCCTTTTTTAGGCGGCAAAAAATGTTCGCCAGGACGCTCTTTATAGTTCGTGCCCGCGCTCTGGTGAAACAGTACTTCGCTATTAGGGCGACCGTTGCTGTAGTAGTAAAGGGCTAGCGATCGCCTTCTCACATCCTCCGGGCACGTCAAAGGATTCGGCAGCCCATGATACGAATAATCCGTCGTCGAAAAAATCACCGTCTTATTAAAAACCGGCGGTGCTTTGACGAACTGGTCTTTCATTTCGCTATCCCACAGCTCTAAGTGCCCGCCCCAGCTATCCTGCCAGTCTTGATTGAGATAAATCAGCATGTTTAGCCGTCGATCTAGCTTTAGCTTTTTGTTCCAGTTAAAGTCCGTATGCATTTTTAAAAAACCGTCTCGGGCCATTTCATGTACACCGCCGCCTTCAAAATGCGGATCGGGAATAACGCCCTCAATGCCGGTCAGCGCTTCTAAAAACAGGCAAAATCGTGCTGAGCAAAGGTCGAGTAAAAAGCGTCTTGCGGTTGGCCCCATCATTTGCGGATCGGGCGTCGCGAATTTTTTAACGGAGCCATAGAAATTTTTAGCAATCGGGTGCTCTAAATTTTTGACGTCTTGCAGCACGTCTTCTAGCAGCGCATTGTCAAACAGGTTGTCAATAATAAGATGCGAAAAAGGCGCATTGGTGAGGTACGTTTGCCGCTGACTGTTCCCAAACGCAATCAGTTTCTCAGTGCCCGCTTCTGAAAGGTCAAGCGTTTTGATCGCTGGGGTTTCGGTGTACTGCGTTAGCGCAAACGGTGAAGAAGACATGGTGTAAAAGGGCAAAAACTCAGTAAAGCATTTCTTGAATAGGCATAGTTTAGGGGTATGGTGCGTAAAAACGCGAGGTGCCCTATGACAATTTCAGTGACACTTTCAGGCCCTGAGCTGTCCGAGCAGCTCGCCCAAATTAAGCTGCTAGTGCTAGACGTAGACGGCATTCTCACCGATGGCGGACTGTACTACACCGAGTCGGGCGAAATTATTAAAAAGTTTAATGTCAAAGATGGATTGGGCATTAAGCGGCTGATTGCATCGGGTGTAGAGGTGGCTATTATTTCGGCGAATTCTTCTGAAGCAACGCTTCACCGGGCGCAGCGGCTGAACGTTCGGCACGTTTTTATTAACGAAAAAGACAAGCTTGGAACGCTCAAAAAGCTGTGCATAAAGCTCAACATTGATCTGGCACAGGTTGCTAGCATGGGAGACGACTTAAGTGATCTGCCGGTGATGAAGGCTGTGGGCTGTCCGATGACGGTGGCTGATGCCATGCCTGAAAATATTGCTTGCGCGGTGCATGTCACGCAAAAAGCAGGCGGACAGGCGGCTGTCCGTGAGGTGTGCGATCGCATCATTGCCGCTCAGCAATAGGCTTTTCCTAATGTCATCTATCTCTCCTATCAAAATTTACTTGGGCACGCAGGCAGAACAAAACCTAGCAACCGCAGTGCTGTCCTATTCCATCGTCAGCCATACGCGGCAGCCGGTACAAATCACGCCGCTGTATCAGGCCGTTGAAGCCGCAAATATTCAAATTCCAACGCCTCAAAATCCTCAGCTCAAACCGCGCACGCCGTTTACTTTTCAGCGCTTTGCCATTCCAGCGCTTTGTCAGTACCAGGGCAAAGCAATCTACCTCGACTCAGACATGCTGGTGTTTCGAGACATTAGTGAAATTTGGCAGCAGCCGTTTGCTCAGGTCGATGGCACGACTGCCGATTTGCTTTCGGTGCCGGAGCCGGTGGGGTCGGCGCGATCGCCTCAGTACAGCGTCATGCTTCTCAACTGCCAGCAGCTTACCTGGAACGTTATTGAGCTAGTCAGGGCGCTAGAGCAGGGAACTTGGACATATCAACAGTTCGTCTTAGAAATGAGTCCTGCTGCTACAAAAGCCGCCACGCTGCCGTCAGGTTGGAATGATCTCGAACGCTATGGAAACTATAAAACCGCGCTGTTGCACTACACCGACATGCCGTGTCAGCCGTGGCTTTCGGTGGCAAATCCCCTCTGCGCACTCTGGTGCGAAGCCTTACTGAGTGCCGTTGCCGAGGGTGCGATCGCCCGCAGCACCGTCATTGATTCCATCGAAAAAGGCTGGGCGCGCCCTTCTTTACTGCATCAGATCGATCAGGGCATTGCTGATCCGCAGCAGCTTCCGGCAGATGTTTTACAGCGCGATCGCAATACCTTTTTGCCTCCTTACATTTGGCAAAAGTACCTGCGTCATCGGGCACTGCAAGGGCAGCGATCGCGCCAGTGGTTTAGCCGTGCTTACAACCTCCTCAATCCCGCCGCTTAACTGCCCAAATCTAAGCGCAAGTGCGCTACTATCATCGGCCTGAGCCGTTACCATTCATACTCTACGTTTTTTATGCTTAGGAACCGATTAGCAGGCAAGCTCCCTAAAACGATAAAGCGCTTTCGCGGTAAGTTTTTATCGCCTAGCTATCGCAAACTTTCGACAGTCATCAAACGCTTTCGCGGCAAGTTTTTAGATCCCATTCGACACAGACTCTCTAAGAATGTAAAGCGTTTGCGGATCAAGTTTTTATCGCCTAGCTATCAAAGATGGATTGAGCGAAATAGCCCTGAAACAAGCGATCTCAGCTTGATTGCAGACGCTGAGAAGCCGATTTCTGTTTTGCTACCTGTCTATCGGCTCGGCTCAGGTGAACGGTGGAAGCTGCGTCAGTCAATCCGCTCAGTTTTAGCGCAGCACTATCCCCAGTGGCAGCTATGTGTTGCTAGTGACGTGTCATCAGCGAGTGGTGTTCAATCCGTTTTAAAGACTTTAGGCTGCGCAGATCATCGCGTAACGATTACAGTTTGCAAACAAAACAACGAGGCTACTGTTGCAAATGCGGCGCTGTCTTTGGCAACAGGTGAGTTTATGGCCCTGCTAGCCTGCGGCGATGAGATGGCTCCTAACGCGCTCTACGAAGCTGTTCGACATTTACAGAAATCGCCTAAAACAGACTTTATTTACACCGATGAAGATCGCATTACTCGCGGCGGGAAAAGAAAGCATCCTTTCTTCAAACCTGACTGGTCGCCTGACTATTTTCAGGCTTATCCTGAGGCCTGTTGTAGCGGCATCTATCGAACCGCGTTAGTGCGTCAGTTGGAGGGGTTTCGCGATCGCTATAGCGGTGCTTACAGTTGGGACTTAAGCCTGCGGGCTGCTGAACAAGCCAACGGCATTCATCACATTGCCAAGGTGCTTTACCATCGGCGAACGCGCTTTGGCCCTGGTCACGTGGGTTTTGATAGCGTCACGAAAGGCGATCGCTCAGGCAAGATATCTCAACAGGTTTTACAAAGTGCGATAGATCGCAGCGACTATCCCGGCAGCGTAGAGCGTCTTTCAAAGCGTCCGCTGTTATTTCGGGTACGCCGCCATATTGTCGATGAGCCGCTAGTGAGCATATTAATTCCGAGCGCGGGCGTTTGCTTGGATATTAAGGGCAATCGCACCTGTTTGCTCGTTCAGTGCATCAACAGCATTCGCCAGCTCAGCACCTATCAAAATATCGAAATTATTGTCGTTGATGGGAAAGACATCTCAACAGAAACAATCGCGGCCATAAAAGGAGACGATCTCACCGTTGTTCATGACAATCGCCCCTTCAACTTCTCAGCTCGAATGAACCTCGCCGCGCAGTCTGCTAGCGGTGATATTCTGCTGATGCTAAATGATGATATCGAAGTGATTACCCCCGATTGGATAGAGTCGATGCTAGGACTCGCACAACAGAAAAATATCGGTGTAGTCGGCGCTAAGCTACTCTATCCCAATCAACGCTTACAACATGCCGGAGTGTTGGTTTTAGCTGGCATCCCTACCCACGCGTTTCACCGAGGACGCTCCACTCAAAAGGGCTATCACTACTCCAATGTCGTAACGCGCAACTACATTGGCGTCACTGGCGCTTGCCTGATGATGCGCCGCGCCCTGTTTGAAAAACTAAGCGGTTTTGATGAAGATTTTCCCTTAAACTACAACGATGTAGACTTATGCCTTCGTGCCCACCAAGCGGGCTACCGCAATGTGTTTACACCTCACGCAGCGCTAGTTCACTACGAGTCGATTAGCCGTGGTAAAAAATCGAGCCCATCAACCATCGCGCAGCTACGCCAAAAATTCGAGGGATCAACTTTTATGCTCAACGATCCTTACTACAATCCTAATCTGTCCTACCTACGTCCTTTTTTCCAGCTAGCCTGGCCTGAAGAAGATCAGCGACGCAATGTCTAAAACATGCAGCGAAGCGACGGTTGCGGCCATTGTTCCAATTTATAATCGCTGGGAAAAAACGCAGCGGTTTATTCAACATTTTGCGCAGCAACAGTATTCAAATCTAACTATTGTTGTGGTTGATGCTAACTCTCCCGATGGCAGTGCCGCCAAAATTCGTGCAGCGTATCCCAATGTTGTTTTACTAGAAACTAACAGCCAACAATACTGGGCGGGTGGAACCAACAAGGGCGTTCAGTATGCGCTCAATTACGGCTATGACTACATACTGACAATTAATGATGATGCGGTTGCGGCCCCAAATCATGTGCAGCATTTAGTGACGTTGGCCCGCACTCACCAAATATCCATACTAGGCAATCGCATAGATTATTTGAATGTGCCGGGTAAAGTGTGGGGGTTAGGGACTCAGCTAGTTTGGGGGACGCCAAATTTTTTGAGACTGCAATATGCCGGCATGATGGCCAAAGATTTGCCAGCGGAAGTTTTGAACGAGAAAGTCATGGTGGTAGATGCGCTACCGGGCGATGGCGTGCTGATTCATCGGCGGGTATTTGAGCAGGTAGGGCTATACCGAGCAAAATTTTTGCCGCACTACCATGCCGATTCTGAATTCATTTTACGGGCGGGGCGAGCGGGATTTCAGGCATACGTCGCTCCGCACGTTGTCTTACAAGATGATTTTTCGGCTGAGCAAAAGCGGCTTGACTTGAAGAGTGTTGCTGGGCTGAGGTACGCGCTTTTTAATCCAAAGTCGCATTTGTATCTGATGGCGATCGCATACATTTTCTTTCGCTACTGTCCCTGGTGGGCCTATCCTAAAACGATTTACTACTTATTTTGGCGGCTATTGTGCCTGCGTAAAAGCGGTTTTGGGCCGAAAGGGGACGGGCGGTAGCTGCCGGGTGAGCGATCGCACCCACCACCCTACAAAGTCACCCCACCCTTGCAGCCGCCCCAGTCCCGTTTCGGTATCCGTGAGCAAGAGCTTAAAGCTCCAGGCCAGCAGGTAAGCAAGGTTCAGCCATAGCGACAGCAGCGTGCCATGCTTGTGCAAAAAATACAGCTTACTAAACGTGGCGTGACGAAATTTGGCCTGACGGTTGCGATGGGTGATTGCTGAGACCGCATGATTGACCAAAATGGCCTGTGTCACGCCAACTGTGTGACCTTGCTGGCGATAGCGCTCACAGATCTCAACATCTTCGTAGTCTAAAAAAAAGTTGAGATCAAAACGAGGCGGGCTATCAAACCGCGACAGGTTAAAAATCATGCTGCAGCCAGAAACCCACTGACTCGCCAGCACTTTTGTAGATAGCGTTAAATCAGTCAGCGCATTTTCGGGCAGGCGATGTTTAATGGCACCTGTCCAGCGATTGAAGCGACCTTGGGCAAACCAAATGTCTTGCTCGCTGGCGCGAATGCGAGTGCCTAAAATGCTGAGATTAGCGTGATTGGAAAAACAAGATTGGACAGTGGCGATCGCCCCCTCTACCAAAAGCGCATCCGGATTAATCAACCACACATAAGCCTGTGGATCTCGTTCATAAATGTAGTTGAACCCAACATTGCAGCCACCGCCGAAGCCTAGATTCTCCTTCGCAGTCAGTACCGCCACCGACTCAAACAATTGCGGCAACTTGTAAACATCAGCGTCACTCGGGGCGTTATTAACAATGATAATTTTGTAAGGCGCGATCGTCTCCTGTGCCTCAATTGAATGCAGCAAATCACGCAGCAAGTCGGCAGAATGATAGTTAACTGACAAAAAATAAAGCATTGGCTAGGTTGGAAAACTACAGCGCTACCTTATAGTTGCACTTTAGATAGCTGTGGCGTAGGTTGCTGCCGTTGAGAAGGACGAGTTTTTACTAAGCGCTCCGTCACCTTACGCTGCACTGAAAAGACTGCGCGTACCGGAAACTCTCTAATCTGATGAATTGTCAAATTCCAGATGTAGCCATACTGAGGAAACAGCCGCAGCAGAATAATTTCTGCAAAAATGTAAAAGCGGCCCTGACGGCGATGCTCCGGCGGATTGTCTTCAACGCGCAGTTGAGCCGGATAGGGCAGCTTGTGGCCAATCACCTGTTCAGGCTGCGCTGCATCGTAAAATTTTGCCTGCAAAGCTAGCCCCAGCAGCCGGTCTAAGCACCAAAACGGCAGATACTTAATTGGGCCAGCGAGGGTCAGCCCTTTCATAATGTCAGCTAGTGCGGCTTGCACTTTCGCGTTTACCCACACTTTTTTATCAAAGTTTTCTGCGTGGGGCCCCAGATGGTCGCGGCGGCCCTGCCAAATGCAGCGCAGGTCAAACCGGTTGTGCATAGGTGCAATCGGAATTTCTAACATACGGCCTTCTGCCTCGTACAAGCGCAGGTTATTGTCTGCTTGGCGACAGACTGGAATCGCCTTCAAGTCTTTTGGCAGGTTGCCCCAAGGTGCCTTCAAGGCCTTGTCATCGCCATAGGCGTATTCTTGTTTGGCGAGGCGCATTACCCAGCTATCAGGAAACTGCTGAAAGTACCGCTGGGTGATCGCAGGCACCTCAGGATTAATGTACTCATCGCAGTTAAACGTCAGCACGTAGGTACCTGTGGCATTAATTAAACCCGTCAGCCGCTGCACAATTTCGCCGCGAAAAGGACTCACGACCTGACGCATTCGCCCGTCGTCCCAAGGCTCAGGAACCACGCCCGGCGGATACACCAAAATGAACTCCACACCCCCGCTAACACCGCTTTTAACCCGGAGCAAATTCTCAAACCAAGCTGCTGGGACACCTCCTCTCATCGGCACAACAATGGAAAGAAAAGGAGCGGTCATAAGGACTACCTAGTGAGAACATCTTCGCTATAAGCGTTCCCGGCAGCGGCCACGCAAGCTCAAGAAGCCATCGCTGAAGCCTAGCAACCACAGGCCTTTCACTACGATCACTCAGTCAAATTAAATTCTTCTTGAAAGCCTTATATACATACCTACATATATGCGGTAGATATTAGTAAATTATACCGATTACATCTTGCCCTTTCAGCTAGCGCGGCTCGTCTATTACGGACACCCCGTCCGCAACGGCACACCATCGCATTACACTACAACCCTAAGACTCTCAAAATGCAGATTACACAAACTAAAATTCCTGAGGTCGTGGTGATCGAACCTCGGGTTTTTCAAGATGAACGCGGTTTCTTTTTGGAAAGCTTTAACCAAAAGGCGTTCGACGAGGCGATTGGAAAGCACTACTCGTTCGTCCAAGACAACCACTCTTCTTCGGTGTCCAACATTCTACGCGGACTGCACTATCAGGTTAAAAATGTACAGGGAAAGCTAGTTAGAGTTGCAGTCGGAAGCATTTATGATGTCGCTGTTGATATTCGCCGGGGATCTCCAAATTTTGGCAAATCTGTCGGCAAAATTTTGAGTGCTGAGAACAAAAAACAGCTATGGATTCCACCTGGATTTGCCCATGGCTTCTACGTACTGTCCGAAACTGCCGATGTGCTTTATAAAGCCACAGACTTTTACAGCCCAGAGCACGAACGCAGCATTGTCTGGAACGATCTATCGTTAAATATTCGATGGCCTACGGCAGGTAAAACGCCGATTCTTTCTGAAAAAGACGCTGATGGCGCAACGCTCCAATCGGCTGATCTAGTTGACTACGCTGAATTCTCAAAAGGTGCCGTTGGATGAGCTTGCGCCCCCACGTTTTACTTGTCGGTGCCCAAGGTCAAGTAGGTCAGGAGCTGGTGAAAGCGCTAGCGCCTCTGACTGACACCTTGGGCTCTGTAACGGCTGTAGGTCGGCAAGAACTTGACCTGACAGATTTAGATGCGATCGCCCCAAAAGTCGCCGCCGTTCAGCCCACGCTGATCATCAACGCTGCCGCCTACACCGCCGTAGACAAAGCCGAAACAGAACCTGACCTAGCCCGCCTAATCAATACAGAGGCCCCCAAAACGCTCGCTGAGTCGGCGGCAAAATGTGGGGCGGCGCTCATTCACATCTCTACCGACTACGTCTTTGATGGCTCTGCTGGCTTGCCCTATCGCGAAACTGATCCAACCGGGCCAGTCAGCGTATACGGCAAAACCAAGCTAGCGGGCGAGGATGCCATCCGCGAGGCCCTAGACGCTCATATTATTCTGCGAACAGCCTGGGTATACGGCACCCAGGGCAAGGGTAACTTTCTCAAAACCATGCTGCGCCTGGGCGAATCCCGAGAGGCTCTGAGCGTGGTAGAAGACCAGATTGGTTCGCCAACGTGGGCTAAAGATATTGCCGAGGCGATCGCCCAGCTCAGTACACAGCTAGTTAGCCAACCTGGTGATCAGATCACAGAACTTGCGGGCACATACCACTTTACTAACAGTGGCGTTGCAAGCTGGTACGACTTTGCCGTCGCCATTTTTGAAGAAGCCAAGGCTCTAGACGTACCCCTCCAAATTCAGACGGTAGCCCCCATTACAACCGCTGACTATCCCACCCCTGCCCAACGACCGGCCTATTCTGTCCTAAACTGCCAAAAGATCGCTCGAACGTTAGGACATAGTGCTCCCCACTGGCGCACCAGCCTGCGAGCCATGCTCCAAGAATTTACGGCTCAACAATAGACGCCCCCAAAAAACATTCGCCCAAGCATATTGAAAAAAATTAGGAAACTCGCATGAAAGCATTGATTTTATCGGGTGGTAAAGGCACACGTCTCAGACCGCTGACCTACACAGGCGCTAAGCAACTGGTGCCTGTCGCTAACAAGCCCATTCTTTGGTACGGCATTGAAAGCTTAGTTGCCGCTGGCATCACTGACATTGGCATCATCGTCAGCCCTGAAACGGGGCCAGAAATTGAGAAAAAAACGGGCACAGGCGACCGATTTGGTGCCAGCATTACCTACATTCCGCAAGAAAGTCCTGACGGCCTCGCCCACGCGGTCAAAATCGCTCAGCCTTTCCTCGGCGATTCGCCCTTTGTCATGTACTTAGGTGACAACCTCATTCAAGATCAGCTAGAGGAATTTGTCACAGACTTTAAAAAGAAGCCGCTAGGCGCAATCATTATGCTGAAGCAGGTGGCTAATCCTACTGCTTTTGGCGTCGCCCAAATTGCGGCTGACGGCAGCGTGATTAAGCTGGTTGAAAAACCCAAAGAGCCCCCGTCTAACTTGGCGCTGGTTGGCGTGTACTTGTTTTCTCCTGACATTCATCAGGCGATCGCACAAATCAAACCCTCCGCTCGCGGTGAGCTAGAAATCACCGACGCCATTCAGCAGCTCATCGCAACTGACCACCCTGTTGAAGCCAAAGAGCTATCCGGCTGGTGGCTAGACACCGGTAAAAAAGACGATTTGCTAGAAGCTAACCGTATCATTCTAGACGAGTACCTCACAGATGCCTCTGTACTGGGTAAGGTTGATGAGCAAAGCAAAGTCAGCGGTCGTGTGGTGATTGGCAAAGACTCCAAGCTCACTAACTGCACCGTCAGAGGGCCGGTTATCATCGGCGAAAACTGCATATTAGAAAACTGCTTTGTCGGTTCCTACACCAGCATTGCGAATGGTGTTAGCATGACCAACATTGAAATCGATCATAGCGTTGTGCTCAAAGAAGCCACCATTGCAGGCATTCGGCAGCGAATTGTAGATAGCCTAATCGGCGAGCGAGCCAAGCTAACCACCACCGATCACCGGCCTAAAGCCCTACGATTTTTAGTCGGTGACGACTCTAAAATTGAGCTGACTTAACAAGAGAATATGTGCTGCTATTTTGCCTCGGCGCATATTCTCTTCTACCTTTTCTGTTTTGCTAAACAACAATCTTTTCTAAATAACCATGTCAAAACGTGTCCTCATTACCGGCGGTGCCGGATTTATCGGATCTAACTTTGTTCATCACTGGTGCAAAAACCACGAAGATCGAGTCGTTGTTCTTGATATTTTAGGCTATGCCGGCAACGAAGAGAATCTATCAGATCTCAAAGAAACAGATGGAGACGAAGATAGATTTCGTCTGGTCAAAGGAGATATTTGTGACGACAAGCTTGTCGCCACTATCTTGGAAAAAGAAAAGATTGACACGGTTATTCACTTCGCCGCCGAGTCCCACGTGGATAGATCAATACTGGGCCCCGCTGCTTTTGTGCAAACCAACGTCGTCGGTACCTTTACGCTGCTAGAAGCTTTTCGTAACCGCTGGCAAGACAAAGGCAAGCCTCAAGACTATCGCTTTTTACATGTTTCTACAGACGAAGTGTATGGCAGTTTAGAAGCTGACGATCCCGCCTTTACAGAAGTCACCCCTTACGCACCCAACAGTCCATATTCCGCATCCAAAGCTGGCAGCGACCATCTCGCTCGTGCCTACTTCCACACCTACGGAATGCCCACGCTCATCACCAACTGCTCTAACAACTACGGCCCCTATCAGTTCCCTGAAAAACTGATTCCGCTGATGTGCCTAAACATCCTGCTTGGCAAGCCTTTACCAGTATACGGCGATGGCCAAAACGTACGCGACTGGCTCCATGTCAGCGATCACTGCTCAGCGATTGATACTGTTTTACACAAAGCCAATCCGGGTGATGTGTACAACATTGGTGGCAATAATCAGGTCAAGAACCTGGACATTGTGCATCAACTGTGTGACTTGATGACTGAGCTGGCCGGAGACTTGCCAACAACGCCCCGCGATTTGATCACCTTTGTCACCGATCGCCCAGGCCACGACCGCCGCTACGCCATGGATATCTCTAAAATTGAGCGTGACCTGGGTTGGACACCTGCTTATAACTTTGAAACGGGCTTAAAACAGACCGTGGCATGGTATCTGAACAACAAGGAATGGTGGCAGCCATTGCTTTCTGAAGAGTACAAGGGTTACTACAATAGCCTGTATGGCGATCGCTAAAAAAAGCATAAGGAGAAAAGCCTGACCTAGCCTTGCCGGTCGATATTATGGCAAGATTCTATAGTGCAGTCGATAGCGCATCTAACGTTGCCACTCGCTTTTCTCCAAGCTCACTCACACCAAAAGACTTTACGCCTATCACTGTAAGGCTGCTTTTTTTGCTGGCTAGTGCTGCTAGCCTGCGACTCAAAGATTCTATCTGCATTGACAGCATCGCTATTTGACGTTTGAGTTAGGCTAAAGCGCCCTAAATCGGTAGCCTTTGCCGTAGACGGTGTGAATCAGTGTAGATTGACCAGGCTGCTCTACTTTTTTTCGGAGTAATCGCATTTGAGCTGCCAGCGCATTACTGCTGGGCGTTGCTCCTTCACCCCAAACGGCATCGTAAATTTGAGCGTGTGTCAGTAGCCGGTTAGGAAATCGCATTAAATAAGACAGCAACTGCACCTCTTTTTCTGACAGCTCCAGAGTGATTCCGCCTCGACTTGCGCATCGACCCTCAACGTCTAGCGTCAGGTCTGCACACCGAATCACCGTCTGATCAGCGCGGCCTATCGGTGTTCCAACGTCAGCACGCTCAGACTCTATCGCTGGTGGACGACGGAGCAATGCTCGCACGCGGGCCAGCAACTCACGCAGTTCAAAAGGCTTCACCAAATAGTCATCTGCGCCTGCATCTAGACCATCTACACGGTCATCTACCGTATCTTTGGCAGTTAAGAATAATACTGGCGTGGTTTGCCCTTGCGATCGCACCTCACGACAAATTTCTAGCCCACTTTTTCCCGGCAGCATCCAATCCAAAATCAGCAAATCGTAACGATCATCGATTGCCTTCTGTAGACCTGCCTCACCATCCGTCGCCACATCAACGTCGTAGTTCTGGCGGCATAGCAAACGACTTAAGGGATCGGTCAGCTCTACTTCATCATCTACCAGCAAAATTCGCATGAGAGCTACTTGCCACTGGGTCTTTTACTAAAGAATAGTTCACAGTGGTCAAATACACGCACCGATACGCTGAACATTTTCGGCCTCCTGGCTGAAGGTAACGTTGATTCAGTTCGTCACGCGTTTAGTTTGCTTAAGAGACTGAGCACACGCTGTTTTAGGCGCTTAGAAGTGCTTGACGACGCTGAATAGCCGCTTTAACTTGTGCATATTCGCTAGTAACCTGCATCATCATTGGCATTGCAGGCTTTACGCACTGGCTCTCAGCAACCGTTTCCATAGACTGGCAAATTTGAACCAGTTTCATGGCACCCACACAACCACTGAGTAATTTCAGCGCATGAACGGTTTCTCCCAACGCCAAAGCGTCTTCTCGATCAATAGCGGATTGAATAGCACTAATCCGCTGGGGCGCATCTGCCAAAAACGCATCGCAAATTTCTCGCAAAAACGAATGGTTGCCAGCAATATTTTCCAAATTTTGAATATCAAGCGTAGGCAGCACTTCAGCGTCTTCAGCGACCATCAAAGCTGGCTCGGCGACTTCTCGTACCTGTGCTACGGACAGGTATCGCTGAATGGCTGCGCTTAAATCATGCTTACAGATTGGTTTTGAAAGGTAGTCATCCATTCCTGCAGCAATACAGTCTTCTCGGTCTCCTTGCATTGCATGAGCTGTCATTGCAACAATATGCGGCTGCTTGATATTTGAACTCAGGCGAATTTTTGAAGTCGCTTCTAGTCCATCCATCACTGGCATTTGTACATCCATAAAGACAAGATCATAGGGTTGCCTCTGTAATGCCAAGAGTGCCTCTGACCCATTCTGAGCAACATCAGCTTGATACCCACAGCTCGAAAGCATCTCCAAAGCAACTCTTTGATTGAGCAAAATATCTTCAGTTAGTAAAATGCGCAGCGATTGTTTTGCGCCATTTTTCTTGCGCTGCCTTTCTTCTTCGATAGCGTCATGCCCAGACTGCTCGACCGATAGCGTATTTAGTCGAATAGCCTCTTTAGGGTGTAGAAGCTGCATCAGCACGTTATAAAACTGAGATTGTCTGACGGGTTGCTGTAGTAATTTAAGCGGATTGTTTAAGCTATTAAACGTGTCAGCATACGCTTGCTGAGGCCCTCGAATTAGAATGAGTGGAACGTTTTGGTATCGTTGAAAGCCGCAAATTTGCTTAGCTAGTTGGGCGCTGTCTATATCAGAAAGCGTGGCATTAATCGTGATGACATCAAAAAAACGGCTGCGATCAAAGACTAGCTTGGTAATGGCTGCTTTAGCAGAGGCAGCGGCTTCTACAGTCAGCCCCCATGATTGGGCCTGGAGCGTCAGTTCGCGTCGGTTAGTGTCATCGCTGTCTATAATCAGCAAATGCTTGTGCTTTAGCCCAAAAGGTACCTTTGTCTTAGAACCTTGCTGGGCTGGGCCATCGGCTGCTAGGCGAATAGAAAAGTAGAAATTAGAGCCCTTCCCAACTTCACTAACGACCTTAATACAACCGCCCATCATCTCAACTAACTGTTTGCTAATCGCTAGCCCTAGTCCTGTGCCACCATACTGACGCGTCATTGAGCTATCAACCTGGCTAAATGGCTTAAACAGATGACGAGATTGCTCTGATGAAATGCCGATACCCGTATCTTTTACCGAAAACTGAATTTCGTACTTAGGTGCAGTAACTTTTGACGTTAGGTCGTTATGCTCAAACGGATTGACTTGTACCTCAAGGCTTACGCTGCCTGCACGAGTGAACTTAATACTGTTGCTAATAAGATTGAATAAAACTTGCTGTAGGCGAGCCGCATCTCCTTTGAAATGCGTAGGGCCGTTGGCAGGATTAATTAGAGAGGTAAGCTTGAGCTTTTTTTCCTCCGCTTGATTGGAAAATAGGGTCAGAACTTTCTCAACGCAGCTATATAGGCTGATACTGCCTTGCTTTAGCTCTAATTTGTTAGATTCGATTTTAGAGTAGTCGAGAATATCGTTGATTACCGTTAACAAGGTGCTGCCCCCTATACGAATGACATTAACAAATTCTGATTGCTTGGGATCGAGGGGCGTGTCATCTAATAGTTCAGCCATCCCGAGCATGGCATTCATAGGTGTGCGTATTTCATGACTCATCATTGCTAGAAAGCGACTTTTTGCTTGGCTAGCAGCTTCAGCCGCCTGCATCGCTTCTTTTAAGGCTTGGTTGGTGCGTTGCTGCGCCTGATTATCAGCCACTAACTTGTGTTCAAGCTGCTTAAGCTGCGTGATATCACAAGCGATTCCGCCTACAAATGTCTGCCCTGATTGATCTGTGAAAGGAAACTTCGTCACCTGCCAATAGCGCTCTACCCCGTCTGACATGGGTACAACTTCTATTAATGAATGCTCTCGCTGTGTTTCTAGCACTAAGGCATCATTTGCACGAACACGGTCAGCAACGTCTGGTTGTAAGCAATAGTAGTCAGTTTTTCCGAATAGTTCACCGGCCTCTAGGTTAAGTCCTTTTTCTAAGCGAGGATTGGCATAGGTGAAGCGCCCCTTTTGGTCTTTCATAAAAATAACCGTTGGGCTGTGCTCCATAAATGAGCGAAAGCGCACCTCACTGTCTCTTAATTGCTGTTCGGTTCGTCGTTGCTCAATGAGTCTGCTAATGGGGCCAGCAATAGCTTGAATTATTTCAATCAGCTTTGAGTTTTGGGTTAGCGCATGATGGCTAAAGAACACAAGAACGGCCATTGTCCGCTCGTTGGCAATCAGAGGTATGCCAAAAGCAGTCTTAATCCCGAACGCTGTGGATGCTTTGTGCCGTAGAAAAATGTCAGGTGAGACGTTGAAGAGATTAGTATGCCATTCCCATTGTTGAGACGCCCAAACACGGCCAGGAATACCCGTCCCTAATGCGAAGGCAAGCGGTCTACTGATTTGAGCAAAGCGGTTGAGATAAACAGCTTTGTTATTTGAACCTACGAGCGTTTCGAATTCATAAAACATCGCTCGATTTTTAATCGTTTCTGTTTGGGGGTCTAACTGCCAAGCTTCGCCATAAGACCACTGACAGTGTTGACAGATAGTTTTGATGACAATATTCAGAGCTGACTCTAGATCCCTTACTGCATCGATTTCTAGGATAAGTGTTTGGAGAAGTGAAAAGGGTTCTAGAGTAGTAGATGGCATCGTTGATAGCATGAACAATAGAATGGGCTGCTAGCTGTAAGAATCCGAAAAATTCAAGATCGTTAGCGATGACGTACTGAGTCACAACCCATTTTGTTGTTTCATAGATGAGTTAAGCCTCAGTAAAATGAATGGTTGTCAAGTTGATATGACGTTTTTTGCGATCTCTATCTAAAGACATAGAGACCCAAAGACATAGAGACATAGGTGTGAGCCAAACTAACGACACTATAGCGATGCGCTTTCAATAATGAACGGTTAATTCAACTGACAAGCAGCTCTGAGCGGCTATTGGTTAGGTGCTTTAGCAGAGCCGCTTATCGCTAATGTAGGTCTATCATCTACTGCCTTATGGTTTTCGTCTGGCGTAGTCAGCTCATCTAATATGCTTAGAAGCTCTCGCTCAAAAGAAACTTGAGCACGGTTTGTCCGTCCGCCGACATATAGCTTGTTGGCAGTTTGCAGCGCCCATACTTGCGAATGCGATACATAGCTCATCATTACACCCACCATCAGCAGCCCAAAACCCAAATAAACAAGCGGAATGCCTGGGTCTGCCTTAATTTGTAGGCCCGTACTGCCGATGATTTCATCGACGAACAGGGTCACGTTGTTGGCTTGTGTAGAGCCTCCTTCACGCACGGTAGAAATCAACTTGCCGGTCATGTCATATACCAGCAGCGTCCCTTGCAAGTCTTGAGCAATCAGTGAAACCCCTTCGCTCATATCGGGCTTGGTGGGTACCCAAGTGCCCCAAAGCCGACCACTCTCGGAGTCCAGCGCCGCCATTGGTAAGTTAAAAATAGGACTGTTGTTGAGTCGAACTTTGACCGCCGCTACCGACCAATCAGCCTGGTAGAGGGTGACGTTTTTATAGCGCAACGGCTGGTTTACCCAAATCGTTTTGCGCTTGACCTCTTCGCCATCGTCATTGAGCACAGATAGATCGGAGTAAAACTGATCGACTCGGCCTTCCGGGGAGTAATCAATCCAAAAGCGATTTACTTTCACTGACCAGTCTTTAGGAACTTGAGAGGCTGACCAGGGGCCAGCCTCAAAAATATTTTGAATCCTAAAAGTTTCGCCGCTAGGCACCATCTCCTGGGCAAAAAAGCCGGTCATGGAGCCAATAATCGCGCCCACTAAAATCAACAACATGCTGGCATGAACCACAATCGGCCCAATCCGCCCAATGATGCCCTTGTGTGCGTACAGCATCGTTTGCGTGCTGTCGTCTTCGTCAGCTTTCTCAAATATTGTGTAGCGGCGATCGCGTAACTTGCCCTCAAGCGCATCAATCGAACCTGCCTCCAGCCCCATATCTAGCTCAGTACTCAGCGCCATTTTGCCAAACTGACGCGGCTTGCTGTAAAAATTCCAGGTACGAGAGAACCATCGCAACGCCGTGATTTGCCGCGTAAACGTGCAGGCGGTCAGGCTTGCACCGAACAAAATGAGGATCGCTAAAAACCACCACGTACTATAAACGTGATTGAGCCCAACGATGAGAATGAACTTCCAGGTGAGAAAGCCAAAAAGCGCAGGGCTTTCGGGATAGTTTTCTTGGTAGAAGGCAAGACCTTGGCCTTGTTCTATAACCGTGCCGCTGATGCTGAAAATTGCGATCGCCAGCAGTAATCCAATCGCTAGCTTCAAATCAGCCAGCAGCGGAATTAGCTCTTTGCGAAAGTATCTTTTGGTAGCAACAACAGCGCTGGACATTGGGGAAAAGGGGGCTAAAGGAAAAAGAGTTAGGCAACCGGTAGCAGCCGAGTGACCAAAGAGAACAGGCCAAAACCAACCAATAGGACGCCGCTCGCGGGCGTAATCCAACCCGACCAGCGACGCAGCTCTAAAATGCGCTTAATAGACGCTGTGAATATGCCAGCCAGCATCAGCGGAGCAACGTAGCCCACAGTGTAGGCCAGCAGTAAAGAGGCCCCAAGAACAGGATCGCCCTTTTCACCTACCCAGGCTAGCAACGTGGCTAAGACTGGCGTGCTGCATGGAGAGGCGACCAGGCCAAACGTCAGCCCTAATAAATAGGACTTGACGGAGCGAGGAATATTTTTCTCTAAAAAGTCGGTGCCGTTGAATGAAGGGAGCGGCGGTAGCGGCAGCGCCTCTAACAAATTGAGACCCATCAGAATGGCGATCGCACTGACCACCAGCGGTAGACCCACGCCCACCTGCCCATACACCCAACCCAGGCTACTCGCCACTAAGCCTAAAGCCGCCAAAGTGGTCGCTAGCCCAGTTGCGAACCACACTGACTGTCCGACCGCCTGCCAGCGATTTTCCAACTCATAGCTGCCCATGTAGCCCACCGTAATTGGCAGCATGGAAAGCATACAGGGCGTCAGGCTGGTAAGTAGGCCGGCCACAGCAATAATACCCAGGCTAGAAAAGCCTAGATGCCCGAGCTGACCTTCGACCCAGCCGTTGGCCTGCTGGCTGAGATGATATAAAAAAAGCTGTAGGCGTTCGTAAAACGTCTCGCTTAGAGAATCGCCCATGAGAGTCCGTTCAAACGACGCCCCTATTGTATCGAACTCGGTGGAACTATGGCTTTCTTTACCTCGCCCTTAGGGGCTCTGAGTAGATTGTGGGCCGTCCGTAAGTCTTTTTCAGGCGAAGCCTTACTCAATTTCTTCAGCTCACCCGTCTGGGCAAACGGCTTTTGCACCCGCTTTCTCACCTGAGTCGTTCGCCGCCGCACAGACCGATCAAGCGTTTGCTCAATCCGTTTTAGCGTCAGCACTTCAGCATCTCGCGACTCTCTAGCCACGCGAATCAGCACACCGGCTGTAATTAGGCTAGCAATCATAGAGCTGCCGCCGTAGCTAAACATCGGTAGCGGTAGCCCGGTCGTCGGCATCACGCCCGTTGTCACGCCAATATTGACCAAAGACTGGCCGACTAGCAGCACCATACAGCCGATAGCCACTAAGCGATGAACCGTTCTTTTTGCCTGAATAGCCACCATTAGCGCAACGCTGCTGTACACCGCTAGAAACAGCAGCAGCATCATGCAGCCAATAAAGCCAAATTCTTCAGCGAATACGGAAAAGATGAAGTCGGTATATTGAATCGGTAGGAAGAAAAGCTTTTGAGCTGAAAGACCGTAGCCTGTGCCACCAGATCCACCAGAGCCAATTGCTAGAAGACTTTGAATGAGCTGAAAGCCAGTTTCACTCGGATCGGCCCAGGGATTGATAAATGACGTAATGCGATCGCGCTGATAGGCATTTACCGTAATACTCAGTAGCGCCGCCATCAGCCCCGTACCTGCCGTCAAAAATAGCTGACGATATGGAATACCGGCCGCTAACGCAATTAGCCAAATCGTGATGCCACATACCGCCGTCGTACTCAAATTTGGCTGGCCCAAAATCAGCAGCAGTCCGCCCGTGAAGATTCCTAGCCAAACTAGCCGCGTCCAATTCGTCAGCTTATGCCACTTCCCAAAAAGCTGAGCGCTGTGCATTACCAAAAACGGCTTCATTAGCTCAGATGGCTGAATTAAAAAAGGGCCAAACGGTAGCCAACGGGTGGCACCATTCACCGAAATACCGACACCTGGAATGTGCGTCGCCATCACCATCAGCATACAAATCAGCAGCAAAAAGCCTGACATCCGCATCATCTTTTGAATCGGATGCCGGGTAATCCACCGTGAGATGAACAGGCCAACGAGCACCCAGATGAGCTGAACCTTGAAATAGTGCGCACCATCTTCTAGCGGCGGCCCTTCAGCAACCGGGTAAGACGCTGAAAATAGCACTACCATGCCAACCGAAACCCACAGCAGCGTCATCCAGCGCAGCAGTCTAGCTTCTAATGCCCAGCCGCGTACGGAGAAAACGCGAGAAAAAAGGTGAGCGATCTGGCTCGTGAAGTTGGCGTCCAAGGGAGCAGCCTTAAGTTACGTAGAGGATGTTAAAAAAGCTATAGGGGATTACGCAAGGTGTCAAGGATTTGCGTAATATCGCGTAGAGTCCTTACAGCAAGGGACTCAGCCGATTGGCTTAGATGTTAAAAGCCCTTCCTAGCAACTACTAAGAAAGGCTTTTACTCATTTTAAGTCAGTGCGCGCTACTTGAAATGAGCTACGGCACTTTGATGATCTCAGGCGCATTGAGTAAAGGTGTTGTGGCGATGGGGAGCGGTGGTTGTTTATTTTGAGCGATCGCAAACATTTCTGTCCGAATGCGCTCAGTTAGCTGCACCGTTTTCGCGTCGTAAAGCTGCGTCAGTGCCTTTGGATATAGTCCAAAGCCAATAATCGGAATCAGCAGGCAAACAACCACAAATATTTCACGAGGCTCAGCATCAATCAGCACTTCCTTCTCAATCAGCTCCTTATTCTCAGGGCCGTAGAAAATATCGCGCAGCATTGACAGTAGGTAAAGCGGTGTCAGGATAATACCTACCGCCATTAGCATCACTACGATCAGCTTGAAGTTAAAGCCATAAGCATCGCTATTCGCAAAACCTACAAACACCATCAGCTCGGCGACAAATCCACTCATTCCAGGCAGAGCCAAAGACGCCATTGAGCAGGTTGTAAACAGTGCAAAAATCTTTGGCATCTTGCGGCCAATGCCGCCCATTTCATCCAAAATTAGCGTATGCGTCCGGTCGTAGGTTGCACCCACTAAAAAAAACAAGCTAGCGCCAATAAGTCCGTGAGACACCATTTGCAGCACCGCACCGCTCATGCCAAGGTTTGTAAACGACCCCAAACCGATGAGCACAAAGCCCATATGTGAAATAGACGAATAGGCAATTTTTCGCTTGAGGTTGTTTTGCGCAAACGAAGTTAACGCCGCATAAATAATATTCACAACACCTAAGATGACTAGACCTGGTGCAATGACCGCATGGGCATCAGGCAGCATCTCTACGTTCATGCGAATGATCGCATAGCCGCCCATCTTCAGCAGAATGCCGGCTAGCAGCATGTGCACAGGCGCAGTTGCTTCACCGTGAGCGTCAGGAAGCCACGTATGGAAAGGAATAATAGGTAGCTTGACTGCGTAAGCAATCAGAAAGCCCGTATACAGGAATAGCTGAAGCCTGAGCGGAAACTCTTTGGCCATCAACGTTTGCATATCGAACGTAACAGTATCGCCGTAAAAGGCCATCCCTAGCGCTGCCAGTAAAATGAACAGCGAGCCGCCAGCCGTATATAAGATGAATTTGGTTGCTGCGTATAGCCGCTTTTTTCCACCCCAAATAGAGAGCAGGAGATAAACAGGTAGCAGCTCTAGCTCCCACATGAGGAAGAACAAAAGCATGTCCTGCACAGCAAATACGCCGATTTGACCGGCGTACATAGACAGCAGCAGGAAGTAAAAAAGCTTCGGCTTGAACGTAACTGGCCAAGAGGCTAGGATAGCCAGCGTCGAAATAAAGCCCGTGAGCAAGATCAACGGCATCGACAGACCGTCGGCTCCGACTGACCAGCGCAGGTCGATTTGAGGCACCCAGGTATAGCTTTCGTATAGCTGCATACCTGAGCTGCTGATGTCGTAGTTGTTGACAAAGGCGTAAACAATTACGGCAAAGTCAATGAGCCCAACGATAAGGGCGTACCAGCGAACGGTACGGCCCTTTTCATCGGGGATGAAGGGAATAAGCAGTGCCGCTAAAAACGGAAAGAAGATAATGAACGACAGCCAGGGAAATTGATCCATAACAAAACTGATATCTGCGGCTGGTGGAGCCTAAGTGAAGTTGATTGAAAAAGTCTGGGTTGAGCCTATGCCGACGGTAGCGGATAGAACGGGTGAGTTCTTTACACTCTAGAGAGAATAATCCCTGCTGTGGAGCGAAATTAGTGTTTCTTAAGACGTTCTCATAAATGCAAAGGGAGTCGATAGCTAAAGCACAAATCAACTCCCTTTGTAATATGCCGCTTGTCGGCAAGCGCTAAAAGTTTGCCTTTAAATAAGATTCAGCGTTAGCCGAGCCCTGAGACAAACACAAGTCCTAGCACCGCGCCAAATACAATCAGCGCATAGAACTGAGCACGGCCATTCTCGAAGTATTTCAAGCCTTCGCCTGTCACTAGGGTGACAAAGCCAGTGAGGTTGACAATGCCATCGACAATTTTGACATCTACGTTCAAAACGCCTTTGGCTAGGTTGCGGGTGCCTTTGATAAACACTTCGCGGTAAATGTCATCGATGTACCACTTGTTGAGTGAGAGGTTGTAGAGCGGCTTAATTTTGTTGGCGATCGCACTTGCACTAATTTTATTAGTTCGGTACATCAACACTGCCAAAATAATCCCCGCTACCGAAATCGCTACAGACAGCCCAGCCATCCGCACAAATTCGCTAATATCCACCTCTTCAGCAATTTCAGCCACCGTCAGCGCTTCGCCTGAAGGGTGAATGAATGCTTCAAAGTAGTTCGCAAACGGCGTACCGACTAACCCAATTAACGCCGATGGAATGGCCAGCATCATAAGTGGAAACGTCATGCTCAACACCGACTCATGCGGCTCTTCTGCATGGTGATGATCCCCATGGTCATCGTTCGCGTCCACCGCTAGCTCCTGAGCACTCATTGCGCCCGGCCCCATCGAAGCGCCTGCCATCTGTAATGACTGACGCTTGACCATGAGCTTAATGGACTCATCGTTACCGCGAAACTCGCCTTCAAAGGTAGAGAAGTACATGCGGAACATATAGAACGCAGTTGCACCAGCGGTAATCCAGCCGATCGCCCACATAAGCGGGTTCACTTCAAACACAGATCCTAAAATCTCGTCCTTTGACCAGAAGCCTGCAAACGGTGGCAGACCTGAGATTGCTAGCGTCCCAATCAGAAAGGTAATCGACGTAATCGGCATGTACTTGCGAAGTCCGCCCATCAGGCGCATATCTTGAGCCAGCGCGGGATCGTGACCAACGACTTCTTCCATACCGTGAATAACTGAGCCTGAACCTAAGAACAGCATTGCCTTGAAGTAAGCGTGCGTCATCAGGTGAAAGAGGCCAGCGGTGTAAGCGCCCACGCCCATAGCCATCACCATGTAGCCCAGTTGCGACATCGTAGAGAAGGCCAGACCTTTCTTGATATCGTTTTGCGTAATGGCAATAGATGCCCCTAAAAAGGCCGTGATAGTTCCTGTCCAAGCAATGATGCTCATGACCGTAGGAATATCTTCAAAGACGGGATACATGCGGGCGATTAAAAATACGCCTGCTGCTACCATCGTGGCGGCGTGAATGAGCGCAGAGATAGGCGTAGGGCCTTCCATCGCATCAGGGAGCCATACGTGCAGCGGGAACTGGGCTGACTTTGCTACTGGCCCCATGAACACGAGTCCGGCAAAGAGCGCCGCGAGTCCGCCTGAAATGGCGCCTGTGCTGACCAAATCGGTCAGGCGATCGCCCATCAATTCAAACTCAAACGTACCCGTTGCCCAAAACAAGCCCAGCATCCCTAGCAGCAAGCCAAAGTCGCCGACTCGGTTGGTAACAAAGGCCTTTTGGCAGGCATCAGCCGCGCCATCGCGGTCATACCAGTAGCCGATGAGGAGGTAGGAACACATACCCACCAGCTCCCAAAACACATAAACCTGTAGCAGGTTAGGGCTAATAACCAGGGCAAGCATAGATGAGCTAAACAAGCTCAAATACGCATAAAAGCGGACATAGCTTGGGTCGTGAGCCATGTAGCCATCGGTGTAAATCATCACCAAAAAGGCTACTGTGGTCACAATTACCAGCATTAGCGAGGTGATGTGATCGACGGTGAAGCCCATATTGATGTGAAAATCTCCAGCGGAGGCCCACTCAATTAAATAGGTATAGGGTGCGTGGCCCTGAAGCTGGCTCACCAAAAGTAGGATAGATAGGGTCATCGCCGCGCCGATCAGGCTGACGATGAAAGTGGCGACCGGTGCTTTTAGCTTATTGGTCGCTTCGTTATAGCTAATTAGGCCTGTACCGACAATCGCTGCTCCGAGTAAGGGCAGTACGGGTATCAGCCAGACGTATTGATAAATGGCCTCTACGGATTCCATTGATTACTCCATTTCCTGCCAATTTTCTAGAGAGACGTTCCAGATTGGCAAATCGCTCTTATATTGACACAACCTGCTCGCCTCTTTGGTGCTGCTTTAGAAAGAGACTCTCAGAAAGCATCAATTTTAATTAAATTAAAATGTTTCATCAACAGCTTTCTGAAGGATCGTTAAGCGAAGCTGTCTGCCAAAATCGAGAATATCGATCCGTTTTCAGGAGAATGCGGTGCATCCTGACGCGCTTTATTCGCATCGCTTTCTCAAACAAGGCGGGTTAGCTGAACCCGATAACGCTGTTTTTTGGTCACAGCAACGTCACCGATCTCCAGTCGGCCTTTGCCTCGAATAGCAATTAAGTCACCCGTCTCAACGGTTCGACTTGTCTGCGTAATGGGTTTCCAGTTCACCCGCACATCGCCTTTGGTAATCATGTCGGCCATTTTGCTGCGCGACATGCCGAATCCGGCTGATGCGATCGCGTCCAACCGCATCGAAGCCTCCACCGTCGTCATTTCCTTTTTCTTCGGCTCCCGCACCCGCAGCTCGCCTAATGCTATCGGCTGCGTCTTCACCGCCACCGACCGCACCTGCACCAGCGCGCCCGTCAAAAATTCCACTAGCTCCGGTACGACAACGGCCTGCGCCCCTCGCTCACCCAGCACGATAATGTCGCCAACTTTGTCACGCACCAGTCCTGTTCCAAGCAGCGACCCTAAAAAGTCACGGTGAGAAGCGGTGTCAAACAGAAAGTTTCCGGCAATGCTTAGAGCTGCTAGCGGAACGGGCTGCTCGTCAAAAGGAATTTCGCTGCGGGCAATGACCATTCTTTGCCGTTCGGCCTGTGGGTAGCCGCCGCTCGCGACGAAGTGAACGTCTGTAAGGCGCTCAAACACTGCCTGAGCCTCAAAGAGTTCAGGCGGCGAGAGAAAGTCTGTGGCGACTGGCTCCCAGGTGCGAATGGCTTGCTCGGCTCGGTCGATGATGCGAGCGAGGGTTTCTCGGTTTTCTGCTCGTTTGAGAATATCTTCTTTGGGGAGCATAAATACGTTGTGATGGTTGTGCTGAGCATTGTCCCATCGTAGGCTAATGCTTACGCGCTCTGACGTTTTGCCCGCTTTCGTTCGCTAGGCTTAATGCCGCCGACCATTTCGTATTGATCGCTCTCTTTATCGTAGCGAGTGGCGATGCCGGGGAGCACTTTTACGCTTAAGTAGTTGAGGTCTTTTTCGGCTCTTTCTAGTCGGTTGGCGGCGGCGTCAACTAGGGTGAGTAGGTTGTTGTACTCTTCTAGCTTTTTATCCACGTCTTTAGCTTTTGTTTCGACGTTGTTGGTTGTGCAGCCGCCGCCCAAATCGAGCTTTGGATCAATAGCTTTCATGCCGGAGAGCCGACGCTGGGCGGTTTGTAGAACGGCAGAGTTTTTCTTAGGTCTGGCCATAATGATAATTTTGATAGATTTATAGTAGGACTGCTCGGAAGTTGTTTGATTGTTTCCGGCTTGTTTTCACAATGCCCGTTTGTTCGGAAGAAAAGATACTTTGGGGTGTGGGTGCGATCGCTGACATTCTCTAAAAAGTCGGGACATGAAGCCTTTTATCGGTTGAAAACACCATAATCATTGAGCGTTTCTATACATGGGCGGACATTGATAGAGAAAGTCCGGGCAAAAGGTCGATGAGTGAAGACAAAAGGTCGATTGGTTAGGATAAATGGTCGATGAGTGAAGACAAAGGCTCGATTAATGAGGACAAACGGGCGTTTTGTTAGGACAGGGAAACCCCTGCAACGTTAGCCGTGGGCAAATCCCCTCTGGAGGGGTGCCCGATGGGGTGGGG
>JBHYED010000042.1:0-35679 GCA_051860365.1 Phormidesmis sp.
TACCCACGTTGAAAACTTGTTAGGGTGACGATACATGGCTCTGGGCTTTGCCGCAGAGCTTTTCGTTTGATGTGCTTATTGATACATCCTTGGCCAATACTTTTTGTCCCGCCTTAAGGTGTTACCCCCTATGACTACAGAGCGATGCAGCGATTTATATTGCATTTTGGCAGGCTGACAAAAACATTAAGAAACCCTGTAACCCAATTGTATGAGTCGTTCAAGGCTGCTTCGCGCCATACAATTAACAGGTAGAATTAGGGCTCAGCGCAATAATATTGATTGCAAAAGGTAACTGCTACCGTTAACGGTTAGCTTAGTCACTTGCTCACCCGGTTTCCTAAATTGCTTGTTGGGCGATCGCAAGAGCCGTAATCACATCATGACTTTATAGGAGTTTAGAGAGCTTTGGAAAGCGTTAAAGAAAAAATCCTGGTAGTTGACGACGAAGCCAGTATCCGTCGAATTCTCGAAACTCGTCTCTCTATGATTGGCTATGATGTTGTGACCGCTGCCGATGGCGAAGAAGCCTTAGAAACCTTCCGCAATACCGTTCCTGATTTAGTCGTGCTAGACGTAATGATGCCTAAGTTAGACGGCTACGGCGTGTGTCAGGAGCTGCGCAAAGAGTCCGATATTCCCATTATTATGCTGACAGCCCTGGGCGATGTGGCCGACCGCATTACGGGCCTTGAGCTAGGCGCTGACGACTATGTTGTTAAGCCTTTTTCACCCAAGGAGCTAGAGGCCCGCATTCGCTCAGTGCTGCGCCGCGTTGAGAAAACCGGGGCTTCAGGCATTCCTAGCTCGGGCGTGATTACGATCAATAACATCCGGATTGATACGAACAAGCGCCAGGTGTACAAAGGCGATGAGAGAATTCGCCTGACGGGTATGGAATTTAGCCTGCTAGAGCTGCTGGTGAGCCGTTCGGGTGAGCCATTTTCTCGCTCTGAAATTTTACAAGAAGTGTGGGGCTATACGCCTGAGCGCCATGTCGATACTCGCGTGGTAGACGTTCACATTTCTCGTTTACGAGCCAAGCTCGAAGACGACCCCAGTAACCCTGAGCTGATCTTGACGGCTCGCGGCACAGGCTACCTATTCCAGCGCATTGTCGAACCAGGCGAAGAATAGGCCCGCGCAAGTCTGATAGAATTCTTAAAGTTTCTATCAGACCAAACAAGTTTGGACATAGCTTTAATGAACTCAACGCAGGTACGCATTGCAGTAGACGCAACAGGTGGCGATTATGCGCCTGCTGAGGTTGTCGCGGGCGCTATCAGAGCTAAAGAAGAACTGGGCATTGAGGTGCTGTTGGTTGGAGATGCTAAGCAGATAAGACAGTCAGTATCTCAGCCGGACTTGCTCAAGGGCATTGAAATTGTGCCTGCTGAAGGCATCGTTGAAATGTATGAGGAGCCTTTGAGTGCGCTGCGTCGCAAGCCGAACGCGTCTATTAATGTGACGATGGATTTGGTGAAGCAGGGCCGAGCAGATGGCGTTGTTTCAGCGGGTCATTCGGGGGCCGCGATGGCGGCAGCGCTGCTGCGTTTAGGGCGAATTAAAGGCGTTGCCAGACCTGCGATTGGCGCTGTTTTTCCCACGGTAATCGCCGGTAAGCCCGTACTGATATTGGATGTGGGCGCAAATGTGGACTGTAAGCCTCAATATCTTGAGCAGTTTGCGGTGATGGGCAGCATTTACTCGCAGTACGTCATTGGCAACGAGTCGCCCAAGGTAGGTCTGCTGAGTATTGGTGAAGAAAAAAGTAAGGGCAATGAAGTGGTGTTGCAGGTGCATAGTGCGCTGGCTGAGCAGTCTGCTATTAACTTTGTGGGCAATGCTGAAGGGCGCGACGTGCTCTCTGGTGATTTTGATGTGATTGTGTGCGATGGCTTCACGGGTAACGTGCTGCTGAAGTTTGCAGAGGCCGTAGGCGAATCGGTGCTACAAATTTTGCGAGAGGAATTGCCTCAGGGCATGGCTGGGAAGGTGGGCTGCACGCTGCTCAAAGGTAATTTGAAGCGAATTAAGCAGCGGGTGGATCACGCTGAGCATGGCGGCGGATTGCTGCTGGGCGTGGCCGGTATTGCTGTGATCAGCCACGGTAGCTCGAAAGCGCCCTCTATTTTTAATGCGATTCGGCTTGCAAAAGATGCGGTAGATAACCAGGTGATTGATCGTATTAAGGGCCAGTATCAAAAGGTTTCAGATACGGTTAAGGCCGCCGCTCAAGCTACAGGTGAATAGATAGATGACTCAGCAAGCAGATTCTTCTTCTGACCAGTCGCCGCCTGGTGTATCGTCAGGTGCGATGTTCGGCGTGGCCTTTGTGGGCAGTGGCTCGGCGCGTTTGCAAACGGTGCTTAGTAATGAGCAGCTCGCTGCGGTTGTAGAGACCTCTGATGAGTGGATTGCTTCGCGTACGGGGATTCGGCAGCGGCATATTGCGAGTTCGGCTGATTCTATTCGGTCGATGGGGGGTGAGGCGGCTAGAAGTGCGATCGCTCAAGCCAAGCTAGACCCTACTGACATCGATCTGATCCTCCTAGCCACCTCTACCCCAGACGATCTGTTTGGCTCTGCCTGCCAAATTCAAGCTGAAATTGGTGCCACCAGAGCCGTTGCTTTTGATATCACAGCGGCCTGTTCAGGGTTTGTATTTGCGCTGGTGACGGCGGCTCAGTTTATTCGGACGGGCGCTTACAAAAATGTGGTGGTGATAGGTGCCGATATTTTATCGCGGCTGACGGACTGGGGCGATCGCCGCACTTGCGTCCTATTCGGCGATGGAGCCGGGGCAATTGTGATGCAAAGAAAGAAGGGGAGCGATCGCCTGCTCAGCTTTGAAATGCACAGTGACGGCACCCTCAATGACACCCTCAACGCCACTTACAGTCACGAATCCGAACCTTTAACTGAAAATATTACCGTTCAAAAAGGCAGCTTCAACACCGTTACGATGAATGGCCGAGAAGTCTATCGCTTTGCAGTGAACCGCGTTCCTGAAATTCTTGAAAAGTCGATATTCCATGCGGGTCTGACGAACGACGATATCGACTGGCTCATTCTGCATCAGGCAAACCAGCGCATTCTAGACGCGGCTGCCAAACGCTTAGGCATTCCGCCGGAGAAAGTTGTCAGCAATATGGCTAGGCACGGAAACACCGATGCCGCCTCTATTCCGATTGCTTTAGACGAGTGGGTTCGCGCTGGCAAAATCAAATCGGGTGATACTTTAGCGCTTTCTGGTTTCGGTGCGGGTCTTTCATGGGGCGCAGCCATTCTGAAGTGGGGCCACTAGCGCGCTTTTGGAAAGCTTTTATCTTTCAAATAAACGTTAACTAAATTCTGTTGTAATTTTTATGACAAAAACTGCATGGGTGTTTCCAGGTCAGGGATCACAATCTATCGGAATGGGCGCAGATCTCTCTGACGTTTGTGCAAGTCGGTTGGCAGAGGCAAAAGAGATTCTCGGCTGGTCGGTACTAGAGGTTTGTCAAAATGAAGACAAGCTGACCAATACAATTTATACGCAGCCTAGCCTATATGTCATCGAATGTGCCTTAGCTAATTTATTAATTGCTGAAGGACAAACGCCTGATGTTGTGGCCGGTCATAGCCTGGGTGAATATTCCGCCCTTTATGCCGCAGGCGTGTTTGATTTTGAATCGGGCTTGCGTTTGGTGAAAAAAAGAGCTGAGCTGATGTCCCAGGCTTCATCGGGCGCTATGGCTGCATTTATAGGCTTTAAGCGGGATGAGCTAGATGCCAAAATTGCTGAAACTGAAGGTGTTGTGCTGGCGAATGACAACAACCCAGGCCAGGTTGTTATTTCAGGAACGCCCGAAGCTGTAGAGGCTGTAATGAATAGCGTAAAGGCCAAAAAAGCAGTGAAGCTAAATGTGGGCGGTGCCTTTCACTCTCCTTTAATGGCGGATGCGGCTGAAGAGTTTGAAGAGGTGTTGGCTGCGGTCACGTTTCAAGAGGCCAAAGTGCCTGTGATGTCTAACGTAGACCCAAACCCACAGAAAGATGCTGACCAATTAAAAGAGCGATTGCGTCAACAAATGACAGGCTCTGTACGTTGGCGAGAAATCTCTCTTAGTCTGCCAGAGCAAGACGTTGACACGGTGGTTGAGATTGGCCCTGGAAAGGTCTTAACAGGGCTCATTAAGCGCACCTGCAAAGGACTAACGCTTAGAAATATTAGTACTGTTGAGTCGATTAGCAGCTAGCTATTGTCTTCTCCAAACCATTTTTCTCTCATTTTTTTAATGAAGCCCTGTTCCTGCAAGGCTAGAACCTTTTGCGTCACGGCTTCCACCATGTCGTCGCTGCCTTCTTGAAAGGCGATGCCGTAAACAGGATTATCAGCAGAAAAATGCTCGTTATGCTTGTACTCAAATAGCCAGATGAGGCGGTTAGGACATTTTTTTGAGGCGATCGCAGCATCAACTACAGCCCCGAACGATAGGTTGGATACGAAAAATTAAAGCGTCCAGCCTCGCGCTCAGCCGTAATTGCAACGCCCGAAACCGCCGCATTCAAATCCCCTTCGGCCAAATCATCCCTCATCTTGGCAAAAGACGCACAGGTTGGCAAAAGACGCACAGAGCACCCACTCCGCTTCAATCTCCAGCTCATCAGCTATTTTGTTCCACAGCTCATCGCCTGTCCTGCAAGCCAGCCAGTTGTCCAAGCGCTTTGAAAATTAAATCCGCCGGTAATCCCATCGATATCTAACACTTCGCCTGCTAAATACAAACCTGTGCATAACCGGCTTTCCATCGTCTTAAAATTAACGTCTTCTAGCCGCACGCCGCCACAGGTCACAAACTCATCTTTAAAGATGCCTTTGCCCGTAACGCCGTATTTACCTTGAGTTAGCTCTAGCACTATCCGGTTAATCTGCTTCTTAGAAATATTGACCCACGTAGTGGCTAAGTCAATATCCAAGCGAGTGAGCAAATACTGCCATAGCCGCTTTGAAATAGGCGAATACGGACTAAAGGTAGAGATAGCTTTTTTAGCCTGCATGCTCTTAGTCTGCTGCAGTTTTGTTCGGATCTCTTCTTGTTTCAACATCGGCAACCAGTTGATAATGACGTCACCCTGGTATCGCTGAGTGTGCAAAAGCCGAGCGCCCCAGGCTGAAAGCTTAAGGACGGCTGGCCCGCTTAAGCCCCAGTGCGTAATGAGCAGCGGCCCGGTTTGCTCTAATGGCTTTTTAAGCGCCTCTACTTTTAATTTCACTGTTACTGGGTCTACAGCAACACCGCTGAGCGCATGAAGGCGTTTATCCGAGACATTAAAGGTAAAAAGGGACGGCACAGAATCCTCAATGTGGTGGCCGAGTGACCTGGCGACACGGTGGCCGACGGGGCTGCTGCCAGTGGCGAGAAGCAGGCGATCGCACACTACATAATCCGACTTTCCTCTTAGCTGTAGGTGAAAGGTTTCGTCTACTTTTTCAACGCCGACAATGGGCGATCGCGTCTTAATCTTCACCCCCGCCTGCCGCGCCGCCCCCGTCAGGCAGTTAATAATCGTCGCCGAATCATCCGTCACCGGAAACATTCGCCCATCCGCCTCAGTTTTTAGCTTCACCCCTCGCCGTGCGAACCATGCCACCGTATCTTTAGGCTGAAACCGACTAAAGGCACCTCGCAGCGCTTTGCCACCACGCGGATAGTTTTGCACAAGCTGCGCTGGCTCAAAGCAGTGATGCGTAACGTTACAGCGACCACCGCCAGAGATGCGAACTTTGGCCAGCGGCTCTGGGCCAGCTTCGTAAAGAGTGACCTGGCTGTTTGGATTGGCAGATGCAGCCGCGATCGCGCCAAAAAAGCCCGCTGCCCCACCGCCTACAACCACGACCCGTAGCTTTTGCTCTGCTGACGCACTCAAACCCATCTTCATCCCATTTAATTTAAATAGTCGAAACCCGTTCTCTACTGTGCGATGATCCTTTATTAAGTTAGTTATATTAAATGAGTTAGCAGTCCACACTATCCAATTGTAAGATTTCATGGCCAGTAGAGAACAAATCAGAAAGCATCTCGCCCAAAGCGCAACCATCAAGTTTGATAGCTTCGCAGCCCCTACCAAAGGCGACGAAGCCAAAAAGATGAAAATGATGGAACATGTCGCCAAAAGCAAAGGTAAGCTCTAAGTCCACAAACCTCCCTTCGCTATCAATAGCGGGCCTCAACTTATGCTCCAGTTCTCCTTCATCCTGGTAGAACCCGGTGAAGCGGGAAACATCGGTGCAGCGGCCCGCGCCCTCAACACCATGGGCTTTTCAGACCTGCGGCTCGTGCGGCCCAAAGCCGAGCATCTCAGCGGTACTGCCAAAGCCTTTGCTCACGGCTCAGAACATATTTTAGAAAAGGCTCCGGTATACGAACATCTAACAGACGCACTCACAGGTGTTGATTTAGCCTGTGCTTGCACCGCCCGCCATCGCATTCAAAAATACCACTACACTTCTGTTCGTGACCTGTCTGCCGAACTCGGTAAAAAAGGCAGCCGCCTCCAGCGTGTTGCCGTCGTCTTTGGCAGCGAGCGATCTGGCCTTAGCAACCAAGACGTTGAACAGTGCGACTTACTCACGACCATTCCGCAGGCCAACTTGCAGCCTTCACTCAATCTTTCACAGGCCGTGATGGTGTACAGCTATACGCTGGCGCAGCACGCCCAGGTACAGATACAAGATCAGCGCCTGAACAGCGAAGAGATGCCAGTCGAACAATACAGCCGTCTCAAACAATCTTTGTTAGAAACTCTTAAAAATGTTGGTCTTAACGAGAGATATCAACAATACGTCATTAAAGCGATCGCCCGTCTCGGCTACGAAGATCTCTATTTGCTACAAAACATCCGAACGCTAATCGACAAAAAAATAGACCGCTTAGAAAAAACTAAATAACAGCTTCTCCAAACGGCCTTCTTCAAACGACCTTCTCTAAGTAGCTGGAAAGTTGCGGCTGTTAAGAAGCAAGCTACAGCAGAGCAGGTAGGGTTTGTTCAGCCGCCATAGCCCTCGTCAGACAGTTGCATCAGCATCAGAGGCGAAGTTCTTCTAAAACCCCATAGACAACTTCGCTTTCCGCTTCAATTTGACACTCATCAGCCCAGCCAAGTCGTTTGCGGCGTAACGAAACCTCAACGCTGTCTGTCCAGCCTTTGGGAATCTCAATCGCTTTGACGTTGCTATTCATAATGATGTCAGTCACAGAAACGATACCCACTAGCCGATCGCCTTCGACAACAGGCGTGCGCTGCCTTCCCGTCGCTAATAGTTGTTTGGCCAGCTCAGTCAAGCTCAGCGTCGGCTTCACGGCAGTGCAAGGAGAACTCATAATTTCACCTACCAGCACGTGCGTTGGATCGCTGCCTGTGGCCGTTAGCTGATAAACAATGTCGCGCTCGGTGATCATGCCGTAAGCGCTACATTGAGAGGCTTTTTCTACCACAAGAGAACGAACCTGCTGGGTTTGCATCAGTGCGATCGCCTGAGCAACGCTCACAGAGCTACGAATGGTTACTACATCAGTCGTCATAATATCTGAAACTTTCAGCATAATAGACTTTCCTTAGCAGGAGATGCTTGTTAGGGTTACTGCCTGACTTATCGCACAACAATCTGAGGACTTTGTGAAGATGATCCCTCTAATGAGTTTGATATTAGGCAAGGCTGTTCTTCACAGGTTCTTCAGATTGTTGATTTATAAAGAATATATGATGTGACAAACAAGCAAACTGTCAGCAGGCAAGGAGATAGGCATGTTTAGAAAAATTATTGTTGCACTCGACATTGAAGATACTTGTATACCCGTTTTTGAGAAGGCGCTGGGCTTAGCAAAAGCGACGGGCGCAAAGTTGAGCTTACTAGGAGTACTCGCACCGAATGAAGAGAGTTCGCTGCCGCTCCTAGCGTATCCGGGCATCGGCCCCTACCCTACGGCAGCCAGCGAGGTTATTTGGGATCACTATCAGGCTCGCTACAACGTGAAAAAGCAGAGCTATAGAGAAGGGCTCTCTCGCTTTGAAAGAGAGGCTCAAGCTGCTGGTGTGCAGGCTAATTTTAAGCAAATGGTGGGCGATCCAGGACAGGCTATTTGCGATCGCGCCAAAGCAGAAAAAGCCGACCTCATTGTGATGGGTGGTCATGGGCGCAGAGGTCTCAAGGAATTCTTAATCGGCAGCGTCAGCAGCTACGTGATGCATCGAGCCCCGTGCTGCGTGCTTATAGTGCGAGATGAACCTGATGGCAGCAACAAACAACAGAGCGCACGGCAGCTTTCAAAGGAAAAAACAGCATGAATGCTCTAAAACGCATGGTTTCTATGGCTGCTCATGAAAAGCAACCCTGGTGGATAAAAATTCAAACCCAAATACCAGAATGCACTTATTACTTTGGCCCTTTTGAGCGTAAAAAGGAGGCGGTACTGTCACAGGCAGGATATGCCGAAGACTTGGCTCAAGAAGGCGCTCAAGACATGACGCTAACCGTCGAAAAAGCTCGGCCAAATCGTCTAACCCACTGCGCTTTGGACTCCACACCATTTCCTCACGGTGCAAACGTCTGCTGAAGGCAGCAAAATTACAAAATATTGGGAACAATTTCATCCCAGTGAGTATTTCCCACGACTTTGCGGTGCGATCGCTGCCAGAAATCTGAATAAATAGTGACATTAACGGACAGCCATTCAATTCTTGAGTCGGCACACTATGAACAGATAACCACGCTACCGGCCAAGGACATTCCACGCATGACGAACCGCCTTTCTCGACAGATCTCAGGTTGGTTTTCACAAAAAAGATTCTCTGTCAGTATTATTGCGGCCACGACGCTATCGGTGCTGCCATTAGGACTGATACTGAGCCTGCCTGAAATTGCCGAAGCCGCGCCCTGCACCTATCAGTGCGACTCTAACCAAATTCGCTTCATTCCCGGTCAACCCATCACCATCGAATTTATCAACAATACCAATGGTCTTATCAATTTAGAAAAAGTATTAGACATCGACCTACACTGGCTGCGTCCAGATAGTAACTTTGCCGTTAAAACGCTCGTTGGGATGGACGAGGATATGTCCCTCATGTTTTGGGATAACAGCAATCAGTCTGTAAACGCAGTGCTGCACCGCCCAGATGCAGATACTTTGCAAGTTGAGCTGCTGCCGAGCGGACACGATAGCGATCGCGTCGTTCACATCGCCAATGATGGCCGAGTACTGGTGCACTAATCCGGCGCACTAATATCACTAATATATATAGATCAGATCGCTCAACCACTATTAACTCTAAATGCATTACAGTGCTTGGAGCTAACGATTGATCCGCCGTGCCCGACAAGCCCCGCCCAAAAACTGAACGCCCCGCCCAAAAACAGATGCCACCTCAACGGTGGCATGTTTTCAGTGCGCAAGCGACCCAAGCCCAACAAATTTCGCAAGCCACAGCCCTTTCCCCCCTGCTTTCCCAAGTCCTCATCAACAGAAGCCTCCGTACCCCCGAGCAAGCCCAGGCGTTTTTAGATCCTGAAACGTGCCTACTCCCCTCACCGCTGGACGAGTTTCCAGATCTCAACCAAAGCCTGGATCTACTGGTTAGCGCAATTGATCGCCAGCAAAAGATACTCATTTGCGGAGACTACGACGCCGATGGCATGACCAGCACGGCCTTGCTGATGCGCAGCCTCCGCTATTTGGGCGCTCAGGTAGACTACGCCATTCCTAGCCGTATGGCCGAAGGCTATGGCATTAACACCCGCATTGTTGAAGAATTTTACGCTGCAAACGGCACTGTCCTCCTCACGGTAGACAACGGTATTGCCGCCTACGATCCCGTTGCCAGAGCCCGAGAACTCGGCTTAACGGTGATCATCACAGATCACCACGAAGTCCCTGAAAAGATTCCGCCTGCCAATACCATCCTTAATCCCAAGCTTATTCGAGATGACTCTCCTTATAAAGGCGTTGCAGGCGTTGGTGTCGCCTATATTTTGGCCGTGTGCCTCGCTCAGCGCATGGACAAAATGCAGGATCTCACTGCGACTTTGTTGGCTTTGTTCACGTTGGGAACGATTGCTGATTTGGCTCCGCTCACGGGCGTTAACCGTCGCTGGGTGAAACGAGGATTAAAGCTACTCCATCAGTCTAAAATTCCAGGCATACAGGCGCTGATTGAAGTGGCAGGGCTCAGTGAGGAAACGGCTTTAAAGCCTGAAGCGATTGGCTTTCGCTTAGGCCCACGCATTAATGCCGTTGGTCGCATTGCCGATCCTCAAATTGTGATTGACCTGCTCACCACTGACGATATTGGGGTGGCCTTGCAGCGGGCAATGCAGTGTGAGGAAGCTAATAAACGCCGCCGTCAAATGTGCGAAGTTATTGAAGCGCAGGCGGTGGAGTGGGTGGAAGATCAAAAGGATCAGGGCCTGCTTGATCTTGCAAAAGAACGTGTGCTCGTTGTAGTGCAGCCGGAGTGGCATCACGGCGTGATTGGCATCGTGGCGTCTCGGCTAGTGGAGCGCTACGGGGTGCCTGTTTTTATTGGCACTTACGAAGACGAGGCGAAAAAAGAAATTCGAGGATCGGCGCGGAGCATTCCTGAATTTAACGTGTTTGATGCGCTGCAATTTTGTGATGATTTGCTGGGCCGGTATGGCGGGCATCGGGCGGCAGGCGGCTTTTCTTTTGAGGCGAGTAAGCTGCAACAGGTGCAGGCCCGTTTGCAAAGCTTTGCCTGTAAGCACCTTAAGCTTGAGCATCTGAAGCCACTGGTCACGGTTGATGTTGAAGCAAATTTGTCTGACGCGAATTTGGCCCTGTATTCACAGATTGACCGCATTCATCCTTGCGGCATTGAGAATCCAGATCCGGTGTTTTGGACGGCAAATGCAACAGTGGTGGAGCAAAAAGTGATTGGAAAAACCAGCAGCCACCTGAAGCTGACGCTAGCGCACGTTGCTCCAGGAGAAACGGAACAGACGGTGATGAAGGCGATCGCATGGCGATGGGGCACGTACTACCCTTTACCCAAAGAACTCGATATTGCCTACAAGCTTCGCCTCAACGAGTGGAAAGGTCAGCGCAACGTAGAGCTAGAGCTAGTCGGCGTCCGAGCGACAGCGCAAAAAGATCAGGCGATGCACGTGGCGTTTCATCATAACAATCGGCGCTATAAAGGCATGTTGGAGCAAGAAAGCGGCGGGCAGCGGCTGAGCATTCAAAACGACAAGGGCCATTTGCTGTTGGTACAGATGAGCGATCGCCAAGGCTGCTTACGGCTTTCTGGAAAAGCACCTCAGTCTGTAGATATCAATGATGTTAAGTACGTCAACCTCGTTCGCGCTGGACTGAATGCGATAGAGATCAGGCAAAAGAACCTGCTGCTACTGTATAAAGACGAGCTTTTAGCAGAGAAAGACCGTCAGCTTGTGACCTTAAAATCTCAAATTGAACTACTAGAAGAACCGATTAGCCAGCTCTCGACCGAACAACAGCAGCAGTTCTCAGCGCTGGAAACGGAGCGAAAGGTTCAAGACGATAACATTCAGGGCAAAGAAGCCGATATCGAACAGCTTCAGGTACAGATCCAGCAATATTTTTTCCTTAAAGAGATCACGCCAACGCTTACCACACCCACGCTTACCTCAACAGACGTAAAAATCGTAGAAACCAATTCCCAAGGGAACTGAGTAAAATTCGTTCCTCACTCAGTTTCTTTATTACGGGCAGTAAGAGCTAGCTGCTACATCAGCCCATTGATGTAAAAAGCAGCAAAGGTGGTCTCTTGTACCAGGCATTTGCCCTTTAAAACATTAGGAAAAACATCAGCAAGTAAAGACTGCACAAAAGGGTTGGGGAAAACTTTTCTTAGACTGTAAAAAAATGTGTAAATTTGGTAGTTCAGTGTTTTTACTGAATCACGCAAAACACCTTGATAATCAAGGTTTTTATATATATTTCAGAAAAAAATAAAGCAATTTTTCGCTGGCAAGCAATCGCCATTTTGCAAGCTTTTTTATGCGTTTTTCCAAAGTTTTCCACAGGGTTTTCCACAGGCCTGTTAGCATAATAGCGCTGAAATATTTGATTGAGCATATTGCAAAATTAGAGCAGTCGTGATCCGGCCATCAACACACGGACATAAGAACAGCTTGAACGTGTCAAATGGGAAACCTGAGATTGCATCAAAGGAATATCAAAGGGACATCCAATCGCTAATACTAAGTATATTTGTATGATTTTATACTTAGAAATTTTGATACGATAGCTTTGCAATTTTTATACAAAAAGATTATTGCCTACTCAGACATGCCTTCGCTAGCGCCCACGCCGCAAAAGGCCCACCTCTCCCCCGCCGTAGCATGAACCATGTGCCCACTATCGATGTTTCGCAAGTGGATACGGACTTAGACGCGCCTGAGTGCTATGGCGTTTTTTCAGCCGCAGACGAAGTCAACTTTGAGCAAAAAACTCATACTTACGAGCGCATTCTTCAAAAAGTGCCCAACAGCTTTATGGCCTGGAGCTATATGGGCTACTTCTTAGCACGCTCTGGCCGCTATCGTGAAGCCGTAGGTGCCTATGTTCGCACAATCTACATAAAGTCTGATGCCCCACGTATTTGGCATAACCATGCCACCGTTCTAGAACGACTGGGATACTATAGTGAAGCTACTGAAAGTTACACACGCGCAATAGTAGTTGCCCCCTACTATTTCAAGGCTATGTATGGTAAAAGCAAAAATCTGTATCGTCTTGGTCGCTATCAAGAAGCCTTAACAAGCTACGAACAGTCTTTATCAGTTAGAGATGACGCGTATGAGCTTTGGTATGGAAAAGGTAAAACGCTTATTAAGCTAAAGCGATTGGATGAGGCCGTTATCAGCCTTGAAAAAGCGCTCATGCTAAATTCTCAGGCGGCCAAAGTTTGGGGCAGTTTGGGACAGGCGCTAATGTTTCAGCGCAAAGACGAATCCGCCATTAAGCAGTTTGATAGAGCTATTAGGCTAGCCCCACAAGAACCAATTTACTGGACGTACAAGGGCTTTTTGCTGAAGCGGCTGGGGCATTACGAAGAAGCGCTGTACTGCTTTGATCAAGCGATTGATAGAGAGCCCACGTTGCCTAGCTCCTGGCATCATCGGGGGCTATCGCTGATGAATCTGCGGCGATATCCAGAGGCGCACAATAGCTTTGAGAACTCGCTGAAGTTTCAGGCTTACGATCATAAAAGCTGGCTGAGCTTGGGCTGGGCTTTAGAGAAGATGGGCGAATATCAACAGGCAATTGAGGCTTATAACAAGTCGCTTTCGATTGAGCCGGATCAATCTTTTGCATTTTACCGGCAAGCTCGCTGCTATGTCTTTTTGCAAAACGCGCATTTTGCAACGGAGCATTTAAGACGGGCGATCGCACTGCATCCAGACATGTATACTCAGCGGGCCATGAACGATCCGGTGCTACGTGATGTGCATACCCAGGCAATGCTTGTAAGCACAACAGAAACAGTCTCACGGTAAGCTGAGAGAATGACGCCTTAATCTGGTGTAGAAGGACGAGTGACTTTTCTTAAAACGATAGCGCCACAGAGTAGAATTGCGAGATAAGGGCTGTAGGCGAGTAGCCAAATACCGAGCTGTAACAGATCAGTTGTAAATTCGCCTACAGAACTCATGGCAGATTTCCATGAGCTACTAATTTGATAAGAGAATGCAGGTTTATTTGAGATATCAGAAGATGCAACAACGCTTTCTAGGCTGAGGCTAATAGTAGAATAGCGTACCTGCGCTTTTAAGCTTTCCTGGCGAGCGGTCATTTGTTCAATATCTTGGCGAACCTGACTTAGCTCTCGCGAGACTTCTAGCACATCTGCAATTTCGCCAGAGCGAGACATAATCTCTTGCAGTGCAGCTTCTGATTTACGTGAGTTGTTGACGCGTGCTTGAATGTCGACGAGCTGCGCAGAAACATCTTCTGTGGTTATGGAACGATCGCGCACCTTTCCCAGTTCAGTCAGCGCATCTAAAGCCCTATCTAAGTTATCTGCCGGAACTCGCATCTCAGAAAGTATTTGGCGTTTATTTCGGTCTATTCCTTCAGTCTCCTTGCCGCTTCTATGGTTCAAAGACAGCACGTCCCCCTGCTGTGTATTCACAATCTCTCTCACTTTTTTGAAGCTATCTTCTACTGATTCCACCTCTAGAGAAAGATCTGCTTTTTTGATGAGCTGAGGACGGCGGCTGACCTGATTGCCCACGGCAAGGCTATCTGGAGCAGAGGTTTTTTGGGCGATCGCTTCTGGGGCTTGTGCGATCGCGCCTGATGCCATAGCGTCCATATCAGCAGGCTCCGGCAGACTGCCCGACTCCGCCTCAACTGAATAGTCTGATTGAGTTGAGGCATTCGGTGCAGCGCAGCTCGTAAGGCCAAAAAGCGCTACAAATGAGCCTGTCAGCAAGATGAAAGAAAGGCGTTTCATGATGGTGTCCTAAAAAGTGATAGCCATGTGATGTTGAAACCGCTGTTGTTGCCGCCAGTATGGCAACTCGTTTCGATAAAATTCGCTAGGTTTCAAAAAATGAAACCCCACACAAACATCATCACTGCCGTCTATCGCCATTTAGGACGCATTTAAATGACACTTTTGTAATATCTTTTTCTCTCAGGCCCAAAAGAAAAACATTATCTAGGTCGAACAAACTTTAGCTTATTTTCATAAAGAAAAATCTTTTAAAACAAGCCGGTAGACATCTGAATAGCCGTCTGAACTTGAGCAAATGTGTCAGGACTAAGCTGACTATATGGCCTTTGCACTAAGTAGCATTTTTTCGACTGTAAGCATTATTTTTAGCATCCTAGACTGTCATCGTTATATACAGCAGCATACGGATGCAAGCGTGGTTACGGTGAAGTGATCGCTAGTTGTCATTTTTGCTCAATTATGAAATAATTATGAAAAATGAAATAATTATGAAATTTGTTAAGGTTATCTTCTATGAGCCGCTTTTTAATTCCGCATCTCAATAGGCAGCTATTTGTCGCGTGTGCTCTATGCGCAACCGCGCTAGCTGGCATCTTTGGGCTATCAGGGTGCACTTCTTCTCAAACAGACACTTCTGAAACAGCTAATAGCGAAAGTACAGACGCCAGTCAGAAAAAGGTGCTCACAACCTTCACTATCCTGGCAGATATGGCTCAGAGCGTAGCCGGCGATGCGTTGACGGTGGAGTCAATCACCCGAATTGGCGCAGAAATTCACGGCTATGAGCCTGTCCCCAGCGATATTGCCAAAGCTCAAGAAGCCGATTTAATTTTATATAACGGCATGGATTTAGAGCGCTGGTTTGAGCAATTCTTAGGCAGTGTCGGCGATGTGCCCTCAGCAACGCTGACTGAAGGTATCACAGCCATTCCAATTTCAGAAGGCCCATACAACAATAAGCCTAATCCTCATGCATGGATGTCTCCTAAAAACGCACTCATCTATGTGGAGAACATTCGCAAAGCGTTTGTAGAACTCGATCCAGAGAATGCCAAAACTTATAACGCTAATGCTGCTGCCTATAGCAAGCAACTACAGGCCTTGGATGCCGAGCTGCAATCAGATTTAGCATCTGTACCCGACAATCAGCGTTACTTAGTAAGCTGTGAAGGTGCATTTTCTTATTTAGCTCGTGACTATAACCTGAAAGAAGTCTACATTTGGCCTATTAACGCTGAGCAGCAATCCACCCCTAAGCAACTGCAATCTGTCATTGAACAGGTATCGGAAAACAACGTCCCTACTGTGTTTTGCGAGAGTACCGTCAGCGACGAGGGCCAAAAGCAGATCGCGAAGGCTACGGGTGCTACCTTTGGCGGTAACCTATACGTGGACTCGCTTTCAACAGCATCGGGGCCAGTGCCTACGTTTTTAGAACTGCTGCAATACGACGCAGAAGTGATTACAAATGGTCTGACGGGAGGTGATCCGTTATGAGCTACGAAAAAAGCATCACTTTAGTGGTCAGGCACATTTATCGCTTTAGCAGGACGTAAACCTCCCGTTTTTATTTCAATCTGTTTATTGTTTCACCTTGTTGTTCACTACTCTTTTTGTCTTATGTCTTTTGCAACCGATAGCACTCAAACCGCGAATAGCCGAACGTATGGCATTGCTGTAGATAATATCAGCGTCACCTATAGTAACGCTCGTTTGGCTTTGTATAACGCTAGCTGCTATGTACAACCCGGCACCATTACAGGATTAGTTGGTCCAAACGGTGGCGGTAAGTCTACTTTGTTTAAGTCAATTATGGGCTTTTTATCGCCTAGTCAGGGCCGCGTGCATATTGATGATATTTCAGTGGCAAAAGCGCAGAAGCAACAGCTAATGGCCTATGTGCCTCAGGCTGACGAAGTGGACTGGAACTTTCCGATTAACGTATATGACGTGGTGATGATGGGTCGCTACGGCTATATGAATATCTTTCGGATTCCTAGCCGTAAAGACCGTCGCATTGTGATGGAGAGCTTGGATCGGGTGGGGATGAGTGAGTTCAAAAATCGTCAGATCGGAGAGCTTTCTGGGGGACAAAAGAAGAGAGCTTTTTTGGCTCGAGCATTGGCCCAAGAGGGCAAAGTTATTCTGTTAGATGAGCCCTTTACAGGTGTGGATGTAAAAACTGAAAAAAGCATTGTTAATTTGCTGCTGCAATTGCGAGAAGAAGGACATACGGTGTTGGTATCTACGCATGATTTAGCCTCGATTTCTACGTTTTGCGATCGCGTCATCCTTCTCAACGAAACTATTCTTGCCGAAGGCACTACCGCAGAAACCTTTACTGAAGAAAACTTAGCGATGACCTTCGGCGGTCTGCCAATCGGCAGCTTACCGAGCACAATAAATCAGCCATCCCAAGCGCGATCGCACCAGCAGCCAGGACATTCGTTTACTCGGCCAATAAACGCAAAAGCACCTGCTGACTCTCACGGAGTAGATGTATGAATGGGGCGACGCTTCCGCTACTGCCACCTTTGCTAGTAGCGTCTCCAGAAGCAATGTGGAGCTGGCTAATTGAGCCTTTTCAGCTAGGGTTTATGGTTCAGGCGCTATGGGTGAGTGCCTTTGTCGGCATTGTATGCGCTGTGCTCTCTTGTTACATCACACTCAAAGGCTGGTCGCTTATGGGCGATGCAGTTTCTCACGCGGTCGTCCCTGGTGTTGTAGTTGCCTACGCGCTAGGCCTACCGTTTTCTTTCGGTGCATTTGTCTTTGGATTTGGAGCAACAGTTGCGATTGGCTATGTAAAAGCGAAAACACGACTCAAAGAAGATGCGGTTATTGGCGTTGTCTTCACTGGGTTCTTTGCCTTTGGAATTGTCTTGGCGACTAAAATTCCTACCAACATTGATCTGTTTCATATTCTCTTTGGTAATGTACTGGGCATTTCCACGCAAGATATTATCCAGACGGTTATCACCGGGTTGTTAACGCTGGCAATTATTTTGTTGCGCCGTAAAGATCTGTTGCTGTTTTGCTTTGATCCTAATCACGCTAAGGCAATCGGTCTCAATACTCAGCTAATGTACTATACCTTGCTCTCAGTACTTGCTTTAACTATCGTCACGGCGCTGCAAACAGCAGGCATTGTCTTAGTGGTCGCGATGTTAGTAACACCGGGTGCTACGGCTTACCTGCTAACCGATCGCTTTGATCACATGCTAATGATTTCTGTTGCGAGTAGCGTATCGTCCTGCTTATTTGGTACCTACGTTAGCTATCATTTCGATGCTTCAACCGGTGGCTGTATCGTAGTTCTTATGACGCTGTTTTTTCTTCTAGCTATGGCTTTTGGGCCTAAGTACGGCATTTTTGCACAGCAGTTTCAGCGCCGTGCCAACAAAAAGCGGTTAAATGAGATGCCCTAGCCACTCTTTTTATCACACCTTTGTATGGACTCGCTCGATCAGCTTATTGCCTTAGACCGTCAGCATGTATGGCACCCATATGCAGCAATGCCGAACCCGCTGCCTGTGTTTCCAGTGCGATCTGCAAGTGGGGTGCGCATTGAATTGGAGGATGGGCGGCAGCTTATCGACGGCATCTCTTCCTGGTGGACGTGCATTCACGGCTACAACCACCCTAAGCTAAACGCAGCCGCCCAGTGCCAAATGCAGAAAATGTCTCATGTGATGTTTGGTGGGCTCACCCATCGGCCCGCAATAGAACTTGCCAAAAAGCTAATAGATATTACGCCCAAGCCGCTTCAGCACGTCTTCTTTTCAGACTCAGGCTCTGTCGCTGTAGAAGTTGCAATGAAAATAGCCGTTCAGTACTGGCACAATCGCAATCAGCCGAACAAAAATCGTTTCCTCACCATTCGCAGCGGCTATCACGGCGATACCTTCGCGGCCATGTCCACCTGCGATCCGGTGAATGGAATGCACCATTTGTTTAGCGGGCTCCTAGCGCAGCAGTATTTTGCAGATGCGCCACAGGTTCGATTTGGTGAGCCCTGGCAGGAGAGTGATATTGCTAGCTTTGAGAAGTTGTTGGAAGAGGAAGGCGATCGCATAGCCGCAGCCATTTTTGAGCCCATTGTCCAAAACGCGGGCGGTGTCCGTTTCTACCACCCCGAGTACGTACGCCGCGCTAGCGAACTCTGTAAACAGCACAACGTCCTGCTTATTCTTGATGAGATTGCAACAGGATTTGGGCGCTCGGGCAAACTATTCGCCTGTGAATATGCCAATATTTCTCCCGATATTATGTGCGTGGGCAAAGCGCTTTCAGGCGGGTTTATGTCGCTTGCTGCAACGCTCGCCACCACACATATCAGCGAGACATTTTCCTCAGGAGAGGCCGGCGTGTTTATGCACGGCCCGACCTTCATGGGCAATCCACTTGCTTGCGCAGTTGCTTTGGAGAATTTGAAACTGCTAGAGAGTTATGACTGGGCCGCTAAAGTTAGAGCCATTGAAGCTCAGCTTAAACAGGAATTAGAACCTTGCCGTCAGTTGAAGACGGTGAAGGATGTTCGGGTTTTGGGTGCGATCGCAGCTATTGAACTACACAACCCGGTGGACATGGCTATTGTGCAGCCACAGTTCGTAGAGAAAGGCGTCTGGCTAAGGCCCTTTGGCAAGCTGCTGTACACAATGCCACCGTATATCATTCAACCTGACGACTTAAGCGTCATTACAGCCGCAATTTACAAAGTGGCCGCTACTTGTCCGTAAAATATGACATGTGAACACCTCAATTTTTAAAAGCACCGTGTAGGGTGTTGGCCCTCACTTTCAATAGATGATACTCATGTTCAATAGTGTAGAGTCCATTAGATAAATAATACTTTCAAAGGCAAATATCTGGACAGATTGCTGCGATTGAATAGGTTTGATTGCTTACTACTAATAGGAACTGTTCTTATGATTTTTAGATTTGGCATAGAGCATGAGGTTGCTTTCCTGCGAGCGGATGGTCAGTTTGTAGATTTTTCAAACACTTCGTTTGATGAGTTTGAAGACGTTGTAGCACAGCTCCCTCAGTACGAAAAGGACTACTCTGACTTACGAATAGGAGATGCTGGGATTAAGCTAAAACGCTGGTACGTAGAAGGCTTTGAGCGCTTTTCACCCAGCGGAGAGGTGGTTGACTGTCCACCAAAGGGAATTGAAATTAGGACAACAGTGTGTGATGGAATTGACGAGGCGATCGCCCAGCTACAAGAAAGTTTCGACCGGCTCTGCGCTCAGGCTCAAAAAGCAGGCTTCATCCCGGCTTTGGTCAGCTTCAACCCGTATCGCAGCGAGTTTGTACCTAGCCCACCCCTAAACGATTTTGAGCAGCGGCGGCGGCGCGAATCCCCAGAAATGCAAACCGCTCACATTCCCATGCTCACGCAAGGGCCAGACTTAAACCTTTCAGCCAAGGGGCTCAACACCGAGCGGCTCATTGATATGGGTCGCAAGCTTACCTACTACAGCCCGTTTATTATTCCCTTTAGCTATAGCTCTCCTTTTTACGAAGGGCAGGCCTGGTCAGGTCTCTCTGTCAGAACGTTTCAGCGCACAGGCGCAAGACCTGCGGCAATGGTATTTGTTGAAAATAAAACAGATTTGATCGACTCGACGCCTTCGCTCACTCAAATAGCACGGTTGCCCGCAGAAGTAGGTCGTATCGAGTTTAAGGCCTTTGATAGCTGTGGCGATTTTGATCTGTACGCTAGCCTGTGTGCCTTGCTAAAAGGGCTTGTTTTAGATAGCACGTTGACAGAGAGAGCCACCGTTCCAGACGCGAAGCTTCACCAAAGATCAGCGCGGCTGGGCTTTAATGATGAGTACATTTACCAACAGACTGAAAAGGTGGTTGAAGCCGCTTATGAGGCATTGGCGGGCGATCGCGATCAAAAGCGTTTACTCAAGCTCAAACACGCACTTCTTAATAAAGACAGCCCTGCAAAAGATATGCTAGCAGCCTACCGACTAGGCCATTCAATTGAACATATTTTGAGCGGTGGCTATGCTGCGACAGTAGATAGTTTCCTTGCAGACAAAGAAAAAGTGCAGTTGACTAAAACCGCTAGCACAGTCCGATAAGAATTCCGATGAGGAATAGCAATAACATACAGTGCTCTGATAGCAACTGTGCAGTCTAGTCGCACACAAACGGTTCAAGCTGCCAGCTTTTGTGTAGGACGGCGGCCAGTACGTGACGAGGCGTTGAAACCTGCCTGATTACGCTCCAAAGCTGAAGAACCTCTGTAGGTGTATTAATATTGGCCTGTAGCGGCTGAAAGCTTTTACACTGCGCATTGATGCCAAGTTCTTGCAGGCGATGATACACCTGCCAGCGATCTTCACAGTGAACGGTAAGAACAGCGGCGGCGGCAGGTGGTAGGTTGGCAGGCAAGCTTTCTGAGCTGAACAGGTTAGATAAAGGCACGAAGTAGAAATCTCCGAATGATAGAAAGTTATGAGATCGAAAATATTAAGTTGAAACTATAAATAGAAGCTATTTTCAAATAGATGGGCATCAAAGCCACGCCTAATATGCAGGATGATTAGCCCTGTAGCTTTTAGCTGTTGTAGCGTGCGTCCTTTCTTTTGTAATGCGGTATAAATAGGGTGATGAGAACATCTTTTGTTTAATGTGATAAGCAGAAGTGCATGAACTCATCTGAATTGTTAACAGTTGTCAATATTAATTGTCTTATAACTAGAAGTTGGTTTCAATAAGCTGTTTTAGCGATCGCTAATGAAAACCGACCTAAAGGCTTCCGGTCACGCAGATTAATGATTACCAAGCTGTGTTTTTATTGAGACTACGTGTCAATCACAACCCCTGAAATCCTCTCTATACAATGGATTCAGACTTTAATTAGTGAGCTATACTGTCATTAAGGACATTTTAAAAGAGTTAAATCCATGCCTATTGCAGCTACAGTTATTATTCCTTTTGGTCAGGTCGCTGACAATCCTATCTTGCTTGAAAAGAGCGTTACCGAGCCTGTAACAGAAGGCTTGAACATTGCGCTTGCTAGCATTCAAGGAATGTATGTTCAGTATCAAAAGCATCACTTTGTTGTAGAAGGCGCTGAGTTTTATTCGCTGCACCAGTTTTTTGAAGAAGGCTACGATGCCACTAAGCAGCACGTACATGATATTGGCGAACGCTTGGATGGCTTAGGCGGCGTGCCAGTTGCCAGCTTTTCAAAACTGGCTGAGTTATGCAGTTTTGAGCAGGAGCCTGATGGGACTTTTAACTGCCGCACGATGGTAGAAAACGATCTTAGGGGCGAGCAGTCAATTATTCAGGTGCTCAGACGAAATGCGGCTCAGGCTGAAAGTTTGGGTGACAGAGCCACTCGCTATCTCTACGAAGAAATTCTGTTGAAAACAGAAGAACGCGCGTATCACCTAGGTCATTTTCTTGCCTCCGATACATTAGTCAGGTTGAACTAAACGCTGATAGTTGAACGGCTAGACGTTTGCTGTTTAGCTTTCTAGTTTTTTGATATTGGTTTTTTGATATTAGCAGGAGTCCTCCCTAAGGTTGTATTGGGTAGGCTTCTGCTTTTTTCATTATTATCCTTCAGCTAGATAGGAATTAGTATCATCAATACACTTATAAACCCAGTTGATAATTAATGTCAAGAAGTTTTTGTAGATTTTTACAGATTATGAACTGAAAATTTAGGCCAGACGATACAGGCCAAAAAACCTATTTAGAACGATGATAAAAAGATTAGCTGTCCGCCTAACACCTTGATTGGGTAGAGTAGCGTCATCCTTGTTTATCCGCATCGGCTATGCCGAGATTGCCTCATTCATGACCAAATCTAATTCCAAACGCTTTCTCTGCTCAGGTCGCTTTGTCACCTTCGCACCAGGGGAAAAGTCACCTTATCAGAATTTGGTGTTGGCGGTTGTCTACCCTGGCAAAACGCTCGAAGCACACGGCATTGGAACTCAAGAAATTCAGATTAAATTAGGGAAGTCGCTGCGGCAGACGATGTTTACCTACCTAGAACCGCAGGATTGGCTGAAGCTGGAAGGAAAGTGCAAATTAGATAAAATCACAGGCGAGATTACCTGGAAAGCGAGCGAGATTGTTAAGCTATCGCCAAAGCAAATAGAAAAGGTGAAAAAGAAAGCAGCGGCTCCGAAGAAAGACAAAGCAGCCAGCCAGCCTGAAAAGACGGCACAGAAGAAGGCTAAGCCAGCGCGAGTGATGATTTGCCAGAAGGGAAGCTGTCGAAAGAAGGGAAGCGTGGATGTAGAGAAGGCATTTGGAGATGCGCTGGTGGAGATGGGCTGTGATGAAAAAGTAACGGTGAAAGCGACAGGATGTATGGGCCACTGTAAGGCCGGGCCTAATGTGGTACTACTGCCAGGTGGCGGGAGCTATAAGCGGGTGAAGCCAAAGGATGCGCGATCGCTTGTCGCTAAAATTCTTTAGCATTCAGTCAACTAATCGACTGAATGCATTGCAGTTTTCATCGATAGCTTGTCAATAGCCCGTTGATAAAAAGTGTTTTCAATTAATAACGAACTATGTTCACTGTTTAGACATATCTTGACAGAAGAAAAGAGCGTGACTTCCGCAACGAAAAACACGCTCTGCTGTTGGGACAAGAAGTGTTGCAAAGATTGTCAGCTAAAGCTTACGCCCAGCCAACTCTATCCATAAGCTTAACGGCTTCAGCTTGTTTCTCTCCATATACGGAGACATTTACCGTATCGTCTTCAAAGCTACCGAATCCTGCAACAACCGGATCAATATCCGCTTCAGCAACAACCGGATATTCGTTGTTTCCTTTAGCGAAGAACGATTGAGCCTCTGTACCTGATAGGTATTCTAAAAACTGTTTGGCCGCGTCCGCGTTAGGGGCTGTGGCCAAAACGCCTGCGCCGCTGATATTGACGTGTGTGCCACGGCCCTGTTGATTTGGGAAGAAGACACCAATTTTATCGAAGATGGCCTGTTGGGCAGGATCGTCGTCTTTAGCGTAGCGAGGAAGATAATAGGTGTTTGCGATCGCTAACTCTCCCAACCCAGACGCAACGCCCTCAATCTGCGCTCGATCGTTACCTTCGGGTTCTCTCGCAAAATTACTCACAAAGCCTCTAGCCCATTCCTCCGTTTCCGCCAGCCCATTTGCCGCAATCAAAGAAGCTACCAGCGATTGATTATAGATGTTTCCAGAGGAACGAATTAAAACCTTGTTTCTCCACTTAGGATCTGCAAGATCTTCGTAGGTTGAAAGCTCAGAAGGCGTGACCTTATCTTTGTTGTACATAATCACACGGGCTCGCTTGGAAAAGCCAAACCACTTACCTTCAGGGTGCCGCAAGTTCTCAGGAATATTTTGAGTGAGTACAGACGAAGACGTCGGTGAAAACACACCCGCTTGGTCTGCTCGCCACAACATGCCAGCATCTACCGTCATAAACACATCAGCCGGACTATTCGCACCCTCATTTTTAATTCTTTCAAGCAGCACATCCGCTTTACCCTCTAGCAAATTAACGCGAATGCCCGTGAGATCAGTAAAGGTTTCATATAGCTCATCGTCTGTATTGTAGTGACGAGAGGAGTACAGATTGACTTCACTCGTTTGAGCCTTTGCATATCTAGGGCGAAAGACTTGAGTAGCTGCAAAAGCTGCGGTTGCTGTGGCGCTGCGAGCTATTAGTGACCGCCGTGAAAGCTTCATATTCTGTGTCCTTATCAAGTGAGCATGGGTAGAGTTAGGCTAAAAGCACTCTATCACTAGTGATATCTATTCTTATTTAAGTGTCGTAAAATTGGGCAATAAGCCCTGTGCATAGAGACCTAATACCGAAAATTTAATTTCATTTATATTCGTTTATTGATAATTATTCGGATTAGCTATCGGCAAACTTTAGCCATAAGAAGTCCACCGAAAAGTTCACGAAAAACGAGTCTGCATAGCTCCATAAAATGTGCCTACAAATGAGTAGTTGCAGTCAATTTTTCTCTTTAAGCTGTAGATACGCTGCGATCGCTAATCACTTACTCTTTTGTTCTTGTCCACACTCAGCGCAAATACCGTATAGCGTGAGCTGACAGTCCAGTACATGATAGCCGGACATTTTTGCCGTTTTTTCGCCGATTTTAGCAACAGAATTTTCAGAGAACTCTAGCGTAGTATTGCAGTGCACGCAGACAATATGGTGATGGTCGCGCAAAGGACGATTGAGTTCGTAATGCTTATGCCCTTCGGCTAGCTCTAGCTCTCGAAGGAGACCCATGTATACCATCAGGTGCAGCGTTCTATAAACGGTTGATAGGCTAATTCGTTCGCCATCTTGTTCTAACAGGGTATGGAGATCCTCTGCGCTGAGGTGCTCGCCCTGAGCTAGCTCCATAAAGATGCTTAATACCTTCTTTCGCTGCGGGGTCGAGCGGTAACCACGGGTATTGAGTTCAGCCTTAAGGGCTTGATCCGACAGAAAAGGCATAGTACATTTCGCATGAACTTAGTAATCATTCTTATTTAGCTAGTCAGAAAGGTCAAGTCATTTCGCTAAATAAATAGATCCTATTCTCGATAGTGATATAATCCTAGAGAGTATTTTATCCTATTAAAACAGTCGAACTCAATCTATATCAATCGTTTCAGCTAGTTTTTGCTATTAGGAATTGATGGCGTTTGTAGAACTGGGTTTTCAGGCTACAGATATCTACTATCGTTTATAGTAGATACTAGTTACTAGCTTTATTTAGAGCTAAAGGGCAAAGGTTCTCAGTATGAAGTCACAAAAATGCCTTGGCTTAGCTGAGGCGATCGCTAAGCCAGGGCATCTTTCGGTCTATTTGAGCGTTTCAAGTCAAGTCAACATAGCTTAAATTGGTAATATAGAACGCTGACAGGTCGGACAAACCGCGTGAATCGAAAGCTGACAGTCGAGTAGCTGATAGCCAGACTTCTCTGCTGTTTTTGCGCCCACCTTTAGAACAGAGTCGTTCTTGAACTCAATCGTTTTATTGCATCTGACACAAATAAGGTGGTGATGGTGATGCGGCGAAGGCTGATTAATTTCATATCGCTTTTGATCTTCAGCTAGCTCTAGCTCTCGCAAAATACCCATGCGCGCCATGAGCTTTAAGTTGCGATAAATCGTAGAAAGACCGATAGGCTCACCTTCATCCTTCAGCATTTCACATAGGTCTTCAGCACTAACGTGTCTGCCTTCTGGCAAATTTTGAAACGTTTTGAGGATAGTTTCACGCTGAGGCGTCATGCGCCAGCCACGCTCGTGTAGCTCTGCTTTTAAGGCAGCGGGTGTGTAGGCAACCATGGCGCTTCCTATTTCAAGATAATCAATAACGTTCAGTTATTGAGAATAATAGCGAATCGACGAACTATTTGCAACAGTCATTGCTTATTGAGAATAATATCTAAATAAGCGGCCCAATTCTCCCGCTCAAAAAGAGCTAGGATAGCTGATTTTATTGAGCTTAGTTCGGTTTTATGATTGATCGGGCATGATGTTACATGACGTTAACGAATGTTCTTCTCTACGTATTTTTATACGCTTTTTCCTTAACGGGCAAACGGCTGGCCATTTGATTTGTTATCTGATGAGATTTCATTTCAACTAACTAGGCAGTAAATTCAGCTAGATAGCTATGAGTAGCGCAGTGTCAAACCTATAAAGCCTTGAATAATAAAGACTAGTTGATTGATTTCCTTAGGCGATCGCAGTATTATTAGCGGGAATAGATCTCGACTAGGTTTCATTCAATGAATAGTGTAGGTTTTGCGATCGCTCGCTGGGATCATTGGCTGCTGGTGGTTTGCTTTGTAGCGATCGCGACAACTGGCCTCTGGGTTACCTGGCAATGGCACCAAGAATCTCGAAAGATCCAGGCACATAATCGCGCTAAGGCCAAACTCGCTCGCCGGTTGGCCTTGGAAATCCATCCTTCCTATCAATCAGATGCGCGGCCTTACTCTGTCGCGAAAGATCAAAGCGTGGAGCAGGCTAGAAAGCGATTTAACATGCAAAGCAGGCAGCGGTGAACGTGTGCATAGCCAACGACCCCAGCGCCTGTTTGCAGGCATCGTCTTAGTTTCTTTAGCAGCACACGGCTTGGTGTTGCAACTGCCGTGGCGCGATCGTTCAGCCACAGAAAGTGAGCCCTCTATAAAAAGCACCAGAAAGAGCACCAGCACTGAGGCCACTGAAAAAAGGGATCAGGCGATCGATATCACGAGTCTGCCAAAAATAGCAGGCACTCAGCCTAAGCTACAGATTGCACCACCCACACAGCTAGCCACGCAGCCACCTAGTCAATCTCCAAAAATTAAAACGCCTTCCGAACCGCTCGCGCCCCAGATCGTTCAGGTGCAAGCGCCACCGATACAAGCGCCTATCATTCAGCCCGAGCCAACATTGCCTAAGCCAAGCCAGCCGGTTGATCCACAGCTCAAAGCTCCCACTCCGCAGCCGCTCGCAGAAACGCCAGATCCCATACAGCAGCCAGTGTCTACAGAACCAGAGCATGGCATGGTTGTTCAGCTAAGCGATCGCTTCCCTCATTTTCAAAACTCAGAGTCCGGCTGCTTTGGGTTAGAGAACTGCCACCGAATAGCGGGAGAAGGCACCCATCGTCAGGCCGCTAAAAAGCTTATTAAGCAAATGCAGGCAAACGGTTTTCAGGTAGATAAGCGAGATGATATAGACGGGCAGGGGCATCAAGTCTATGAGATTGTGCTGCCCGATGAGCCCAATGCAACCTACTATCTCAACGTTTTTTCAGATAGCTTAGAGAGTACGGTTTACGCCGTTACGCTAGAAATTGTGAGCTTGACTCAGCTTCAGCAGCTCAGCGGTCAGGCGTTGCTGTAGCGATCGCACAAACAAATCAGGGTAGCGCTGCAATTAGACTGTGTATAAAGGATTTAAAGCGCTCTTGTATGCCCCGCCAACGTTCTCTTGAATTACCTGCTCGTCAGCCTAAAGCTTGGCACTGGCTGAGCACGTTGCCTAACGGATGGGCGATCGCCACCTGGGTAGTCGCCACGCTCGTTGTCCTACCCGTTATTGTTGTTCTCGGCAGCGTATTTGCCGATGCAGGCGACGTGTGGACGCACTTAGCAGACACCGTACTGACAAAGTACGTGACGAATTCGCTGATGCTGATGGTGGGCGTTGGCATAGGTGTCACGATCATTGGCGTCGGCACGGCTTGGCTCATTACCATGTGCCAGTTTCCAGGCGTACGCATTTTTGAATGGGCCTTGCTGCTGCCGTTGGCTGCGCCCGCCTACCTGCTGGCCTACACCTACACCAACTGGCTAGAGTATTTTGGACCGGTGCAAACGGGATTGCGATCGCTCTTTGGTTGGGAAAGCGCCACCGACTATTGGTTTCCCAACGTGCGGTCAATTTGGGGGGCGATCGCCATGTTCACCCTCACGCTATATCCCTACGTTTACATGCTCGCCAGAGTCGCTTTTTTAGAGCAGTCCGTATGTACGCTAGAAGCCAGCCGTTCACTGGGCTGTAGTCCCTGGCGAAGCTTTATAAAAGTTGCCGTGCCCCTAGCACGACCCGCCATTATCGCCGGTCTTTCTCTGGCGCTGATGGAAACGCTAAACGACTTCGGCACGGTGCAGTACTTCAGCGTACCCACCTTTACTACGGGCATCTATCGCACCTGGTTTGGCATGGGCGAACGGGTCGCTGCTGCCCAGCTATCGGCCGTACTGATGCTGTTTGTACTGGTGCTGATCTTGTTAGAGCGTCAGTCAAGACGACGCGCAAAGTTTTATCAGGCTAGCAATAGTCTCAAAACTCCAACGCCCTATCGGCTCGGCTTTTTACGAGGGTGGGCGGCCACCTCTGCTTGCCTGCTACCGATTAGTCTAGGTCTGCTGCTGCCAAGCTTTTTACTTCTGCTGATGGTCAGAGCAAATTTGGATAGCGCGATGAACAATCGATTTGTTGAGCTAGCGAGCAATAGTTTGACACTCGCTGGCATGACGGCCGCGATCGCTCTTCTTTTGGCCTTAGTCCTCGCCTACGGCCAAAGGCTAGACGGCTCTCGCCCCATACGCTTCGGCGTCAGACTTGCTGCTATGGGCTACGGCATCCCCGGTGCAGTCATTGCCGTCGGCATTCTTATTCCCGTCACCCGCCTAGACAATGCGGTGGCAAACTGGATAACAGCCCTCTTGGGCACGTCGCCTGGTCTCCTTATCAGCGGTACCATCACCGCATTAATTTTTGCCTATCTTGTTCGTTTTTTAGCCGTCGCCCTCGGCTCTGTCGAATCTGGCCTAGCCAAAATTCGTCCAAACTTAGACGACGCTGCCCGCAGTTTGGGATACACGCCCACAAAAACGCTGATCAAAATTCATACGCCGCTGATGACGAGCAGCCTACTCACCGCCGTGATGCTGGTTTTTGTAGACGTGATGAAAGAGCTACCAGCTACGTTAGTGATGCGGCCTTTTAACTTCGATACGCTAGCGGTTCGCGTGTATCAATACGCTTCAGATGAGCGTTTGGTAGAAGCGGCTGCGCCTGCTCTAACCATTCTATTGGTCGGTTTGCTGCCTGTGATTGTGCTGAGCTGGCAAATTACACAGAGCCGCAGAATACGCTCATAGCGCGCCGTTTAAAGATCAATTCTGAAGGTAGATTTTCACCGACGTAACAGAATATAAATAGAAGCCGATCGGCTAAGTTATACGCTAGTGGCAGCGTGTAAATTTTTAAACATGACTAAAACCTCTCCTGCTTCCCAACAGCTTCGACAGCCGCTAAATCCGTTTCAAGAGCCGATGCCATGGCTGCGGGCGTTTTGGAAATTTTCTCGGCCCCATACCATTATCGGCACTAGCATGAGTACGGCAGCGTTACTCGCGATCGCCTTATCAGCATTGCCGGTTTCTGTAGCTTATGGTGATCCAGGGTTACCGGGCTATGCCTCGTTATCTGTTCCCATTGTCTGGAATACCGTTATCGGCTCGTGGCTGATCGCTTGGATAGCCTGCCTGTGTGGCAACGTTTATATCGTTGGGCTCAACCAGGTAGAAGATATTGCGATTGACCGAATCAATAAGCCGGAGCTGCCGATTGCCTCGGGTGAATTTACTAAAAAGCACGCTCAGCAACTGGTTTGGTTAACCGGGGGACTGGCGATCGCCCTAGCGCTAATCTCTCACAACATCTATCTCATTCTCACTGTTGGTCTGAGCCTCATCATTGGCACGGCTTACTCTTTGCCACCCATCCGGCTGAAGCGATTTCCTTTCTGGGCGTCAGTCTGCATTTTGGTGGTGCGCGGCGCAATTGTAAATTTAGGGCTGTATCTATATTTTGTCACTCAGTTCGGACTACCGGCAGACGTGTCGGCTCGAGTGTGGGCACTAACGCTGTTTGTACTGGTGTTTAGCTTCGCGATCGCCATATTTAAAGACATTCCAGATTTGGAAGGCGATCGCCAATTCAACATCTCTACCTACACGCTCAAACTAGGCCGCAAAAAAGTCTTCAGCCTGGCTCGCTGGGTGCTGACCGCCTGCTACTGCGGACTCATTCTCGCTGCCCCCTTTCTACCTGGCATTAATGTGCCTTTCCTCATCATCACCCAAGGCCTGAGCATTCTCTCTTTCTGGTGGCTCAGCCGTCGCGTTGATTTAGACGCCTCGCCAACTCAAAAAGATATCTCCTACCCCGACTTCTACCAGTTCATTTGGAAGCTATTTTTCACGGAGTATCTTATTTTCCCTTTGGCCTGTTGGCTCGCCGCATAGGTCAAATAGATCGAGCCTTCAGTTGGAAAAGTGTCACGCTGGCGATCGCACTAGCAGCCATCAGCAACTAATCTTGATATCACCGGAGGCGGTACTCATAATATTTGATAGGGCAATCTGAGTAAGTCCCCGTGCTCCTAGGTGCAAAGGTGATTCTCCCGTTATTGACGCATTCAAAAGTTGCTCATGGATCCGATTGAAGAGATAGAAGAACAGCTCCGCCGTCGCGAGCAAGCCATAGAAGCGCGTGAGCTAAAAACACGCCTCAAAGAGATTGAGCAAGACCTAGATCAGGTGCCCGTGACGCCCACTTCTCGACATAAAGAGAAGGCTGAATCTCAAGGGCTTTCTGAAAAGATCAGCAATATCGGAAAGTTTATACTGATTGTGTTTAGCGTAATTATCGCTATTCAGATATCTGCCTGGGTTGGCAGGGCAATCATATTTATGGGCGTTGTTTGGGTGGCCTACAAACTATTTTTAGATAAAAAATAGCCGTCGATACATCTATCACACCTGATTTTTTTTAGCCTGGATTTTTTTGGTAGGGGCGTCTTCGCTACCCTTTTTTTGCTATGTCTTTTTCTCAACCAACTGACTTTTTCAGCGACCTAGATCGCGTGGCTCAAGTCCGTCATCAAATGGCCAGTGACCTTGATGAGATGGTAAAAGTTGTCACAGATTCTGAAACCATCGGCGCTGAACAGTCAGGTCAGATGGGTTTGACACAAACCATCGAAGATATGGAGAGCGCCAGCAGAAACCTGCGCCAGGGTGTATTTCGGCTGCTGGTATTAGGTGACATGAAGCGTGGTAAAAGCACCTTTTTAAACGCGCTCATTGGCGAAAACCTTCTGCCTAGCGACGTTAACCCTTGCACGGCCCTGCTGACGATTCTTCGCTATGGCCCTGAGAAAAAGATTACCGTTCACTTTTTAAACAGCCAATCGCCAGAGATTTTAGACTTTGCAACGTTTAAACAGCGCTACACCATTGATCCAGGGGAGGCAAAGCGACTAGAAGCCAATGAAGAACTGGCCTTTCCTAACGTGAGCCATGCTGTTGCGGAATACCCGCTGCCGTTGTTAGAGAAGGGTGTTGAAATTGTTGATAGCCCAGGGCTTAACGATACGGAGGCTCGCAACGCGCTTTCACTGGGATATATCAATAGCTGTCATGCCATTTTGTTTGTGCTGAGGGCAACTCAGCCTTGCACGTTAGCAGAACGTCGATATTTAGAAACCTATATTCAGGGGCGCGGTCTATCGGTCTTCTTTTTGATTAATGCTTGGGATCAGGTAAAAGAGAGTTTGCTTGATCCAGATGATGCAGCGGAAGTGGCTGAGGCTGAGGAAAAGCTGCACAGGCTATTTCGGACGCATTTAGAACAATACTGTCAGATTGATGGGATTGATTGCTACAGCGAGAGAGTGTTTTCCATTTCAGCATTGCAGGCGCTGCGGCAGCGAATGAAGCGGCCTGAGGCTGGTCTAGAAGATGGGTTGGCGGGGACAGGATTAGAGCCGTTTGTTCAGTCGCTGAATGTGTTTTTGACTCAGGAGCGGGCGGTTGCAGAGCTGCGACAGGCCAGGACGTTGGGTCGGGAAACGCGCGATCGCTTCCAAGAATCTGTGGCTCGCCGGGTGCCTTTGCTCAATCAGGGTGTAGAAGAACTTAAGCAGCGAATTGAGTCAGTTGCGCCTGAGTTTGAACAGTTAGAAGGGATTCGCGATCGCTTTCGAGAAGATATTCGGGGGGTGCGCGATCGCAAAGCCCAGTCCATTTCAAACTCGCTCAAAACCTATCTCTACAGGCTAGAAAACACCTTTGAAGCAGACTTTCTACGCTATCAGCCCGAGCTAGGTCTGAGCGACTTCATCTCAGGCCAGGGCCGAGAAGCCTTTGCCGCCAAGCTGCAAAAAGCCTTTGAACAATATGCAAACGTAATGTTCTATCAGTGGGCCAAAACCGCCGAGCAAGAGATAGAAGCGGCCTTTGCAGAACTCTCTAAAGATGCGGAGGAGTACGGCACGTCTTATCAAAGAATCACCGAGCGGATGACGCAAAAGCTCACGGGCCAGACTCGCGTTGAGATGCCCAAAGTCGATACCGAAGAAGGCGCTTCACCGAGCTGGGTGAAATGGGCGATGGGAATGATTTCGCTCTCATCTGGCAATGTGGTGGGCGTTGCCATGTCGGCTGCCGGGTTTGACTGGCAGAACATTTTGATGAACTTTTTGGCGGCTAGCAGCCTGGCGCTGATGACAACCGCGCTCATTGGCGCAGCGCTGGGGCCAGTGGTCTTTATTATTGCAGGGCTGGGCCTGGGTGCAATGCAGCTAGAGCATGGCCGCAAGGAGCTAACTAAAGCAATGAAAAAGGAGCTGGTGAAGCATTTGCCGAAGCTTGCTGAGCAGCAACAGCAGCCGATTCAAGAGGCCGTGACTGCGTGCTTTGATAAATACGAGCAGCAGGTGATGGAGCGCATAGAACAGGATATATGCGATCGCAAAGCCGAACTAGACAATCTCCTCACGCAAAAAGAATCCCGTGAAATTGACCGCGATGCTGAAGTTAACCGATTACAAACCGCCGAAGCGAGCATCAAAGCAGCTAGCACTCGAATAGATGCCGCCTACCAAAGCGCGTTAGTAAGTTCGTAGAATTATCAGAACAATAGCAGTCAAAGCGGTTGAAAAATGAATGTGGATACGCTACAAAGTCATTTAGTCACGGTATTACGTCGGGCAACAGGCTTGTTGAATGGAGATAGTTCCACGCTGAAATCTGAGGTAATAGAGGCTTGCGATCGCCTCAAAAATCCAACCTATCGCGTCGCCGTATTCGGCCCTTTTAACTACGGCAAATCCACCCTGCTCAACGCCCTCCTCGGTGAAAAAACGCTGCCGATGGATCTCATTCCAACCACTGGGGCAGCCATTACGGTCAAATATGGCCCTGAGCAACGTACCCGCGTTACTTACGCAGATGGCTCTGTTCAAACTCACAGTGGAACAGATTCGCTGCAACAGTTTGCAGTGTTAGATGAACAGCGTAGAATGCGCAAAGATGTGGCTGCGGTAGAGGTTTGCTGTCCGCATCCACTGTTAAAAATGGGCTTGGAACTGGTGGACTTGCCAGGAACTGATGACCAGCAAGCCCAAAACGACCTTGTGCAAACACAGTTGTTGAGCGCCGATCTGGTGATTCAGGTGTTGGATGGTCGTAAGCTAATGACCCTAACAGAAAGAGAGAATTTGCGTGATTGGCTGTTAGATAGAGGAATTAATACCGTTATTTTTGTGGTGAACTTTTTGAACTTGATGGAGATAGACGATCGCCAACAAGTCTTAATGCGTTTACGCTTTCTTGCAGAGAGTTTTCGCTCTAATTTGCCGTCTGGGGTAAGCAACCTATATCGGGTAGATGCCTTGCCTGCCCTGCGCGCACGGCTAAAAGGAGATACTACCGCCGCCACGCAAACCGGACTGCCAGCGTTAGAATCTGCGCTGCAAATAATTGGCGGGCAACTCGCAAAGGGCCGTCCGGTAGAGCAAACTTTGCCACGACTAGAAACGTTAGCTAGCTGTGTGCTGCTTGCGTTACAACAACAGATCGATGCGCTTTCTGTAGCAGAGCCTGATGCAGCCGATGTTAGGCGTATAGAAATTAAGCAGAAAGCACAGGGCTTAATTCAATCGGGATTTGATCAGGACTTAGAGAAGCTCAAGGCTTGGCTAAAACCACAGAACTTGCAGGCACATTATCGACTGGGGCTGGCTAAAGCGTTAGAAACGAAGCAGGCTGAAACATGGCTGGTAGAAAACCTAAAGCCTGCCTGGTATGAACGTCAAAAGCCGGTGGTTAGCTGGATACATCAGGCCGGTGATTTTTTTGATTGTGCGCGTCCGGCGGATCTGTGGATGGCTTTTTCGGCGGGGCCGGAGATAACCCAAAGTGTGGAAGCGACGGTTATCAATGATGATGAGGCGCAGCGGACGGGGATGGCTCCGGTGGCAATTGCAACTGGCCTAGGCTGGGTGCTTGGGGGGCCACTGGGCGCAGCCGTACTGGGTAGCACCAGTCATTGGGTCAGTCGCAGCGGTCGTAAAAAGGAGGTTACGGCCTACACACAAATTGACCATAAGAAGCAGGCGGATGTGTATCTATTACGATTTAGTGAGGAAGCTTTGGGTGCGATCGCCACTTACCAGAAAGTCGCCACCAACGTCATTCAAACAGAATTATCCTTACCAGTTGCCACGCTATCCCCAGGTCAAACCGCGCAAATAAACCTGCTCACCACCACCGCCGAAGACCTCGCAGAACTCATTGAACAATAGCCGCTACTCATAAGACTTTGCCGCTAGGGGTTGCTGTGCTCTATCATTTGCCCACCCCTCAAACTTGTGAGCCTCCTATGAACCCTATTGCCATCGCCGTATTTGATATTGACGGTGTGATTCGAGACGTCGGCGGCTCTTATCGTCGGGCAATTTCTGACACCGTAGAACACTACACTAACGGTCAATACCGACCAACCGTAGAAGACATTGATCAGCTCAAAAGTGAAGGCGTTTGGAACAACGACTGGAAAGCGTCAGAAGTGATGATTCATCGCTATTGTGACCAGCATAGCCAGCCCAGACCTGAAGTGAGCTATGAAGAGATTATTGATTACTTTCAAAAACAATATCGCGGCCCAGATACTGAAGATCCTGAGCAGTGGACGGGCTATATCGCCAGCGAACCCCTGTTATTAGATAAGGCGTATCTACAGCAGCTAGATAGTTCGGGCGTTCCTTACGCCTTCTTTAGCGGTGCCACTAGAGGATCGGCTCACTTTGTACTTCAGCGGCGAGTGGGTCTGAGTAGTCCTATTCTCGTGGCGATGGAAGATGCCCCAAGTAAGCCTGATCCAACAGGATTACTGATGGCTGTAGAGAGAACTGGCGAAAAGCACGCTTTCAACAAAATACCGATTATCTATGCAGGTGATACGGCGGCAGACATGCAAACGGTAACTGAGGCCAGAAAGCAGTTTCCTGAGCGGCGATGGATAGCAGTTGGCATTTTGCCACCTCACGCGCAAAAGGACGCAGCGTATAAGGCTGACTATGCTAAAAAGCTTAAGGCCGTTGGGGCGATCGCAGTCTTAGAAAACGTCCAGCAGCTCACCGCCGAGCTGATTACGACGCTGCTGTAGCAAGGTAAATAGCAGGGCTTGTTTGGATAAGCGTACATACATCAGCCGTAACTACTCAGGCTTAATATTTTCTGAAATAAAGGGTGCTAGAGAAGAATCAGCGCTAATATTTGCGAGAGGTTAACCCAAAGCAGAGCCAGCGGTCTTGAGTGAAGTGACGCCAAAACAAGTA
>JBHYED010000043.1:0-33980 GCA_051860365.1 Phormidesmis sp.
TTTTCCCGACGTATTTGAGTGGATGCTAGAACAGGTCGGTGATTTGCCCATGCCCCGGAAGTCAGCTAAAGCACGTTCGCTGACTTCCTTATACGTAGACGGTTTTTCGGCTTAAGTTGATACCCGTGTTTTGAAGTGCCTTCTATCATAAACATAACGATCCTTTACCGAAGGACACATCTGTTATTAGTTTCATATTGCTTATTTTGTGATTAGCCGAAAGAAATAGATTCTAAAAACAAAATTAAGAATATGAAAAAAGAATTCATTTTGATAGAAAACTGGCAAGGTTTACGGCAACAGCGAAAGGTCTTAGAGAGATGCAGTTACGGACAATACAAAAGCATTAAGGGGCATTACAAATTTCCTGAGTTTGAATTAGTAATTGATTGTGTACAAGGCGATCCACTTGCAGTGCCTGGCCGAATTCGAGTGGGGTTAACTCGAGGAATGGCTAGCTTTCCTGCTGAGTGAGTAACTGATTATGCGGCGCAGGTGGCGATCGCAGATTACGTTAATAGACAATTCGCTCAAGTGGCCCAGTCTCTGTCAAGAAAACAAGGGTTGACGCAGGACGAAGAAGGCTAAGGCGATCGCACTCAGGCACGGCAACCAAAAACCATCAAAAAGCGGACAGGCGTTTTGGAGCCACTACGCACTGAGCAGTTTTAGAAAGAGTTAACGAGTAGTGAGGCGCATCGTTCTTACCAAATTAAAGCTCGTTTGGATGCTCCGACTTTGGGCTATAAAGATGTTGATTTGAGGGCGGTGGCGCATATTGTGAAAGCGGGTCAGGTAAGAGCGATCGCGCAGGCTATTATCTACGCGCAGCAGTATTCCTTTGACGGGGTGCGATCGCTCAACCAGATTATTAACTGCGTAATGGAAGATATTAATTAAGAACGCTGAAAACAAAGGCTATTTTGCAGCCTTCTCGTTAAAAGCCGCCCTTAGCTGCGTCTCTTTTTTCCTCACACTGCGCGGCCCCTGCAGCGACACAGCTTTCCCAGGTAATTTGTTGAACCAAAGAGGTCGGTAGCTGACTAGGATTCATTAACGCCTTTTTGAAAAACTCGGTGCTTTTGGCCTGTTCGCCTTGTCTAGCTAGTAGCTGTGCTTTTAAGTAAAAGAGTTCAGGGTTTTCAGGCGCTGCCGCGATCGCCTCGTCGACGGCCACAATTGCATTGTCAAGCTGTTCCAAATCACGATAGCCGACTGCAATCCCACGCTGGGTCAAATAGGTTGGGCTACCGTGCTGTTTCATTCGAGCAATAGAGTCTGCCGGATTAGAAAATGGCAGGTTCACAGCCAGCATTAGATCCATATAGCCTTTTATCAAATTCAGCTCTGGATCGTTTGGGGCGATGCTTTCAGCTTCGTCTAGCTCGCTAAATACCTGCTGCAACATACCTAGCGCTTTCGGCGTTCCTTTCGCAACACCGTCCGTTTTCATCACGTGAGAGCCTTCTAAAAAGATACCAACTGCTGAGTACAGGTGACCTCTCATTGGATCGGAAGCCTTTAGCGCTTCGGCAGCCGTTTGAGTCGCGATCGCTCGATTGTACACACCGTCAAGATCGTTATCCAAGTAGGCCATTGAAGCCAGCATGGCATGAATCAAAGGCTCTCCAGCTTCGGCGGTCTTAGCGTCCTCAAGGTATTTCCGGGCACTGGCGTAGTTGCCTTCTTTGAAGATGGCTTTGAACGCGCTTTCTGTGAGCGGGCCAATGTCATGAGGCGCAGCAGATGTGCCTGATCTAAAGGGATCTGCGGCAAGTGAAGGTAAGGCCATTCCGACGCTAAGACTGAGCGCCATTAGGCCACTTCCCAGTCGAGTCGCTAGCTTACGTCCGCTCAGATTGAGAATGCGTTTGGATAATGACGACATTGTATAAGAAGGTTGAAAGGTCATCGCAATGAGATTTAAACGATATGAAAGGTGGAGTGTGCCCAGTGCAGGTCGGCGTTAACGGCTGTGGATGAAGAAAGTTTCGTGTTACTAGGCAAACCGTCTCCGGCTAAAGTATAACTAGACACTTTTTAGCCCATTTTATGAGCTGTGAAGATCTTGCAGGTGGCATAGCGCTAAGGCATATTCGACATTTTTTACAGCAGCGAGTCTATACGCTCTTTAAGACTCACAAAGTTGGACAAAGATTCCGAACGATACGGCTCTTAAATTAATGACTAGAGAATGATGGAGATTATTTTAGCGGGCGATCGTAGCGGCACCGGAAAAACAACGATCACGCTAGCCTTACTTGCGGCCCTGAAAAAACGCAACTGCTCTGTTCAATCTTTTAAGGTCGGCCCAGACTATATAGATCCAATGTTTCATAGCAAGGTGACAGGCCGACCTTGCTACAACCTTGACCCAGTGCTCACAAGTGAAAGCCATGTACAACGCAGCTATCAGAAGCATTGCATAGGCGCTGACTGTTCGGTAGTAGAAGGGGTGATGGGCCTGTTTGATGGGGCGACGGGTGTCGATGATACGGGGAGTACGGCGCATATTGCTCGGCTGTTGGGACTGCCGGTTGTGTTGGTAGTAGATGCGCAGCGGATGTCGCGATCGCTAGCGGCCTTAGTGCAGGGATATCGAAATTTTGACAGCCGTGTAAATGTGGTGGGAGTGGTGTTGAATCGGGTGGGGAGCGATCGCCATCTTCAGCTCCTCAGCGATGCCTTAAGCGCGATTAATATGCCTATTTTTGGTGTTTTTAAGCGGGAGAAAGATATCCAGTTGCCAGACCGTCACCTTGGGCTGGTGCCGACGGGGGAGGTGAGTGAGTTTGATGAGATTGCCAAGCGGCTAGCAATTTTGGGAGAGCGGTGTTTTCATTGGACTGCTTTTGACTCCGCTCAGGCTACAGGTGAGAGGGCAAGCGGTGCTGAAGTCGAGAAGCGTGACAAAATTGCTAGTGGCGTTAGGATTGCGATCGCACAAGACAAAGCCTTTAACTTCTACTATCCAGACAACTTAGAGGCCTTAGTTGAGCAGGGTGCGGAGCTGGTTTGCTGGAGCCCGATTAAAGATGAAAAATTGCCTGAGGCTGATGGCCTTTACTTTGGCGGCGGCTTTCCAGAAGTTTTTGCTCAGCAGCTCAGCGAAAACAAAGCCATGAAGCAAGCTGTTAAAGCGGCTGTTAATCAAGGAATGCCGACTTATGCAGAATGCGGCGGGCTGATGTATTTGAGCAACACCATCGTGGATTTTGAGGAGAAGGCGTGGTCGATGGTGGGTGTGATTCCGCAGACGGTGAAAATGGGCGGGCGGCTAGCGTTGGGATATCGAAGAGCGATCGCCACTGTAAGCGGGCCTTTGCTCACTGAAAATCAGGCCGTTGTTGGCCATGAATTTCACCGATCTGGCGTAGTAGAAACTTTAAAGCAGCCTATTTACCAGACTCAGCGGTATTGGGGCGAGGTCGAGGCAGCGCAGCGTGAGGGGTATGGGCAGGGGAATTTGCACGCTTCTTATGTGCATTTGTGTTGGGGCGATCGCTCAGAAATCCCCCAACGCTTCATCCAGCACTGCGCCCAATTCAAAACGCGTCACAAAGACCGCTAGCCCACGATGTCTTTAATTGCTTCTTTAGCATCATCGTAATCAAAAGAAAATCCTGAAGCCTGCGTTCTCTCCGGCAACACCTGCTGACCTTTAAGCACCACCACAGCACCATCGCCTAGCAGTGCTTCAATCGCAAAATCAGGAACCGGTAGCCAGGACGGGCGATCGAGCACTTCACCGAGCGTTTGGCAAAAGTCCTTCATCCGTAGAGGATTAGGCGCAGTGCCGTTGTAAACACCCTGCATAGAAGGATCGAGCAGCGCTTTCATAAATAGGTTCACCAAGTCGTCTATGTGAATCCAGGAAAACCACTGACGCCCGCTGCCGATAGGGCCACCTGCATAAAGTTTGAAAGGAGGAAGCATTTTAGCGATCGCCCCGCCATTCCCCAACACAATTCCCGTCCGCACAATCGCCACCCGCACACCATACTCCTTCGCCTTCCGCGCCGCAGCCTCCCAGCCCTGACACACCTTAGACAAAAAATCATTCTCCGCCGGTTCACTCGTCTCAAAAAACTCCGCCGACTCGCTCGTACCATAGAATCCAATCGCCGAGCCACTCACCAGCACCGAAGGCTTTTGCTCCGCATCTTTAATGGCCTCCACCAGCTTCTGCGTTCCCACCTGACGGCTATCAATAATCCGCTGCTTCCTTTCTGCCGACCACCGCTCCGAAATCGGCTCGCCCGCCAAATTAATCACCCCGTCACAGCTCGAGATAGCCGCCTGCCAATCTCCTGATTCCGTCGGCTTATAAGCCACATATTCCAAATCCTTGAACTTAGGCGCAGCAAAAACCTTTCGCGCCTTTTCCACGCTGCGCGTCAGCACCTTCACATCGTGGCTTTCATCTACCAGCCGAGCTACCAACTTAGACCCAACAAACCCTGTAGCACCCGTAACGGCAATTTTCATAACTGGGTTTTATTCCTGTTTTTAATCAACTGTCCTTTATAGTAGCGAGCTACGGAGCGTTAAAGAGAGTACCGTAATATGCTTTCTTTACTCATAACCAATAGCACAGCCATCTTTACGAGGGTCAGAGCCGCCGATGAGTCCACCTTTCTCATTAATCCAAATGGCCTGACCGCCGCCGTGTGGCAAAACGGCGGGAACGACTTTGTGCCCCAGGTTAGCTAAGCCCTCTTTTATCTGAGTGGGAATACCTCGCTCTACCTGACAGACTTTTCCATCGTGGAAGATGCGGGGAAAGTCAAGCGCGGTTTGGACGTCCATGCGGTAGTCGAGCAGGTTGGTGAGAAAATGAGCGTGTCCGGTGGGTTGATATTGGCCGCCCATAACGCCGAAGGGCATGATGGCTCGACCTGCTTTCATGAGCATTCCGGGGATGATGGTGTGGAGTGGGCGTTTGTATGGCGCGATCGCATTCCGATGCCTTTTCTCTAACACAAAGCCAGCCCCTCTATTCTGCAAAACAACGCCCGTTTTTGGACTCACCAATCCACTCCCAAACCCATGAAACACAGAGTTAATAAAGCTCACTGCGTTGCCTTCATCATCCACAACACACAGATAAACAGTGTCTGGATGGGTTGGAAAATTAGACTCTTCTAGCGGTGGCATGGTTTTGTCTAAGCTGATTTTGGCGCGGAGCTGAGCGGCGTAGTCTTGAGAAAGGAGAAAGTCTAAGGGAATGTCGGCTTGGTTTGGATCGGCGATGTAGCGATCGCGCACCCCATAAGCCAGCCTCGCCGCCTCACATTCCAAATGCAGTCGCTGCGCGCTCATTGGGGCAAAATCTGTCAGGTCATAGCCCGAGAGAATATTTAACATAATCAGCGCAGTTAAGCCCTGACCATTAGGCGGGCACTCAAATACGTCGTAGCCACGATACTGAGTAGAAATCGGCGTGACGTATTCTGACTGAGACGCGGCAAAGTCTTCTAGCGTGTGCAAACCACCAAGAGACTGTAAATAGCTAACAATATCGTCAGCGACTTCACCTTGATAAAAGCCGTCTCGGCCATGGTCAGCAATGGTTTGTAGCGTGCAGCCTAGCTCGGGTTGAGAATGGCGATCGCCCGCCTTCGGAGCCTCCCGATTTACCAACAACATCCGCGTTGCATTCTCAGTCGCCTTGAGCTTTTTCGCGAGCTGCGCCCAGTCATACGCCACTCTCGGATGCACCGTGTAACCTTCTTTTGCCAATCGAATTGCTGGAGCCAGCAGCTCAGCAAATTTCTTTCGCCCATAGTCCTTATGTAGCTGACACCAGGCATCTACCGCACCCGGCACCGTTACAGAATGCGGGCTCTGTAGCGAAATTTGCTTCATGCCCTGGTCTAGGAACCATTTGAGATTTGCTTTACCCGGCGCTTTGCCAGAACCGTTAAGCGCAACCACTTTACCAGTATTCGTCGGAGCGTACAGAACAAAGCAGTCGCCACCGATACCTGTAGCCTGTGGCTCTACGACACACAAAACGGCTGAAGCTGCGATCGCGCCATCCACTGCATTCCCACCTGACTTAAGCACCTCAATCGCGGTCAAAGTCGCAAGCGAATGAGAAGTGGCTGCCATACCGGTTTGACTGTAGGCGGGCGATCGACCGGGCAGATGAAAGTCTCGCATGAGTTAGCGTCGCTAAGGGGCACCCCATAAGACTTACCAGGGATTGCCCACCATGGTAAAGGCCGACCAGTAAAACGGATAGAGGTTGGCATCCGAAGCCTGAACCTGTAACCGGCCCTCAAAATAAAAGGCGCGCTTGATTAACCCTGTCTATCGACGGTGCATATATATTACGAACGTACCCAAAGCGTTGAGGCTCACTTAGTTAGTTAAGCATGGCATTTAGGCCGGTTCAAGAATTGTCCACTAAACACAACTGTCCACTTTTCATTGCAGGCCGTCTGTTTGGGATGATATGTTCGCCCTTGTTCGTTTTGCTACAGTTTTTTTGAGCTGTACGTAAGGCCATCGACTTGTCGCAGTAGGCTCTGAGCACTAATGTTTTCGCTACTCTCCTTTTTTCCCTTGGCTAGTGCGCTAATAGGTACGCCCTTAGTAGAAGCTGCTGTTGAGAACACAGCCACTGTCACAGCAGTCCGCCCTGCCGAAGAGGCTACTGCCGTCGCACGAGCAGAAAATGGCGTGATCACAATTCCGCAACAGGTGCGATCGCTCCCTGGCCAGCTAGACAATGTGCCTGTATTCAATAGCAACAGCCCGGAGATAATCGAATCTGACGGCATTTTGCTTTCTACCTTTCCCAAGCGGGGTAAAGCGTATCCTGGGGCCCATCTTGACTACGCTTTCAACGGTCGCTTCGATGTGTTCTCTCATCACGTGGCTCGCGGGCAGGATGATAGGGACACGCGCACAGTATACGAAGCAATTATTGTGCATAATCCAGGCGATCGCCCCGTTACCCTTTCCATTCGCGATGGTGCGTCCCACATCAGCCAGGAGTCACCCTGGAACGAAATCGCCTCAGGTAGCTCTAACCTCTATAGCAATAACTTTTCAGGGCCAGGAAGTCGGGTCATGAATGACGTGCTGCGCGATCGCCGCCAGTCCGTCTTTCCCGCTCAAGTCACTATTCCCCCACGCCAAAGCCACCTTCTATTCAACGCACCTATTCCCCTTCGTCGCCTCAACGTCTCTACGGACGGCACATTAGCACCTGGCAGTGAACTTACCCCACCGCCTATCAGCGCTAGCTCCGGCGAAGGCGCAAGACTCAACGGCCGCTCTACCCTCATGCGACTCGACAGCAGCGGCCCTGTATACGTCGCGAGCCTCGCCATGCACGCTCCTCAATCGGGAGGAAAAGAGGTTGTGCCTGGATTAAATGAGTGGAAACAGATACTTGCCAAAGGTAAATTAGCCACACCCCGCGATGGCGGCCCCAGTAGACCCGGCAGCGGAGACAACCCTTTCCGCTATGGCCGAGTCTCTGGGATTGCAACAGGCTCTCAATGGCGTGCGACCTTGACGGATCAAAAAAGCAGTCAGCTCAATATTCCAGCCATAGGTGAGCAGGTCTCTTACGCACTGAGCACATTAGAGAGAAACACGTTTGGGACGGGGCAAATTCAAAGCGCGCCCATTACCGCTCGCTATGGTGACACCGCTTATCGCGCCAACGGCAACTACGGCATTGAGTACAATCTCGACCTACCCCTCACAAACAACACAGACAGCCCTAAAACGGTTGCACTTTCTGTTCAAACACCTTTGCAAAATGACAGCTTGAAAAACGCACTTCAGTTCAACGCAGCGCCAGAATCTCGCGTATTCTTCCGAGGCACCGTACTGTTTCTCTATAAGGAAGACAACGGCAGATCTCGGGCTCATTACACTTACCTTGTTCAAAATCGAGGAGAACAAGGTCAGCCGCTGATCAAAATGACGCTAGCACCCGGCGAGCAAAGAGATGTTAACGTTCAGTTTCTTTATCCGCCCGATGCGACTCCACCGCAGGTACTCACTATTAGCACGCCAGAGTAAGCGCCGTAGGAAGATCTTACTTTTGACCATTGAATAGATGGCGTGTCAGTTTCTAGGATGTCTTCATTGTCAAGATACCGAATGAAAAATGAGTGACTATATGCCTGTAGACTGTGCCCTTCAAGATAAGCTGGAGGCGATCGCTACTCTCAAACGCACGGCAACCATTACCTACAAAGCAGACTCGGGAGAAGCAGCAACGGCCGAAAGCAAAATCGTTGATATCTACGCCGATAGCGGTGCAGACTACTGCAAGCTAGAAAACGGTACCGTCATTCGTTTAGACAAGCTTCAGACGATTGAAGCAGGCGGCGAGAAGGTCTGGTAAAAATCCTCATCTACGCCAGATCGGGAAAAGCCTTTTGCAAGGCGGGATGCACGAGTTGATGGTCGCATACGTTGAGGGCAGCCTTTAATCCCATACCTATCACCGAATTTGAGGTGAGTGCGCCCATTCCTTCTTGGGCTAGCTGAAGCACATAGGGCAGCGTACTGTTGTTAAGTGCCTGCGTGGCTGTCCAGGGTACGGCCCCCGGCATGTTCGGCACGCCATAGTGAAGCACGCCTAGTTCTGTGTAAACCGGCTCGCTGTGAGACGTCGCCTTTAAGGTCTCAATACAGCCGCCCTGATCTACGGCCACATCAACAATCACCGAACCATCGCACATTTTCTCTACCATCGCGCGCGTTACCAACGTTGGCGCTCTCCGATTAGGCACCAGCACCGAGCCAATCACCAAGTCAGCATCTACCACGGTCACTTCGATGTTCGGTGTGCTGCTATACAACAGACTCACGCGTGAGCCAAACAGCGTTTCTAAATAGATCAATCGCTCTACGCTAATGTCAATGATGGTGACCTGAGCGCCTAGACCAACTGCCATTTTTGCGGCTTCAGTCCCAACGACACCGCCGCCAATAATCGCTACTTTTCCCGCCGCAACACCAGGCATTCCACCGAGCAAAACGCCGCGACCGCCCTGCTGTTTTTCTAAAAATCGTGCCCCAAACTGAACCGATAGACGGCCAGCGATTACGCTCATCGGCATGAGTAATGGCAAGGTGTCGTTTTTCTCGACGCTTTCGTAGGCGATCGCACTCGTCCCGCTCGCCATCAGTTTTTCCGTCAGATCTCTACCCGCTGCCAAATGCAAATAGGTAAATAAAATTTGCTCAGACTTCAGGTGTAAATATTCTGCACGCAAAGGCTCTTTCACCTTTACTACCATTGCCTGGTTCCAGGGTTCAGCCCCACTCGCGGCAATTTTTGCCCCCGCAGCAGCATAGTCTTCATCGCTAAAGCCCGCACCCGCACCCGCCTTTGTTTCAACCACGACCGCGTGTTTGCGATCGCACAGTTCTCTCACGCTAGCCGGACTCAGCCCCACCCGAAATTCCTGATCTTTAATCTCTTTAGGAACGCCAATATCCATACAAAAATCACCTGCGGCCTACTGATGATATAAACATAATTATTTTAAAGCGATCTCAGGGTACAAACTGTATCCTTACAGCCATCTTGATAGAGAGCAAAAAACTAAAATCCCCACTCGGCAAAAAACCAAGCGAGGATTTTTCTATGTTCAACCAGCTAATGAACCGGTGAAACTTAGGGTTTAAGCGTTTGCCCTAGTTGCCACCTGTCGCCAGTGCAGAAAACACAGGCAAATAAGCGGATAGTGCATAGGCAAACGCCGCACCACCAATACCACCAACCAGGAAGCTGCCAGCAAACTCACTCCAGCCTTCATCGGTACTAAGACCTTCAGGGGGCTGGTACGGTAGCGTATTGCGAGATACTTCAGGGCTAACGTTTGAGCCACTGTACAAAGATAGGCAGATGGTCAGGATCATAACCAGACCCACTGCTGCTAAAAGACCTGCGATCGCAGGTACATCAGAATCTCTTAGGGGGCCAAGTAGCGCGAACGGGCCATACAGCAAATAGCCGTGGGCCATACCCACTTCTAAACCGCGACGCTGGGCAGAAAGCCCTTGACGATAGGCAGGCAAATTGATCAGAAACGCCTGTGAAAGGCCCGATGAATTCAAAGGGGTCTCAAGGTTCCCGATCTGAGGATCGCCTGAATAGGGTTTGATAAATTGCGATGATGAAGGCATTGTTTTACTTCGAGTTCTCCAAACTTACTCAACACAGTCTCTTAATTCAACTAAGCGCTACGGGTGCAGCAGCAGGTCAGGAAAGAACCGGTTAAACTCGATGATGATGCCAGCGGTGATAATCATCCAAACGGTCGCAATCACGGGAGCCGTCGAAAGATACTTTAAAAGATTACTGCTCATAGAACTCCTCCTTGGAGCTGTGAGATCAACATTAATAGCGCACACCTTTAGATTAAATCCAGCTAGCCACCTGCACGCACTGCCTACAGGTGGACTAACCAAATATTTCTACCCAAAGGCACAATCCGTTTAGCGAGGAGAGACCGTAATCTCTTCCTTTTTCGCAAACATTTCACGAGTGGTTATCTCTTTAAATGCCAGCAAAGGCCAAGCCGCTGCACCCAAAGAACACTTGATAGCCAAAGGAACATCAATGATGATCTCTTTCTCTTCAGGGGATTTATCTTTGCGAACGGCAATGACGTAAGAGCGACCTGCCCAACCAATCCAGCCGGTAATCAGCAAGAACAGCGCGCTAGGAATTAGAAATTCGCCAGCGTGAGCCAAGTCACCGTCTACGATCAAATGGGGAAGTCCTTCAGGGCCACACAGAAGGCTGGTGTTGCCATAGAACTCGAAGCGAGCTTTTGCTGAATCTGTCGTCGCAGCAGCGGCACGTTTTTGAAAAGCGGCTGACTCACCACAAGGCACAAGGCCTGATACGTCGTCACCTGCAATACCTGCGGCAGCCGGAGAGGCAAACCCCAAGGAAAGACAGAGAACTAGAGCCAGAGCAAACAACCGTCTCATATATTGTTTTCCTCTCATTACTAGAAAAGGCAGGTCATAGAACAACAGCGATGCTGAAGCCCAAGTGCGTATTTTGGTTAAGTTTTGTTCAATCAAAATTCACACGTAAAACCTAGCTTTGAAGGTAATCATACTCTTCGTTTGGAAACCACGTAAAGAAAGCGGCAGTAGGCCTTTACATCCCGAAACACTTGCCGCTACGTCCTTAGCGAAAATACTGATAAAAGCTGATGCAAGGTTAATTTTCTCTTTGAAACGAGTAATCCACTTCGCAAAAGAGTGATCTAAACGTGAGCACGCGATTCACTTTAGAAACAGCTTTGTAAGGCGCAATTCCTACTGAGAATTGGATAGAACAGACTTCACTACATCGGCAACGGCCTGTGGCTGTTCTACCATCGACATGTGGCCGCAGTCCGAAATCTCGGACACCATTTGGGCTTCGCAAAAGTGGGGATGAAAGCTCGCTAAGTAGCGGACATAGCGCGGCGGCATAATAGTATCTTCGCTGGCCGTAATGAAATGAACCGGCTGAGCGAGCTGACTCATGAGCTGCGGTAGCTGGTGGACTTCTTCACAGGTGGTAGATTCAAGCAGCGCCCCAACAGCGGCGGCCCTATCGGCGCAAACAAAGTCTCGAATACGCTGCTGGCCCCACTGAAGTGCTAGCGTTTTGTGCACCATCGCTCTGCAGAATACTCTGGGCAGCAGCGGCAGTTCCGCCAGCCAATGCGGCCTAAATTTCACTATTTGCTGACCTGCCGCCCGAAACTTTTCAAACGCCTTAGGAATGTAAATGCCGCCGCCTGCGTTTAGACAAATTACACCCTTTATGCGCTCAGGAAATAAATAGGCGGCCCACAAGGCAACGCTGCCGCCTAAAGAATGGCCCACTAGCCAAACCCGGTCTAGGCTTAGCTGGTCAAGCAGTTCGCCTAAGTCTTGCGCGTAGGCAGCGAGGCTGTAGATAGAAGCGTCTATTGTTTGCTCAATGCTGTGGTTGGGATACCAGGCGCGATCGCTCGGCAAATGAATAGAGCGACGAGCAATCGCCCCACCCTGATGCGCGGGAAAAGCCGAGTCACCAAATCCCCGTGCATCGTAGGTCACACACTGATGTTGCGCCGATAGCTGGGCCACAATTGGCTGCCAGTAAGATCGGCTCAAAAGCCAGCCGTGAAGGAATACCAGCGTTTCAGCGTCGGCCATTGGCGTAGATAAGTCGTAGGTGTGGGGAGTACCCAAAATGTTCGCTGTTGGCATATTTCTATGATAATGCGCCAGCGTCCCAAGTTCTGGGGGCTCAAGTTCTGGCGTCTTAACAGCTAGCGTCCTAGGAGGCGATCGCGAATTCCCTCCGCAATTTTTTGCCCTAAATACTCCGGAATTACTCCCTCGTTCGGCCCCAGCAAATACAAAATTAAGCGCGTTCGACCACGCCACACCAGCAAATTCGCATTTACCACCAGCAAATCTTCCTGCCAAATGGTGTACATCACCTTATAAAAAAGGCCCGGCTGGTTATCGGCCTCAATCAAAATAGCCGGCAGATGAAACACCGGATCAACGTAAAACTCAGTTTCAACCTGATCCAAGCCCGCATCTAAGTTGAACTCCACATTGAGCATATTCTCTACTTCAAACCGGCCAGCAAGCGCTTCTCTGACCGCTCGCCGGACATTTTCGGCTGTTTTGGGCGATAGCTCTTTGCCCCCCCGAGACACCACCAGCTTGGCAAACACCAGCATCGGCGGATAGATTTGTCCATACAGGCTCAGGCTGTGAATGGTGAGGCCATAGGCCGCTAAAACGCCGAAGATGTCACTGAGTAAAAAGGACTGATTGCGATAAGCAAAGTGGAGGGCGGTGCGAGTCTCCTGTGGAGAGGCTCCGCCAACGCCCTCAGTCGTCAGCTCAATCACGGCCTTTTTCGTTCTAAAAAGCTGATAGGCCAGACGCAGATTTTGAAGCTGGATGTCGCTTCCAACGAACTGTTCGTAAAACTGAGGAAACGCTCGATTGAACCGCTTGAGCAAGTCCAACGTGGATGGTTCAAGAGCAGCTGACATAAAGGCTACTGACATAAATAGGGGCGATCGCCGAACCCCCAGCTCTCTACAAAAGCATTTTGGCAAAGCGTCTGGCAAAGCGTCTGGCAAGAGAGTCTGAAGGTTAGCCTAGCTTGCCCGGTTTCACCATCTACTATTAGGTTTAGTTGATTCATTTCCACATATTCGCGGCGATACTCAGCAACGAAGGTACAAACTAGCCCTTTGAAGTGAACAATCAGGCGATATACTTCTTAAATAGGATCACCTTGACGAAATAATTAACTTGCCTGCATGGGTTTCTGGAAAAGCTTGTTCACCACTACTGAAGTTGCTTCAGATTCCCAGCAAACAGCCACTGCCGGTTATCTTGCCGAAGCCAAAAGCGCCGACAGCAACACCCGCATTTTTTTTAGTACCGAGCGCGCCATCGATCTCTACGAGCTAGAAGAGCTGTGCGACGCCGTTGGCTGGTCTCGTCGTCCTATTCGCAAAGTCCGCAAGGCCATTCAACATAGCTTTTTAGTTATTACCATGTGGGAGCAGCGTGGCAACCGCAAGCGTTTGATTGGCTTTTCAAGAGCCACCTCTGATCACGCCTTTAACGCCACCATTTGGGATGTCGTTGTCCATCCCGACTCTCAAGGCAAAGGCTTGGGCAAAGCGCTGATGAAGCAGCTTATCAAAAAGCTTCGCAGTGAAGATATTAGCAACGTCACCCTATTTGCCGATCCAGATGTCGTTAGCTTTTACAAGCAGCTCGGCTTTATGCCTGACCCTGAAGGCATAAAGGGCATGTTTTGGTATCCCGATTGAACCTTTGAAAAGGCGGTGCTCAAAACGTCATGTTCTCAGGCCAAGTTGAGTTTGAACCGGTTGACGATCTGCAAGCAAGCGCTGCTCTATCAGTGACCTGTCAAATTAGCGAGCGCCTGCATCTACGCTCGCTCAATCCTAAAGATGCCAGTGAGTTGTTTGCCTTAGTCGATACCAATCGCAGCTATCTCAAACAGTGGCTACCCTGGCTAGACCATAATAAAACCGCCGCCGATTCACTCAGCTTTATCCAAAATAGTCTCGACAAAGCCAAGGCAAATCATGAATTTGTCTCAGCTATTTTCATTGAAAATCAGCTAGTCGGTCTGATTGGGCTTCATTCTATTTGCTGGGTCAATCGCTCCAGCGTTATCGGCTACTGGATAGCCGAATCTTATCAAAGGCAAGGTATCATCACTCGCGCCTGCCAAGCAATTCTAGACGATGGATTTGGTCGTCTCAACCTCAATCGCATTGAAATTAGCTGCGCAGCTAAAAACGTTCGGAGTCAGGCAGTGGCTGAAAGACTGGGATTAACTTACGAGGGCACGCTGCGAGAGGCCGAATGGCTCTATGACCGCTTTGTAGACCACCGTATTTATTCAATGCTCAAGTCTGAATGGCGAGCTAGCAAACCATCGCTTGCGCCTGCTGAATCCAACCGGCCACCTCAGCTATCGTCGGAGCCAAATCAGCCCGGTTAAATAGCTGAACCTGCAAGCGCATCATTTGAGGATGTAGCCGCTGGGCGCTCATAATCGCTAGCTGCTGCGGCGTACTAACTCCCGCATGCAGCAGCAAGCCGCAGTACTGAGTACCCACACCAGGAATACGTGCCAAATTAGCCAGCGCCGCCCATTTATTGATGTACTTAATGTTGGTCTGCAACCGCGCTGAAAGCGACTGACGCTGCACCACGCTATTGCCCTGACGCAGCAAATCAAACGTCGTCGAAATGCCAGCGGCCACGAGCTGCTCAACCTGCAACTTAGTGAGTCCTGGCAGACATGCAATCGAGTGATTTGTAGAGTTCACCATGCGTCCAACCTATCAAAAAGACTCGTTTTGGGTGCTGGTTTCAAAAGAACCATGGGGCATTATGAGCTTACCAGCGATCGCTCGCTTGAAAATTAATTAGGAACGTGCGAAAAAGACGCACTAGGACATGTTACATTGGGGGCCGGGATGTAGCGCAGCTTGGTAGCGCGCCTGCTTTGGGAGCAGGATGTCGCAGGTTCGAATCCTGTCATCCCGATTTTTGTGTGCCTATTTTATATAGGAACTAAAATACGCCTCTTTTGAAGTCACCGTTCGCTAGTAATTGCCTAACGGGTCAATTTATAAATTGGCCACAGCGGCTTGAGCGATGTCTGGCAATTCACCATGATTAATGTGCCAAAGAATACTTTGTAAGCGTCAGCAAACGACAACTTACATGCAGGAGAATCTATGCAGTCTTTCATTCGTCAGTCTGCGGCTCAGATAGTCGCTGGCCCCAAATCGCTTAAGCGGGTCGCCAAAACGCTAGCCATGAGTGCGCTTAGCATCAGCTTACTAGGCGCTAGTATTGGCACAAATCCTGCTTTAGCACTCCCTGAAGAACAGGTTAGTCAAAAGCTCTCACGCGTACCTGTCTACGTTTTAGGCAACAACGAAGGCCTCGTTTCCATTCAGACCAATGAAGGCGAATCGACTCAGCCGAATCTTCCTGTCTTTATATCAGAGCAAGATGCGCGCGCATTTTTGAACCGTGAAAAGACAAATAACCCGAGCTTAGCCTCCGATACAGACGTTGGCATTATCAGTCTTGAAACCCTTTACCAAAGAACTTTGGCGAGCGAAGAGCGCACCTTCAAGGTGGCCTATGTACCCGACCCTAAAGAAGTCAGTCAGGCCGTTGAAATTAATAACGCTTATCCAGGTGGCGTACCGCTATTTTATGCTCAGTTTGAAGACGGTACGTTACTGCCTGTCACGCCAGATGGCGGCGAGGCTGTCTATCCGCTTTTCTTTTCGCGGGCTGATTTGGAAACTGAACTAAGCTACTTAGCAGAGCAAAATCCCGAAGCAAGAGCCGCCGTCAGCGTTGGCGTTATCCAGCTAGAGAATGTCTTGATAGCAATGCATACCGAAGACAACGATTTCCTTAGCCGCATTCAGCTACGACCAAATTACGCCGCCATGGACGCCATCCGTCAAAATGCTCCGTCTGCACAGTAAGTCTTTAACCAGCAAGTCCTTAGCAAAGGATTATATTTTCAACCAGCCTTCAAACAATCACTTTCAACAATTACTATAGAGCCGACCTGACAATCCGTTTACTACAGTCTATCAGGTCGGCTTTTTGGCTTATTTTAGATATTGATGTAGCGTGCTCTAGCAGGCGTCTTTGCTGCCAAAAACAACGGCAACGGTTTTAGAGATAATCTTGATATCGTACCATACAGACCATTGCTTCTGGTAGTCCAGATCCATTTCAATAATCTGCTCAAAGTCTTTAATGCTAGAGCGTCCACCGGTTTGCCACTGACCGGTAATGCCAGGTTTTACGGCGAGCCTTTGCCAGTGATGAGGCCGGTACATGGCGACTTCATTAAGCACTGGGGGACGAGTGCCCACAATACTCATGTCGCCTTTGAGCACGTTAAAAAACTGAGGCAGCTCATCTAAGCTGGTGCGACGCAAAAATTTACCGACGCGGGTGATGCGAGGGTCGTCTTCATTCTTGAAAATAAGGCCGTTGGCTTCATTTTTAATCAGGTGCTTACGCGCGTCTGCGTCGGGCACCATAGAGCGAAATTTCCAGATGTAGAAAGGTTGGCCTTGATAGCCGTAGCGCAGTTGGCGAAACAGTATTGGGCCTGAACTATCTAGCTGAATAGCGATCGCAATAGGCAAGAACACAGTGCCTACAATCGCTAGTCCGATCAGCGACCCTAAAATGTCCAAAGCTCGCTTAGCTTTGCTGGTCGCCGCTTTACACGGAATTCCCCACTGAATGTTTTGAGCAGCGATCGCGACGTCATCTCCTCCGTTGAGACTCCGTGTGGGATCGAGCGTCGTAGTAGCGTCTCTGCCAGAAAAAGTAGTTACCACAGCTTTATGCTTCGACTTCATATGAATTCATCCGAAAATCCTTAGTTCGTTACTCAGGATTAGGGTCATCATAAGAAACCAGCATTGGGAGCCGGTAGTTTCACCTACAGGATTCGCCTAAACTTTGGAATCAGCTTCTTTCATGTGAAGTTAACGGTAGTTACCGATAAAATTTCTGGATTTTGAAAATACTTAACTTGCGCATAATTGCGGATTATGTCTGTAATGCTCACAGAGGATGAAGCAATTAAGCTTAGGTCACCGCACAAAGTCATAGAGTTGATGCGCTAAATTTAGCTTGCTACCATTCGCGACAGGCTTTTGGCTGCCGTCAGCTAGCAAAATAATGGCCTCGTTATCTAAGCTATCAAAACCGCTGTTAGGCTTATCAACCGGATTGGCCACAATGGCGTCTAGCCGCTTACGCCTTAGCTTTTCCTTAGCAGGGCCAACGATGTCGCCCGTTTGAGCGGCAAAACCTATCACTTTTTGAGCAGGCATTTTTTGAGCGACTAGCTGCGCCACAATGTCCGCAACAGGTTTTAACACAAGTCGATTAGGCAAATCTTTTTTAGGGAGCTTGGTCACAGCGGTGGTTGCCGGCCGCACATCGGCAACCGCTGCGGCCATGATTACCCAGCTAGCCGTAGCAAGGTGAGTCAGCATTGCCTGTTCCATTTCAGCCGCGCTGGTCACGGACACCGCGCGAATGCCATTGGGCAAAGTTGCAGCCACTGCAGAAGAAAGCGGGCCATGAACGAGTGTGACCTGCGCGCCCCGATGTTTTGCCGCTAGGGCCAGTGCAATGCCCATGCGCCCTGTCGCAGGATTGCCAATGAAGCGCACTGGATCGATATATTCTTGAGTGCTGCCAGTGCTGATTAAAAGATGTTTGCCGCTTAAGTCCATGCGGCCATGCGTGTGCAGCAGTGAGGTAATGTGAGCCACAATTTCGGCGGGTTCGGCCATGCGCCCGGTGCCAATGCGATCGCACGCCAGCCTGCCAGTCCCTGGCCCTACCATATGATACCGAGCATCCGCCAGCAGTATCTGCCAGTTTCGCTGCACCGCGCTTTGCTGCCACATATCCGTGTTCATCGCAGGTGCCAGCAGCACTGGGCATACCGAGGCCAGCACCGCATTTGTCAGCAAATTATCGGCTAAGCCATGCGCCAATTTTCCTAACGTATTGGCCGTTAGCGGCGACAGCACCAGCACATCAGCCCACTCACCCAGCTCAATATGCAGCGGTCGGCCTTGCGCAGGTGACCAAAAATCAGCATCTGTGAAAACAGCGTGGCGAGACAGGGCGGCAAACATCACTGCAGAGACAAAGGCCTGCGCCTGCTCAGTCATAATTACGCGAACGGCGACACCCGATTTTGCGAGTGTAGAGACGATCTCGCATACTTTATAAGCGGCAATGCCACCTGTGACACCGATGAGGACATTCATCGCAACCGGTTACGACTCGTCAAAGGCTTCTAAATCGAGCAGGTGCATGTAGGGTTCCACCAGCTCAGAGCGCTGAAAGGCTACGGCTCGCAGTCGGTGCCAGTCTTTAAGACCTTCAAAGGCGCTGTCGTATTCGTCTTGTTCTAGGCGCTGGGCTAGCTGGGCAACATCTTCAGGCGTCATCTGAGCGATTTCTTGAGCCGGAATGCGCGTTGGCTCAGGAACTATCCCAGCCGGAAAATTAGACTCACGGGTTTCTGCTGATTGCATAGCCGGTTACCTACCTAGCAGTGACAACTTTACATAGGCTACTGCGTTGATGCGTTGGTGGCGCACGCAATAGTCACTACTTCCTAAATTGTAGTGTAAAGGGTACTCGGCACATCCTCTCTAGACAATGACATAAATGTTAGAGAGCTAAACAAATCTGAACGTTAATCGTTTACAAACGCTGACAAAACTGACTAGCGACTCTAAGCGCGTCTAAAGAAACTTCATGGCCCATATCAAATTCTTGATAGGTCACTGCCTGACCTTTTTTTTCGAGCTGAGCCTTGGTGTCTAGCGCTTTTGCCAAAGGCACTACCGGATCTTGCCTGCCGTGAATGATCAGTATTGGACGCGGTGTGACAAAAGGCGGAATCGGCGCATGGCTGTAGCTGCTCAGAATCAGCATGGCGGCCAAAGGGAGCTGAGGGCCGACATCTAAAGTCATCGCGCCCCCTTGAGAGAAGCCGCCCATCATCGTCTTTTCGAGCGGAATGCCTGTTTTTTCAGGCAGCGATTCCATCCATGCTTTGAGCAGTTTGCGGCTTTTGATTAAGTCAGCTTGGCTATCAAAATCGTGAGGCCGGCGGAAGTCGTAGTTGGGCGGAAAGCCGTACCACTGCTTGCCACCTGGGGCCATAGGATGATCGAAAGGAGCGTCGGGGAGCAGTCCTTTGAAGGGAATGGCGATCATGTTGATCGCCTCAATGAGTCCGGCGACGTTTTGAGCATTCGCACCCCAGCCATGAAGTAGTACAAGCAAATGATCCGAGTCAGGTTCGGGAGAAAGTGAGATTGCATTTAAAGACACAGAAGAGCTGCCTCAAGCGAAAAGAGCAACTTCATATATAGTTTAAAACTTGCCCTTTGCCGTATTTTTTGAACTGCCCATGTCTCGCCTTGCCCTTTTGAGTGTTTCTGATAAAACTGGTTTGATAGAACTGGCGCGATCGCTCACCCAAGACCTAGACTTTGAGCTGGTCAGCTCAGGCGGCACTGCCAAAGCCATTAGCGAGGCCGGCATCCCCGTTATCAAAGTTTCTGACTACACAGGCTCACCCGAGATTTTGGGCGGACGGGTTAAAACGCTGCACCCGAAAGTACACGGCGGCATTTTAGCTCGGCCTGATCAAGCAGCCGATCAAAAAGATCTAGAAGCAAACGGCATTCGCCCTTTTGACTTGGTGGTTGTAAACCTGTATCCCTTTGCGCAGACCATCGCTAAGCCAGAGGTGAGCCTAGCAGATGCGATTGAGAATATCGATATCGGTGGCCCGACGATGATTCGCTCAGCGGCGAAGAACCACAAGTATCTGACCGTACTGTGCGATCCCAACCAGTATGACGATTATCTGGTGGTGGCTAAGGCGAATGGGGGAGCGCCGCCGATGGAATTTAGGGCGGCTTTCGCGCAGCAGGCGTTTTGGCATACGGCTAACTATGATTGTGCGATCGCTGGGTACCTCACCCAAACCCAAACGCTCGCCAACCAGCCCGACCAAGCCGCTGCCTTACCCGCCCACTACGCGCTCAGCGGTCAGCTCAAGCAAACCCTACGCTATGGCGAAAATCCGCATCAGGCCGCAGGCTGGTATCAGAGCGGCGGCGTTGCGACCGGCTGGGCGGCCGCCGAACAGCTCCAGGGGAAGGCGCTGAGCTACAACAATTTAGTGGATTTAGAAGCAGCTAGGCGCATCATTGCTGAGTTTCCTAGTGGGGAAAAGCCAGCAGCAGCAGTGCTCAAGCATACAAATCCGTGTGGCGTTTCGATGGGGGACTCGTTAGCGATCGCCTATCAGCAAGCCTTCAATGCAGACAATGTTTCAGCATTCGGCGGCATCGTAGCGCTTAACCGATCCATTGATGAGGACACCGCAGAGGCGTTAACCGGCACCTTTTTAGAATGTGTGGTTGCACCAGGGTGTGATGAGGCCGCGAAGGCAGTGTTGAGTAAAAAGAAGAATTTGCGGATTTTGGTGCTGCCAGACTTGATGGGTGGGCCGAAGCAGACTGGCCAAAGAATGATTAAAGCGATCGCAGGTGGATTTCTCAGCCAAGCTGCCGACGATCTGCGTGAAGATCCAAGTCAATGGACAATTTCAACGGACTTAAAGCCTAGTGAAGCAGAACTCGCAGAAATGCTGTTTGCTTGGCGCGTGGTGAAGCATATCAAGTCCAACGCAATTTTGGTCGTACGGGACAACGTAACGCTTGGGGTCGGTGCAGGGCAGATGAACCGAGTGGGCGCAGTGAAAATTGCGCTAGAGCAAGCAGGCGAGCAAACCCAAGGGGCTACTTTAGCCAGCGATGGATTCTTTCCCTTTGATGACTCCGTGCGAACCGCTGCGGCGGCAGGGATTAAAGCGATTGTTCAACCGGGTGGCAGCATTCGCGATGAGGACTCGATTAAGGCGGCTAATGAGCTAGGAATCATTATGGCGTTTACAGGCGTGCGTCATTTTCTGCATTAGTCTGCATTAGATTACAGACTGGACGGAGGCGATCGCCCTAGCGAAGCCATGCCGTAGGCTATAGCGTCTCCGCAAGGGTTAGCCTAATTCCGCGTCAGCCACTTCTGCCCGTTCAGTCGCTGCAATGTATACATCACCATCAAACCCAGCGTAATTCGACGCTCATCGCCCATAAATTGCTCAATCGTGCTGGGTTTCGCGCCATTTTCCGTTAGCGTAAATACCTTCTGACCCGTAATATCTTCATCCATAAAAGCGATGTTGAACTGACGCTGGCCCTCGCCTTCCTCTTCCCACTGGCCCTGAACCTGCCAGTACGAATCGCTGCCAGTCATACCCATGACCTCAAGCTTGCGCTTAGCAAACTCCAGACTCAGTTCATCAATGCCTTCTTTTGCCATAGCCTCTTTTAAGCTGGGCAAATAGTGCTGCTCCATAAACTCGTTAAAGGGCTTATCTTCTAGCTTCGGGGGCTTTTCCTTCTTCTTCGCCGCAGGTTTCTTCTCTGCCGCAGGCTTTGCAGCCTTATCTTCGCCGGCTGTCTTTCCCGCTGGAGCATTGCCCGTTTTGGCCTTGCTTTCGGCCCCTTTCTCTACTTTGGCAACCGGCTCACCCGTTTTCTTATCATCAGAATCCGCCAGCCCCTTTGCATCAGCATCCGGCTTCGCAGTTTCTGCAACCGTATCGTCAGGCTTAGCTCCTTCTATGATGTCTCTGTTATCTTCGTTTGCCTTATTTTGCTCTGCCATGCTTTTTATGCTGAATGCCTTCTATCATGCGCCCCAATTATAGGAGTTTTGAGGTTTATTTTTTGTCCTCTACAGACTTATTTCACTAGCCTTCTAGCAAAATTGCCCGCTAAAAGGCTGCAAGCACCTGTTGGTTTTCACTTGTGATGAGGCAACAGTTAGGCGGGCTGAAGCGTCGCGTTCCGGCGATACCATTCAACGGTATTCTTCAAGCCTTCGCGAAAGTCTACCTGGGCTTCAAAGCCGAATGCTGTCTTTGCCCGCTCGGTATCTAAACAGCGACGAGGCTGACCGTTCGGCTGATCGGTTTGCCATGCCAGCTCACCTTCAAAGCCCATGACATCGCAAATTAGCTCAGCTAAGTCCTTAATTGAAATTTCTGAGTTTGTGCCTAGGTTTACGGGGGCCGCATCAGCATACTTTTGGGTGGCCATTACGATGCCGCGAGCCGCATCGGTAGCGTAGAGAAACTCACGGGTAGGGCTACCATCGCCCCATACTGGCAGCGTTTTGTCGCCGCGTTCTTGGGCTTCATGCACTTTGTGAATTAGGGCTGGAATGACGTGAGAGCTGCGCGGATCGAAGTTATCTTCGGGGCCGTAGAGATTGACCGGCAGCAGATAGATACCGTCAAAGCCGTATTGCTGACGGTAGGCTTCAAGCTGAACGAGCAGCGCTTTTTTGGCAATGCCGTAGGGGGCGTTGGTTTCTTCGGGATAGCCTGCCCACAGGTCGTCTTCTTTGAAAGGGACAGGGGTGAACTTGGGATAGGCGCAGATAGTACCGACGCAGACAAACTTTTCAGCGCCCGCTTCGTAGGCGGCGTGGATGAGCTGAGTGCCCATCATAAGGTTGTCGTAAAACAGCTCGGCAGGCTTTTCACGGTTGAGGCCGATGCCACCCACGTGAGCGGCCAGATGAACGATCACGTCTTGGCCCTCAACGGCTCTTTGGCAGGCTTCCATTTTAGTGAGGTCATAGTGACGCGATCGCGTCACTAAAATATTGTCAGCCTTTGCGCCCGCCTGCTCTAGCTGCGCGACCACCTGCTTGCCAAGGAAGCCAGCACCGCCTGTGACCAAAATTTTCTTAGTTGCTAATTCCATAACCCAGTCATTTTTGTCCTTTACAAATAGGTGTTCATCGAATGCGACGAACCAACAAATACTCACTTTAGGTACCTATGCGCAATCGAGTAGGTCACATCGGCTTACGATTACCTTCCTTACGGAGGCGATCGCAAGCCTTCCGGAGTTAATCCATTATCAGGCTATAGAACTCAGGCCATAGAACCGATCATCTGACGACGAATGGTTGCCATATCGAACCCTTTCTCGGTTGTGCCAATGGGCTGCTCACCAATCGCTTCAAGATCAGAATCAACCATCAGCTTGACTAAGCCTTCAAAGCTTACTTCTGGAGCCCAGCCCAACATTTTTTTGGCTTTGGAAGGATCGCCAATCAGCAGATCAACTTCAGCCGGGCGCAGGTAGCGCTCATCAAAGGCCACGTAGTCATTCCAATCAAGGTTGACGTACTTGAAGGCGACGTCTAAAAATTCGCGAATGGAGTAAGTTTTGCCCGTTGCGATCACAAAATCATTGGGCTTGTCTTGCTGGAGCATGAGCCACATGGCTTTTACGTAATCTTTGGCGTAGCCCCAATCGCGCTTAGAGTCCAAGTTACCAAGGTAGAGCGTCTTTTGTTTGCCAGCAACAATGCGAGCGATCGCCCGCGTAATTTTGCGCGTTACAAACGTCTCACCTCGACGGGGCGACTCATGGTTAAACAAAATGCCGTTGGTGGCAAACATATCGTATGACTCACGATAGTTGATGGTTTGCCAGTGAGCGTACACTTTGGCGCAAGAGTAAGGCGATCGCGGGTAAAAAGGCGTTTCCTCAGACTGAGGCACGTGCTGCACTTTACCAAACATTTCAGAAGAACCTGCCTGGTAGAAGCGAACTTCATTGCTCGTACGCTGCTGGTAGTCACGAATGGCTTCTAGCAGGCGCAAGGCACCCATCGCTACCGTATCTACGGTGTATTCAGGCGAGTCAAAGCTCACACGAACGTGAGACTGCGCGCCCAGGTTATACACTTCCTGTGGCTCGACCTGTTCTAGAATGCGGCGCAGCATCGTACCGTCGTTAAGATCGCCGTAGTGTAGAAAAAGTCTGGCATCTGGCGCGTGAGGATCAACATAAATGTGATCGATCCGGTCGGTGTTAAATGTAGAAGTCCGGCGAATAATACCGTGAACTTCATAGCCTTTTTCAAGCAAAAGCTCCGCTAAATAGGAGCCATCTTGCCCAGTAATACCTGTAATTAGTGCACGCTTTAATTGCGTCATTACGTTATGAATCCTCTATTAATAATTTGTAGATGTATCTCTGGTGATAAGCCACCCACTACGCGTCTACCTGCGTCGCGTCTTGTGTTTATAGAATGCCCAAAAATGGCAATCAATCAAGAAACCTTGATAGCATCGCTACCGGCTATCTGTGCAAGTAAATCCTCAGCAGAGGACGGATTACGAAGGGTCGCTATCTGTCACGCAGTGATCTGAGCCACACTTTACTCACCTAAAGACTACACAAGCAGCCTGAAGTAATCCGGTCACGCGCATCAAGAATATGTGATGTATTTGAATGAGGGTTTGTCATGGCCTCACAGTTACATCGATTTCATTCGCTGGCACTATGCTCTGCGATCGCGCTCAATGTCATAGATTGCTTTTTCCCAGCACCACTGCTCCGGACGCCTGGGATTGCGCACCTGCACATCGCTCACCAGCCTTTTAGCCACCGCTGCGTTGCCACCCACTAGGCCAAAAAGTTCTTTGCGCGTTGATCGTGATACGCCTCGCGATCGCGAGCTGCTAGCGCTACGAGAACCGCCGGTTCTGCCGCTATTTCTTTTAGGAAGCCGAATCGGTAGCCGGTAGCCGGTCAACCAGCTTATAAGGGCCAAAAGGAGGGCGATCGCGATCAGAATAGAAAAGATAGACATAGAAAATAGTCTTGAGCAGCAAAAGAACCAGCATCAGCCATAATTTGACATATATAGCCTAATTTCGATATCAGTTATATTACGCCGAAGGAAGCCTGTCCCTGTGCCACCTATAAATGCGTCTGCTCGCGCTCAAGCAATTCTTGACTTTTGGTTTGGGCAGCCAACAGCCCCCAACTATGGCCGCTATCGTAAAATCTGGTTCGTCAAAAATCACGAGTTTGACCAGCAAATTCGAAAACAGTTTTTAACAGACGTCGAGAAAGCAGCCGCTGGCGAGTATGCAGAGTGGTCTGCCCATCCTCACCAAAGTCCTGGCAAGGCCGTGGCGCTATTGCTATTGCTCGATCAGTTTCCACGCAACCTTTATAGAGGAAGCGCCAAAAGCTTTGCTACTGATTCACAAGCCCTACAGTTGGCCCAAGATCTCGTCGCCTCAGGTGCAGACAAGTCCATGCTGCCTGCCTATCGATTTTTTGTGTATGTTCCGTTCGAGCACAGTGAAGATTTGGCTAATCAAAACCGCTGCGTTGAGCTGATGAAACAGCTACAGGCAGACGTTCCTGATTTGGACGACGGCCTAAAAGGGGGCCTAGACTATGCTATTCGTCATCAAGAAGTGATTGAGCGGTTTGGGCGATTTCCGCATCGTAATGAGGTTTTAGGCAGGGAGAGTACGCCGGAAGAGATTGCGTTTTTGCAGCAGCCTGGGTCAAGTTTTTAGGACTACCGTTTTTAGAAATGTGAAGCGCTACTGCCTATCGACAATGTATTGCAGCCATAGGGAAACGCATAGGCCAATGTAGTGAGCAATCATCGTGTTGATGACTGAGAAAATGACGGCGATGTCGGCGGCGTTAATAAACGCAGAATTGTCTTGAAGAATGACGCCTGAGGTTGGAAGCTGTCGGAGCGATCGCAGCCATAAGGAGCCCACCACCGAGGAGCCCCCCAAAATGGTCAGCAGCATTCCAACCATGCTGATAATAATGCCAATGCGCACAGCCCTAACCGCATCTTTAGGCTTGGGTCGTAAATCTGGATTGCTGGTGCGCAGCTTGCGACCCAGCAGCACATAGCGAAATCCCCAAAATGCGCTCACAAAAGCCGTGAGCAGGCCCAGCGCTGCAAACAAGCTCGACCCTGCATTTGAAAATCGCGTATCGCTCTCTAGCGCATCAATAATAAATAGCAGGCTAGAAGTGACGCCAATGATAGCTTGGGCCCAAAGGCTAATCCAGCCAGATATTCGAAAATTAGTCGAAATACGACGGATGGCCGGAGGTAAAGAATAGCCAAGTTCACCAGTCATGAGCGTGCTTTGCTTTGGTAGGCATGTGGAGGTATACGCCCCATGGTAATACGGAAAAGAGCCTAGCCGCGTGTACCTCCGCGCTTAGCTACCTAGAAAAAGCAATACCAAGCGTTGCAATGCAATTAGCACAAAAGGGAAATTAGCAACAGAGATTTATCTTTTCAGAGAAATAATGACGTCTGTTGTTCTGAAGCTTGTTAGTTATTTTTAGACATAGCCTTTGAACATTCAGGCTACGTCAATGAAGGCATTCACTGTAACAAAGAACAATTTACTGAATGTGTATTTGCGGAGACGCGATGTCTTATTAGACAACTTTAAAGAACAATTCACTTACAATAATTCACAGAGTGTAAAGTACATCACAAAAACTTTATGCAAATACAGGCATATATCGCGATCGCTTCATACTATAATGCAGCTATCTGAAAAGCATCTACCATAATTGATACAAGGGATCGGGAGTGAGTGCTGTGATGCACTCTTACATGCATTGTTCTTAAAAAGCTAATTTTTTCATCAACAAGTTTTTCGATAAAAACAAGTTGATAGAAATAAGGTTTTAGCAAGTTGCCCTAGGCAGCTTAATGCACTGTGGCCTTTTCAGTTATTGGTAGCAGCCATGTAGTAGCGATGGGTGGTCTTCACCGCTGCAATGACTTCTCGCTCAGGCGAAGAAGATGGGGTTGCACCACTTTATTTACATAAGTTGTTCTACTCAAGGCTTTTCCGTCAAATTAATGTTCTCCTCCTTTCTATCGCCAGCGTTCGCACGCTTAGCTGCGCACGCCAATATTGCAGGTGAGTTTAGTCTTTCGTTTAACCACAGTGCAGCACATGACAGCAGAGACTCTTGGCCCAACAGCCATCGCTTCTCTAAAGGCATCAGAACGTATGCCTCTACAGCAGCCTCCGTTTTTAACAGGGTTGTAGGGGTGCCTGATAGGGCAGCGGCTTTCTCGACTGTTTTCAGGGAGAGCAAGCACATCGACAACCGTCGAGACTTCAATGCTGGCCCGATTAAGTGGACGCGCACTAGCGAAAAGTCTGACGGTCAGGACACAACGGCTATTACGTTTGCCTTTGACGATGACTTTGGCATCGGCATTAACGGTATTAGCGCCGACCGAGCCAAAGAACTTTTTATAGAGGCTCTGCAAACCTGGGCGAACTATGCGCCTATTGACTTTCAAGAAATAAAAGACCCAGACGCAGGCAACGAAGTCAAAAATCCAGGTGTAGGCAACCTCGTTGACATTTATGTCCAAAGCGACGGAATTGACGGACGCAGCGGCACGCTAGCATTTGCCTATTTCCCTACCGTGGGAGATATCACCTTTGATACGGGTGAGGTGTGGAGCGAAAGCATGTTTTTAGAAACGGCTGTTCATGAGTTAGGTCACTCCTTAGGCCTAGATCATGAAGATGATACGGAAGCAATTATGAACTCGAAGCTGGGCAGGCGGTTCAGCAACAAGTCCTTTTTGCTCGAAGATGACATTAATGGTATCCGTAGCCTATATGGCGAGGGCAAAGGCGGCGTAACGCTGCTTGATGGCACAACATTTATATCAAAAGGTGGCACTGGTGAAGGGAATCCGCCAGCGCCTGTCCCTGCAATTAATTTGGTGACCAACGGTAGCTTTGAAGATGTGCCGCTGGAAGTAGGTGAATCGAAGGTATATACCAGCGTCAAAGGCTGGTCTACCATTTCTGGCGCTGGCTTTCAGGTAGATAGACGTCCAGACTTAGGGGGCAAAACCGCTGATGGTACGGCTTGGGTAGAACTAGATACCTTTAATCAAAACGGTACCATTGGCCAGAATATAGACACGATTACCGGTCAAACCTACGACGTTTCCGTTAGCTTTAGTAGTGGCGGTAGACCTGACAGCACGGCGTCTGTTCAGATATTTTGGGAAGGCAAAAAGGTAGATACGCTCACAGGCGGTGGGAAAGGCCAGTGGCGACGCTTTGACTATCAGCTACAGGGAGGCGATCGCAGTGTCAGCACCCTAGCCTTTAGGGCAATTGGCCCTAGTGATAACATCGGCGGCTTTATTGACGACATTGTGGTCGCCCAGGCAAAAGCAGCAGTGGTAGAAGCAGTTCCTGAAGAAGCCGTAGAGCAAGTATTAGGAACCAGCTCTCAGCCTGAGTTTCATCGCGATCCAATTTCAGGCGATCGCAATAACCTAGTAGCCGACACGTCGCTGTTTGACCAGCACGACCACAGCGCTCATTCCACTTTCGTATAGGAAAAAACAAGAGGCACAGGAATGCGATAGCGTAGTAACGTAACCTTTTTACGCCGCTATCGCCATGCCTCACTTAAGGCTATTTTTAGACACTGCTGATATTGCTAGCTGGCAGAGGTGGCTGCCAACGGGTCTGTTTTATGGCGTCACCTGCAATCCGCTGCTGTTAGAGAAAGCCGGTGTTGAGTGCGATTTAAAGACGTTGAAAAAGCTAGCTAGGCAGGCGTTGGAGTTTGGCGTGCAGGAAGTCCATTTGCAGGCATGGGGCGACGCGGCAGATAGCTTAGAACAAACGGGGCGATCGCTCAGTCGAATTGACCAGCGGATTGTCGTGAAGCTTCCAGCCACGCAGGCCGGAACAACAGCAGCTAAAGCGCTGATTCGCTCTAGAATTCCGGTGACGCTGACAGCGGTGTATGCCGTTCACCAGGTGCTGATTGCCGCTGCAATTGGCGCAAGCTACGCAGCTCCCTATTTGGGCCGCATTAACGATTTGGGTCGTGACGGGCGAGCAGAGTTAGCGGCGATGCAGCAGGCGCTAAAGGGCGTGAAAAGTGAGACGCGGCTGCTCAGTGCCAGCATTCGAGAAATTGAAGATATTTCAGCTTTAGCGGCACAAGGAGTTGACACGTTTACGTTGTCGGAGGCGATCGCCCAGGCCTTTTTTGACGTGCCTAGTACGCTAAAGGCCACAGCAGACTTTGAGCAAGCCGCCCGTCGCACTGAACTCAACACCGCACTCAACACAGGAGCGCAGACACCATGAGCAACGTTTATGAACAGTCTGTTTTTATCCGCGCAAATGCAACGGCAGTAGAGCGTTGTTTTATAGAGCAACAGCTCATGCACCAGTGGCTAAATCCAGCGCTGATATGTGAACCTGTCGGCGATTGGAGAACTAGCATAGGCAGCGAATTTAACTTTAAGCTAAAGATTCCTTTGCTAGCACCAGCCCTGCACAGCACCGTGATAGAACGTGAACCGGGGCTAATTGTATGGGGCTTTGATGGGTTTTTTCAAGGGCGCGATCGCTGGGAATGTCAGCCAAACGCCCAAGGCAACGTAAGCAGTACCACGCTGCTGAATCGATTCGAGTTCACCATTCCAAATCCGCTAGTGAGCTTTGGCTTTAACCAGTTTGCGGCGGGTTGGACAAAAAAAGATATGGAAAGCCAACTGCAAAGGCTTAAGCAGGTAGCCGAAAGACTTTAAGCCGCGCTGGCAGAAGTAACTTTAGCGAATGAATAGCTTTATGCCAAAGGGAAGCTTTGAGCGGTAAGCTACTTTGCAGTTCGTACAACAGAATACGTCACGTACTGTCATTTGCAGCCGTCATGGTCAAAGCATTTCCCAATGCGCCAAAAATTAGAGCAGCGGTGACCTTTTCAGATGTGACACCAGATTTGTGGGGAAAAGATGCGATCGCCTATGCCTACGAACACGGCTTTTTAACTGGATATCCTAATAATATATTTCAGCCAAACCAGGCAATTAGTCGAGCGCAAGCATCCGAGATATGCCGAAAATGACGTCGCCGCGTCTGCGCAGCAAGGCCTTGTGGTTAACTATCCTCTTGGAGCAGCGATGGTACGGACGCGGGCACACGAGCGATCGCAACGCTTAACCCAGAGCGACCGCAAATTTTAGACGCCGCCGACACTTGGCTATTAGTAGATGAAGACAAAGCCCTCACACCCAGCGGCAAGCTACCCTTCGCTACTTTTTCCTATACCAGCGATCGCAGCAGGCAGAGAGGAGATGCACCACGCAACTTTACTAGGGTAGGCAACTATATGCTCTTTACGGCCGATGATCGCTATGGAGCAATAGGATTGTGGCGAACGGATGGAACACCAAAAGGAACAAACTTGTTCAAAACCTTTGAGGAGATGACCGTCGGCCCCCTTTCACTGGTGTCTGCACAAGACTACGCTTTTTTTACGGTAGGCACACCTGAATTGGGGATGACAAATTATTTTTTGCAGCACCGACGCTAGAAACGAACGATCCCAATAGCGTTTTTCGCGTCCAGCATTCTTTTGATCTGTGGGTAAGCGATGGCACCGAATCAGGCACCCAAAGACTGGGACTTGCCATTAACGGCAATCCAAACTTTACACCTTACAAAGGGCGTCTTTTCTTTAATGGCTACGGGCCGGGAAATGGACAGGAGCTATGGGTTAGTGATGGCAGTACTGAAGGCCCCTATCAGGTGATTGACTTAGCACCGGGAGGGGATAGCTATCAGGAAAACTGTCCGCCTCAAACGCCATTACCAACATGGAAAGAGATAGTGTCGCAAAATCGTTCATCTGAATCGTCACGCTGCGTTTTCCGCCCGCTGACCCATAGTGCTGAGCCGCGATCGCTCACTGTACTCGGTGACTACCTGTATTTCATTGCCAACGGTGACGAGCTGTTTCGCACAGACGGAACCGCAAGAGGACTGCAGAAAATAGGGCCTGTTAATGATGAATACAGTTTTATCCGGGCTGACATGGTAAAGCTGGGGAACCGGCTTTTGCTAACCGGGTATCACGAAAGCAGTGGGCGATCGCGGATGTGGGTATTTCAGGATTGCCAAGATCGCTGAATCCTACATGAACGGATACTTTACAGCCTACAACAACTGAGTGTTACCGTAAGGATCTTCAACAATTAACGCTTTATCGGGATCGTTTTGGAGTCGTCCATTGTCACGCACAAAACCGAAGTAAGCAGCAAGGACACCAGTAGCCAGATGAAGCCAGACATTGCCATCAAAAAGAGGCATTAAACCAAACAGCGCGTTAGTCACTGGAAACAATCCTAAAAAGGTAAATAAGCCAAATAGAACAGCTAGGGTATCTGAAAAAATACGTGCCCCCTGCTCAGTTCCAATGAATCCAGCAAAGCCAATGACGCCAACAATAAGGTTGAAAATATTAGCGTAGGTCGTTACGGGCAGAATGCCAAACAAATAGCCAAACCCAGCAGTTGTACCCGTGCCGACCAGGTTCATAATCTCCGGCGGGGCAGATTGAGAAGGGGTCACAAAGCTAGGGAAAAAGCCTAGCAGGCCTATGAGCATATAGATAAATCCAATCATTAGAGAGAAATAGCAAACTGTCATGAAAAACGTTTTCCTAGTGGTAATCAACAGTTCTATTAGGGCCTTTCTCTTTTTAACAACCTTGTTCAAATGGAATAAGTGACTTGTTCAAATAAATTCTGAAGGTAGAGATTGTGGTCAGCCGCATGATGCATAAAGAATAGGTGTACGTCATAGCCCGCCAAAAAGAAATCGCTAAAAAAGCCGCATGATTTAAGAGGAATAACCCCAAATCATACGGCTTTTTACACTAAAAGAACAGCTAAATTAGTTCCTTCTTATCAGCTTAGCCCAGCAAAGCATCGCGCATAAATATGTAGCTTTGCTCAAAGCTATTAGCGTTCATTTTGCTCACCAGGTCTTTGCCTTCATCAGAAAGCCCATAGTCTGAAGGGACGTTAACGACAGAATTTTCTGTCATGCCCTGACCAAGACGGTACCATAGGGCGATTTTTGTGGTGTTAGATAGCTGGCTGTATTGACCCGTTAGATCATTGTCTGCACCAGAGAGTATGTCACGCATGAACTGGAGCTGTTCATCTTCAGACTTATCTTTGAGCTGGCTATATAGCTCAGAAGAACTATCAGACTCTTTGTTGTCATCTGGGTTTTCGATTCTCTCGTCGCCTATGCCTTCATAGACATACCACAGGGTAGCGAGCTTATCGTCGGCACTGAGCTTATCAAACTGTTCTTTATAGGCTTGAAAATCATCGGTGTAGTCAGAAGCATCGTGATTGCTTTTATCGGTAACAGAAGTTGAAATAGACATAAAAATGTGTTTCCTCTTGGGGTAATTCAGTGGCGGCGCTAGCGGTGAGCCCTCGCTGCCAGTGCTTTTATAGTAGTGAGATGTACCAAGCGGTTTCTACCTTCAAAAGTTAGAACACCCATAGTCATATCAGGGTAAAAGTCTCTTACATGTGGATGAGGCATTTTCTAAGGCTTGCCTCTGTCATCATTCTTTTTACCGATTGAGCTTAATCAGGTCTTCTAACTTTGCAAGTAGCTTTACTTTTACCAGCTCAATTTCATCTGAAGCATTGAGGATAAACAGCCAGGATACGTTAACGGCAAAAAGCGAGTTTTTGACCTTTCCTTTTACAGTGAATGCTTCATTGTCTTCTGAATCAGCAGGGGTGCACTGGACAGGACTGAAAGTCATATCGCTGGCTTCTTTGATCAGGTATTGTGCGATCGCCTCTCGCCCCTGTACTGGCTTTTCAAACGGTGGGAATAGCTGTCCTGCCTCGGCAAAAAGTGCTGCGGTCTGATCAAACTCTTTGGCGTTGACGGTATCAAAATAGCGCTGAATGGCTTCAGGCATTGCGATCGCGCCTTCTGTGGAAATAGCATCTGCAGAAGAGATCTGACTCATAGCGGTGTCCTATATTTCATTCATACCCTTTATAAAAAGGCAGCGCCTGCCAGCGATCGCTCTATCATCAGTGAGATTTGTGCACCGATCTCGCGCCAGTTTTATAATCAAGAGAACGTTAGCGCTGAAACTTCTGCATCCACTTTGGCACCTACATTCCCATCCCACCGAAAGATCATCCATATAGATATGGATGCGTTCTATGCGTCGGTAGAGCAGCGGGATAATCCTGAACTAAGGGGCAAACCGGTGGCAGTGGGCGGCACGCCCGAAAAACGAGGGGCTGTCGCAGCAGCAAGCTATGAGGCACGTCAATATGGTGTTCACTCAGCCGTCTCTTCTCGCACGGCGATTCAGCGCTGCCCGCATCTGACTTTTGTAAAGCCTCGCTTTGAGGTCTATCGCGCAGTATCTGCTCAAATTCGAGAGATCTTGTTTGACTATACCGATCTGGTAGAGCCGCTGTCTTTAGATGAGGCGTACTTAGATGTCACAGCAGATAAGCGCGCCATTGGATCGGCTGTGCTGATTGCTAAAGAGATTAAACAACGCATCAAAGAGAAAGTGAACCTGACAGCTTCTGCGGGTGTTTCTATCAACAAATTTTTGGCTAAAATTGCCTCTGACTTAGATAAGCCAGACGGGCTGTATTTAATTGCACCAGAGCAGGCAGAAGACTTTTTGGAGAAGCTGCCGATAGAGGAGTTTTACGGTGTTGGGCCAGCAACGGCAGGAAAGATGCGATCGCTCGGTATTGCAACAGGTGCGGAGCTAAAAAGCTGGAGGCAAGAGCAGCTAATCGCGGCCTTTGGCAAAACGGGTAGCTACTACTACCAGGTGGTCAGGGCTCAGGACAATCGACCCGTCAATCCCAATCGTATTCGGAAGTCTATCGGTGCTGAAAAGAGTTTTTTTGAAGGGTAACACCTTAAGGCGGGACAAAAAGTATTGGCCAAGGATGTATCAATAAGCACATCAAACGAAAAGCTCTGCGGCAAAGCCCAGAGCCATGTATCGTCACCCTAACAAGTTTTCAACGTGGGT
>JBHYED010000044.1:0-33827 GCA_051860365.1 Phormidesmis sp.
AACAACTGTTACGAGATATCGAGACAGTTGTTTGTACCCGTGATCCGTCAGTTCATCTTGGAAAATCTGACTGCCTCCACGTTTGCCTCACAACATCGGGGCATATCTGTCAATGCGTAACTCCTATTCTAGTGAAATCAATATCAACTCGGACGCCGTGCTTGTTTAGTCCTTTAACCACTTTGAGTAGGTTTCCTTGAGTGGCCTAAGCTAAATCAGGAGTCGTGATATTTTATGTATAGAAGTACTAGAGATAAAAGACGTTTTAGGCCATATCGCATTCTCCGGTGGTTTGCTAGTCTCTTTTTTTGGCTGTGGGCGTTGTCGGCACTGATAGTGCTGCTGCTGCGGTTTGTGCCGCCGCCAACCACCAGCTTCATGATCCAGACGGCTTTTCGTAACGGCCTCTATTCCTATCGCTGGCAGCCTTATGCGCAAATTTCGCCTAATATGGCTATTGCTGCGATCGCTGCCGAAGACCAGCGCTTTCCTGTGCACAGCGGGTTTGACATAGATGCTATTAACACGGCGTTCAGAGAGGCTGAAAACGGCGCTAGCCTGCGCGGCGCGAGCACGATTACCCAGCAAGTGGCCAAAAACCTGTTCCTTTGGCCAGGGGGTGGCTTTGTGCGCAAAGGTGTAGAAGCCTGGCTAACCGTCCTTATAGAGCTGACGTGGAACAAACAGCGAATCTTAGAGATGTATTTGAATATTGCACAGTTTGACGGCCGTACTTTTGGTGTAGAAGCCGCCAGCCAGCATTTTTTTCAAGTCTCTGCTCAAAGCCTTACCGCTGAAGAGGCTGCTCTCCTTGCTGCTGTCCTACCAGGCCCAGAACTGTACAGCATAGACGCGCCTTCCTGGGAAGTTTTAGACCGCCAAAGCTGGATTCTTAACCAGATGTACCAGCTAGGTGGAGAAGCTTATCTCCAACAAATGTGATAGATCTGAACACGTATCTCGATAAAGAATCACACAATGCTTAACCGATTCCTTCTCTTTTTTATGGTGGCCCTTGGCGGAGCAGGTCTCGCAGTTCAAATTGCTTGGAATGCTCGTTTGCGGCTCTCGACAGGCTCTCCGATTCTCACGACAATAGTTTCTCTAAGTGTCAGCTTACTTTCACTTTTTTTGGTCTGGGCTAGTGGCATCAGTGAGCGGGGCGCTCTGCCTGCATTCACCGCAGTTCCTACCTGGGCTTGGCTAGGTGGTGTGTTTGCGGCTTACTATTTGGTGTCGTCTCTGGTGGCTATTCCGAAGCTGGGCGTTGCGTCTGTTTTCTCTCTGGTGATAGCCGGACAGGTCATTATGTCGCTCATTTTAGATTCTACAGGTGCGTTCGGCATCAATCAAATCTCTCCTAGTGGCTCCCGTATTGTCGGGACGGTTCTGTTGCTGGGGGGTGCTGTGCTTATACAAAAGTAGTTTTTTTAGTGCCTCATGTTTTTGATTTTTAGTCGTATTTTCAGAGAAGAAAGATAGGGAGTATGGCTGGTTTGAAAGCGCGATCGCAAACCATTTCAGACCTTGGCGAGCTGGCTGTCATTGAGCGAATAAAGGCCTTTTGTCCTGAGGGTGTCGTGGGCGATGATGCGGCGGTGGTGAGTGTCAAAAAGGGGCATCGCTTAGTGGTTACGACAGATATGCTGACAGCAGGGGTGCATTTTAGCGATCGCACAACCCCTCCCCACGCAATCGGCTGGCGAGCGACTGCGGCGAACCTTTCAGATTTGGCTGCAATGGGAGCAAGCCCTATCGGCATTACGATCGCCCTAGGCCTGCCGCCGCAAACGCCATTGCCCTGGATAGAAGCGCTTTATCAAGGAATCACTGCCTGCCTCAGTTCGCATGGCGGGATTATTTTAGGCGGTGACCTGTGCCGGTCTGAGCAGCAGACGCTTTCGATTACGGCACTAGGGGAGGTGCGGCCTGAGCAAACGATTCGTCGGGACGCGGCATCTGTGGGGATGACGGTAGTGGTGAGTGGCCCTCACGGTGGTTCGCGAGCGGGGCTGGCGGTACTGCTGGGTGAAGCACCGGTTGAACGAGCGGAGGGCCGCCCTGACGTAAAGGAGTGGATTCGAGCCCATCAGCTACCGGTGCCTCGGTTTGACGTGATAGCCCAAGTTTGTAAGTTAGCGCGCGATCGCACTCCCTATCCCACCATCGCGGGGATGGACAGTAGTGATGGCTTGGCAAACGCGCTGTTGCAGCTAAGTAAAAGCAGCGGGGTGGGCATGGATGTTGTGCGATCGCGCATTCCGTTACCTTTAGGACTGTGCGAAACGGTCGGTGAAAAAACAGCGCTGAGCTGGGCGCTTTACGGCGGCGAGGATTTTGAACTGGTGCTGTGCTTGTCATCTGATATCGCGAGCCAGATGGTTCAGACGGGCCTAGTGACTGCCATTGGAACGACGACAGAATCAGGCGCTGTGAGACTGTTTGAAGCTGAGGGCAGCACCGAGAGTGTGCTAATTTCTCACCAGAGCTTTCAACATTTTTAGCAGGCCGCTTCCTTCTCTGGTGAAAATGCATTACACTTACAAGGTTATTTTACCTAAAGATTACGTACGCTCATGGCGGTTCCTAAAAAGAAAACATCAAAATCTAAGCGCAACAGTCGTAGGGCCACGTGGAATCGCAAAGCGAATATCCAAGCTCAACGTGCACTTTCCCTCGGCAAGTCTGTATTGACCAATCAATCTAATAGCTTTGAGTATCCTTCTGATGACGATGAGGATGACGACGAGTAAACGATTAGGCGAAACTCTGTGGAGGTTGTAGATACCTTCACGGTGGAGATAGCTATTTTTCAAAAGAAGGCAGAGCTTTAGGGCTCTGCTTTTTTTTGCCTGACAACTTTCCTCTAACTATTCTTACTTCCTCTAACTATTCTTACTTTTTGACCATCCTGATGTCTCTTTCTACTTTAAAAAATACTTTGCACAGCGCCCTTTTCTTCGGTGTCGCTATTGTTGCCTCTGTGAGCGATCGCATGCCGACGCAAGCCCAACTGTCTAGCAGTAGCCGTTTGACTGTAGAAATTATAGGACTCAGAAACACACAGGGGCAGGTTTGCGTCAGCGTGTCTAATTGTTATCGGCGCAAACACAACGGCGAAAATAGATCTCATATACTTTTAAGTTAAAAGTATGAGTAGGTGAAGAAATTGGCTGTGCTATCAATAATCATTAACGATAGGTTAAGGTTTAGTTAACATAACTTTTTTAACTAAAACGATGGTATTCAAGCTGACTCCAAAATTAATCTTTAAGTTTCTCTTCGCTTGCGTTATTGTCTTGACATTTTTGAACTTAGTTGGCATTGCCTTTACTACGCTCGGACGCGGCGAGCTGATGGGCCTTATCCCAATGTTTGACTTTGACCGTGAGCGCAACGTTCCTACACTTTATTCATCTGCAAATTTGATGTTAAGTGCAGTAATACTTGGGCTCATTGCAGTGACACACAAAGCGAATGGTGCTACTTGGGTTCCCTGGCTAGGCCTGTCAGCCATCTTTGTTTTTTTGTCTGTAGATGAGCTGGCTCGAATTCATGAAAAGCTAACAGCTCCGCTTCAGCTTGCCTTAAGCACATCAGGCGCTTTCTACTATGCTTGGACGATTCCCTACGGCATATTGACAGGCATTCTCTTCTTATCCTATTTTCGATTTTTAATGAGGCTTCCCGCTAAAACAAGATATCTGTTTATCGCTGCGGGTGCAATTTTTATTTCGGGAGCCATCGGATTTGAAATGATAGGAAGCTTTCAACTTCAGAATGATTTTAGCCGTAATACGCTGGCAACGCGGCTAACTTATACCTGTGAGGAGTTTTTAGAAATGGTGGGTGTTGTTGTCTTCATTTATGCACTGTTGGACTACGTGCTACTTGCTTTCGGATCTCTTTCGATACAGATGGATCAAGAGACTTTACCGAAGAAAACGTCAGATTCTGCTATTGATCACGAACGCTATAGCAACATGTAATGAGGTCTGACTAAGGATTTCTTTTAAATTGACCTATTGGGGGATATTAAAACGCTGCATTGGCTATATGTTGGGCAAAGCTTGGCAGTAGTAAATGAACCAAGCAAAGAGTTCACATGTCAAGATCTTATTAATTTTTCCGTGGTTAATGCTAGTCGATAAAGATATGTCAAATCAGTTTATACAGGATCTGCCAGCAAGGATTTTAGCCTTTCTGGCAGTTTCTTTGTGCACAATGCTTGCTGTTGTGGGCTTTCACAGTGCGATCGCCAGTGATGAGTCAGGTGCAACCCAGATTGTAGGGTGGGTTGAAAATGCAAAAATAATGGGTGTTGACGGTGAGATTAAAGCCAAGTTAGATACGGGTGCAACAACAGCCTCTATTAATGCTGAGATATTAGAAAAGCCAGATGAGAGTGTTGAATCTGGCGGTGTTGTGAAATTCAATTTTGTGGATTCGGATGGTAATAAAACGCTGTTTGAAAGACCTTTAGAAAGGTGGGTGAACATTAAGGGCAAGGGTAAGCGTGCTGTTGTGCTGATGAACTTGTGCCTTGTTGGACAGCAGATAGAAGGTGAAGTTAATTTAGCCGAGCGAGATGATTTTAACTATGCTGTTTTAGTGGGCCGAAATCTTCTTGAAAAGGGAAGGCTCGCGGTTGATTCTTCGGATTCTTTTCTCGCGCCGCCTAATAACTGTGACGAACAGGCTAGCGCAGTGCTAGCTAGTCAGCGGAGAGCAGTATGAAACGGTCTGCTTACGCGCTGCTAATGGCGCTCTTCTTGGCAACCATTGGAATCGCTATTTTCATTCATAAGCTCACGGCACTTAATATTCCTTTGCTACCGGCTCAGTCCTACGATACTTGGTCTGTTGAGGCGAGAATAGTACTCGACGATATCTCTTTGATTAGCGACCTTGCCGAGAATCCTAGCTCAGTGCCCAATCAGCTCAGTTTATATTTACCTCAAAACTCAGAGCGTTATAAAGTCATTGATGAGAGCTTTGAAGGGATAAAGATTTCTCAAGATATGATCGCAGAATCAGACGAAAATAGAACAGCAACGCTTACCTTACAGACAGAAGCTTTTGAAGGCAGTAACCCCACCCGTGATCAAGTGGGCCGCGTTTTGTTCTATAGAGCGACTGTACAGAGCGATCTTCCGCCCTCTGAAAGAATCGATCAAGAGCCTTCTACGCTCGGCCAACAAATCGTTGATAAACAGGTAGAGCAGGCCGCTCGTAGTAATGAGACGATTAAGAGCATTCTCAAAGAAAATCCGCCAACCCGAAGTATCAATTCGCTGATTGAAGAGGCCAAAAAATCTTCAAAAGATGGCTTACCATTGGCCAAAGCGATTTATAAGCTATCGATACAGTCGGACGACAATCGCGTGCGTACGCTGCAAGAAGCGCTGAAGCTGAATGGTTCTTCTATTGAGCTTGCGGCTTTTTTGCTGAATGAGGCGGGTGAAACGGCTAGAGCAGGCAATGGCATATTGCTGAACCCGGAGAAGGCTGCCGCTGCTCAGTTTAGCCAGTGGCTAGAAGTGAATCAGGACAGACAGTGGTTTGCTTACGATCCGGTGAGCGATCGCTTTGGTGCTCAGACTCGATATTTGACCTGGTGGTATGGACTAGACGGGGTGCTGAGTACTGAAGGCACAGAGAATATTGCATTTGAGGTGACTGCTCGCCCTGATACAACAGATGGGCTGAGCCGCTCAGTGTGGCACGACGATGAGGATAGCTTCTTTTTGAAGCATTCTTTTATTGGGCTGCCGCTGTCCACGCAGCGCGTGATACAGGTGCTGGTGATGATTCCAATTGGCGCGTTGATTGTCGCGGCGCTGCATCAAATGGTGGGGTTTTCAACCTTTGGTACATTTACGCCTGTGCTGATTGCGCTTTCTTTTCGTGAGACGGGGCTAGTAACAGGCATTGTATTATTTATGCTGGTGGTCGTGATTGGTATTGCTGTGCGAAGCGTGCTGAATCAGGTGCAGCTACTGGTGGTGCCCCGACTGTCGGCTGTACTGACGGTGACGGTATTGGTGATTGGTGCGCTGGCGCTGGTAATGGATAGCTTGGGCCTGCGCTATGGGCTTTCAATTTCGCTGTTTCCGATCGTGATTTTGGCAATGACTATTGAGCGGGCGGCGGTGATGTGGGAAGAAGATGGCGGAAAAGATACTGCGATCGCAACAGCGGGTAGTCTGGCTGTTGCGGTGATTGGCTTTTTGTGCATCAGCAATCCGTACGTGCAGCATTTGGCCTTTGTGTTTCCAGAACTGCTGCTGGTCGTTTTGGCCCTAACGATTTTGTTGGGTCGCTACAACGGCTACAAGCTGATTGAATATTTCCGATTTATGGCGTTACAAAAGCAGCTTCAGCAAGCAAATAGCTAAAACACTTTATGAGTTCACCTTTTTACAATCTCTCGCGCTCTCCTCTCAGAGAGTACGGAGTTTTGGGTATCAACAGTCGCAATTTGGAGTATATTTACCCTGGTAATCCCCGTGAGCTGTTTCCACAGGCTGACGATAAGCTCAAGACTAAGAAACTAGCGAACGAATTAGAGATCCCTGTTCCTGAAACCTACGGGGTTATTCGCTTTCAAAATGAGGTTAAAAAGCTCTCCGAGATTATTGAAAAACGAAAATCATTCGTCGTAAAGCCTTCGGGCGGTAGCGGCGGTAGCGGCATCTTAGTGATTACTGAGGTGAAGGAAACTACCTACTGCAAGCCTAGCGGGAAGGCGCTGAGTCTGGACGACTTGAGCTATCACGTTCACAATATTTTAAGTGGAATGTTTTCGCTATTGGGTAACGGAGACGTGGCTTTTGTTGAGGAAGCTGTTAAATTTGATCCTGTTTTTGATGAGGTTGCCTATATGGGTGTGCCTGATATTCGGGTAATTATCTATCGGGGCGTGCCGGCCATGGCGATGCTACGCCTACCGTCTAAGGCTTCAGATGGTAAGGCGAATCTGCATATGGGTGGACTGGGTGTTGGCATTGATATGGCAACAGGAAAAACGCTGGGCGGTATTCAGTACAACCGCTATTTTAAACAACATCCTGATACGGATGGTGACTTGGACGGTCGTGAGATCCCGCATTGGGAGGAGATTTTGAACATTGCAGCTAAGCTGGGCGATCGCACCGGGTTTGCTTACTTGGGCGTAGATGTTGTTTTAGATAAGCACAAAGGGCCGTTGCTGCTAGAGATTAACGCTCGTCCAGGGCTGTCTATTCAGATCGCGAATAAAAGTAGTCTGCGGCCTCGCCTGGATAAAATTGACGGTGAGCTGGCTGGGTTAAAGTCTATTGAAGATAAAATCAGTTTTGCAAAGACTAAGTTTGGCCAGTAGCAGCGTACTATCCGCGTTCATAAGGGTAGTTTTGGGTATGAAAAAGCCACCTGAAAAACATTTTTCTTCAGGTGGCTTTGTTGTTATGGTTACTTGCTAGCGTGAGCTGGCACTGTTATTTGTGTGACATGCTTCGTTTTCTGATGCTCTGAATCCCTAGACCACCTATCAATAGTAAGCTAATGACGGATGTGGGTTCAGGAACTGCCTGCTTATCAACGCCTTGGGCTGCGATCGCATTAACGTCAAAGCCGTCACGACTTTTCCCATTTGGAGATTTATCGACTAACAAGACACGATTGAAAATGCCGCTAGGAGAAGCACCAGCATTGGTTGCACCCGCTGCGGTGTTGTATGCACCGTCTTGAATATTGAAGATGTCACCCGCGCTAACCCACTGGCTAAGATCGTTCGCAACGGCACTCCAGTCAACGCTAGCGTCAAAGTTCCCGTAGTATATACCGACGCGCTCATCGTATGATTTTTGGCTAGATTTGTTGCCCCATGTGGTTTCCCAGAGAGTAACGTTGCCTGAAAAATTTTGTCCGAAGTCAAAAACGGCCCGTCCCCCTATTCCTAGGGAAAGAAAGTCTTTGCTGCCGTCATAGCCATTGGTAGAATCTGTTAATAATTCTGGATCTCCTAAGGCGTTATTGGTGTTCTTTCGGTACTCGTCCATCTGAGTACCGTTGTTATTGTAGTAAACAACGTCGGTTGCAAATAACTGTGCTGCTTGAGCGCTTCCGGTAGTACAGAGAATGCCAGTGACAACGGCCGCTGGAGCCCACTTAACTGCTTTTTTAGAGATTGAAGAGAGAGACTGTGAAGACACGTCTGCTGGCTAGGGAAAGACCTAGCAATAAGTGAGAACTGTCTTTAATTTACCTACAGCAGACTTCACTAGCAATATTGTGTCGCTGACTTTAAGAACCTTTCACAAATCTATCAATATAGACGACTTAGTTTGAAGTTGCGTAGTGCCTGCTGCCTGCGTTAGCTGTGCTTTGAACACCTGTACCCAGACAGCATAAAAGTACGATCAGTGCAATTTAGATTGGGCGAGCATATATAAAGAATACGTATTAAAACTAGAACTTGGCAGGCGGTTGCAAGATACTGGTTAAACCATGTTTGGTGACCGTTTTTTGTTTATGAGGGCGTTGGTAAACGTTGATCTTTATGAAATCTAAGCAGATCGTTCTGTTAGGACTTCCTGGTGCGGAGGTGGAGTCGCGTGCGATCGCGCTGTCTCAGCGTTGGCATGTTCCCTATGTGTCTACCCGTTTGCTGCTGGAGAAGGCTATTTCAGACGCTTCTGACTTGGGTACTAAAGCAAGTGCTTTTATAGAGAAGGGAGAAGCGATTCCTGATGAGTTGATGCTGCGGCTGCTGCGACGACGGGTGGAACAGCCGGATATGATGCAGGGATTTGTGCTGACTGGATTTCCACGATCTGCGTCTCAGGCGGAGGCTTTTGACGAACTGATGACATCGTTTGAGCTGCCCGTTGTAGACGTGGCTTATATTAAGGCGCTGATGGGGCTTTTGATTAATCGACTGGTGGCTCAGGAAGGAGCAGGCACGGGTGTGAGCATAGTTCGCGATCGCTTGAAGCGCTGTCAGGAAGAAATTGATCCTGTTATTGAATACTATCAGCAACAGTCTCGTGTGATCACAATTAACGGCAGCTTGTCTGAGGCTGAGGTGGCAAATGCGCTGTTTCAACTGGGGCAGGAGGAGACTGGGGCGGCTCGCTTTGTGCGAGATGAGGCTGAGCTAGATGCGCTTTTAACCAAAGAGTCAGCGCTGGTCGTCGATTGTATTGCGTCCTGGTGTGGGCCTTGTAAGCAGGTGTCGCCGCTGATTGATCGGCTGGCTGAGGAAATGGGCGATCGCGCTAAAGTCGTGAAGCTAGATTTTGATAATAATCGGCAGGTGGCTAAGCGGTTTGGGCTGAAGGGAATGCCGTCGGTCATGTTTTTTAAAGATGGGGCGCTGCTAGAAACGCTAAGAGGCGTTAAGTCCTATCAGATTTACAGTAAGTCTGTCGAGAAGCTAATAGCTGCAAACGAGTAAAGACTTCCGTTAAATATCTAGATGATGCCACAAACCACTCCAAACCACCTGAATTTTGGATGGCTAGGCTCAAACTACGCGAGAGGTTTCAACGGAACCTTTGATTGCTTTCCAAGCTGGTAGCCCACCTTTAAGTTCAGCAACGCTTCGGTAGCCAGCTTCGCGTAGCCGATGGGCTGCTTCTGACGATTGCTCATCGTTGTCACCGTAGACGTAAATATCGCGCTCCAGCTCAAGACTCGCGGAAACAGTCTCGACCAGAACCACATTGGGTATTGAAGCTGCACCTGTAATGTGGCTTTTGCCAAAAGTCTTTCGGCTTCTAATATCAATGATGGTTAGAGCAGGCTCACCCCAATCTAGTCTTTTTTTAAGCTCAGAGGGAAAAGCAATTGGGTTAAGAGGGCGGGAGGAAGAAAACAAACCAAAGAGTTTGAGCATGTGCAAAAAGACAGCGATCGCTGTAGCAAGGGTTATATAAAATCTAAGCTAAACGGCTTCCGTCTAGCCTACTGCTTTTGGTTAGTCTATCGAAGCTGCCCTTGAGCTATCCGGAAAAGGTCTTCGCCACCGTGTTTTCCATGCCATCCCAATAGTAAGCACAAGGTTTTTAGCCAGTATGACTGCCCTCAGCAACAGGACAGATCCTGATAGCCTTAAAAGGTACGCTAAAAGTTTTGACGCCTAGCCCTAGTCGCCTAAACTCGCAAGCTGCCGATATCTAATCCCGTCAATATCACCGGATCAAAACACTACGCCCACAACCGTTATGACTAAGCCAAACACCCCTTCATCTGGCAGCACGACTAAAAAATGGTGGCGTGTGGGCGCGATCGCCCTATTAGTAGGCATGGTTTTAGGCAAAGTCATCTACAACGCCACCGCCGAAAACGACTATACGGTAGCGCCCATTAATGACCAGCAGCCTGACGATGGACAGCTTTCACCTTACAAAACTATCGACGACCGATTCAGTACGGGCGATCGCGCCATCGTCCAGTCCGAGTCAGACTACATTCCCTGCAAAGAAGACCAAAAGGCCAGCCTGAACCAGGCCAAAAGCAGCGGCACTCGGATGATGCGAAAGCAACAATACGAAACCGCCGCGCAGTTTTTTGAAACCGCCTGGAGCCTTTGCCCCGCCCCCGAAGTCCTAATTTATAAAAACAACGCGCTCATCGGCAACAACCCTGCTCATACCGTAGCGATCGCTGTTCCCATTGCCTGGCCAAACCCCAAAAATGCCCTTGAAATGCTGCGCGGTGCAGCGCAGGCGCAAACCGAAATCAACCAGAGCGGCGGGGTCAACGGCGTCCCGATCAAGCTCATGATCATTGACGATAGCGATAAGCCCGAAGTGGCGAAAAACATCGCCACCACGCTGATTGACAGCTACCCCGAAGTCCTTGCAGTCGTGGGCCATTGGACCAGCGGTGTCTCATTAGAAGCTGCCACTGTTTACGATGCTCGTCGGGCGCTGGTCTTTATGACTCCAGTAAGTACGACCCGTGAACTCAAAGGAGAAACCGGCTGGGTCTTTCGATCTACCATCAACATGCGTGATGCTCAAAAGGTACTAGCTCAGCACGCCTTTTCAGAGTTGGGATATTCTCGGGTGGCAACTTTCTCGCTGGCCGCTAGCAAAGTGGGCGAGGCCAGAGCGCTCTATAGCGAAGGCTTACAAGACGAGTTTGCAAAGTCTTTTGAACAAACAGGTGGCGACATTACCAACAACTTTAACTTAGCTAGCTTAGACTTTGAAACCAAGCGAGAAGCCACCGCCAGAAAGATGGTGCGTCAGGCCAAAAAAGAAGGAGCCGATGCGGTAATGCTCATTCCAGACAATTCACTGGTAGATAATGCCGAGGCCATTATTGAAGAGGCCAATAAGCAAGGACTAGGATTGCTAGGTGTTACCAACCTGTATCGTGACGAGGTGCTACAGGAAACCTGTCCGGCAGTCGAAGGGCTGACTATGACGATCGCTTGGATAGCAGATGGCAGCGCTAACCCAGACTTTGTAAAATCTTCTAGCAGCTCGCAGTTTTGGAAGGGAGAAGTGAACTTCGCCACGGCTATGACCTACAACGCAGTACAGGCGATCGCGACTGCTATGGAAAAAGACCCTACTCGCGACGGCATTCAATCTGCGCTGAACCTTGATGACTTTAAAGTCATCAAAACAGCAGATTCGCAGCCAATGACCTTTCAACAAAGAAGTCGCAGCGCGGTGGCGCAGCTAGTCACTGTAGAGAAAACGAAAGATTCATCAGAGCGAAATAAGTGGCGATGTGATTTTTTTCCAACAAAAGAAACGCGTGTATCAATTTCCATTCCGCTTCCTACCAACTAGTCCAAGTCACCATAGGACAAGACCTTGAAGAACCTAACGGTGGTGTCTGCTGTTTTCTCTAGGTTCGACAGATTTATGTTGGGAATGCGGGTAGCCAGCAGGTAAGTAAGTTTAGTGCGGCGGCTTTGTGTCGTTGCCGAATTGTAGCTCGCTAAAAAGCATGTAAAGAGCGAGAGTAGCCTGCACTTAACAGGTCGAGGCCAGTGTGCCACCAGTGAGATGTTGCCATGAAGCGCTCCGTTACGGCGCGGTAACAAAAAATCTAAGAAAATAGCGATCGCACTAAGGATTTACTCGCTCATAGGCCGCTGAAGCCTTCAACACCAGCGCGTCATCTAAAGGCCATAAATGTACTATCTCAGTGCGGACAACATCTTGTAAATGCTCTGCTCAGGCGTTTCGCCTGCTGTATCTATCACTATGCGATCACCGACCCACTTTTCATAGTCACGATTCAAAACCTGTTGCCAAGTAGGCAAGAGCAAACCACTAATCGTTGATTTTCTTCCCTCTACTCTGTGCCTATGCTCTTCAGCATCAGAGCAAACTATCTCAATTTCTACAAAAGAACTGTTAGCAGATAGAGCTGTATTACGCCACGCTTTGCGAGTAATTGCTAGTGAATTAACTGAGTCAGCAACGACATCTAGCCCGGTTGCCCGGTTGTCGCTTGCTAATGCATAGGCAGCTTCGTACCCTTCTGGGCCAACCTCTAACCCTGTCGAGCTTTTAAGCGCTTGTTCTATCGTATCTAAACGCAGATAGGCTGCCTCGTATGACTTCGCTAGTGCTACGGACAACGTTGACTTTCCTGTACCGGGCAAGCCACCAAATATATACAGAGTAGGCATTACATATGCATTCTAACAGCACGTTGGTTGCAGACAGAACTTAAAACGCTATCTTTCTTTAGTATAAAAGAACACGCGAATCTTGAAGAAATGAGACGTAATACGATTGCAGCATCAGCTAAAGTGCATATACTGGGCTATCTTCGCACTTTAGGACAAGGCTTAAATTATTTAATTATTTAATATTTCTCTCTCAGGCTAACTAGTACACATAGTCTGCGGGCTAAGTCAGCAGTAATATATCCCAGGTCATTATCAATGAGTATTAACCCGTCACTGCCAAGCTATCAAGAACAGTTCGGATTGACGTTTCTTGATGGAGATGCCGCACGATCTGTTTACTCTCCAGCGGCCTATTTTGCTGATTTACTCCAACTCTTAGAGGATTACTTTCAAGACCCTGACCTGACGGCCCGGCGCCCCGATCTCAAAAAGATTTCACTAGATGCTGAAAATACAGTCACGCTAGTGCCTTATCTTGACATTGTGAATGGGTTGTTGGCAGGCAATATTGACAATCCTTTTGAAACGTTGAAAAACGCTAGCTATCCTTTTAATCTTCCTTTTAGCTTGGAAGATGAACGAGTCAAGCTATTGACGAACAAATCTGGGCTTGATCGTGTGGCGTTGTACAAGCTCTTTCAGTTACGCCCAGAAGCTACTACGGTTGCGCGGCTTTCGCTTGGGCTATCACCAGAAGTGTGCCGCGAGGTGGTGCTTACGCCTCATGATACGGCTGAGGCGATTCGACCTTTTTACTATCATCAAAGCTTCAGCGAGCTGGCTAATGTCGAGACTTTTTTGAAGGTGAGTGCGCTCTCAGGGAGTGAGCTTCATGAATTGCTTTCGCATAATCTCCATTTTCAAGAAGAAGAGAAGGCCAGTGAATTCTTTATTCATCATGAACTCGGCGGCTACGTGCGAATTGACACGGATACTGTGCCGGATAGTCCTCGGCTGGTGTGGGTAACAGATGGGGCGGCGAGCGGGATTGATATCCCAATTTTGTGGTTTAGCCGCGTGAATCGGGTTGTGCGCTTGGCGAATCAGTCTGGCCTCTCGATTAGCGAGCTAGATCTGATTTTGCGCACTTGTTGCGGTAATACGCTGGATGCGATCGCCCTTCAGCGGATTGCGATTATCAAACATATTTCAGACAACCGCGAGCTACCGATTGACGAAGTTTGCGGCTTCTTTGGTGATCTCAATACCCTAGGTCACGGCAATGGGCTAATGCCGACTGATTTGTTCAATCGCGCTTTTAACGTCGGTTTTACGGAAGGCGATCATCAGTACTTTCAAGTATCCGATCCGTTGTCTTCGACGTATGCTGATCTGAGTAGCGCTCAAGCACTGTCCCTTACTGGGGATTTGTTTTTGGCAGATAACGCGGATGCGAGAGGGCGGTTGATGCGATCGCTTCACCTCTCTACCCTAGATCTTCAGCTCATTGCAACGACTTTTAAGCAGCAAGTGGGTGAAGCCGAACTTCACTCAAGTTTATCTCGCAGGCTATCGCTGTACTACCGAATTAGCAAACTCTCTGAAGTCTTAGATCTATCAGTGCGATCGCTATTTGACCTACTTGATATTTTGCAGAAAGACCCAGCTATTCGCAGGTATTCCGAATTTTCGTCTCTCATTCATATTGAAACAACAACGCTCAATGGCTATCAGATTATGCTTGATGGCACTGTAGATGATGCTATGTGGCTAATCCAGACGCTGTTTGCGCTGTCAGACTGGCTAGCAAAGTCTCAGTTTATGCCGGCTGAGCTGAAGGCGATTCAAACGGGCCAATATGCCAGCTTGATGGAGCAAACCGCTGCGCTTCAGCGGCAGATTGCAGGATTCAACGAACTCTACCAGCAGCTAAAACCTATGCTGTTTACCCCCGAGTTCTTTCGCGCTCAGGTGCTAGAAGATAAACTGGCTAGAACCGTTTACACCGCAGTAGTTAGCCCATTGCATCGTCTGGTTTCTGTGCAGGATCATCGCCTGTTGAATGCAGCCGCTGAGCAGGCAGAACCGGCTATGTATCAGGCGCTCAATAGCCTGCATCAGATTACGGTAGAAGATTTTATAGATTTGGGCTTGGAGGAGAAGATTCAGGCAAAGATTTTGACCAGCCTGATGCTGAACGGCTATGTGCAGCCAGATGGCCTGCTAGTAGAGGCGATGTGGCCAGCGCAAGCTGAGGATTTTAGACTGTGTGAGACTTACGATAGCGAGGCTGTATTTGAGCGGCTGTATGCGATTCGTTTGGCGGCGGTGGCAGATAGCCCGGTGGGTCTGGTTGAGTTCTCCGTTTTTCTGACGGACTTGATGGACAGAGATCTGCCGGGAGGCGCAGTGGCGCTAGGATTAGATGAGGCTCAGGCTAAAAATCTCTACGATAATTTGACTTTTAATGGCTACATTAATGAAGCGGGTACTGCACTGACTGCGGACTTCTTTGCTCAGATGAAGAATGCCTATGAGTTCGAGGCAAACAGTGGTCTGGCACAATATAAAAATGATATCTACGCCGCTGTTGAACAAAAGAAGGCAGCATTTAACTCAGCCCCGTGTCGTATCGAGAAGTTGCTGTTTTCGGCGCTGCCGCTGCCAGAGATAGAGATTGTTGACCTGGTAGAAAATTTACAGTTTAACAACTATATTGATGACGATGGTCAGGTGCTCAATAAGGCAAAAATGCTGGCTTTGAGCGTGCACGACTTTAAGCTGGTGCTGGCATATTATCCATATCGGCATCAGATTTTATCGGTAATTCAAGATCATATTACGGTGCTGAAGCAGCAGCATTTGACGTTAGCAGTCGCAGATTTTGAGTCGCTAGGTCAGCAGATTGTGGCGCGTGACGTTTATCAGATGCTGGCAGGGACAGTGCTAATAGATGAACAGTTTACGTTGGAGGCGATCGCATTCTTTCAAGACCTGAACAATATTAAGACATTCACGCTGCCGCGCTATTTTGATAGCGGTTCCCATACGGTGGTGTTCAAGGCTGTTCAAAGACTGATCACACTCTCTCAAGCCTACCGACTTCACTTAGATAGCTTTCTCGATCTTGGCTTTAGTGAAGATGAAGATCAACGTCTGATCGACCTGATGATCGCGCAGGGCTACGTTTCTGAGGCCGGTACTTTCAGCGCTAGCCAGGTAGACTACTTTCTCAACATTAACAACGCGCTAGTGATAGATCTGCCAGGATACGAAGATTTTGCAAAAGACATCTTTTTTGTGGTGCACGCAATAGCTAAAAAGATTCAAGCAACGGTTCAAGATTTGCTATCAACCTATAGACTACTCGCGCAGGAGCAGTCAGATATTTTGTTCTCTGGCTTGCAGGAACTCTTTGAGATCCCGGCTGATCTGGTCAAGGTAATCTGTCATCACATTTTCCACCAGTCTACCGATATGGTAGAACAGTTTGCGGTGCCGTTGCTAGCGGCGGTGAATAAGGCCGATCAGATTGTTCATAGCCCAGGCAGCCATCGATTTCAGGTAGCGTTTAGTCGGATTCAGCAGTTCGCATGGCTGGCGGCAAAGCTAGACTTAGATGCGGTAGAAACCGATATTGTTTTCCGCGATCAAAGTCTGGTGGAGAAGTTTTCGGAAAAGCTATCGCTGCCGAATGGCATTAATCGGATTGACTGCCTGGTGCAAATTTGGGTGGATGGCGATGCGTTTCCGATGCTAGAACGCTCAGGTGCTGTGAACGTGTTGCTGATGTACAACGCGGCTGTAGCACGCTATTGGCTGTACGACACCGATAGCTATGTGCTGTTGAGCGTCGCTGAAAGTGATGTGTCCAAGCTGTCGCCTCTGTTCCGGCCAGATCAGCCCATTCATGCGGCTTTTAATGATGGAGACGGTGGTGCATGGCTAATTTCTCAGACGGCGTTTTTCTATCAGAAAGCGGACGAGCTGGCGTGGCAAGTGCAGGACAAAACCCTGGGCAATACCAGAAGTAATTTTGATCCGTTGACTAAGATTGACGCGGCTTTTGTGGATCGCGATCGCAAGATATATCTCTTTGCAGGCGATCAGTATCTACGCAGCTCTTCTAACCTCAACAACATTGATGAAGGCTACCCTAAGCAGATCAAAGGCAACTGGCCCGCAGAGCACAGCTTTGACCTTTCCAAAAAATATCATCAATCGATTGATGCGGCTTTTTCTAGTCCGGATGAAACGCTTTACTTCTTTCAGGGTGATAAGTTCATTAGCTCTCATGATTTTCTCTCTGAAATTGACATTAATGAGCAGTGGGGCCGAGTTAAGAACAGCTTTGCTGACTTGGAGAGGCTAGATGCGGCTTTAGCTCTGGGTAGCCGCGTATATTTCTTTTCGGGAGACCAGTGCGTTACTTGGTCTTACAGCGTGGAAAACGCGGATGGTGTGATAGATGAAGGGTCTATTCAATCGCTGTCGTCGCTGATTGCAGGACTGCCCATTCACTTTCAAATGGGGATTGATGCGGCCTTTAAGGGCGCTGATAACAAGATTCGACTGTTCAAAGGGGGAGATGTGCTCACCTGCGATCTAGACTTTAACCTAGAAGGCGATCGCACTGAACTTGCCGGTTGGGGCCGCGTGCGCAACAGATTTGCCGACGCTGGACAGATTTCGGCAGCTTTTTCAGGGCTAGATGGCAGTGTGTATCTCTTTAGCCAGGATCAGTACGTGCGCTATGGTAGCGGCAATTATGCCTATGTTGATGAAGGCTATCCTAAGCAGATTTCGGGTGATTGGGGTGGGCTTAATCAGGTGGATGCTGCGTTCATTTTAGACGGCAAAACATATCTCATCGGTCGCAATGAAGCAGAAGCACCCACCTACGTTCGCTATTCTACGAATGACTACTCTGAAGCCGATACGGACTATCCTAAGCCCGCTTCAGCGAGCTGGTGGACGGATCACTTTAACCTGGAACCTCAGGAAAATGCCGACTTTACTCGGCCTGATACGGTGTTTATGGGCCGAGACGGGGTGACGTATTTATTCAAAGGCGATCGCTACATTGCCTACGACAAACTACATCGCTGGTGGAGTCAGCCCCAGCCCGTTGCCAATAAGTGGGCCGGTATGTCGTTTGAGGTGGTAGATGCGGCGTTTACTGGCCAGGACGGGCGAACGTACTTGTTTTCGGGTACCGCTGCTCAGTATTTGCGCTACAGCGATCCTTACTTCAATCGGCTAGACGATCGCTATCCTCAACAGAACGCATCGCTCTGGGGACGGGTGAAGAACAATCTTGCCGAGACAAATCATATTGATGCGGCGGTGACGATGGAATCTGTTGAAACCATCACCCAAAATGATCAAGCACGAGAGATTCTTTGGCAGTATACCTATCTGTTTTCTGGGCTACAGTATTTTCGCTATACCGGAGAGCACTATCGCTTTGTCGATGAAGGGTATCCGAAGGCGATCGCAGCTCTCAGCCAAGAGCCTCGTTTTGCCTCTCTCACCGCTGACTTAACGGCGCCCATAGACGCTGCCTTCGCTGACCGACGTAACGTGTACCTAATGATTGGACAGCACTGCACAGTTGTTTCTACAACCGCCTATCGCCACTATGAGAATGTGACAAACCAGGCGATTACAGCGGTTCTTCAAGATGAAGGCAGGCTGTATACGCAACACAATGACACCTGGCATACGCTCAAAGGGATTGAAGGCACGCCGCTGAGTGAACCAGCGCTGGTGCCGCCTTTGCTCAGAGGACTACCCAGCGATTTTCAACGGAATATTAACGCGGCTTTTGTAGGCACTGACAAAACGACCTATGTGTTCCGTGACGATCAATGCTACAACTCCACGTTAAAAAAAGCCTATCCGCTGCGCGAAGAATGGGGCCGTCAGCGTAACCGGATCGCGCTTGAAAATCGGGTAGATGCGGCCTTTGCTGGAACTGATGGCAAAACCTATCTCTTTAGTGGTGATCAGTATTTTGTCTATACAGCCGTACCTGCTGGAGTCTCTGGGAGTCCGGTTTTTACAGATACGCATCCGATGCCGATTGTAGAGCGCTGGGGCGGGCTTACTAATGTTAATGTGGCCTTTGTACGAGCGGGTAAAACATACTTAGTAGAAGCGCCGAACGAGCAGGGGCAGTTTCGCTATGTGTGCTATTCCACTGCCGACTATTCTCAGCCCGATCAAGCGCCGCAGACGGTAGATATTAGCTGGTGGGAGTTTCCTTCAATTTATTTAGAAGAAGGCTTTGATCAGGTTGATGCGGTGCTCTTTAATGATGAGCATATGTATCTGTTGAAAGGGGATCAGTTCCTTCAATACAGCCAAATAGAAGGGCTGTGGACTTACCCTAGACCGCTCAACCGAATTTGGCGTGATTGTCCGTTTGCAGAAGCGATCGGACAATCGGTGATGGCGGCATTTAAGGGCCATAACGGGGTGACCTACTTCTTTAGCGATCGCCACACCACCAGCGATGCAGATTTTGCCAATCTTCAGCTAACGGGCCAGGTGTGGGGCCGCACAAACAACAATCTGTTGGAAAATGCGCGAATAGATGCGGCAGTGGTAGCTGATAAAAAGATCACTTATCTCTTTAGTGGCGATCAGTATGTGCGCTATTCTACGAGCGACTATCGCTTTGTCGATGAAGGCTATCCGAAGGCGATCGCAACCGATTTGGTCAATGAATCTGCCTTTGCTCACATTCCTGCTAGCGTCAGCGATCGCCTCGCCACGTCTTCTCTGGGCGGCATCACGGCTAATCAGCGGACGGTGTATCTCTTTGTAGGACAAGACTGTCATGCCTGCTCAAAGGCAAGGGTGGGACAGTTTGGAATTGAACGGTTAGGAGAGCTGAAAAACGAGCTGCGATCGCGTCAAAAAGTCGATGCCGCTTTCGTCAACCACGACCGCCAAACCTTCCTGCTCTCGGGCGACCAGTACGTTCGCTACAGTCAGGGTCACTATGACGCTGTAGATGAAGGCTATCCGAAATCTGTTGTGGCCCTAGCAGAAGACGTGCCCGGTATTGACACTACGCGCCTGAGTGAAGGCTTAGTTGCAGGCAGGACGCTGGATGCAGCGGTGCAGCTCGGGGACAACAGCATTCAGATTTTTCAGGGCGATACGGTATATCGATCTGAGTTTGAAGGTGATACAGGAGGCGCGATCGCGCTAACAGAAATCGTACCTACCCAGACCAATCAATTTGCTAACGGCGTAGACGCTGCCTTTGTTGCAACTGACGGCAAAGCCTACTTCTTTAAAGGTGGCCATTATCTACGCTACACCGATATCAACAGCGATCACGCGGACGAAGGCTTTCCGAAAGCCATTCAAGACAACTGGGGTAACCTGCCGACAGGTTTTGAAGCTGCCATTGAGAGCGCTTTTGTCTTTGAAGAGAAAACCTATCTAGTGCTTGAAGATCAGTACGTGCGCTACAGCGACGCTCACTATCAGATGATTGATGCGATTTATCCGCAGGCGTTTGTTTTCCGCTGGGGCGATTGGAATGATTACCTATTGAGTGATATCAAAACTATTGCTGACTTCAAGGCGTTGCTGGAAGAGAACTTGAGCGCGGAATATACGCTGCGCGATCTGTTGGATTTAAAGCAAGGCTACCAGAAAGAGCCCTACCGAATGCTCTCAGAGATCTTTGGTTGGGAGATAGATGAGATTAAGTGGCTCAAGCGCCGCAATGCTTTTTATAAAGATGAGCTGGACATTGAGGTGAACTTCAGTATTGAGCTGATTTTGAAAATGTGGGAAGTGTTCGCGATCGCCCGCAAAGCTAACACCCCTCCTAGCAAGCTCTACGCCCTAGCCCAAAACGACGCTTCAGGCAATCTCGCTGCCGCCGCCGAAGCTCTGTATCAGGGGCTAAAAATGAAGCACAGCGAGCCCGATTGGCAGTTGCTCTCAGCAGAACTGCACAACACGCTCAACCGCCTTAAGCGAGATGCGCTACTGCCCTACGTCATTGCTCAAGATGACAGCGTAGAAAATGCCCGCGATTTGTTTGCCAAAATGCTGGTAGATGTGGAAATGGGCAACGAAGCCAAAACCTCTCGGATTAAAGAAGCGATCTCGGCGATTCAGCTATACCTGCACCGCTACTTTGTTAACTTAGAATCGATTTCGCTAAACGGTAGCGCCGAGAGAGCGGAGCTGAAGCAGTGGTGGCAGTGGATGCGCAACTACCGCGTGTGGGAAGCCAACCGCAAAGTCTTTTTGTATCCTGAAAACTACATTCGCCCTGAGCTGCGCGACAGCAAAACCGCTGCATTCAAAAAGCTAGAAGAGGATCTGTTGCAAGGTGAAGTGAGTGACGAACGGGTGGCGATCGCATTCAACAACTATCTCAAAGAATTCTCGACGGTGGGCAATCTCAAAATTACAGGTGCCAACGTTCACACCGCGCAAGGGAACAGCGACGAAACGCTGATCTTGTTTGGCCATACGCGGACTGAACCCGCACAGTATTACTATCGCAGCGCTCAGTTTTTAAAAAAAGACGACGCGATTTGGGGCAACTGGCTGCCCGTTAATATCACCGTGAATTCCACCAGGGTTTTTCCCATTCATGCCTTTGGCCGTATCATGGTGTTCTGGTCGGAAATTGAAGCTTATGAAGAATCGGTTCCGTTCATTAGCACCAAAAACAGCGCCGACAAAACAAACGCCGATTCTACATCCAAAGTAGAAGATACCGATACTGTGCTTAAGCACAAAGCGGATATTAAATACTCCTTTTATGACTTCAACAAACAGTGGGTTACGCCTCAAACTTTGAAGCAGGGAGTTGAAATTGAGTATAAAATTGACGCGGCCTACACAGACAAAGATGAGCAGCTCGTGGTGTTTGCTGGGGAGTATTGTTTAATCTCAACGGTTCAAAACCCTCAGGGTGCGCTGAGAAAAATTTCAGAAGCTTACCCCAGGCTGCCTTCTGCGTTTCATTCGGGTATAGACGCCGCCGTTCGCTTTGGCAATCGCTTAATATTTTTTAGAGATGGCCAGTGCGCTATTAACCTGGAAAATGATGAAACAGAGCGTTGGACGCTGAGACCTATCACTCAATACTTCACGCCGAGCGTGCCGATTTTGAAGTACACGCTGTTTACGGTTTTGTGGTGGGCCAGATATATTGTATCTTCCGTGACTGCCACAGGACGGTTTGATAATCCCTATCGCTGGGGAATTGCGGCGGCTTTTCCGGTAGATGGCAGAGTATGTCTGGTGGATCATCAGGGTATGCCTTTGTTCTTTTTACCCATCAAAAACGGTTTCAAAGAAGAAGAAATAACCTATGAAGAAAACCAGATTGTGCATGGCGCGTACAACCGCACTTATACGCTGGTTCATGAATTTAGCCGAATTATTACCCGCAACTTTATGCGGCTAGAGCCGGTAGATGCGATATTTGAAGATGAGCACAACATTATTTATGTGATGCGAAAGGGGCAATACGAATGCTACCGACACAACCAAAACTCATTTGAGCGGCTCGAAAAGCTCGATGGATTTCCCAAACCTATCAAGGGCAATCTCAGTTTCAATATGGATAAGTTCTTTAACCGTCTCCATTTGGCAACCACCCGACAGAACGGGCGAGATGTGATCAGACTGACGTTCACTAGCCCAAAGGCCAATACCACGCTACTCACAGGAATAGTAAAAGATGACTTCACCTTTGTTGAAGGTGACTTAAGAACCGACTATCAGCAGCAGACCATACTGCGATTTTCTCAGGGGCTGCTGACGGTACCCGAGGTGAGCAGGTTGCCAGGTTCAGTTAATGACTATGCGAGCATTTCTCAGGCTGTAGAAGGTGCGATCGCCGACGCGAACCGAATAAATGCCCTTGAGAGTGCGCAAAATCTGGTTGTGACCATCACCGACAGAGTAGCCGATGTAATTCGCTCGCAAGAGACGTTGCCTGCTAGTGAGAATGAAGCAGCAGGCGGTAAATATGAGGTTCCTCAGGCGCTTCAAGATGAACTCTATGAGCTGATTGATCGTCCCCAAGGCGTAATGGCTACTTTTGACAATGGCCCAGAAGGTTGGACGGTAGGCACCGATCTGCGAGCTGCTTTTTCTGCTTATTTGGCCGTACCCAACGATAGCCGTGACTGGATTCAAGAACTTAGACAGCTTCAGCGGACTAATCAAACCCTTAGAACCCTGATTGAAGATAGTGTTCCGGCGCTGCTGGCCGCTTTGAGGCTGCGGGTAAGTCTCATAGAAAGAGATCAGCTAGTGCCGGTCAGAGATTGGCTACAGCGAACCTTGAGCGACTACCAGAACACAGTGAGCACTTTTGATCAGCAGTTATCGGATACACGTCAGCTAATCGGTGCGTTTGATGAGGTCTTTGTTTCAGAAAACACGCTGGCACCCTCAACAGCCACAAACGTTCGTCAGCTCAAGCTAGAGATTGAAGAAAGTAACAAACGGCTGTTTGACTGGACAACGCCGACTAGAGTGACGCTTACAGCCCTATCCGCGATTGAACAGCACTTGAACAGCATTCATGGACGGCTGCGCGATTTCCAAAATCGTCTGAGTATGCTCAACGGCCAAATCGTAAGTATCAGACCCGATCTTCAGCAGCTAATCGCTGGGATAAAAGGGCCTGCTGAACACCTGCGAGAAGTATACTTCGGCAGCTCTGATAGTTTCCCCTCAGCGTTTGAAATTGAAAATCAAACAAATTTCACCTTTGGCGAGCCCGACTGGCACATTTTTGAGGCCAAGGGCGGGACATTTCTTTGCAAGCCCGAAAATGTTAAACAGGCTAGGGTCGGTGCGAGAGCGCGCTTAGATAAAGCCTCCCAAGTATTTTCAGATCGAGCAGAATTAGACTCTGTTGCTATAACGCGCGCGTCCAGTGCAGATGCAGGCAGGCACTATCGAATTATTCGACTAACGACGACAACGATTCCGGTGCTTAGCAAAAATCTGTTTTTGGGCGGTATTGATCAGCTATTAACCCTCGTCTCACAGCAAGAGGATGAAAAGCCAGACTTCAGCCCCGCGACTGACCTTGCGCCTTCAGCACTCACCATTCATTACAACAGCAGCCGGCTGATTCCCCCCGAATCTGACAACCTGGATTATAAGAGTGCTAACGCCACCTACTACTGGGAGATCTTTTTCCATGTGCCTAGCCTGATTGCACAGACGCTTAACCAGGCTCAGCAGTTCGAGGCATCTAAGGCGTGGTATGAGTACATTTTTGATCCGATGGCGATCGCATCTCCAACGGCTAATCCGACAACGGGCTCAACAGAACCCCTACAGCGCGATCCACGCTGGCAATTTCTGCCCTTTACTCAAGCCCCCGACCCCACCCGCGCCCACATAGAAGACTATCTGCATCGCACCCTCAATATTGCGAACCTGCAGGCTGAAATACAGGTGTATTTGAACGATCCGTTTGATCCCCATGCGATCGCCCGCATCCGCGAAATCGCCTACCAAAAAGCTACTATGATGGCCTACATCGACAATTTGCTCGACTGGGGCGACATGTTGTTCCGGCAGTACACCGTCGAAGGCATCAACGAAGCTCGGATGCTGTACATTCTCGCTTACGATCTGCTGGGAAACCGACCAGCGGTATTAGGTGAACAGCGATTGCTAGCGGTGAGCGATTATGAGGGTTTGCAAAACCCAACGGCGAACGAAACAGATTTGTTGGTTGGTACCGAGCTGGCTATCAACAATGGTACTGTTCACCGCTCGGTTCAAAGCCCGTACTTCTTCATTCCCGATAACGATCTGTTTTTGGACTATTGGAACAGAGTTGAAGATCGCCTGTATAAAATCCGCCAAAGCCTGAATATAGACGGCATTAAGCAGGCGCTGCCTTTGTTCCAGCCGCCGTTAGATCCGCTGGCAATTGTGAAGGCGATCGCAGGGGGAGCCAGCCTCAGCCAAATCGCAGGCAGCAGCACCGTTGCCGTGCCGCACTACCGCTTCAACTTTATGTTCTACAAGGCCAAAGAGCTGGTGCAAAAGCTCAGTCAATTTAGCAGTGAGCTGTTAGCGGCCCTTGAAAAGCAAGACAGCGAACAGCTAGGGCTGATGCAGCATCGTCAGGAGGCCACCATTTTATCGATGATGACTGAGGTGAAAACGGCTCAAATTGCTGAAGCTAAGGCTGCGATCGCGAGCCTTCAGGCCGGACTCGCGATGGTGGAAGCCAACAAAAAATACAACCAATCTACGGTAGATGATGGCTTCTTGCCTTATGAAGAAGTGCAAATGAGCGTGATGGGCGGGGCCGTTGTGGCCCACGCCACCTGTGCGATTGTGCGCACCATTGCAAGCTTTGGCGGGTCTGCGCCAGATGCGCTAGTTGGCCCCTTCATTGCCGGAATTAAAATCGGGGGTGCGCAGGCGTATTCTTCGTTTAGTTCGGCTGCAGAAGTGCTGCAAAGTGTAGCAGAAGGACTGAGCGTTGGCGGTGAGATCTTTGGTGTTGTGGCGCAGCACGAGCGGCTGATGGCGGGAATGCAGCATCAGGCGGATACGGCCATTCACGATAAAAATCAAATTCAGGCGCAGATTGCGGGCGCACAGCAACAGCTCAAAATTGCTGAATATGAGCTGATTATTCATCAACAAGAGATAGAACACCACAAGTCTGTTGCAACTTTCATGACCAATAAGTTTAGCAACCGGCAGCTATATCAGTGGATGAGCGGCCAGCTCTCTGGCCTGTATTACCAAAGCTACAAAATGGCTCACGACATGGCGAAAAGTGCCGAAAAAGCGTTCCAATTTGAGCGGGGTCTAGCCGAGAGCGAGGTTAGCTATATTAATGGCATGTATTGGAATTCTGCACGCAAGGGTCTGATGGCGGGTGATAGCTTAAGGCTCGATCTTGACCGCATGGAACAGTCTTTTATCAAGACCGATAGTCGCCGCTTTGAAATCTCAAAACCGATTTCTCTTTTGGAGCTAGATCCGCTGGCCTTCCTCCAGCTAAAAGCTCAAAGCGCGTGTGACTTTGAACTTTCTGAAGCCCTATTCGACTATGATTTTGCCGGTCATTACTGCCGCCAGATCAAGAGTATCGAAGTCAGCTTTGATGCGGCACCAGGCGAAACGGTGAATGCGACCCTCACTCAGCTCAACCATAAGACGGTGCTCAAGGCTGATTCGAAAGCCGTGAAATATTTGATAGATCCTAAGGGTGAGCAGCCGCTGACCCTTCGTAGTGACTGGCGCGTGAGTCAGCAGATTGCGCTCTCTCATGTCGATGAATACGAAAAAGGTCACGGCCTATTTGAGCGGCGCTATGAGGACGATCGCTACCTGCCGTTTGAAGGCACTGGCGCAGTTTCTCGCTGGCGACTGGTGCTTAATGGCAAACGCGGTGCGGTCACGCTCGATCAGCTACTGGATGTGACAATCAATCTCAAATACACCGCTTTGCAAGGGGGTGAGAAGTTTGCCGATGTTGTTAAGGGATTGTTAAAACCCTACGATACCGTTCGATTTATTGATCTGAACTACGATTTTCACGATGAGTGGTTGGACTTTTTGAATAATGAGGCACGTTTTTTGACCGTGAGCGTAGGGCGTAGCTTGTTTCCTAATATGGCAAGTGGTCGCATTACGGGTATTTTCACTAAGCTCCAGCTAGCTGAGCCCGCGCAGGTCAGTTTGATGTTGAACAATGATGATGCGCTAATCCTGAAAGATGAGCAGTTTTTAGAAACGCCTGGGCTGAGCGTAAGCAACAGCGGCTCACGCTGGACGTTCACCGTGCAGGGGGACAAATCTAATTTGAGAACGGTGCAGATGGTCGTGGGGTATAAGGCCAGCGTTTAAAAAGCAACCATATCAACAAAGATCATATCAACAAAGAGAGAGACTTGTGCTATGAAAAACCGGAATAGGGGCAGTCGGCGAGGGCATGTGAAGAGCCGGCAGAGTCGCGATCGCGCCCGTACCACCCGCCGCAATCAATTTCGACAAGCCACCATTCGCCAGAGAAGCCCGTCAACCTCGGCTAGGCGGCAGACCGCTGATAGTGTTGGCAAACTCAACCAGGAAAGTGCCTTGCAGGCTGTTCGTGATATGGGCATCATCGTTGGTAGCAAAGGCCATGTTGACACTGCAACGGCTCGCAAGGTTGCGGAAGGCGCTGCGGTTTCAGCGGCTCAGGCGCTGGGCATTGATATAAAAAAGGCGGATGGCAGCATTGATACGGCCAAAGCAAAAGCGGCGGTAAGCCAGGTACTGGGCTTTTCGGTGGAGCGAGCTGGTGCGGCAGAGCAAGCCGAGGCCGGGACGCGATCGCAACAGGCTGCTGCTGAAGCCGCCGAGTCTATTCTCAAAACAGCCCGTGCCCTAAACATTAATACGGATGTTCCTGCTGGCAGTCTGCGAGACGCTGACGGCAACATCAATAGTGCCCAAGCGATTCGTATTGCAGAAATAGCCCTCAACTTAAAGGTTGCAAAACAAAGGCAGCTCGGGCGGCGAGAGGCACTTGATGCACTGAACATTAGCCTGAAGGCTGCAACCACTCAAAACCCTCAAAGTTCCCAGCAGAGCCGCAAATTTGCTAGCCAGCAGTTAGAGAAGCTTCAGTCTGCTTCCGTACTAGCAGACGGAAAAATTGACAGGCGGCTGGCCCTGCAAGCTCTGACTAAGAGAAACGTCAGTCCCTAAAATTCTTATCAAACTTTAAGTAGCAAAACAGCAACAGAACAGCAGCAATACAACACTTACAGGACTTATTAAGCGATGACTAGTGGCCCTAATAATAGACGTAGGTCCTCAAATGCTTCGGCGGCATTGCGAGGAGCCCAATCAGGTCGTCGTATTCGACAACTATTGGTAGGAACGAGATCTACTGAGTTCAATCGTCCGCCAAAGCGTCCAGGACAAGTAACCCTGAGCATGTTAGATGCTCAGCTAAGGCCATTCAATCCGCGTGCCATTCGCGATGGCGTGATTCAAACCTTAGACGCCTCTTCAGACAGCTATCAGAACACTGTTGCTTGGCGCGGTGATTTTGGCGCTGCTTTATTGATTAACAATGTACAAGACGCGGATGAAGACACCCTTGCCGAACTGCAACGTGATTTAGTCCAGCTAAAAGAAAACGCAGATTTGTTTGGTGCAGATCGGGCGGTTCCTTTGTCAGAGATATACATTCAGGTAGCGGATGCGGCAGATGATTCGCAGGCGATCGCCCGCAGCATTCAAGCCGCTTTAGGTGATGACAATCGCCAGTACACCCTCACACCGCTGTCCGGTGGTAGATATAAGCTCCTGCTACCCACCCCGATTGACATTAATAAACAGCTTAAAAGCGAGAAGCTTGAAAAAGTTTTGGGAACACTCGATGTTCGCAATCAAAGAGAGATTGGCGCGGCGCTTTCTGAAAACAGCTTGCCAGCTTTTTTAGCCGGTCTGGCGCAGACTCGGGTCAGTTCTCTGCCCAGGTTTTTTAATAGCACGACGACAAAAGTGTTAAAAGATGCGCAGAGTTCGATGCGTAAGGCTCTCTCAAGACTTGGTGAACCGAAAACGCCGCCTTGGGTATCCGAATCCCAACTAAGACAGTTGTTTAACAGTCCGAATGCTGCCAACCGTGAGGCGGGTGAGCAGGTAATGGCAACGTTATTAGAAGTCAGTAAGTATCCTAGTATTATTAATAAAGGTGTTGAAAGTGGTGGTATTGCACCGCTGATAGAAAACTTACAGGGTGATCGCCCACTGGATAAAACGCAGATACAAACGGGTGTCATTAAGTGGATGCGATCGCGCCTAACCATCGTTTACTTCGAATCTGCGCTAATAGCAGATCTCAACCAGGCAGTCGGCCCCGCAATGCTACCTGACAACCGCAATATCTCATCCTATATTGCAAATGTTGGCTTTAATCGCCTGATGTCGGGAAACAACTTATTTGGCGCATCGCTCAGCTCTGATGTTGACTTTAAGCTAGTGTTTGATGATGAACAGCTAGCCCTTGATCTCAATGCAGCAGACCTCAGAGATCCAAGAATAGAAAACGTTCGCAGAGAGATAAAGGGCGTCCTTGAAGGCGCACAGGCAAAATTCGAGCGAAATTTTCCACTGACGTTAGAAGTAGAGGCCTTTACGGTGAAAAGCCTCAGTCAGCTAGCAGTAGAGGCTAGAGACAATACGACAGAACGCAATTTTTTAGCGACCGTACTCAACAATCAAACGTTCATGAGCGGCAACCCAGACGTACAGAAAAAGTTTAAAGCTATTATTCAAAGAGAGGTAGGCCTTGAAATTGCGAGGCGAACATGGACTCAAAACCTGGGCGAGTCAGATAAAGGCTCAATGGAAATTATTAAAGCGCTCCCTGAGTTTGAGCAGATACTGCCAGCTATTTCATCGGCTATTGCTGGAGATGCTGAGCTATCTAGAATCGTTCAGCAAATTATCGCACCAGGTGAACCTGTACTCCCTAATGCGGTATTGAACCCAGCCTTTATCCGATTTCCAGAGACCGTCAAACAGCTGCTCGCCAACGACACTATCAGCCGCAGACTAGCTGAGATGCCAGCGGTGGTAAGAGCATTAGATTCTGTTCGTATGTTTTCTTCAGACAGATCGGTAGAGGGCATGATGAGAAAGCTCAAGCTCTTATCTAAACTAATGCTCAACTTTACAGAAAACGGTCGCCGAAATTTCATTGGTCGGCCCAATCTCCCACCAGAAAATGGCTGGGTTTATTCTGTAAAGTTTGCGGGCTGTCGCTTGTTTGATACGTTTGATCAAATGACGCTTGAAAATTATCAACAGAATCGTCCACAAGATGACCGCGATCCCGTAGAAACCTATAACAGCGGCAAACAGGTTGCGATCGCTATCAACAAGTTCGCCATACAGATGCAAAACCGAATTTATGAGTACTACGGCCTAGGTGTAGAGGCTGGCAGAACCCACGCAGACATCGATACGCTATATCCAAGGCTCACGTCCGAAGAATTTTCTGCCATGCTGAATGAGCCCAGTCTGCGAGCCAAAATCAATGTCATGATGACAGATTTACTTAATGATTTGGGTGAAAGCCCTAACGCAACTGAACCCCGCCTCCCCGATAGCTTACGGGGAATGATTGCACCCTTTTTCATCCAGCTAAATGCGGCTGTTGAGTCGATTCAAAACGATGATGACACCGACCAAAATCAGCCTGAAGCTTTGGGGTTTTTGCTATTTGATGCTTTATTCAAAATCGCAAATCATACGGCGCGATCGCTTCAACCTGCTTCACCCGACTAATTGTCCCTATTGACACTCCTACAACTAAAACCAGTGAAATTATGCTCTCTACGAGGCGACTTGCTCAGCGCTGGTCAAAAAAGCTGTGCCTAAGAGCCTAATGCGGTGAAGAAGTAGTAAAACGAGACATTGGCTCGAATTCTATTCAAAAGCTCGTAGCCAGCATCGCAGACAAATATGAAATAAGGATGAAATTACTGAGCGCTGTCTTTTGCCGTCATCGTGCCGCGAAACATGTTCATGCCGCAGTGGAATGTATAGTCACCTGCTTTTTCAGGCACGATCTCCACGGTTGCCGTCTGATTGAGCGGTAGATCAACTGCTTTGTTGAAGTCAGGCAAAATAATCTGCTCTAAACAACTGCTGGGATCTTTTCGGAAGAAATTTAGCTGTACGGGTTGGCCTGCCTGCACCACAATCTGGTTGGGAGAGTAGCCGCCATCTACCGTTACGTCTATGGACTGAATGCCGTTAGTAGCTTGCGCGGTTTGAGCCTTGGTTTTGCTCAAAAGGAACCACCACAGCTCTAGGCCGATGAGGCTAGCACCTGCGGCTGCTATACCTATCTTGAGTCCCAATGGTTGCTCAATGCGCCGGAACTCACTGGTATCGGCTCCAGAAATTTGGGCGCGGGCAGTGTGCGTGGTTCCTAGCAACACACCGATGCTCAGCAGACTCCCGACCATCCATTTGTTAAGCGATCGCTGACTGCGATAATTGCGTAATTTCATGAGCCTATTCCTTATCTTGCGAGCTTTTCTATCGAATACCTTTGGGCTGAAAGTTTCTTAGCCGTAGTGCATTAGTGACTACAGACACTGAGCTAAACGCCATTGCCGCTCCGGCAATAATCGGATTCAACAACCAGCCAAAGATGGGGTAAAGAATACCAGCGGCAATGGGAATACCGGCGACGTTGTAGATGAAGGCAAAGAACAGGTTTTGCCGAATGTTGGCAATGGTGGCTTTGCTGAGCTGAATAGCTGTGACGATGCCTTGCAGGTCGCCGGAGATGAGGGTGATGTCACTCGCTGCGATCGCCACATCTGTCCCCGTCCCAATTGAGATTCCTACATCGGCTTGAGCCAACGCAGGCGCATCGTTAATGCCATCACCTACCATTGCCACCTGCTTGCCCTCTGACTGCAACTGCTTAATTTGTGCAGCCTTTTGGTCAGGACGCACTTCAGCAAAGACGCGACGGATGCCGACTTCTTGCGCGATCGCCTCAGCCGTCTGCTGGTTATCCCCCGTCAACATCACCACTTCTAAACCCATCTTCTGCAAAGCGCTCACCGCCCGCGCTGATGTTTTCTTTAGCGCGTCAGAAATTCCCATCAGTCCTTCTGCTTCGCCATCCACTGCGATCCAGGCTGTGGTTTTAGCGGCGGTTTCCCAAGCCTGACGCTGAGACTGAAGCGACGCAGTATTAACATTCAAGCTTTGCATCCAGCGCTCAGTGCCAATCTGTATTAAATGGCCGTCAATCATGCCCTGTACACCTCTGCCCGTCACCGCATCAAAGTCTTGAACGCCGGTCATTTTTTTCTTCTCGACGCCTTGAGATTCAGCGTAGTTTACAACCGCCTCAGCCAGTGGATGTTCAGAATTGCGCTCTACGGCTGCGGCCATCTGCAACAGCTTTATTTCATTGCTATTTGCGGTTCCCCGTACGGTTAGATAATCTGTAACCGTTGGTTTTCCCTCCGTCAGCGTTCCGGTCTTGTCAACCACAACAGCTTGCAGCTCATGGGCGCGTTCCAGGCTCTCAGCGTCTTTAATCAAGATGCCGTTTTCAGCGCCTTTACCCGTGCCGACCATAATAGATGTGGGCGTTGCCAAACCCAATGCACAGGGGCAGGCGATGATGAGTACGCCGACCGTGGTGAGTAAAGCTAGCGTGAGGTTGCCCATGATCACGAACCAGAGGACGAATGTTGTGATTGCGATCGCGATAACCACTGGCACAAACCATCCCGTCACCTGGTCGGCTAGCTTTTGAATCGGAGCCTTCGAACCCTGCGCATCTTGCACAAGCTGCACAATCTGCGCTAGTACAGTATCTTTGCCAACCCGCGAAGCTTTGAACCGGAAGCTACCTGTTTTGTTGATGGTTGCGCCGATAACCTCCTCGCCCCGTTCTTTTTTCACTGGCACTGGCTCGCCTGTCACCATTGACTCATCGACCGCAGAGGTGCCTTCAGTTACTTCCCCATCAACCGGAATTTTCTCACCGGGGCGCACAATGATGATGTCGCCAACAGCAACCTCTTCAAGCGGCAGATCAATTTCTTCCTCTTGACGTACCACTTTTGCAGTATTAGCCTGCAATCCAATTAGCTGCCGAATCGCATCCGATGTTTGCCCGCGAGCGCGATTCTCAAAGTATCGACCTAGCAACAACAGCGCGATAATTACGACTGCTGCTTCATAATAAACTTCTGGTGCAAGCCCCTGTGAAAGTAGAAAGCCAGGAAACAGCGTAACAAAGAGAGAATAGATGTAGGCCGCGCCAGTGCCGAGTGCTACTAACGTATTCATGTTAGCCCCACGGTGCGTAAAGGCTTTCCACGCGCCTACGTAGAATGATTTTCCACACCAGAACAAAACTGGCGTTGCCAAAGCAAGCTGTAGCCAGGGGTTGTGTAGAAACATTGGCCAGCCAGGGATATCCACGCCCAGCATAATTGGTAGGGTGCCTAAAATCAGCACCGCACCTATAATTCCGCTGACGACCGTCTTAGTCAGCAGAGCTTTTTGCTGAGATTTACGCTCTTCCTGCTCTTTAGCATCTTCTTCCCCAATGCCTAGGTCTTCTCTTTCGCTAGCTTCGTATCCCGCATCCGCGACCGCCGCCTGAATCTTTTCGAGATTAGTGTTGCGCTCGTTGTACTCGACGCTGGCCTGCTCAGCCGCGAAGTTGACCTGAACGTCGCTGACCCCCGGCACCTGTTGTATGGCCGTCTGAATGGTATTTGCACAGGACGCGCAGCTCAGGCCTTTCAGCTTCAATGTTGTTACGGTCATAGTTGCAGTCATACAGGGAGGCTCCTATCTCGTAGATGTTCTCAGTTTTGAGTTATCTGTCTGATGCGTTGTATTAACACGCCCTTTCAGGTGACTTATCGTATCAGTGCTACTAACATAAACCCTCTAGTCAGGGAGAGAGTCAAGGGTTATCCAGGGTCAAGGTGGTACGGCTCTTCCTCGCTTTTGGTGATGCCGGGAAATAGGTAGGAAACTGTAGATCGCCCTTTTCAGTGATCTACCGATGGAATTTCTTCAGTCTCTGCTGCCTGATACTGGTGTGCTTCGTTTCGATAGGTGCGAAATAGAAGGTAGCGACCGCTTAACGTTCAGTCTTTCCTCGACTCAAACGATAGTGCCATGCCCGCTATGTGGCGGTTTGACTCACCGCATTCATAGTCATTATGAGCGAACGCTAGCTGACTTACCTTGCGCACATTTATCTAGAGCAAGCCCTAAGAAGCTATCGAGCCGAACTCAAATCGGCAGAGAAAGCGCAGCATCTTTGTTGGTCTTACGACCCGAGAATAGAGAGGCAGAAGAGACGGACATACTTCAACAAATGACTCAACAACATTCTAACTTAGGGAAGCGCAATCAAAAAAGGTACCGGCTATATGGGAACAACTAGCACATCCCACTTAGGCAAGTGTTCAGAGCGAATCCACTGTTGTTCAAATACGCTTAGCTCATCTTTAGGAACCGTTATCTTCTTAGGATAACTGCCTTCAACTAGATGAACGAGCGGTTCAAACCCGTTCCACGTCATATGAGCAGCCCACTGCAGTGCATCTTCAATCGTGTTTAGAATAGTCCCGTTCCAATACTGTTCTAAAGCAGCCCAGCACCGTTCAATTGGATTGTACTTGCTGTGATAGGG
>JBHYED010000045.1:0-32867 GCA_051860365.1 Phormidesmis sp.
TAGAAGAGGTGTATATGAAGTAAAGGATTCATTCTTCTCTAAGCTATTTGACACCCAGTGAATTTGAAGAAAAGTGGAGGACGGAGCAGTAATCGTCTAAAGGTGATACGGATAAGTCCAGACTTTCTATCATCTGATTATACTGTCCAAGTTTAGGGGTTCACTTCACATAGACTCTTTCCCACCTGTGAATTAATTCTCGATTAGCCAAGTAGAAAGCGATTCTATTAAATAGGCTTCGCCGTATAACTTTTCGTTATTCGTTAGTAGCCTAATGCTCGGGATGAACAATCGCTACTAATGCCACAGGAATAGGCAGAAAATACTTTTGCTGCCCGAGTTTGGGTAGTATTCTAGAGCTATTCAGCCATTTTAATATTTTCTTACTAGAGTCTTTGGCCTCCTCAATGACTGAATAGTTGAAGGCGCTCACGATAGGCTTAATAGCCTCATCTTCCAGCACTCGAATTACCTGATGAACGTAGTCACCCGAATACCCGTAAGATTGCATTGGAGTATCTAAGTCATCACTAAAAGAATAAAAAGTTAGGTAAGATAACTCATTATCTCCTACACTCCCTTCCTCTATCTCTAGCATAGGATGAGTTGCAAACAGTAAGTATCGACTGCCCTTAAGACTCGGTAATGCGCTAAACAGTCCAGAACTAGAAATGACTGTAAAATCTGCTTGCCGCTGTCTTGCTAATGAACAAGTCAGATCTCCTATTGAATCAGTCTGCTCAATAGGACGGTGCTTCCAAATATCAGTTTCCTTTCCTCTGCGAACTTTTTTTATCCAAGGGCGCAACCCTGCCATCTCGTACTTATCGCTTCCACCACCGAAAAGATTAAATTCTGGATCGAATGTGATATGGCTCGCTTTCCAGTTTTTATCTTTTCTTTTTATAGTTGCGACTTTAGCCTGCGCTGTTTCATTGATAGTATCTTCGTTAGCTGAAAATATAGGGCGTTGCCATTCCACAGTATTAAAAGTCAGCTTAAATTCTGCCTGATCACGTGCAGGCAATCCCAGCTTTACCCAGTATTCTAATCTCTGGGCTAGCTTTGATCTGTCGATGACTGCTTTTGCAGTCAAGTTCTTTTGAATCTTGCCTAAATTATCGTTCATCCTCTGGTTTTGTTCGTTCGCTTTTCTTAGCAGGTCATCAATGATAGCTGACTGATTTTCTTCTACGGCCCTTTCAACTTTTTCTTCGTCTAGCGAACCAATGATTCTCAATCGTAGCTGCTCGTCTGCTATGCCCAGATCATCGAATTTTTTGTGTAAAACTTCCTCTCTCCTCGCTTCGTGCGTTTCGGTCATCATTAAGTAGTAAGCCACGACATCAGACACTTGGCCAAGTCTTGCAACTCTTCCGTTCCGCTGCATAAGAACGGCTGGAGATGAACTTAAGTCCCAATGTATAACTCGATTTGCTACTTGAAAATCAAACCCCTCGTCAGCAGCAGACGTAGCAACAAGTACTCGAATGGCAGGCTTTTCTTCTCCACGAAATCTACGAACGACTTTTTCTCTTTCGCTGTTCCCCATGCTTCCGGTTAATTTGTCAGAAATTCGAGGAAGCGCTTTAGTAATAATCTCACAAGTCTGCAAAATCTCTGTGAAAACAAGAAACCGCGACTCAGGATTTTCTTCAAGCATACCTTTTAACCAGTTTAGTTTGGCATTTTCTACTCCGTTATTTTGATCTGCCGTAGAGAAGTTAAGCAGTCTAGTCGCTAAGCTAGTTAACTCAAAAATTTCATCTGGCGTGGCATTAAAGCTCTTGCCTTCATCATCTTTCTTATGTAATGTCTCACTAAATCTATAGATGTCATCGACTTTCCCGCCGCCAGCGAGGCTTGCGAGTTTGAAGTAAAAGCTGTCACTCGGAAAAGATACATCTGCATATTTATTGGGACTACCTAAATCAAACTCAGCAACTCTCCGAGAAATTTGGACAATTAGCTTTCGTAAGTTTTCTGTGCTTTCAGATATATCTTGTTTATAAATTGCCTGAGTTCTCCATCTTTTATGGCGTACGCACCAGCGAAACAACCAAATGGCACCGGCTATAGAACTGCTAGTCAATCTAATTTCAAGTTGCCTTGTTGCGAAGCCACCAAAGCTTTCGCCATTATCTAAACAAATTCTTTGAACTGTCGAACGCACCTCTCTCATAATATCGAGATACTCTGGAGTTGTCTCAAGCTTAATTCGTTTAACAGTTAGTTTTGGGAAAAGCGGCTGCTCCGTCCAGCTACGTACGTCGCTTTGCTGCCGCCAAATTACAGTAGCAGCGGAGTCTTCTTTTTGTAATTCTTCTACAAGATTGCTTTCGCGGACATCGTTTGAAAAAGCGCTTTCAAATATAGTTTGGTGAGATATTAAGCGCAGCAAGTTGATGAACTGAGTGCTAGAACGAAAGGGAGTCGCGCTCATTAATACAACCAGCTTTGGCGGTTCTGAATCTTGCCAGTACTCCCCACTAATGAGCTTGTAAGCAGCTTTATAGGTTTGAGTTGCTAATCTAATTCGTTCGACCGAATTTAGTTCTTCACTGCTTCCACAATGGTGACATTCATCAATAATAAGAATCTCAGGTCTAACAGCTTCAGGTAGATCCACTCGATCATTCTCTTCGACATACAGACGGGCAGCATCAATACTTGCTACGTGAATACCACTAATATTATTTTTGCCATAGTTGCGAAAGGAATCGACAGACTGAACGATGTTTTGGCTTTGTCCATCGGTTGTAACGGCTCCCTTCATTACGGATCTCAACTTAAGACAAGCATCCTCTACGAGCCCTGCTTTTGTAAGATATAGGCATCTAAACCTTTCAAAGCTACCTTTAGCGATTAGCAGATCTCTAAGTACGATCCCTATCTCGATAGTTTTTCCAAGTCCAACCTCATCTGCTATGAGTAATCGGTGGACTTTACTACCCTTATCTTTCATGTATTGCTGTAAGGCTAACTGATGAGGAAAAGGGTCTTTATCGTTTGCGGTGATTCGTCCAGATGATATATTGGCTAGGATTTCTAGTGCACCAAGCCGCATCACGGTGTTGATGTGGAAATCTTGATCGATGAGAGAAGCGCCTAACACACTTTCTCCAGGCATGTAGTCTTGTGAATTAGTAATTCGCTCCATAGTCTCAGAAAATTCTGTCCCATACCATTGCCACGGGCGAAAGTTGTAGCCGGGTATGCCGCGCCTTTCTGTTATCTCATTGATATTTGTAGCGGTACCTCTAGTGTAGGAATAGTGAGTGAAAAACGAATCGGAGCCGTTGTTGGGGTCTCGGACAAAAACCACATCTGAATGGTAGCCATCCGACGAAGGAATCTCAAACAAAGGCATAGCGGTTTTCCTTACTTTTCAGTGTCACTACTTAGGTAGTATTTCTAATTTAGAAGATTCGATGTTCTTGCTAATACTTTATTCATAGTGCCCTCATTGATACCTATCTAGCTAAAATTAACCCGCTTATGAATGCAAATTGATTAATCGGCTATTGCCGTATGCTCCGTAGTATTCGACTCAGTACTTGCACGAGTTTCCAGCAATCTCAACCTAATTTCATCCTAATTTCATAATCAGTCTTTACTGTTTAGAGTGGTAAGAGTCAGCATGATCGCTGATTGCTGCTGGATAATGTCGTATCCCTGTGTCGATGAACCATCCACCCGAAACGCCCGAATCGTCCAGCCCAGCGGAGCCGATACCGCCATCACGGAATGGAGCATCGCCCAGTGCTGAAGACTCGTTGGAGATCGTACCCGTAGCTGAGTACGAAGCGTTTCCTTCTGCTACGCCTGCTAAACCCTGGTGGAAAAAATCTGGCAAAACATTACTGGGTTTAGGCATATTTGCAAGTCTTTCCCTGGCTATTTTGGCAACCACTGGTATGTTCAAGATGATGAGCATGGATATGGAGGGCATGGATATGGAGGGCATGGATATGGAGGGCATGGATATGGAGGGCATGGATCATAGCGACATGATGGGCGTCGATGGCGCTTTCAACGCTACGCCTGTCACTGTGGAAGAGGTACAAGCTGGCAAGTTAGATGTCAGTGTGAACTACACTGGAGCGATTTATCCCTATACGGAGGTGACTGTTTACCCCCGGGTGGCAGGACAGCTTTCTAACTACGAGATCTATCCGGGCGATCGCGTCTCCGCCGGACAAACCCTGGCAACCTTAGATGCCCTTGAGCGAGTTTCTCAAACCGGTGAAGCAGAAGCAACAGCGCTTGCCCTTCGATCTGATGTACAGGCGACCCGAGCAGAAGTAGAAGAACAAAGGCAGCAGATCGATCAGGTGCAGGCTGACTTGGAATATTTGCGACTTCAGCGCGATCGCTTTGCCAGCTTGACTGCTGCCGGAGCCACCCCACAAGACCAATACGATCTGTTGGTTTCCCAGGTAGATGCTAAGGAATCGATGCTGCAAGGAGCCTATGCCAAGCTCGACCGCTTGCAGGCACAGGTTACTAGCGACCAAGCGCTAGCCTACCGCGCCGAAGCTCAATTAGAAGGGGCGTCAGCCTTTGAAAGCTATACGCAAATTACGTCTCCTATCAGCGGTGTTGTACAGGAGAGAATGGCCGATCCAGGCGTTGTTGTTCAGCCAGGAACGGGGATTTTCAAAATTGGTGACTACCAGCAGGTGCGGCTGCGAGCGAACGTTGCCCAGCAGGATGCCAGCCGTATCCGCACAGGCACACCGATTGTGGCTAACATTCCAGGCACAGAGTCTGCGGGTGTTGTTCGCGGTCAGGTCACCAGCATTTTTCCACAAACAGATATGACCACGCGCACGGTCACCATTGAAGCTGTCGTAGACAATCCTAACGGGCAACTGCTCTCAGGTCAGTTTGTTAATATGGAGATTATCACCGAGCAGCGAGCGAATGCGCTGTCTGTTCCTACTGCTGCGGTGACAGAGTTCAATGGTGAATCAGCAGTTTGGGTGGTCAATGGCGAAACGGCACAGCGAAAAAGCGTGACGACGGGACTTGCCAGCAGTGACCGCATAGAAATTAAAGATGGCCTGGAAGCGGGCGAGCGGGTGATTACTTCTGGCTATCGCCGTTTGCGACCTGATGGCAAAGTTGCCATTGTTGATGAGCTAGGCAACCCAATGGAGAGTTTTGTGAGTGCAGCGCAGAGTAATCTCAACGTAGCGCTAGTGGGTACGGAGTCAGTGAAATCTGGTGCTAAGGCTGACTTTACGATTTTGCTCAAGGATAGTGAGAGCGGTGATCCTATTGCGATCGCCCCTAAAGATCTCGCAGTAGATCTCACCATGCCCATGAAAAATATGGCTCCGATGAGTGCCAAAGTTGACGTTGAGCCTTCTGATAAGCCAGGAGAATTCAAAATCAACACTTTCCTGGGCATGAAAGGCGACTGGACGTTAGAAGCCACCGTCACAGATGCCGAGAACGCAGGCAAAGCCCGGCTTAGTCTGCCTGCTAAATAAGCCGAATTACAGACGGCTGCCCCTCACACTTTTTTGCAAACACACGTTTACTTTTTCTGACTTATACCTATGAAGAAACTCTTTTTTAGCCTGCTCGCCATTAGCTTCATTGCAACCGGTTGCGCCTCCAACTCAGCTTCTGATACTGCCGCTGCGCCTGATACCGAGCAGACGTTTGAGTCTGCGTCCGACGATATGGAAGGCATGGACGACATGAAAGGGATGGAGGGTATGGAAAGCATGGAATCTAGCAGCGAAGGTGACTATGAATTTGCGCTAGTCACCCCTGAAACACTGCCATCTGGAGATGCAGAATTAGTTGTTGCTATTAAAGACGCAGCTACGGGCGAACCTGTTGCAACCGATAACCTGAGTGTCGATGTTTACATGATGCCGATAGACGGGATGGAAAAAATGACGGCTGAGTCTGAAGTGACGGCTGGCTCAGAACCCGGTACATACAATGTGAAAACTTATCTTGGAATGGCAGGCCCCTGGGTGGTTCATTCTGTTTTAGACGAAGGCGAGAAGACAGGTACAGGCCATCTCATAATTGAGGCTGAGTAAGGCTTTTTCTGAAGCCCCCTTTAACATTAAAAGAAGGCTTTAGAACTTATCGTTATTTTCTTTTCTAACCGATAGACTTCTAACTTCACCATGAAAGAGTTTCTCACCCGCTGGTCAATCAAAAATCCGGTTGTGGTCACCGCCCTGTACATCGCGGTGATTATGCTGTCGTTGCTGACGCTATTTCTGCTGCCAGTGCGGATGATGCCCTATGTACAAAGCCCACTGGTGTCAGTGGTCACTATGGTTCCGGGTGCATCACCCGAAGAAATAGAAACTTACGTCAGCAAACCGATTGAGCAGCGGCTGAGCGTTCTTGATGGCGTGCGCTTCATTCGCTCTAGCTCGCAAAAAGACAACTCCATTGTCACCATTCAGTTCGCCTGGGGTGGCAACGTAGACAAAGCCGTGCAGTCTGTTCAAAGCATTATGACAGCAGCGGAGAGCGATTTACTTTTTGATGGTGTAAACTTTCGATCTTATTGGGTGCTGCCGATTGACCCGCTGAATAGACCCGTGCTAACTTTAGCGCTCAAAGGAGAGAACTGGGATCCGCTTCAGCTCAGAGAATTTGCTGATAATACTTTAGTAGATCGCCTTACGCAAGTAGAAGCTGTGCAGGCTGTTTCTATTTTTGGGGGCTATCGCCGACAGCTTCAAATTGTGGTGAATCGCCAGCAGCTTGCCGCCTATGGCCTTTCTATCGTGCAGGTGCGAGATGCCATTGACGCTAATAACATTAGTCAGAGCGCGGGTACGCTGACCCAGGGCGATAGTGAGATATTGGTGCGTACCGACGAGCGGACGCTCAGCGCGGCTGAGGTGATGGACTACCCCGTTCTAGAACAGAATGGGCGAGTGGTGTATGTGCGTGATGTTTCTACCGTTAAAGACACCTATGAAGAACGTCGCAGCGGCTATCGCTACAACGGTGACTCGGCGCTGGCCGTAAATGTCATTCAGCGGCCAGATTCTAGCTCGCCACAGGTGATTGAAAGGGTTAGGGCAGAACTAGAAGATATCGCCAGCGAGTATCCTGGCATTGAGTTTCAAGAAGCTTACGACAACTCGTACTTAGTCAACCTCATTATCAACAGCACCTTTCAAGAGCTGCTTGTGAGTGTTGTTCTTGCGGGACTGGTGATTCTGGTCTTTTTAGAGGACTTTCGCGCCACGGCGATCATCATGATCTCTATTCCAACCAGTTTAGCGCTCTCGACATTGCCGTTTATCCCTATTGGCATGTCTCTGAATTCGTCTACGCTCATCGGCATGATGATGGCGATTGGAAAGCTGGTAGATGACTCGATTATCGTACTCGACTCGATTGATCAGAAGCTGAAGGCGGGCCTGATGCCAGTGAAAGCAGCTATTAAGGGAACAGGAGAAGTCTTTCTAGCGAGTGCGGTGGCGAGCTGCGTGATGATTGCGGCGTTGCTGCCGACTATTCTCTCGGGCGGGCTGACAGGCTTAATGTTTGTTGGCATTGTGTGGCCGATGGTGTTTGCCTTTATCGCTTCGCTGCTGGTTTCGATTACGCTGATTCCGTTGGTGGCTGCGTTCACACTCAAACCGCATTCTGAGAAGCCTCAGCGTCGAACTCGGCTACAAGTAGTGACTACGCCTGTACGCTATGGCTTTCGCAAGCTGGAGCAGGGCTATGCTTGGCTGTTGGATGTCTGTATGAAAAACAGAGAGATCACGCTGGCGATCGCAGGTGCTTCTGTTGTCTTAGCAATTTCTCTCTTCACCTTCATTCCGCAGGAGATGATGCCGCTGGGTGATTCGGGCCAGTTTATGGCTACTCTAGAAATGGACGCAGGCACTTCATTTGAGGCGACCGACGCAGCCGCAGCTCAGTTTGAGCAGATTATCTTACAGCACCCCGAGGTAGAGAAGGTATCGGCGCAGATAGGCTTTGAGCTGACGCGCAACAGCACCTACTTTACGGGCTACAGCATGGGCGGGGTGAATACGGCCTCAATGACGGTGACGATTACGCCTTTGACAGAGCGATCGCGCGACATCTGGCAAATTATGGATGGCATCGAAGCCGAAGCCAAACAAACTATTCCGGGCATTCGTCGAGTCGGCATCAAGGAAATGGGCGTGGACGTAATGGCAACCTCCGCCGCCCCCATTCAGCTAGCCGTGTATGGCGAAGATTTAGATATGCTCCATCGGCTAGCGCGAGGCGTGTTAGATATCGCCGAAGCGAATCCCGACATCTACATGCCGTTTACCAGTTCGGCAATGACTCAGCCTGAGTATAGGCTAAACATCGACCGCCGCCGCGCCCAGGAGCTGGGGCTGAATGTGCAGATGATATCTCAGCAGGCATACTACGCGCTAAATGGCGGTATGACTCGCCGCTACTACAACCGTCCCAATGTACGACAAAATTCAATCCTCGTGCGCTACGACGAAGCAGATCGCGGCACGGTGCAGGATCTTTCGAGTACTTACATCACAACGAAAGACGGGCAACAGGTGCCGCTGAGTACGGTGGCGACACTGGAGCCACAGCAGGGGCCGACGCTGATTGAGCATGTGAATGGTAATCGGGTGGTGTATGTGAACGGGTATTACCGGAAGAACGGGCCTGCTTCAATGGACTTGTCGATGGCGATCGCCATGCAAGCAGGCCAAGACCTCAACTTCCCACCCGGCTACGGCATCGACTCCATGGGTGACATGACCGACATGATGATTGAGTTTTCTCGATTGCTGAAGGGATTGTTGGTCTCTCTCTTGCTGCTCTACATCATTCTAGTCATTCAGTTTGGTTCATTCGTACAGCCGCTAGTCATGATGCTATCAGTGCCCTTGCAGCTCGTGGGCGTGTTCGGCGCGTTGCTATTGTTCAACCATACGCTGTCTACTGTCTCAATTCTAGGGATTGTAATTCTCTCTGGCGTTTCGCTGTCGGCAGCAATTTTGCTGTTAGAGCTAATTTTGGCAAAACGGAAAGAAGGGGTGCCGAGGGCGATCGCCATTCGCGAAGCAGGGCCGGTACGTCTAAAAGCAATCGTTATGACCACCTTTACCACCCTCATCGTCATCGTCCGGCTGGCCTTTTTCCCAGAAACCGGCATGGATGCTTACTCACCCATCGCCACGGTAATTCTAGGTGGTCTAGTGATTTCTACACTATTAACGCTAGTCGTCGTACCTGTCGTTTACTCTTTTGTGGACGATGCCACAGAATTCTTTAAGCGCTCATCCCAGCGACGGGCTAAAAAAGCCAGGCTGTCTCGGTTGGAGCTTCCTTAGTCGGGAGGTGGTACTGTAGCGCTCATCAGCCAAATACAAGCAAAGGCTGCGGCAATCGAGAAGCGCTACTGAAGACTCTTCGACTTACGCCCAAAGGTTCTTTAATAGCGCTTTGTTCGTGCCTACAGAAGTAAAAACCTATGCTTGACGGCGAAGATGTTGGCGCTGACCGAGCAAGCCAAACGTAAAGACAGTCAACAATGCCAAAGCAACAGAAGGTTCCGGCACAGACACAGGACTATGATTTTCTTTACCGCCACCTGGAGAATGACCGCCACCATGTCCACCACCACTTTCAAACGTCGTGTGCTCTCCAGGTGCGTCCGCCGATACTGCCTTGTGAGTACCTGCAAACAGTCCATCTGGATTCTCTAGGCCCAGCCACATATGAGCCATGTAGAAGCCCGGATCTGCGATTGTATTGAAAGGTGGATACGTTGTTGAATCAGGGAAAAACTCGAAGGGGCCAAGCGTTTTGTTGGGTGACGCAATCGATGCTAAAACTTCACTAATGAAGGTTTCGTCCGTAAGCGATTGCCTGAATAAAACATCGTCTGTATAAGTTCCTGTTGCTGAATCGCGAGAGCCTACATTCTCAATAACGACATTTTCGTGAGAGTGCCAGTTCACATCTCCAAAAGAGTTCAAAAAATCCGGAGCAGCTTTCAGCGTTTGAGCCTTTACCGCTTTGTATAGCAGAGGAATAGTCGCTGGTTCAGCAGCGCTCAACTGATTAAGTGTCTCTGTCGTAATGTTGTACTTTTGCTCGGGCCAAAAAACAGCGGCCAGTTGACCATTTTCATCAAAGTTGAGCCCCGTCGGCGCTGTAGCGCTGCGCTCTGTGCTGCTAAGGTAGGCAACGGGATTGAACCAATGAGTGCCATGATACTTTAGCTGCTTGGTCATAGGAACAAAGCCCGCTGCCGCCGCATTCTGCACGCCTGACTCACCTATAAATGGCGCAACGTAGCCAAAGATGCTCTCAATCGTAGCGTTTGCCTCTGATGAATACGTTTCTGAGGCACCGTAGGCTTCATAGAAGTTTTCAATAGAAGCGATTCTTCTAAGTTCCGCAGCCTGTGCTGATAACGTAAACGCGGTACCTAGAAGCACACTGGCATTCACGACACCTAAAAATAATTTAATTTTCATAGCTTTAAAGAAAAATTTCTATGCTGTAGCAATCACGTTGTTATGACAGATGCCCTTATTTATAAATATTATAAATATCAGCTTAAGGAATTGTAGAGTTATTTGTGAAAGGAAAAGTTACACTATGCCTGAGGTATGTTTGCAAACTACAGCGAGTCGGCTAGCCAGTATTTTAGAGAAGCGAGGATGGATTAAGCGCGATGGCAAAGCCACTCCGTAGGAGTATCGCAATTCCATCGACTGGCGCATCGTCGAAATCAAGCTAACCGACGCAGGTAAACAATCCGCTTATGCCCATCGTCTGCTCGCCAATCGAAGTTCGACAGGTGTACTAGCCGCTATTCCTGAAGCTCGCCGAGACGATGTTGTTGATGTTCTAAATATTCTTGTGGAGGCCATCCGTGAAAGCCAATAATTCTGCTCAAACTCGCAATCTGAAACCGTCTATCATTGGCTTCAGTATTATCTCTCTTTTTCTACTCGCGATCGCAATCTTCTTCCGCCATACCCTTGCTTCGCATCAGCGCTAGGCGGAAGTTGCTCTCACTGGCTCGCAGCTCATGCTATTTGGCCTAGAGGCAACCACTCACGAGTGCGAGTCGCTGCCAAACCCATTACGTCGCAGATAAAGCCGATTCAATCTCGGCGCTACACGCTTGGTTCGCCGCGCAGCGCTCAGATCATGAACCCCATGCTCAGTAAAGCATTTTAGCAAATAGGAGCGATCGCGCTTACTCTCGAACACCAGGCATCAACAGCTCAACCCTTTGAGGTTCTAAAGCAATCTCCTTCTCTCTCAATTGAGCGGTATCTCCAGTCGCAGCAGAAAACAGCAGAAAAACGCCCATTCCCACCATAATGGCATTCTCTAAAAAGCTAATCGCCCCCAAAGGTGCTTTAGAATTGCCGCCAACACAAGCACAATTCAGCTCTAGCTTATCTATATAAACTGCTTTGAAAACAGAAATTGCGCCGTTAGTGCCTAGCAGCAGCGAACCAATACCGGTTGCGACAGGCGCAACACCAGAGAGAAATCCAAGTCCTAGCAGTAGCTCTAAAAAGGGGAATGCTTTCGCATACGGCTTTGCTTGCTGCGTAATCAGATCGTACTTTTCAAAGCTTTCAGTAAAAGACTCTATATCCATCAGCTTGAGGGAAGCCAGCATCGAAAGCGAGACGCCCATAAATCCAGGAATTCCCAAAGCTGCGGCCCATGCGACTAATCCTGCGGTTGAGAATATAGCTACAACAGGCGTGTAGGAGTACTCTGCCTCCTCAGCTTCAACATCAAAGTACTCTGCTAAGTCGCTGTATCCACCAATACGCCGATCGTCGAAGAAAATCTGCGGTGTTGCAGCTACATCGTGTTTTGCCTTAAAATCTTCTACTTCAGATTTAGACGTAAGCCTGTGATCTTCAAATTCAATCTCCTTCTCTTTCAGCAGACTAATTGCTTTCAGTCCCCAAGGGCATTCATGCTCTGGCATAGACATCCGGTATAAACGAACCTTTTGCGCTGTTTTAGCTTCTTGCACTCTGCTAGCTGTCGTCATAGATAATTCCTTTCTTTTCCGTATGTACTGCCACACCTTCTAAAAGGTGTAGCCGTGACGATATTTTTCTTCGCGTAATACGCCAAATTTACAACGAGATTAGCTCATCACACACCTATCAAATGGACTAGCAAAGATCCCCATCTTTCAGAGTAGTGGTATTTCATCCTGATTTCATAATTGCGTGGTAGACAATACTGACCACTGTTCGTAAGGTGCAACCTCTTGCCAGGTATAGTCCATATATTTAGCCATCGCAACGATAATATTATGCCAGTTGCTTCGGATTAAGTAGAAAAGCAGTTGCAAAATCGGTTGGTGTTTTGCCGCTGCTGGCCTGAATACCCGTGCCCAATGCAGGCCATAGGAAGAGTGCAAACCCAATGGCAGTCGTGCAGACCCAGAAGGATGCGATCGCTACCAATAAAGTCGGCCCGCAGTAAGACAAGACATCCTGCTTGCGGAACCCTGGCAAATGAGACAGCCATCGAAATAATTGCCATATGCCCTTGCTCAACTGCAAGCTGACAACGCTTTTACCCATGCGGGGATAAAGCACCGTCAGGTATACATCTACGAGGGCGATGAGAACAATGCTGATCCCTAAAATTTGCCAGAAAATTTTCAATAGCACAGAAATTAGTTCCGCTAGCAATAAACCATTTATCCTTTTGATTTACTTTGCTGATAGAACTTTTGACCAGGAGACCGTACAACAGATTAATTGCTTTGATTTAAATCTGTTGTACGAAATGCATCTCAACGTCCCAATGGTTATTAGAATTCAGCATAAGAGTACTAAGCTGCAACTGCAACTTTCGCAATCTGACGATAAGCTTCAGCGGCAGTGCGACAAGCTTCAGCGCACTTTTTGCAGTGACTAGAGCTGTGCTTTTCACATTCATTAGCACAGGTTTCGCAGACTTCAGTGCAGGCTTCTGCATGAGGTGCAATAAAGTAAGAACCACGCACCATCAGCGTTGCCAAACTACGACAGCCCTCAGATGTGTCTAAACACATGCGAGCACACTTTGTCATATCAGGATTGCCCGTGCAGGCTTCGGCGCAGTGTTCGCACTCCACCATACAGGCGATCGCTTTATCGAAGCTAGATTTGTATTCCTCGTGTTGAAGAAGCATAATGTTATCCTTGAAAGGGGTACATACAAGAAGTAACAAAGTTTATCTGTGCGTACACCACCCTTCAGAGGGAACAACAACTTCTCCCTTTCGGGATAAGCTCATTTCATCCTGATTTCATAATTGAGTGCTAAGAACAGGCTATCGGCACCTATTTTCTGCGAAATCACCAGCTTTTCATCGCTGTTTCATATTCTGCTGCCAGAATGTATTTGATTGACGGTGTTCTATTGAAAAACTTCTGAAAATGGCTTGACTCTACAGTTAGCTAGAGGAATTAAGATTATATGCGAGTCAAAATCGTCCTACAACAAACTCTGATAGGGCACTTCCACAACATGATGAGGACATCTAATGAATAGCAAATTTATCGCTGGCCTGCTAACAGGCATCGTTTCTACTCTCCTACTCGGGGGACTGCTAATGGGGGGCATGATGAGCAGAGGCGGCATGATGAGGCAAGACGGCATGATGCAAAATCAAGGGAGCCAAGACTTACCCTCCAGTCACGGCTGAAAGTGAGCATAGGACTGACAGTAAGCTTCCAGTATCCGTAAGCAACCCATCTAATTAATTGATAGAAAATTTAGTTGAAAATCCATGAGATCGATAAAACGAAGAGACTTTTTACGACTGAGTGCAGGAACCACGGCAGCGATGCTGCTATCCCAGTGCTCTAGGTCGCAACCAATTTCTTCTATACCCGTTTCTGGGCCTATTCAGTTTCAAACCTACAAGAGCGAAGGCGGGCTGCTCAGCTTAGATTTGGAGGCTAAAGCTCAGTCAGTACAATTAGGCGATCGCACCGCTAACCTACTCGCCTACAACGGCACTGTCCCCGGCCCGCTGCTAGAAGCCAAGCCCGGAGATAAAGTCCAGATTCGCTTCACTAACCAACTTGACCAGCCGACCAATATTCACCACCACGGCTTACACATTCCGCCCACCGGCTCGGGTGACAACGTGTTTCTAGAAGTCCCTCCCGGTGCAAGTCACACCTATGAGTATCAAATTCCTGACACTCACCCAGCAGGCACCTTTTGGTATCACCCTCATAAGCACGGTCTAGTCGCCGAACAGCTCTTCGGCGGACTCGCTGGCCTTTTTATTGTTCGTAGTGAGCTGGATGAGATACCTGAAGTTAAAGCCGCTAAAGAAGAGTTTCTAGTCCTCAAAGATTTTGCTTTAGACAGCAACGGTAACATCTCTGATACTGGCCACATGGCAGCAATGACAGGCCGCGCAGGTGGTTTACTCACAGCTAGCGGGCAAGTCAACCCAGCGATGACGGTTCCAAAAGGCGGATTATTGCGGCTGAGATTGTTGAACGCCTCCCCTTCCAGGTTCTTTCGATTATCGCTAGAAGATCATCCACTGCATTTGATTGCCACAGATGGCGGCGCTATCTCTTCTCCTATTGAGCTAAGTGAGGTTGTGTTAGCCCCTGGCGAGCGGGTTGAGGTACTGGTACAAGGCAGTCAAAACCCTGGAGAATATCGCTTACTCAATCACCCTTTCAACCCTGCGCAAGGCGGCATGATGGGTGGAATGATGGGCGGCAACCAAAGCTCAGACAGCTCTGAAACGGTAGCCACTCTTACCTACGAAGGCAGGACTGAAGAGATTCCCTTACCCACTCAGCTTGTTGCCATCGAGCCACTGCCAGAACCGCAGACTACCCAGCAGTTTACGCTGAATCATGGCATGGGTGGCGGCGGCATGATGATGGGCGGTGGCATGGTGTTTACGATTAATGACAAAGCTTATGACCCGTCTCGCATCGACACTCAGGTGATGCTCAATACGGTTGAGGATTGGGAGATTACGAATACTGGCTCAATGGCCCACCCCTTCCACATTCACACCAACAAGTTCCAAATCATTAGCCAGAATGGTCAGCCTGTGCCCTATCCCGCTTGGAAGGATGTGGTATCGGTAAGCCCCGGAGAAACTGTTCGCATTCGGATGGCCTTTCGCGACTACACGGGTAAAACAATCTACCACTGTCACGTACTCGACCATGAAGATCGCGGCATGATGGGGACTTTGGAAATACAACAAACTTGAAAACTAACTGAATAAAACAATCGGGTTGAACATAAGGCAAAGGTAATGGCTAAAAAGAGAAGGCGACTAAGCGCTTTGTTCAATAGACAGAATACACTCGCACTGGGCGTTTTGTTGCTGTCTTTGCTGGTCTATGCGTGGGTCTCTACTCGGTCAGATGCGAATTTACTCACACCCGAAGGATTGCAGAAAGCTGTCACAGAGGCTGGTATTTGGGGCGTATTAGTCTATATCGCGGTCATTGCCCTAGCTGTAGTGATGAGCCCTATTCCGGGTGCGCCTTTGACAATTGCAGCAGGTGCAGTTTGGGGCGCTATTCCTGCCGGTATTTATAGTGTTGTTGGTGGCTTTTCAGGTAGTCTGATTGCTTATTTTATTGGGCGATCACTCGGACGCTCAGCGGTAAAATCGCTAACGGGTAAAATCATCTACTTTTCAAAAGAGAAAGGGGAATGGCTACTCGGGGGACTGATCTTTGTGACTCGGCTTTTGCCGGTGTTGTCGTTTGATCTGATTAGCTACGGGGCCGGACTCGCGGGTCTGTCTTTGCCAATATATGCCTCATCAACGCTGCTAGGCATGATCCCATCAACGTTGCTACTGACCTATCTAGGAGAGGCTTTTACGCTAGGTGCTGGCGCCGCAATCTCGCTCTCTATTCTCTTCGTCATCCTTCTAGTACTTCTACCGTGGAGCATTCGTCGATACAACTGGTTTGGTTTACGAGATGTTGTTCGTATCGAGTAGTTGTTTATTAACGATGACTGGGCATGAAACCACTGCGCTTGCGTTGACATGGGCATGAATGCTCTTAGCTCAACATCCTGAGGTAGAAGAAAAGCTGTGCGACAGTTTCAACCCGAGCGCTAGGCCGACGGTTTTGAGCAGCGTTTGCCAAAAGGCGTTTACTTTCCGTTTGGAGATGGCCCTCGTGGGTGCATCGGCAAGGGTTTTTCAATGATGGAATTGGTTTTGCTTTTGGTTGCGTTGGCGTAGCCTCTCCTGCGGAGAATCGCTCAGAAGTTCTGTCTTACATTAGATCGCTGGTACTCTACAACACACACCTGATTCGCTGCATTTGCTGGCAAAATGCTGAGATAATAAGGGTATCCAGAGGCGGGCGGTTCGCCTTGCCACAGACCTAAAAAGGCGGCGGTGTCAGGGTTGCCGGTCTGTTGCTGTTGAGCTAAGGTCTGAAGTGTCTCGGTAAACTCAGTCGGATTGCTAGTAGCGCCAACGCCTGCGATATTGATCCAACTCTGGATAAGCTCTTTTCCGTCATTTTTTAATCGACTCAGTTCACTGGCGGCAAGCGCGGGCGAAGCGCCATTATCGAACACCGTCAAAAAGGGTTCTACCAGCGGATCGACAGAGGGATTGGGGCCGGGGAAAGCCTCGGTGTAGGGCGATTCTGGAGCATAGCTAGACGGCAGCTTAACGTAGCCCCACCTACCACCCCGTATGACCGTTCCAAATTCTCCTATCTGACCGCAGCCTACTACTGTCCGACTCTCTGACTCTTTTTCTGCTAGCTCAACTCTGTTTTTCTCTAGGGCCGTGCGCTGAACAAACTCAATCATAGGGATTTCTTTGCGCTCAGTTAAAGAAACCATGACGGTTGTTTCGGCCATGCCGTAAGCTGGACAAAAGGCCTCTTTGCGAAATCCAGCGGGTGCAAACGTTTTCGCGAATTTTTCTAAGGTTTCAGCGAGTACGGGCTCTGCACCGTTGACGGCGATCGCCCAGCTACTTAAGTCCAGCTCGGCAATTTGCTCAGGCATAATTTTGCGGTAGCATAGCTCGTAGGCAAAGTTTGGAGGTGGGCTGCGATCGCCCGTGCTTCAGTATCTAGCTGTGCGTAAGTCAGTCGCTTGCGTTCTGTTTCTCCATTTTCTAGCTCAATGTAGGCTACCTGATGCGACTAATGGCGAGCCCTATAGCGCAAAATCTTCACTAAAGACGAGCACTGATCGAGCTGATTAGGCGTTGAGTTAAGCGGAGAAGCCGTGCCTGAAGTCATGAACAAGTATTCAGTGAAATGGCGGGTGATTGAGACGGATTATAGCTTGGTAGAAGGCGCGGTTCAATCTGATGAGAATCTCACTATAGCGTTAGACCTAATCGAAATAGCTATGAGGTTTGAGAGATGCCGGTAGCGTCTGTGCTGCTCAAAATAAGGAGGATTGAACAACTTGAGGAAAATTGATATGACAGGTGAAAATAAGTGCGCTTTGGCCGTTGGGATAATCTTTACAGCTATCGGCGTGGCTGGTTTTATTCCAGACCTGGTGAGCTTGCCAGCCGCCGCTATAAGTGATGCCGCGCCCATTACGGCTGATCAGATCCCGGCGGCCGCAGGCGCTAACTACACGGCTGCTTACCTGCGCGGGTTTGGCTACGTGTTTGGCCTATTTCCGACTAACTTGCTGCATAATATCACTCACCTAGCGGTTGGCGTGTTTGGCCTGTATTCTGCGACGGGCGATCGCGGCTCATTTAACTACAACCGATTCTTTGGGATTAGCTACCTAGCGCTAGCACTCTTGGGTTTAATTTCAGCAACTCAAACGCTGTTTGGCTTTATGCCTATCTTCGGTAACAACGTGTGGCTCAATGGCATTACCGGCGCGATCGCAGCCTACTACGCCTTTGTATGGCACGAAAGCAATGCTGATATGACAGAGCCTCAAGTGTAATTGCTGTTGCGATCGCTCACGAAAGGCCAAGATGTTGGAATGCCCTCATCTTGGCTTTTTTTTGGTGTGTAAGCGAAAGTTGGATCGGCTAGGCATTACGAGTGGCGATCGCAAACGCGGCTCATATCACCGATAAAGTGAGCGTATTGGGCTATCTCACCGTTTCAGCCGTCAGCTTATTTTTGCTGGCACATTTAATTTTCCCCGTGCTGTTTTTACCCAGCCGCTATAGCTTTTACAGCGCTAGGCACGTTGAATTTTATGATGAGATGCGGCAGCGGCTGGCGGCATTGGTCACCGCGCACTACAGCGCAGATTTGTCGGAAGTGCAGTCTTTTATCAGCACATACGGTATCGACTTGTGGGTTGTTTCAAAAGATTTTACAAATCCAACCCACATTGAGAAAAGAAGATAGCGTTTTTGGCACCTTCATATGAGAAATTAAAGGAAGCACTCGAGAATTGTTGCTATCTTCTTTTCTCAATCGTCTTTCTGTGTTGGCAAAAGCAACCCTGCCTCAATTTCTTGCCTTACTTCGCGGCTAACATAGCAATCGCTATTTAAGCAATCTACCAATAGCTGATTGGCATCGTAGTACTGCTGCAACAAAGCCTTCTGTTTGGAGTTAAATTGCCAATCGCGTCCTATGTTACGGTGCTGAATGATAACGACTCTAAGTTTTTCTGTCCATGTAAACCCGTTTTTTATCCACCATTTTCTAAAGTGTTTTCTGTTCTCGAAAGAAGTAGATGGAAGCTGTTTTTGAAGCGACTGAAGCTGCTCTTTAAACGCTGGGTCGTGAATAAGAGAAAGGGAAAGCTCGAGGGCAGAAAAAAAGTCGCGATCACGGTCGAGGGCGCAGTCGAGGAAGCGGAAGAGGGTGCGGTCGAGGTCAAGGTCGAGGTCAAGGTTAAGGGAAAGGTCAAGGCCGAGGGAGCGAGAGACAGTGCGGGAAAAGGAGAGGGTGCGGTCGAGAGAGAGAGTGCGGGAAAAGAAGAGATAAAATGCGCGAACGGCAGCAGGCTTATACGAAACATTGACTGAATTTCCCTTGCTTTCAACCCAAATTAGAAGCCTCTGAATTTCATCAGCGTCGACAATCAACTTATCGATCTGTCGTTTCATCGCTAACAACAACTCATCTGCACTCTCTACCATTCCAACTGTAAGTAAAAAGACCTCTCGCCATCGTTTTTCACTAAGGTGAGGCAAAAGCTGAGCCGCAAAAATGCTAGATTTTGAACTAGCCACTAGCTTTCGTGCTGTGAAATACTCATGAAACGTTAAATGAGAGAACGAATAGATTCCTTTCGCCCGCTCTACCAACAAACCATGCTGTGCTTCTATAGATCTTAGGACGACCTCACTATCCAGTTGTAGCGCTTCTTCTTCTGTGCTGGCACCTGGCAAATTCTGAATATAGCGACTAATTTTTTGCTCTACTTCTTTCTGCTTAAAGAAGTAGTTTCCCGGTTCAAACGTATCTATTGCAATCTGACTCAGCAAGTCTTCTTTGCGCTTCAAAGAAAGTTTTCTATAAACCTGGCCTCGTTCAATATTGCGTTTTGCATCCCACTTTTTCAGCAATACATCCAAACCTTCTTTATACAGCTCTGAACGATTTGCCAGGAAAGTGCCTGACTCTTCAAACACCAAACACAGCAGCGTTAGCAATATAGGGCTAGTCGCTAGCTCTCGGATGCCTTTATCCTGCTTCAGCCGATCCATGAAGGTGCTAGCCTTTACCAAATCCTGTCTAACCTGAAACCATTTAGTCGCAAATGTTTCAATTTGCTCATTATTAAAATCGGCAACTTCTACTTCTGTAAATTGCTCAAAGGTGTAGCCCTTAGCCGCAATCCGACAGGTAATGATGAACGGATTTTTGTGAAACTGGTTGGCAAAGGCTTGAATCTGTTTTAGCACTCGGCTGTTATCAGACTCTCTCACTTCATCCAAACCATCTAACAAAACAAGGACTCTGCCTTGATTCAAGAATAGCTCTACTGCTGTAGAGTCATCGTTAACTAGTTTTGTTAGATGGCCCGTTTTAACCTTTGTGTCCGGCTCCATCCCATAGCTAGCAAATAGCGTTATCAGGTAGTCCAACAGGCCAGGTTTCCCAGGTTCTTCGGCAAAGTCCTTGAGCGTTATAAACAAGGGCACTAAATTTGGCTTGAACTGCCTGTCCACACACTGAATTGTCAGGTGCTTTAGAAAGGTCGTCTTGCCTGCTCCTGGCTTGCCCAAAATCATTAGCTTAGAGTGCTGCTCAACGGCTTGCAGTCCAGGCACGCGTTCCTCACGAATACCACTCAAGCTGAACCGTTCAAAGTCCTCTATATTCGCCTGCTCTACCAATTCTGGAATTCCCAGGCGTCTGCTACCGGTAATTTTCTCCAAAATATTAACGTCAGTATAGATATCGTCTAGTCCAATCGGCTGCGACATATCCAACACCCGCATAGAGCCGCACTTTTCAACAACGCTGTCATAAATATTGGCTCGCACGGATTCAATCAGCTCATCGATATTGAGCGATCGCTCCGGCACTTCATCTGTCTCTAGCTCAGCGATTTCACCCCACTCCAGCCCCAGCTCTGTACAAAAGGCTTGAAATAGCCCCTTCGCCACAGGCCGCTGAGCAAGAAAGTTAATTGCTGTCGATCTAGAGCAATTAGCCCTGCCTGCCAGATGATCCTGCGTCCATCCTGTTCGCTTAAAGGCTTCCTTCGCCTCCGCCAGTCCTTCTTTTGATGCCCGTAGCGATCGCCCCATAACCCCTCACCAAAACACCGACATAAATCCGACACAAGCCCAACACCCAATTCAGACCACAGCCCAGTCATTCCGCAGTTTCATAGTAATCAAGGAGCGCCCCGAAACCAACCTTCACACCCCACCCCAACATGCAAAACCTCATCCCAAACCCAAACTACGACATCGAACAGCGCATCGCCCACGAACGCATCCGCCAGGCCCGAAACACCTCCAACCTCGCCCTCATCGCCACCGCCCTTTCCACCCTCATTGGCTTCGGCGGAGCCATCACCCTCATCACCGGCAACATCCCCGAAGGCAGCATCACCACCGCAGTCGGTCTCGCCTCCAGCCTTCACTGTAGCCGCCTCGCCAAAGACGCCAACGATCGCCTAGACAAGCTCATGGCCGAACCTGACCATTGAATAATCATGAGACGGTGCGATCGCTCAGTAAGCGTATCAACAAAGCCTTTGTTAGATCGCATACCGGTCTATGGTTTAGGCTGGTTTAAACCCATTAACGAGACAAAAATTGAATGGCAACAGCTCAAGAAGCTCAGCTTTCAGACGATCACAAGCAGGAAAAAGCGGCTTCTAGTGAAAGCTCAAAGTTCAGCTTTTTTCAGCTATGGAATATGAACATCGGCTTTTTGGGCATCCAGTTTGGCTGGGGCCTGCAAATGGCCAACATGAGTTCTATTTTTGAGCACTTAGGCGCAAGTGCCCACAGCATCCCTATTCTGTGGCTCGCCGCGCCGCTCACCGGCCTGATCATTCAGCCAATTGTAGGCAACCTCAGCGATCACACCTGGGGGCCGTGGGGCCGTAGACGCCCGTACCTGCTCGGCGGAGCGCTATTTGCCTCAGTGGGGCTCGTGCTCATGCCCAAATGTTCGGCGCTGTGGATGGCGGCGGGGCTGCTGTGGCTGCTAGACTCCAGCGTGAATGTCAGCATGGTGCCGTATCGGGCCTTTGTGGGTGACCTGCTGCCGAAAAAGCAGCGAACGCAAGGCTTTGCCATGCAGAGCGTGATGGTCGGCATTGGCGCGATCGCCGCCTCCAGTCTCCCCTGGCTACTCAACAATTTTCTCGGCATCGATCCCTCTACCGACGCCACCCGGCGCATTCCGCTCACCATCGAGCTTTCGTTCTATATCGGCGCGGCTCTGTTTTTGCTCACTACCCTGTGGACGACGCTCACCACCTCAGAATCCCCACCTAAAGACCTAGAACGCTTTGCGCAAACGAAAGCCGAACGCGGTGGTCTGCTCAATAGCCTGAGTCAAACGTGGCAAGCCCTACAGCAAATGCCCTCAACTATGAAGCAGCTAGCTCGGGTGCAAGTCTTCACCTGGCTTGGTATCTTTTGCTTTTTCCTCTACTTTCCGCCCGCCGTGGCCCGCAACATATTTGGCGCAGTAGAAATCGACTCTTTGCTCTACAACCAGGGCATCGAATGGGCCGGGATCTGTTTTGCTTTGTTTAATGCAGTCTGCATTCCGTTCTCTTTTTTACTGCCGGTGCTCACTCGCCGCCTCAGCCGCACTGCCGTCCATAGCTTTTGTCTGGTCTGCGGTGGGCTTAGCCTCATTTCGCTTCACTTTATTCATCAGCCAGAGATGCTGTTGTTTTCAATGGTAGGATTTGGCATGGCTTGGGCCAGCGCTCAGTCTATTCCCTACGCCATTTTGACTCACGCCATTCCCACCCAGCGACGCGGTATTTATCAGGGCATTTTCAACTTCTTTATCGTGCTGCCCGAAATTGGTATTTCGCTGTTCTTTGGCTGGATTATGGAGCACTGGCTACACGACAATCGACTGATGGCCGTTGTGCTAGGAGGCGTTTTCTTACTTATTGCCGCAGCGCTAACGCCCTTTGTGCGGCTGCCCCAACTGGCCTCAGCCAGCTCTCTAGACACCTCTGAAGAAACCTCTGAAGACACTGCTGACGTCGTGACTGAGATATCCGACGAAATCGCACCGGAGGCATCCTAGTCTTATGCAAACAGCGCTGCTTCAATGGCCTAAGCGCCTTCCCAAAATCAGATTAGATCGGCTGACACAGCTACTGCTGCTGGCGGTGACGGTACTGGTGTATAGCGTTTTGGGAATGGCGATCGCAAATTCTCTTTTTGTCAGCTACGTCGGTGCAAATCATCTGCCGCTGGCGTTCATTTTAATCGGGCTGTGCTCCATGCCCGCCTATGCCATTTTCTCGCAGATCGTCGATAGGTACAGTCGGCCTCAGCTATTTCGCTATGTGCTGTTAGGCTCAGTGCCCGCCATTTTGGGGCTGCGGCTGCTGCTGGCTCAAGATACAACGTATGCGTACTACGTCCTGCTCATCGCCATTTTCTTTCAGTGGGACTTTCACAACAATGTGCTGTATCCCAGCCTGCTCACCGACTATTTCACCACCCTAGAGTACAAGCGATACGCCCCCTACATCGGCATTGCTCAGGCCGTCGGCACCCTGATGGGCGGTGGCCTCACCACGCTACTCTCACACTATTTCAAAACCAGAGATTTGCTGTTGTTTATGCCAGTTGTGTTCTTGGTCGGGTTTGTTCAACTGCTGTATTTGGAGAATTCTCAGCGTCTGGTCGCTGTGGATAAACCCGCTCAGTCAGTCAGCATTATTGAATCGATTAGAACCTTTCCTGACTTGGTGAAGCGCTATCCGCTGGCCTTGTTCTTAGCGAGCAGCAGCTTTTTGCTGGTGATTATCTACATCAGCTCTGAGTTTCTGTGGTTCAACATTTATGGCAGCAACTTTAGCGATCGGGCGCTGACAGGTTTTCTGGGCGAAATGCGCATTGTTATCAGCCTTGTACAGGTAGCGGTTATTTTTGGCATTACTCGGCCTTTGCTCAAAAACTGGGGTGTGGCACAGATGAATACGGTCTATCCGCTGACCACGCTGGCGAGCTTTGCAGGGCTGCTGTCGCACTTTGGATTGCCTGCGGCGATTGGGCTGCACATCAACGGCGATGGCCTGTATAAGGGCATTAATTTGCCGGTGCATCAGCTTAATTACAATGCGATTCCCCGTGAGTTTGTGGGGCGAATTAGAACGCTCAGCGACGGACTGATTTATTCTGTTGGATTGACTTTGGCGGGTTTGCTGCTATGGCTGGGTGAAGCGAGATTGAGCCTGGTGCAGATTGCCTGGTTTGTGGCTGGCCTCACGGGGGTTCTACTGCTAGTGAGGCTGCCTATGGGCCGCTTTTATGCCAGCGGCTTGGAGGAAATGATTCGGTCTGACAGCCTGGATTTGGACGCTTTTGACCTCGATCCGATTCAGCTTAATCCTGAGTCTGGGGCGGCGGTGGAGGCACTGTTGACCGATAGCGATCGCTACAGTCAGCTCAATGGATTAGAGCTAGCAGCGCGGATGGAAGCACCTAGCCAATTTCTACCGGCCATAGAATCGTTAATTTGCCAAGAAGGGGGGCTCAAAGATGAACAGCTTTATGAGGGTGCGATCGCGCTTTTTGCCCCCTGCCCCTTAGACTTACTGGCTGACTTCCAACAGAAACTATCAGATCCTCAGCTACAGCTATTTGCTTGGGAAGTGCTGCTGATCAATCAGGTTGTGCCTGATAGAACGGATCTGCAAACAACAGATTCGCAGGCTATGGAGCGGCAAGTTCTTGAGGCGATCGCCCAGCTCATCGCCGATCCTAACGCCTCACCCGACTGGCCTCTACCCCTCACCAGCAGCGCCGCCCGCATCATCACCCGCGTCGTCGCCTACAGCAAAAATCCAGCTCTGGCCTCGCTCATTCCCAACCTTGTTCTTACCCAAACCCAGCCCGACATCATCCGCACGGGCCTAGAGTCCTTAGTGCCCCTCACCCAGCGAGGCGACGCTGCTACCGCCACCATCGCTAGCAGCAAGCTCAGTCATTACGACCCCATGGTTCGCATTGCCGCCCTAAATCTGTTGCAGCTCACGGCAGTGCCCGAGCAGCTTAGCGCCATTGGCATCTGCCTAGGCGATCTCGATCCTCGCGTCCGTCAGCAAGCCGCCAAAACCCTCGCAGCCTACGGTCAGCCCGGTGTGGATCTGACCAAAGCCAACTTGAACAGCGACCAGCCCGAAGTCGTTAACGCGGCCATTGCCGCTATCGGCCTGGTCAGGACTCGGTACGCTAGCAACGTGCTGTTTGACTACCTTGCGCCCAGCTATGCTCAGCTCGCCAAAACCCGTCAGTGGCAGGCCCAACTGCCGCCAACCGCCCCTAGCTGGGAAGCCCTCCGCGTTGCGATCGCTGACTATCACAGTCGCCTGATTCAAAAAGTCCTTTACATTCTCTCTGCCCTTGGCCATCCCCGCACCGTCAACGCCGTCAACCGGCTGCTGGCCACCAACGCCCAAAGCGAACTAGAGAACGCCATTGAAGTTCTCGCTTCTCTCAACCACCGTCGGTTTGTGCTGCCGCTAATGCCGCTATTAGAAGCCCTGGTGACGGCTGATGCTAGCAAGTCCACGACCACGACGACGCCAGCGGCACAGTCCGTCACGCCGCTCTGGCTCAAAACAAAAGGATACCGGCTGCTGCTCGAAGCCTTAGAATCAAATGATCGCTGGATAAAATCTGGCGCACTGATTGCTCTAGCGATGGTGCCTTCGGCGCTAATCAACGATCCAGATCCCTTTTTCAAACAGGTTGCGGGTCAAATTTTTGAGGCTAATCTACCGGCTAAAACTGCTATGAATCGACTGCTGCTACTTAAAACCGTTTCACTTTTCAAGAATCTCTCTCTTGATGAGTTAATTCTGATCGATGAGAGCTTAGAACAAACTCAGGTGTTCGCAGATGAAACTATCTTCGCAGAAGGCGACCTAGCAGCCCATCTATACATTATTGCTGAGGGGAAGGTGCAGCTCATCAAAGAGGTGGATGGCACGTCTAAGAAAATTAGACAGCTTGGCCGAGGAGACTATTTTGGCGAGGTCGCCTTGTTTGACGGGGCGCCGCTTTGGGATGGTGCGATCGCCCAAACAGATTGCACCCTACTCAAGCTAGAGAAAAACCGCTTTTTGAGCCTGATCACCCAGCGCCCGCACATGATTTTAGAGATCTGTCGCTTCTTAACCCAGCGCCTTAGAGAAACCGATCGATACCGCGCCGAGAACAGTATAGAAAACAGCCCAGTAGAGCAAAGTTAAGTAGAGCAAGGTTAAGCAGATCCTATCTCAGTGGGGAGCGCCAAAAACGCTCGCATGTACTGATTGACTAGCTCCGGCTGTTCTTGCTGAACCCAATGGCTACAGTGAGGAATATACCGCAGCTCGAAAGTCTCCACATACGCATCCGTACCGTAGGTAAGCTCCTTGCCTAGCGCCGCATCATTCTCGCCCCACACGAGCAAAGTGGGCACCTTCAGCACGTCCCACTGCCTGTCTAAAAATCCTTCAGACTGAAAAATATTGCGATAGTAGTTCAGCATGGCCGTGAGCGCCCCTGGCTTTGCCGCCGCTGCTACTAAAAAGTCCAAATCTGCTGCTGTAAAGGCTTCAGGATTAACCGCCTGATTTTGAAACACGGCTCGAATCACCGCATAGTTATTCATCTTTAGAAGAAACTCAGGCAGCATTGGCAGTTGAAACAGCGCAATATACCAGCTTCGCAATAGCTGTTGAGGCGTGCGCAGTCCTTCAGCAAATTTAGCTGGGTGAGGTAAATTCAACACGATTAAGCGTTCGAGCATTTCAGGATGGGCGTAGGCAAAACTCCAGGCGATCGCCCCACCCCAATCATGCCCCACCAAAACGCACCGTTCATACCCCAGCACCCGAATCACGCCTGCCACATCTGCAATTAGCTCCGACAAAGCATAGGCCGACGGCTCCTTCGGCTTGTCACTCTCGTTATAGCCGCGCAAATCTATCGCGACCGCTTTGTAGCCCTTGCCAAACTCAATAAGCTGATGCCGCCAGGAATACCAGCACTCCGGAAACCCATGCAAAAACAACATCAGCGGCCCCTTGCCCTCACTCACGCAGTGCAGCCGAATGCCATTTACATCAAGATAGTCGTGTTGCATAAAGTCTCTTTTCTACGTCAGTGCCTTTAAAATTAGCTTAGAATGCAGCAGTTTCGCGGGTGAGTCAACCATACGCGTCACGTTTTCACGTTTCAATCCCTAATAGGGTTTTGGTTGAGTTTTCGCCGCTAGGACTTTGTTGCTCACACTCTAATTTTGAGTTTCAATCCCTAATAGGGTTTTGGTTGAGTTTTCGCCTGCCCTGCATGAGAGCGGCCTGCCTTACCCCAAAAGGTTTCAATCCCTAAGAGGGTTTTGGTCGAGTTTTCGCGAACGGCTTCTGAAAACTTCTGCTTTGGCGTTGGTTGTTTCAATCCCTAAGAGGGTTTTGGTCGAGTTTTCGCGCGAGGCAGCTAGGATTTTTATAAGCCCACTGCTTGGTTTCAATCCCTAAGAGGGTTTTGGTCGAGTTTTCGCCTCTGGCAGCAAAAACCTAAGAAACTTTAAAAAAGGTTTCAATCCCTAAGAGGGTTTTGGTCGAGTTTTCGCCTTGCAAACTTAGGGCGCTGGGCTTTCTACTTTTTGTTTCAATCCCTAAGAGGGTTTTGGTCGAGTTTTCGCGTAGCGTTGCCCTTGCTCTCCCTGGTCTGGCTTGCTTTGGTTTCAATCCCTAAGAGGGTTTTGGTCGAGTTTTCGCTTTGCGTTAGTGCCTGAAAAGGTCATGCAGCCCTATGTTTCAATCCCTAAGAGGGTTTTGGTCGAGTTTTCGCCTGGTGCGAGTGCCCTGCATTTCAGAATCAGTAATGCTGACGTTTCAATCCCTAAGAGGGTTTTGGTCGAGTTTTCGCATCGCTAACCGGCTGTGTATAGCTATGTTCACCGGTTTCAATCCCTAAGAGGGTTTTGGTCGAGTTTTCGCACAGTGCGCCTGATAGTAAGGCGATCGCACGGCTGTTTCAATCCCTAAGAGGGTTTTGGTCGAGTTTTCGCCAAACAGCTATCACGGCAGTATGGCGCGGCGTCCTGTTTCAATCCCTAAGAGGGTTTTGGTCGAGTTTTCGCTTTTTCTCACCTTTCATCCGACAAAGGCTACTTCGTTTCAATCCCTAAGAGGGTTTTGGTCGAGTTTTCGCTCACTATCCAACCAACAAGCTTTGCGAAAAACTTGTTTCAATCCCTAAGAGGGTTTTGGTCGAGTTTTCGCCCTCTATTGTTCAGGAAATTCCCACCCCTAATAGTGTTTCAATCCCTAAGAGGGTTTTGGTCGAGTTTTCGCGCGTGAAGACGATCGCTGATAGAAACACAGTACGAATGTTTCAATCCCTAAGAGGGTTTTGGTCGAGTTTTCGCGAGATGAATCCTTTGAGCCCAAGGCAGAAAATAATGTTTCAATCCCTAAGAGGGTTTTGGTCGAGTTTTCGCACGAAGGCGCTACCGCGCAGCAGGCCATAGATGAGTTCAAATCCGTTTCAATCCCTAAGAGGGTTTTGGTCGAGTTTTCGCGTGCGCTTAATAGAATCAGCAGTAGGGCTACCGGCTCGTACTGTTTCAATCCCTAAGAGGGTTTTGGTCGAGTTTTCGCCGGCGGCAGGTTTCCCTATCCCGATGGAAGGCAATGAGTTTCAATCCCTAAGAGGGTTTTGGTCGAGTTTTCGCTTGGCCTCGCTATCTGAAGTGCGATCGCTCTCTTCTGTTTCAATCCCTAAGAGGGTTTTGGTCGAGTTTTCGCATGCACCCAGATTGCTAATCTGCTTTCGCAAAGTGTTTCAATCCCTAAGAGGGTTTTGGTCGAGTTTTCGCCCCTGATGGATCCCCCGCGATCCTTCGTTTTGCGTTTGTTTCAATCCCTAAGAGGGTTTTGGTCGAGTTTTCGCGTTAAGGAAGAAGGCTTCCACGCGGTTGTGAATGCGGTTTCAATCCCTAAGAGGGTTTTGGTCGAGTTTTCGCGCGCGAGCTGCCTGTATGAGGTCTTCCGTCGTGTCCTCTACGTTTCAATCCCTAAGAGGGTTTTGGTCGAGTTTTCGCACCCACCCAAATGTTTTGCTTATAGAGTCTGAGCGGGTTTCAATCCCTAAGAGGGTTTTGGTCGAGTTTTCGCCTGCTTAGCCAGAGCCTCTTCATGTCCTTGCGATGTTTCAATCCCTAAGAGGGTTTTGGTCGAGTTTTCGCCACTCGAATTGTTTCCTGTATTTAGCAGTCCATCAGTTTCAATCCCTAAGAGGGTTTTGGTCGAGTTTTCGCAGGATCAGGTGAGAGAGGCTATCTTATCCGCTATCCAGTTTCAATCCCTAAGAGGGTTTTGGTCGAGTTTTCGCGGCGTGCCCATAAAGCGCCAATCAACCTGCAACAGCAAGGCGTTTCAATCCCTAAGAGGGTTTTGGTCGAGTTTTCGCCGGTTCTCAGTCTTTTAGGCTACGGCTCACTTTCAGTTTCAATCCCTAAGAGGGTTTTGGTCGAGTTTTCGCATGTTTAAATCTCTAGCCAGCTTACGTAACTCTGTGTTTCAATCCCTAAGAGGGTTTTGGTCGAGTTTTCGCGCAACACCTGTCATATCATCAACCCAAACCATACTGGTTTCAATCCCTAAGAGGGTTTTGGTCGAGTTTTCGCCTTCACCTCTTTGTCTTCTGCAATTTCAAATCCTTGAGTTTCAATCCCTAAGAGGGTTTTGGTCGAGTTTTCGCGTAATATGGTAGCCCTGTAATAATGGCTCTGGGGTTTCAATCCCTAAGAGGGTTTTGGTCGAGTTTTCGCGGGTAGATCTAGCAAGGCTTCTAGTGAGGATATAAGTTTCAATCCCTAAGAGGGTTTTGGTCGAGTTTTCGCGCAAATCCATAAGTGCCTCCCTTCCCCAGTAAGTAAGACTGGTTTCAATCCCTAAGAGGGTTTTGGTCGAGTTTTCGCGAGTCGGAACCATTCTAAAACCCTCCATAATTTAGTTTCAATCCCTAAGAGGGTTTTGGTCGAGTTTTCGCGTGTCCGGTAAGACATCTGAACAGCAGATACTATCCGTTTCAATCCCTAAGAGGGTTTTGGTCGAGTTTTCGCTCGTAATGATAGGCTCCTCAGCATCTCCCCCCGGTGCGTTTCAATCCCTAAGAGGGTTTTGGTCGAGTTTTCGCGCCGTGAAGAAGGAGTTAGCCGCCCAAAAGCGTGAAGTTTCAATCCCTAAGAGGGTTTTGGTCGAGTTTTCGCTCTTCGTCAACAGCAATATACCCGTCACACGCTTTGTTTCAATCCCTAAGAGGGTTTTGGTCGAGTTTTCGCGCGATCGCACAGTTAATGTAGTCTTAGTTTAAGGCAAGCTAGTTTCAATCCCTAAGAGGGTTTTGGTCGAGTTTTCGCTTTTGTAAGCCCACTGTTTAAACTCAGCAAGTCGGTTTCAATCCCTAAGAGGGTTTTGGTCGAGTTTTCGCCCAGCGTAACAGGTGCTACTGGACGGGTATCAGCATGTTTCAATCCCTAAGAGGGTTTTGGTCGAGTTTTCGCAATGGGGAGGATATCCTATTCGGTCTGTATAAGGCGTTTCAATCCCTAAGAGGGTTTTGGTCGAGTTTTCGCCACTTGATATCGAAGTTGTAATGAAAATGGGTTACGTTTCAATCCCTAAGAGGGTTTTGGTCGAGTTTTCGCTAATGGGTGGCTAGGACATCCTTAATACAGTACTTGTTTCAATCCCTAAGAGGGTTTTGGTCGAGTTTTCGCAGGGTTTGCATGTCATGCCTGTCGTCATCGTCCCAGTATGTTTCAATCCCTAAGAGGGTTTTGGTCGAGTTTTCGCCAGCGCTCACTAGTTCTCCATGCCTGTTAACAGTTTCAATCCCTAAGAGGGTTTTGGTCGAGTTTTCGCAAAGAATGGCTAATAAGGCTGGGGCGAAAGGGTTTGTTTCAATCCCTAAGAGGGTTTTGGTCGAGTTTTCGCCACATCCAGAGATTAAGGAATTCCTCTCTATCAGATCTGTTTCAATCCCTAAGAGGGTTTTGGTCGAGTTTTCGCGTCACCTTATACCTCCCTGTCTTGAATTTGTATGGTTTCAATCCCTAAGAGGGTTTTGGTCGAGTTTTCGCGCAACCGGCCTCTAACCTTGCAAGAGCCAACTTGGTTTCAATCCCTAAGAGGGTTTTGGTCGAGTTTTCGCTGGTGTAGCCCGTACCGAAGATATCACCACCTTGGTTTCAATCCCTAAGAGGGTTTTGGTCGAGTTTTCGCATGACCTGTATTGCTGGAGCAAGAAAGGCAGTGATGTTTCAATCCCTAAGAGGGTTTTGGTCGAGTTTTCGCTTTCCACAGGCTACTAGTACACACGTACATATCGAGGTTTCAATCCCTAAGAGGGTTTTGGTCGAGTTTTCGCCTAGCGCTCTAACGAGTGCAGTTCGATTCCTGAATGTTTCAATCCCTAAGAGGGTTTTGGTCGAGTTTTCGCACGCAGGATTTGAATGGGTTGAACACAGCCATCATGTTTCAATCCCTAAGAGGGTTTTGGTCGAGTTTTCGCGCACGGCCAACTACTACTCTCCTTACATAGACGGAGGTTTCAATCCCTAAGAGGGTTTTGGTCGAGTTTTCGCCAATGCGCTATATATTCTAGCCCGCCTTACCTGTGTAATTCCAGTCGGTTTCAATCCCTAAGAGGGTTTTGGTCGAGTTTTCGCATAGCGGTTCTAAGGTCGTTGGTGATTGACCACCATGAGGTTTCAATCCCTAAGAGGGTTTTGGTCGAGTTTTCGCGGACAAGTAACAGCCGCACAGCAACCACCCACAGGTTTCAATCCCTAAGAGGGTTTTGGTCGAGTTTTCGCGTAGGAGGCTGTCTGATGTGTCTTAGTACAAGTATGTTTCAATCCCTAAGAGGGTTTTGGTCGAGTTTTCGCTAAGGAAATCTACCTTAGTCAAGACGGTCTTACACGTTTCAATCCCTAAGAGGGTTTTGGTCGAGTTTTCGCATATTGCTAGCAAAGGGCTGGTAATGGGATGGCTTGACAGTTTCAATCCCTAAGAGGGTTTTGGTCGAGTTTTCGCAGGCGTAAAGTCTGGTACAGCGTACACCTCGGGGTGCAAGTGTTTCAATCCCTAAGAGGGTTTTGGTCGAGTTTTCGCGTGGAATAAACCGCCCGTCTAACGCTGCAATCTCTTGCCTTGTTTCAATCCCTAAGAGGGTTTTGGTCGAGTTTTCGCGCCAAACTATTTTTACTTTAAATGGCTTAGAAGTCTTGTTTCAATCCCTAAGAGGGTTTTGGTCGAGTTTTCGCTCGCATAGCGTCCGCAACGGCAATGGAAACGTAGAGTGTTTCAATCCCTAAGAGGGTTTTGGTCGAGTTTTCGCGGGGGTTGGGCGGGGGAATGTATTCCAAGAGAGAGCGTTTCAATCCCTAAGAGGGTTTTGGTCGAGTTTTCGCCCAGAAGCTGGCAGCGCCAAGGGTAGTAAGCAGCACAGTTTCAATCCCTAAGAGGGTTTTGGTCGAGTTTTCGCATAAGAATACTAATTCAGCCGTGTTAGTAGATAAGTTTCAATCCCTAAGAGGGTTTTGGTCGAGTTTTCGCCCAGCATCGGGAAATGTATTTGGGGAGATAGTTATTGTTTCAATCCCTAAGAGGGTTTTGGTCGAGTTTTCGCGTACACATTTCACAGGCTTAGCAGTGAGTTTTTCCGTTTCAATCCCTAAGAGGGTTTTGGTCGAGTTTTCGCCTGAGCAGTAGGCGCAGTAGGCTGCAAACAAATCGGTTTCAATCCCTAAGAGGGTTTTGGTCGAGTTTTCGCCAAACTCAAGCTCGTTAGCCACTAGCTGCTTTTCTGTTTCAATCCCTAAGAGGGTTTTGGTCGAGTTTTCGCGGTGTGCTTCGCGTAGCAAGGTTGCCCACTGATTGTTTCAATCCCTAAGAGGGTTTTGGTCGAGTTTTCGCAGTGATTCTGTTACCGTCATCACCTGTTGTAAATGTTTCAATCCCTAAGAGGGTTTTGGTCGAGTTTTCGCGCCTTGCTGAGTGGCATCTGAGAGCTAAGAAGGGGTTTCAATCCCTAAGAGGGTTTTGGTCGAGTTTTCGCCCAGTCACTCGGAACCGCTGTTAAAGCTTCAAAGTTGTTTCAATCCCTAAGAGGGTTTTGGTCGAGTTTTCGCGGCAGACGGTCTATTGCATTCTCCAAGCAAGAAGGAACTGTT